>NZ_CP132910.1:3475000-4075000 GCF_030846775.1 Geothrix sp. 21YS21S-2
GCTAAGGTCCCAAAATCTATGCTAAGTGGAAAAGGATGTGGATGTGCTTAGACAGCCAGGAGGTTAGCTTAGAAGCAGCTATCCTTTAAAGAAAGCGTAATAGCTCACTGGTCAAGCGGGTCTGTGCCGACAATTCAACGGGGCTCAAGCATAGTACCGAAGCTGCGAACTTTGTGGTAGGGGAGCATTCCCTACGTCTGTGAAGGTTGACCGTAAGGACAGCTGGAGACATGGGAAGAGACTCTGTCGGCATAAGTAGCGTAAAGACGGGTGAGAACCCCGTCCGCCGTAAGACTAAGGTTTCCAACGCAAGGTCAATCCGCGTTGGGTTAGTCGGTCCCTAAGCCGAGGCCGAAAGGCGTAGGCGATGGAAAGCTGGTTAATATTCCCGCACCATGTGTGGTTCGTTTGTACGATGCAGGGACGCAGGAAGGTAGGGACGCAGCGCTATGGAATGTGCTGCGAAAGTTCGCAAGGGTGTCCGCCAGGGAAGTCCGGTGGGCATGAGCCCAAGCGCTCTGACGAAAAGTCCTGATCCTACACTGCCGAGAAAAGCTGCTAAGGAGAGCCACGTGTGACCGTACCGCAAACCGACACAGGTAGTCGAGGAGAGAATCCTCAGGCGTTTGAGAGAACTCTGCTGAAGGAACTCGGCAAATTAACCCCGTAACTTCGGGAGAAGGGGTACCACGGTAGGGTTCATAGCCCGAGGTGGTGGCACATAAATGTTCCAGGCGACTGTTTAACAAAAACACAGGTCTCTGCAAACTCCAAAGAGGAGGTATAGGGGCTGACGCCTGCCCGGTGCCGGAAGGTCAAGAGGAGCGGTTAGCGCAAGCGAAGCTGCGAATTTAAGCCCCGGTGAACGGCGGCCGTAACTATAACGGTCCTAAGGTAGCGAAATTCCTTGTCGGGTAAGTTCCGACCTGCACGAATGGCGTAACGATCTGGAAACTGTCTCCAGCAGAGACTCAGCGAACTTGTAGCACCGGTGAAGATGCCGGTTACCCGCACTTAGACGGAAAGACCCCGTGCACCTTTACTACATCTTGACATTGAGGTTGGCATTGTGCTGTGCAGGATAGGAAGGAGACTTTGAAACTGGCTCGTTAGGGTCGGTGGAGTCGTCGTTGAGATACTTCCCTGCGCAATGCTGATCTCTAACTCACGCCCGTCATCCGGGTGGAAGACAGTGTCAGGCGGGTAGTTTGACTGGGGCGGTCGCCTCCTAAAGAGTAACGGAGGCGTGCAAAGGTTCCCTCAGGCTGTTTGGAAATCAGCCGCAGAGCGCAATGGTATAAGGGAGCTTAACTGCGAGACACACACGTCGAGCAGATGCGAAAGCAGGTCATAGTGATCCGGTGGTTCCGCATGGAAGGGCCATCGCTCAACGGATAAAAGGTACGCCGGGGATAACAGGCTGATCTTGCCCAAGAGTTCATATCGACGGCAAGGTTTGGCACCTCGATGTCGACTCATCGCATCCTGGGGCTGAAGCAGGTCCCAAGGGTTCGGCTGTTCGCCGATCAATAGCGGTACGTGAGTTGGGTTCAGAACGTCGCGAGACAGTTCGGTCCCTATCTAGTGTGGGCGTAGGAGATTTGAGAGGACCTGTCCTTAGTACGAGAGGACCGGGATGGACTGACCTCTGGTGTTCCAGTTGTGTTTCCAAATGCAATGCTGGGTAGCTATGTCGGGAAGTGAGAAGCGCTGAAAGCATCTAAGCGCGAAACACCCCTCAAGATGAGATCTCCCCACGAGACCCGTCGTAGACCACGACGTTGATAGGTCGCATGTGTAAGCGCGGTAACGCGTTGAGCTGAGCGATACTAATTGGTCCACTGGCTTGACTTTTCATCAATCAATTGCATCCAATCAATGAGACAATGCTTATGTTTAGGCTCGTCTCGCCTCACCCTTCGCTTCAACACTTCGAAGTCTGACCCCTTCGTCGTGGCTTTACCCTGGAGGTCACACCCGTTCCCATCCCGAACACGGCAGTTAAGCTCCAGAGGGCCGATGATACTTCCTGGCACACAGGTGGAAAAGTAGGTCGCCGCGACGTTAAAATCCAAAGCCCCCCATGCGATGGGGGGCTTTTTTTTTGTCCGGTTCGCTGGGGTGGGGTGGCGGGAAGGTCACCTCCAGAGGATCACACCCTTCGCGGTCAATATGAAATTATCATTTCCGTTGCACACCTGGGCGCCGTGACGAATTTCGCTGTAGGGCGTCTGGATCAGCACGGGCTTGCTGCCATTGTTGATCACCATCGTCACGGAATGGAACGGGCCCGACTTGAAATTGGCGGTCTTTCCCGGGGCAACGAACTGGGCCGAATGAACCCAGTTGTCGACGAAAAAGATGGCGTCGGATCCTGAATCGTTCCGCACCGAATAGGAGCCAGCCCAGGCGGCGGAGGCAGCTGCCAGGATCAAGGCCGGCAGGAGGAGGGTTTTGAGATGGCTGCTCACGGATGAATTCCTTTCCGAGGTGGGTGCTCCTGGCCGTCACAGGGAACGCGCTGGATGGGGTTGATCGGCAATGGAAGCATAAATAAAATATGAACCACGTCAAGGTCGGGCCCCGCTCGCCTCCGGGACCCTTCCCTCCCGGCACTCCGCCTTCCGCGGCGGCGTTCAGCGCCTGCAGGCGAGGTAATCCACGCCGCCAGCGCACTCGGGATTGCCTTTGAGGAAGGTCGGTGTGAACCTCACGCGGGTGACCGTCCTGAATCCTGCCCGGTACTTCAGGCTCGCCTCCAGTTCCGGTACCAGGTAGGTCGTCTTCCAGAACGCAAGGGCGCCTGCCCGGGTCGCGCCGTCCAGGCTCAGCCAATTCATGGGCACATGAAGCATGCCTGGCAACCAGGGCTGGAGGCCTCCGCCTTCGCTCCGTTTGGCGTCGGCCTTGAGCATGGCCAGATGCAGGGTCCGGCCGAACTGCCTGGCGTCGTAGTCGCGATCGCCGGTTGGTCGTTGGAAATTCAAGGGCTCATTGGGGTTCCCGGGGTCGGTTCCGAAGGCGAGGGCACCCCAGCTCTCCAGGGGCAGAAAAAAGGTGCCGTGTTCGCTCATTAACTTATTAATGAAAACGTAGTGGATCGTCGTCCATTCCGTGAACTTGACCACGGAATGATCGAAGAGGACGGCGTCGACCTTTCCGGCCAGGGCGCTGGCCAGGTAGCCGAGGTGCCTCGGCTGGTTGAAGTCCAGCTGGACATGGGGCTCGGCCGAAGGGTCATGGGCCTCGATGCTCACGAAGATCCACTTGGGAGCGAATGCGGGAGGGTGGGAGGCCTTCTGGAAACGGGCGGCCTCCTGCGTGCGCGCTCCGAGCACGAGCTGGACCTTGCCGCGGTGATCCGGGTTGGCCCGCCAGGCCTCCAGGGCGGCCCGGGCCTCCATGCACTGGGCCCAGACCTGCGCGTCCGTCGGGGTGGCGCCGGCCGAGGTTGCGGCAAGCGTGCCCGCAACGAGAGCTCCTTTGAGAATGTCCAACACCTTCCCCCTCCCCCGCGTCAGATAGATTAATAGTTCGTTGAAGCACCCCGAGGTTCCCCGGCAGGATGGCGATGGCACGGGAAACCCGGCGCCAACGCGCTTCCGGGGACGCCGCGACACTTGGAGCGGGCGCGGTGTGCGGGTTTGGAGTAAGCTTGAGGTTTGACGCGAGGATCGCCATGGCAGTTTCAGTCCGTCTTCCCGATGATTCCATCCGCGAACTGCCGGATGGGGCGACCGGCGCGGACCTTGCCCTGAGCATCAGCCCCCGCCTGCTTGATGCCGCCCTGGCCTTGCGGGTGGACGGCAAGCTCACCGACCTGAAGGCCCCCCTGACCGAGGGCGCCAAGGTCGCCGTGGTCACCAACAAGGATCCGGAGTCCCTCGATGTGATCCGCCACTCGGCGGCCCACCTCCTGGCCCAGGCGGTCAAGCGGCTATTTCCCAAGGCCAAGGTCGGGATCGGCCCGGTCATCGAGGATGGTTTTTATTATGATTTCATGGTTGATCCCTTTTTTACTCCCGAGGATCTCGTCGCCATCGAAGCGGAAATGCATCGGCTCAGCCAGGAGGCCGTCCCCGTGCAGCGCGAGGAACTCGGCCGTGACCAGGCCGTGGCCCTGTTCCAGGGAATGGGCGAAGGGCTCAAGGTTGAACTGGTTTCGGACATTCCGGCCGATGAGCGGATTTCCGGGTACCGCCAGGGCGACTTCTATGACCTCTGCCGCGGCCCCCACGTGCCGGACACGGGCAAGCTCAAGGCCTTCAAGCTTCTGAACACCGCCGCCGCCTACTGGAAGGGGGACGAGAAGAACGTCCAGCTCTGCCGCATCTACGGCACGGCCTTCCACACGGCCAAGGAACTGGAGGAGCACCTGCGCCTCCTGGAGGAGGCCCGCACCCGGGACCACCGCAAGCTGGGCAAGGAGCTGGGCCTGTTCTCCTTCCACCCGGAGGCGCCGGCCTCGCCCTTCTTCCACCCCAAGGGCACCATCGTCTACACCGAGCTGGTCAACTACATGCGTGCCCTGTACGCCAGGCAGGGCTATTCCGAGGTCATCACCCCCCAGGCCCTGGACGTGGCCCTGTGGAAGACCAGCGGCCACTACGACCACTACGTGGACAACATGTACTTCACCACCGTGGACGAGCGGGAGTACGCCCTCAAGCCCATGAACTGCCCCAGCCACTGCCTCATCTACGGCAACGGCCGGCACAGCTACCGGGACCTGCCCATCCGGTACGCGGACTTCGGCCGGCTGCACCGGTACGAGCGCTCCGGCGTCACCCACGGCCTGACCCGGGTGCGCACCTTCTGCCAGGACGACGCCCACATCTATTGCATGCCCGAGCAGATGAAGGAGGAGATGGCCTCCTTCCTGGATTTCATCCGGAACGTCTACCACACCTTCGGCTTCGACGAGCTGCGGGTGAACCTGTCCACGCGGCCCGAGAGCCGGCTGGGCAGCGATGAGATCTGGGACCACGCCGAGGGGGCCCTGGCCTCCGCCCTGGACGAAGCCGGCATGCCCTACAACATCAACGCGGGCGACGGCGCCTTCTACGGGCCCAAGATCGACTTCCAGGTGCTCGACGCCCTCAAGCGGCCTTGGCAGCTGGGCACCCTGCAGGTGGACTACTCCATGCCCAGCCGCTTCGGTCTCATCTACGTCAAGGCCGACGGCTCCGAGGGCCAGCCCGTCATGCTCCACCGGGCCATCCTGGGCAGCCTCGAGCGCTTCATGGGGATCCTCATCGAGCACTGCGCCGGGGCCTTCCCCACCTGGCTGGCTCCCGTCCAGGTGGCCATCCTGCCCATCACGGACCGGGCCCACGATTTCGCGCGCACCATCCGGGACAGGGCCCTGGACCTGGGCGTGCGGGTGGACCTGGACCTGCGCAACGAGAAGGTCAACGCCAAGATCCGGGACGCCCAGCTGAGCAAGGTTCCCTACATGCTCGTGCTGGGGGACCGGGAAGCCGCCGCCGGCACGGTCTCCGTGCGGCATCGCCACCGGGGCGACCTGGGAGCCCAGCCCCTGGAGGGGTTCTTCGAGAGCCTGATCCAGGAGATCCGGACGAGGGCGCGGTGATCTTTGCTTTATTTTTTGGGAAATGACTGATAACATCACTTTCCTTGCAATGATGGGGAGGAACGTATCCGAGCTAACGAAACGAGAATCAACGATGGCATCCGCGCAGCGGAGGTCAGAGTCATCGACGAGGATGGAACCCAGCTGGGTGTAATGACCCCGCATGAGGCCGTCAGAGTCGCTGAGGCCAAAGGCCTTGATGTGGTTGAGGTGTCCCCCACCGCCAACCCCCCGGTCTGCAGGATCATGGACTACGGCAAGTACAAGTTCATGGAAGCCAAGCGGGAACACGCCGCCCGGGCGAAGCAGAAGAACATCGTGGTCAAGGAGGTGAAGTTCCGCCCCCGCACCGACGACCACGACTTCGATTTCAAGGTCAAGCACATCCTCCGCTTCCTCGAAGAGGGGGACAAGGTGAAGGTCGTCGTCATGTTCCGGGGCCGCGAAGTGGTCCACCGGGACATCGGCTACCGGATCATTGAAGACGTGCTGACCCGGATCGGCGAGCGATGCATCGTCGAGAAGCCCGCCGGAATCGATGGCCGCGACATGCACGCCATCATCATCCCCAGGCCGGTCGAGCAGTTGATCAAGAAGGTCAAGCCCACCAAACCCCCAACCCCCGCGGCCGACGAACCTGGTTCCACGCCAGAAGGGGCGAAGGTAGCCGGATCGCTCTGATCCATTCACCCGCTAGAGGTATGTCATGCCCAAGCTCAAGACCCACAAGGGCGCCCAGAAGCGCTTCAAGAAGACCGGCAGCGGTCTCTTCAAGCGCGGCTGTTCCCACCAGCGCCACATCCTGACCAGCAAGTCCAGCAAGCGCAAGCGCCAGCTGGACATGGGCGGAATGGTGGACAAGTCCGATCTCGGACGCGTCCGCGCCATGCTGCCTTACGCCTGATCAGGAAACCCACGACCCCGGCGGCTGACGCCGCCCCCGCAGTGGCCTTCAAAATCCTCCGGGATTGCCACAAGGAAAGGAAGAACAGATGACTCGAGTCAAACGTGGCTTTAAGCGGGTTCAGCGCCGCAAGCGGATGCTGAAGTTCGCCAAGGGTTTCTACGGCGCCAAGTCCCGCCTCTACCGGAGCGCGAAGGAAGCCGTCGAGAAGGCCCTCCTCTATTCGTACCGCGACCGCAAGGTGCGCAAGCGCGATTTCCGCCGGCTCTGGATCGTCCGCATCGGCGCCGCCGCCGAGCAGAACGGCATGTCCTACTCCCGCTTCATGGGCGGACTGAAGAAGGCCAGCATCGACCTGGACCGCAAGATCCTCGCCGACCTCGCCGTGCGCAATCCGGAGGCCTTTACCAAGCTCGTGGCCGTGGCCAAGGGCTGAGCGAAGCAATCTCCACCATCGCAACAGACCGGAAGGCCGCATATGCGGCCTTCCTCTGTTTTGAGGAAACGCCATGGAAACCTCCCTGCTGCCACCCGAGATCGAAGAGGCCCACCGGATCTTCCCCGAGGCCCTCGCCGCCTGCGCCGACCTGGACGCCCTCCTGCGCCTGAAGGGCGCCTACGTGGGCCGCGAGGGCAGCCACGCCGCGCGCCTCATGGAGCTGCTCAAGGCGGCCCCCAAGGACCAGAAGCGCGAGCTGGGCGCGGCCGCCAACGCCCTCAAGACCCGGTGGGAGGAAGGGCTCAAGGCCCGCCAGGCCGAGCTGGAGGAGGCCCGCAAGGCCACCGCCGCCCTGGCCAACGCCTGGGACCCGGCCCTTCCGCCGCCCCTGCCGGCCCAGGGGGCGCTGCACCCCCTGAACCGCCTCATGGACCGCCTGGTGGACGTGTTCCGCCCCCTGGGCTATCACGTGGAGGAGGGGCCCGAGGCCGAGACCGAGGAGCACAACTTCGACGGCCTGAACATCCCCGAGGACCACCCCGCCCGGGGCAGCGCGGACACCTTCTACTTCAGGGACGCCGACGGCCTCCTGCTGCGCACCCACACCAGCCCCGTGCAGGTGCGGGTCCTCAAGCGCATCGCGGAGAAGGGCCCCGACGGCCTTTCCGCCCTCGAGCGCAGCGGCGGCATCCGCTTCCTGGCCCCGGGCCGGGTCTACCGCAAGGACGAGATCGATCCCACCCACAGCCCCATGTTCCACCAGGTGGAGGGCATGCTCATCGGCAAGGGCATCGGCATGCACCACCTGAAGGGGACCCTGGCCTACGCCATGAAAGCCCTGTTCGGGCCCGGGGCCGAGGTGCGGTTCCGGCCCAGCTACTTCCCCTTCGTGGAGCCGGGCGCCGAGATGGACGTGCGCTGCCCCCTGTGCGGCGGGAGCGGCTGCCGGGTCTGCAAGGGCTCGGGCTGGGTGGAGCTCCTGGGCTCCGGCCTCATCCACCCCAACGTGCTGGCCTACGCCGGCATCGACCCGGCGGTGTGGAGCGGCTTCGCGTTCGGCATGGGCGTGGAGCGCACCGCGATGATGGTGAGCCAGACCCCGGATCTCCGGCTCTTCTTCGAAAACGACCAGAGGTTCCTCAAGACCATGGGAGGGCTGGACTGATGCTCATCGAACGCGGCGCACTGCACCAGGAGCTCCCGGCCCTCGCGGGAACGTCCACCCCCGACCTCTGCGAGCTGCTCGCGGGCCTCGGCTTCCCCGTGGACGGGGTGGAGACCGTGGACGGCACCACGGTCCTCGACGTGGACATCACCGCCAACCGCGGCGACGCCCAGTCCCACCGGGGCATCGCCCGGGACCTGGCCGCCAAGCTGGGCGCGGCCCTCGCGGCCCTCCCCGTCCAGGCGCCCGCCCCGGGCGAGCCCCTGCTCCCGGTCCGCCTGGAGGCCGGCGAGGCCGGCCCCTTCTACGCCACGGCCGTGCTGGAGCTGGGCAGGGGCCAGGGCACCCCCGCCGCGGTGAAGGCCTTCCTGGGCGCCCTGGGATCCTCCGCCAAGGACATGCCCGCGGTGGACGCCTCCAACGAACTGCTCCACCGCTACGGCCACCCCACCCACGCCTTCGACGCGGACCGCATCCAGGGCTTCCTGGCGGTGCGCTGGGCCCGGGACGGCGAGACCCTCGTGACCCTGGACGGCGTGGAGCGCAAGCTCACGCCCAGGGACCTCCTCATCGCCGACGGGGCCGGCCCCGTGGCCCTGGCGGGCGTCATGGGCGGCGACGCCACCAAGGTCACCGGGGCAACCCGACGGGTCCTGCTGGAGAGCGCCTGGTTCGATCCCCGCACCGTGCGCGCCATGGCCCACCGCCACGGGCTGCACACGGACGCCTCCCACCGCTTCGGCCGCGGGGCGGACCCCGCCATGGCCGTGCCGGCCCGCGACCTGCTCGCCCTGCGCCTGCGGGACTGGGCCGGCGCCACGCTGCAGTCGGCCTGGAGCGTGGGCGCGCTGCCCACCCCCAAGGCCCCCGTGGCGCTCCCCTGGGCCATGGTGGACCGGGTCGCCGGGCACCCCGTGGATCCCGGCCGGGCCGCGGACCTCCTGCGGGCCCTCGGCTGCGCCCTGGAGCCGGTCCCCGGAGGCGCCCGCGTGACGCCCCCCACCTGGCGCCACGACCTGGCCTGTCCCGAGGACCTGGCCGAGGAGGTCCTGCGCCTCCTGGGCTACGACGGCATCCCTTCCGTGCTTCCCCCCCTGGAGAGCAGCCCGGAACCCCTGGCCCCCGGGTATCTCAAGCGGCGCAAGCTCGCCTCCCGCCTGGCCAACCTGGGATTTTTCCAGACCGTCACCCTGGGCTTCGGCGACCCCCAGGAGGACGTCCTGGGCGACGGGCCCGCCCGGCGGACCCTGGCCAATCCCCTGGGAGAGGATTATTCCCTCATGCGCGGCACCCTCCTGCGGGACCTGGACAAGGTGGCCCGCCTGAACCTGGAGAAGGGCGCCCGGGACGTGCGGTTCTTCGAGATCGCCCCGGTGTTCGAGGCCCGGCCCGGCCAGCCCCTGAAGGAGACCTGGACCCTGGGCCTCGTGTGGGGCGGGGAGATGGGCGGGGAGGACCCCCTCACCCCGCCCCGGAAGCTCTCCGGCCCCGAAGGCCGCAGCCACCTCCAGGGCGTCCTGCAGGCCCTGGGCGTGCCCCGGGCCGAGACGGAGGCCTTCGGCCGGTGGGAATTCACCGAAGGCGGCGGCACGGTCCTGGGCTGGCACTTCGAGCTGCCCATCGACGCCATCCCCGACGCCGGGGAACGGGTCATCCCCCGCTTCGCCCCCTTCAGCCGCTTCCCCACCGTGGAACGGGACCTGTCCCTCCTGGTGGGCCTGGACCAGCCCTACGGCGCCCTGACGGCAGCCATGGAGGCCGCCCTGGCGGCCACCCCCCTCCAGGACCTGCGCTGCGTGGACGTCTTCCGCCACAAGAGCCTGCCCCCGGGCCGGCAGGCCTGGCTGATGCGCCTGAGGTTCCAGGCCATGGACCGCACCCTCACCGGGGAGGAGGTGGAAACCTGGGTTCTTTCGGCCCTGAACGCCGCCCAGGGCCTCGGAGTCCAACTTCGGGGCTAGAATAAATCCTAAAGAGGCCCCCATGGACGTTCTGAAACAGCTCGAGACGAAGCTTCAGGGACTGGTGCAGCAGCGGAACCAGTACCGGGATGAACTGGCCGCCCTGAAGGCGGACATGGGAAGCAGCGACGAGGAGCTCCGCAACCTGCGGCGGCGCCTGGAGGACCTCCAGGCCGACCAAGCGGCCTGGCAGAAGGAAAGGGACGGCGTGAGGAAGCAAGTGGAATCAATTCTTAAGATGGTCGAGGGCATCGAATGACCCCACCCAAGGAGGTCCAGCTGGAGGTTCTGGGCCGGTCCATCCGGATCCACTCCACGGCGGGTCCCGAGGACCTGCCCCGGGCCACCTCCATTCTTGAGGACACCTTCCGCGACATGGAACGCGCCTATGAGCTAAGATGGGGTGTTCCACCATCAGCGCTGGACACATCCACATGGCTGCTGATGGGGGCCCTGAACCTGGCGCACCGCGTGGCGCGACTGGAACAGGACAAAAGTCGGCAGACACAGGACCTGGAACTGACCCTCTCCAAGCTACTCGACGATGTTCCGGACGAAGAGAATCCCTCGGTCGGCCCCCTTTTCAAGGGGACGGAAGAGGAAGCTGGAATCTGATCCCTGCGAGGCCCGTGAGACGGCCAAGCGCTTGTTCCGTATTACGCCACGGGAGACCTTCCCCCCAGCCTTGTGCGTTCCGCGCGACGGCGCGCCTTAAACTGGGAACCTGGTAGCCCCCCTACTTGCTAGGGAACACGGCAAGCCTCCACGACCGAGCGGGGATCCTCAATCGTCCATGGGTTCTGAAGCCGACACCTCCAACCCCCCCTAGGAGTTGTCCCATGAACCCATTGGATTATGTCTTTCTGGCCCTCGCGGTCCTGGCCGCCGTGGGGTTCTTCTTCCAGATGAAGAAGGCCCAGGCCGCCGTGGTGGATGTGTCCAAGGCCACGGCCAAGGCCGAGGCCGAACTGAAGGCCGAGCGGGACCGTCTGCTGGCCGAGGCCGAGAAGGAGGCCGGGAAGGTCATCAACCGGGGCCAGCGCGAGGCGGACGCCCTGCGCAAGGAAGCCGAGCTCAAGGCCAAGGAGCAGGCCCTGCAGGCCCGCCAGGAGGCGGAGAAGCTCGCCAACGAGCGGCTGCAGACCCTCGAGAAGCAGGAGCAGCGCCTCCAGAGCAAGGAGGACAGCCTCGACAAGAAGCTCACCCAGGTGGACCAGAAGCAGAAGGACGTGGAAGCCAAGACCGAGCGGGTCAAGGAGGAGCAGGAGAAGCTGGCCGCCCTCCAGGCCGAGGCCAAGCGCCTGACCGAGGAGCAGGCCCGCAAGCTCGAGGACATCGCCGGCCTCACCCGGGAGGACGCCAAGCTCGAACTGGTGAGCCAGCTGGAGTACACCGCCAAGATGGACGCCTCCAAGCTGGTGCGCCGCATCGAGGACGAAGCCGTGGAGGAGGCCCAGAAGAAGGCCCGCTGGACCATCGTCTCCGCCATCCAGCGCCTGGCCTCCGACGTGGTGAGCGAGGCCGCGGTGAGTTCCGTGCAGCTGCCCAGCGACGACCTCAAGGGCCGCATCATCGGCCGCGAGGGCCGCAACATCCGGGCCCTGGAGAAGGCCACGGGCTGCGACCTCATCGTGGACGACACGCCCGAGACCATCGTCGTGAGCAGTTTCGACCCCATCCGCCGGGAGGTGGCCCGCCAGGCCATCCTCAAGCTCCTGGCCGACGGCCGCATCCACCCCGCCCGCATCGAGGAGGTGGTTGAGAAGACCAAGATCGACATGGACCAGCACCTCAAGGAACTGGGCGAGGCCGCGGCCATCTCCCTGGGCTTTCCCGACGTGCACCCCAAGCTCCACAAGCTCATCGGCCGCCTGAACTACCGCACCAGCTACGGGCAGAACGTCCTGGAGCACACCAAGGAGGTGGCCCGCATCGCCGAGTACATGGCCGCCGAACTGGGCGCCGACCAGAAGCTCGCCCGCCGTGCCGGCCTCTTCCACGACATCGGGAAGGCCATCGACCGGGAAGTGGAGGGCACCCACATCGAGATCGGCATGGAGCTCCTGAAGCGCTTCGGCGAGAAGGACCCCGTCATCCACGCCATGAGCTGCCACCACGGGGACTTCGAGCCCAAGACCGTGGAGGCCATGCTCATCACCGCCGCCGACGCCCTGAGCGCTGCCCGCCCAGGCGCCCGCCGCGAGATGCTGGAGACCTACGTCAAGCGCCTGGAGGCCCTGGAGGCCATCGCCAACAGCTACAAGGGCGTCCAGAAGAGCTTCGCCATGCAGGCGGGGCGCGAGATCCGCATCATGGTGGACGCCGGCCAGGTGAACGACGACCAGGCCTTCTGGCTCGCCAAGGACGTCACCAAGCGCATCGAAGGGGAAATGCAGTACCCCGGCCAGATCAAGGTCACCGTCATGCGCGAGACCCGGGCTGTGGAATACGCAAGGTAGCTCCCCTCTTTTCTCGGCGAACCTCGGCCCCTCGGCTGCCTCGGCGATGCCTTTCTTTTCCATGATTTGCGGCGCAAAGGTTCTGTGCGCCGCAACGGCTTGAACCAGAAAGCATCGCGGGGGCAGCCGAGGGGCCGAGGTTCGCCGAGGAATTGGGATGGGTCAGCCCAGCTTCTTCCCGTCCCACCGCAGCGCGATGACCTCCTTCAGGCTGCATGCCTTGACGCTTGAACCCTGGAAGATGGCGAGGCACTCGCCGTCCTTCCGCCGCACGGAACGGTAGAGGATGCCCGGCTCCCCCCCGGCCCGGCAGGCGGCGCCGAAGGCCTGGGAAGGCCCGTAGTCGTCCTTCCGGCGCAGTTCCCCCCGCCCTTTCCGAACGTCCGCGAAGGAGCCGCCCACCCGCAGGGCCAGGGACTCGAAGATGCGGGCGGCGCCCGCCGGCTCCCCGCTGTCCCTCAGGGCCTGCCCGTGGTGGTAGGCCATTTCCGCCACGCAGGTCTCGGGCGTCCCTCCGGCGTAGACGGCCCGGAAGGTGCCGTCGCAGAAGCGGCTGGCCGGGCCGCGGCCGGGCATCTGCAGGTAGGCCCGCAGCTGGGGGAGGCGGTCGGGCCTGCGGGCGCCGGAGGGCCAGGACTGGAAAACGCCCGCCCGGGCCAGCAGGGCGGCCAGTTCGGGCCGGTCCCCGGGCGGGACCAATTGGGCCAGGGGGGAGACGGAAAGGAACTTCAGCTGGTGCCAGGGATGGCTGAGGAAGTGGACGTGGTTCACAGCAGGCCCATGGACGCCGTCTTGAGGTAGCCCAGGGTCTCGATGAGGTCCTCCATGCGCCCGTCCAGCATGCGGTCCAGGGGCCGCCTTCCGCCGAAGACCGGCGCCTGGTTGGCCCGGGTGGCCCAGGCCACGCCGTCCGGGAAGACGCTGCCCGACAGCTCGTAGATGCCCAGCACGTAGGCCATGCGGTCCACCTTGTCGCCGTCCACGTCGCGCAGGTCGCCGGCCTCCAGGCGCTTGAGCCAGACGGTGTAGGTGCTCTTGGCGATGCCCAGCAGGGCCAGGCGCTCCTTCACGGGCAGGCCCCAGCGTTCCGCCACGGCCAGGAAGGTGCGGAAGGCAAGGGCCGAGGGGTCGTCCTGGACGGGAAGGGCGGTGTTCGGACTCCGGGACATGGAGATCCTCCTCCCCCCAGATTAGGCCGATAATGGCCCGAAGCAACAATAGTGGCCTTCAGGCGAAGAACCTCATGAAGAGGAAGATCCCGCCGTTCCAGAGTCCGTGCACGAGGATGCTGGTGAGCAGGTTGCCGGTGCGCAGGAAGGCGAAGCCCAGGACGATGCCGAGGGTGCCCAGGGTGGGCAGGCCCAGGGGCTGAAGGTGCATGGCGCCGAAGAGCAGGCCGCTGACGGCCACGGCCAGGAGCCAGCCTGGGCGCCTTCCCAGGCGCGCCTCGAGCCGTTCCCCCAGCCACGGCAGCAGGAGGCCCCGGAACAGCAGCTCCTCGAAGACCGGCGCCACCACGGCCACCGTGAGGAACAGGAGCCCGACCGAGAGCGGCCCGCGCATGCGGGAGAGCAGGTCCATCAGGTCCTTCTGGGGAGGCTCGGCGGCGTGCAGGAAGGGGCTGAGGGCCACGGAGACCGCGAGGACGGCGGCGAAGGCCAGGGCGAAAAAGCCCAGGCCCGACGCCAGCGCGCGCCCCGCGCGACCCGGCGCCACCCGCGCCGCCAGTTCGCGAGGTCCGATGTCTTCGGCCCAGCAGAGGTAGGCGGTGCCCAGCAGGGCGTGGAGGGCGTAGGTGAGGGGCAGGGCCGCGGGGCGCAGGAAGGGCAGGAGGATCAGCGCCGTGCCGGTGACGAAGCCGGCCCCCAGGTGCGTGAGGAACCAGCCCAGGAGCACGATGAGCAGGGCCCTTCCCGACATGGCGAACCGGGGCGGGGCGTGGGGACGGGCCGGGACCGCGGCGAGGAAGATGGCCATGGCCAGGCCGCCCAGCGCCAGCACCGCGGCGGCGAGCCCGGCGGCGGCCAGGGCCGCCAGCCGCGGCAGCACCCAGGCCGAGGCCCGGGCCTCGGCGGGCTTCGGATCGCCGCCGGCGCGGGCCGCGCACCGGGCCTCGAGCATCCCAGCGGCATAGCCCTCGCCCAGGGCCCGGAGGACCCCGGCCAGCTCCCCGGGGAGGGGCGTGCGCCCCGCGCCCTGATAGGCCCAGGACCAGATCTCCCGGAAGGTTGCGTCGGGGACCGTGCCGGAAAGGCGCGCGCCCGAGGCGAGGTCGCCGCGCTCCGCGGCGTGCACGGCGAGGATGGCGCGGTCCCAGCCGGGGGCGGTCTTCTTCTCGAGGCTGCCCAGGGCCTCCCCCGAGCCCAGGGCGGTGCCGGCCAGGGCGCCCAGGACCCGGGGCGCGGCCAGGGTCACGTCGGCGATGCGGCCCTGGAGCTCCACCCGGGTGGAGGGGCGCGCGGGCCTGGCGCGGCGCGCGCCGGCGTTGAAGCCCACGGCGAGCACGACCAGCAGCGCGAGGGTCGCGATGAAGGGATCGGCCCACGTCCGGTCAGGGTTCCAGGGCTCGGGGCCGCGACTGTCCATGACCCAGGATGATACATTGTCAGCAGGAGTCCCCATGGCCTTTTCCCAGTCCATCGACGTGCGGTTCGCGGACCTGGACGCGCTCGGGCACGTGAACCACGCCACCTTCGTCACCTACCTGGAGTGCGCCCGCGTCGGCTGGTGGGCAAGGCTCCTGGCGGGCCGTCCCTTCCAGGAGGAGGGCTTCGTCGTGGCCAAAGTGGAGCTGGACTACCGCAAGCCCATCCTCCTGGGGGACGCGGTGCGGGTGGACCTGCGCTGCTCCCACCAGGGCAACACCAGTTTCTCCCTGGCCTACAAGGTGGTGCGCGCCACCGACAACGTCGTGCTGGCCGAAGGGCAGACCGTGCAGGTCATGATGGACTTCGCCACCGGGCGCCCGAGGCCGCTGCGGCCCGAGACCCAGGCGTGGCTTCGCACGCAGGAGTAGGCATGAGGCTCGGAACCGCCTGCTGGGCCGAGGGCCCCACGGAACGCCGGGCCCTGGTGGCCCAGCTGCCCAGCGATCCCGCCCGGGTCGTGGATCTCAACCGGCTGGAGCGCCTGCGCCTGGCCAAGCTTGGCGAGGGCCGGGCCGAGGCCCTGGCCGCGGAGCTCGTGCCCCCCAGCCTGCGTCAGCTCCTGGAAGGCGGCGCCAGGGCCCTGAACCGGGCCCGGCAGGTGGTGGCCTACGCGGAGAAGTGGCAGGGGCGCCAGGGCCTGCCGGAGGCCCTGGCGCCCCTGGCGGCCCAGGTGGAGCTGCTGCCCTGCCTGCCGCGGCCCGCGGCGGTCCGGCGCTGGGACGGCACCTTCCTGGACCATCTGGCGGTGCAGGGCCCCGGGGGCATCCTGGGCCAGCCGCCCACGCCCACCCTGGCCTGGGTGGGCCTCTTTGGCGGGGCCGTGGCGGGCTGCTGCCTCGCCCTGGACAACGCCCCGGGCGTGGTGCTGGGGGCCTGGCTGGAGCTGGACATGGACTGGACGGGCGCCCTGGAGCTGGGCCTCGGGGGCCGGCGCCGCCGCGTGCCCCTGGACACCTGGCGGGACCTGGAGCCCCGGGATCCGCGGCCGGCGGAAGTGGTTCTCGCGCCTCCGCCCCATTTCCGCGCGCTCCCGCAGCAGCCGGGAGGCGTGGCGCGCATCGCGTCGCCCCTGGAGACCCTCACGCTCCGCCTCGCGGAGTCGCTGGTGCATCCCACCCTGCAGTAGCCCCTAGCCCAGCGCGAGCATCCGCTCCACGGGCCCCAGCGCGCGCCGGCGCAGGTCCTCGTCCAGGAGGATCTCGGGCTTGAGGTCCCGCAGGCAGAGGTAGAGCTTCTCGATGCTGTTGAGCTTCATGTAGGGGCACAGGGCGCAGTTGCAGCCGCTGTCGGCCGGGATGGGGACGAGCTCGGCTTCGGGCCGGAGCCGCTTCATCTGGTGGAGGATGCCCGCCTCGGTGCCCACGATGAATTCCTTGCCCGGATCCTTCTCCACGAACTTCAGGAGGGCCGCGGTGGAGCCCACGAAGTCGGCCATGCGGCTCACGGTGGCGTCGCACTCGGGATGGACGATGACCTTGGCCGCGGGGTGGCGGGCCTTGAGCTGGGCCAGGCGGGTGGCGGTGAACTGCTCGTGGACGATGCAGAATCCGGGCCACAGGACCATGTCCCGCCCCGTCTGGCGCATGACCCACCGCCCCAGGTGGCGGTCCGGGGCGAAGACGATCTTCCGGTCCCCGGGGATGCTCTCCACCACCCGCACGGCGTTGGAGCTGGTGCAGATGATGTCTGAGAGGGCCTTCACGCCGGCGGAGCAGTTGATGTAGCTCACCACCACGTGGTCGGGGTAGTCCTTCAGCCAGGCGCCGAAGGCGTCGGCGGGGCACCGGTCCGCGAGGCTGCACCCGGCGTCCAGGTCGGGGATGACGACGCGCTTGCCGGGGTTGAGGATCTTGGCGGTCTCGGCCATGAAATGCACGCCGCAGAAGGCGATGACCGAGGCCTCGGTGCGCGCCGCGGCCTGGGCCAGCTGGAGGCTGTCGCCCACGAAGTCCGCCAGGTCCTGGATCTCGGGCTCCTGGTAGTAGTGGGCCAGGAGCACGGCGTTGCGCTCCTTCCGGAGCCGGGCGATCTCCGCCAGGAGGTCCAGGGCGGGGTCGATGGTTTCCAGGTCGGGGACGTAGGGGGCGGGCGCGCTCATGGGGTGATTCTACCGCACTGTCGAAATTTATTTTTTACAACCACTAATCATATTAGATAGTTGGATTTACACGAATCGCTTGAGGGGGCATGGGGGACTCCCTATCCTGTGACGTGAGTCACACCCCTAGAAAGGTCCCGGGCCCCGTCCCCGGCGGCTCGCTTTTCCCATTCCGAGGAGGGATCATGTCCAACGCCCAGACGATCAAAGGTTCCGACATCCACAGCCTCGACGAGATGAAGGTGAGCCGCTTCTTCGGCTGCAACACCTTCAACGAGCGGACCATGCGTGAGCGGCTGCCCCGGGAGGTCTTCAAGGCCTTCCGCCACAGCCTCAAGCGCGGCGAGCCCCTGTCCCCGGAGACGGCCCACGGGGTGGCCCAGGCCATGAAGGAGTGGGCCCTGGAGCACGGCGCCACGCATTTCACCCACTGGTTCCTGCCCATGACCGGCGCCACCGCCGAGAAGCACGACGCCTTCATCGCCTGGGACGAGGCGGGGGTGGTCATCGAGAAGTTCAGCGGCAGCCAGCTCATCCAGGGCGAGCCCGACGCCAGCTCCTTCCCCTCGGGGGGGCTGCGGGCCACCTTCGAGGCCCGGGGCTACACCGTGTGGGACGCCACCAGCCCGGCCTTCCTCATCGAGAGCCCGCTGGGCACGACCCTCTGCATCCCCACCGCCTTCGTGGGGTACCACGGCGAGGCCCTGGACAACAAGCTGCCCCTGCTGCGCTCCATGGAGGCCGTGAGCACGGCCGCCCTTCACGCCCTGGGCCATTTCGAGAGCCGGGCCACCCAGGTGGTGCCCCAGTGCGGGCCCGAGCAGGAGTACTTCCTCGTGGACCTGGACCTGGCCCGGGAGCGGCCCGACCTCATCTTCGCCAACCGCACCCTCCAGGGCGCCCGGCCCCCCAAGGGCCAGGAGCTGGAGGACCACTACTTCGGCAGCATCAAGGAGCGGGTCCTGGGCTTCATGCAGGACGTTGAACTGGAGTGCTTCAAGCTGGGCATCCCCGCCAAGACCCGCCACAACGAGGTGGCCCCGAACCAGTTCGAGCTGGCCCCCATCTACGAGCCCGCCAACCTGGCCTCGGACCACAACCAGCTCCTGATGGAGATCATGAAGCGCGTGGGCGAGCGCCACAACCTGGCGGTGCTCCTGCACGAGAAGCCCTTCGCCGGCGTCAACGGCTCGGGCAAGCACGTGAACTGGAGCATGGCCACGGACGAGGGCCACAACCTGCTGGACCCCGGCAAGACCCCCGAGGAGAACCTGCAGTTCCTGTACTTCCTGGGCGCCACCCTCAAGGCCATCCACCGCCACGGGGGGCTCCTGCGGGCCTCCATCGCCTTCGCGGGCAACGACCACCGCCTGGGGGCCAACGAGGCCCCCCCGGCCATCATGAGCGCCTACCTGGGCTCCCAGCTCAACCACATCCTGGAGGCCATCGAACGCGGCGACGTGGCCGACGCCAGCGAGAAGCAGCTCCTGGACCTGAAGCTGGGGAGCCTGCCCGCCCTGGAGAAGGACGCCACGGACCGCAACCGCACGAGCCCCTTCGCCTTCACGGGCAACAAGTTCGAGTTCCGCGCCGTGGGCTCCTCCCAGGCCATCGCCTTCCCGCTCACGGTCATCAACGCCACGGTGGCCGAGGCCCTGGACGCCATGAACACGCGTATGGACGAGGAGATGGCCGCCGGCAAGGGCACCCGCGCGGCCGCCATCGCGGTCATCCGGGAGGCCATCATCGAGACCCGGGCCATCCGGTTCGAGGGCAACGGCTATTCCGAGGAATGGACGGTCGAGGCCGAGCGCAGGGGCCTGCCCCACGCCCGGGACACCGTCGCCGCCCTGCGCATCTGGGAGGAGGCCAAGTCCAAGGAGGTCTTCAGCCGCAGCGGCATCCTCACCGCCGGGGAGTGCGATGCCCGCCTGCACATCCGGCACGAGCAGTACCAGAAGGCCCTGTCCATCGAGGCGCAGGTGCTGCGGGAGATGGCGGAGACCCTGCTCCTCCCGGCCATCGTCGAGGACCTGGGGGCCCGGGCCGACGCCCTCGGCAAGCTGGCCGCGGTGGGCATCCCCGTGCCGGCCCCGCTCAAGGCCGCGCTGGAGACCCAGACCCGGCTCGCCGGGGTTGCCCAGGAGCGCCTGGTGGCCCTCAAGGCGGCCATGGTGGCGGCCGAGGCCCTGGAGTCGCACCACGCGCGCACCGAAGCCTACGGGGGCAGCGTGCGCCACGCCCAGGACCTGCTGCGCGACGTGCTGGACCAGCTGGAGAAGGACTGCAGCGCCGCCCGGTGGCCCATCCCTGTCTACCGGGAACTGCTGGCGCCCCTTATCTGAAACGCATTTTCGATCAAAAACCCGGACGGTTGATGGGAGACTCGGAGATTGGCCTCTCCCGGCCGGAAGGTCCGCCATGCCCGACGACATCACCCTGCACGTGCCGCCCCCCATCCTGGCGTCGGTGTCCCCGCGGCGCCGCCACTGGATGGAGGCGCTGCACATCCCCTACGAGGTGTGGGCGCCCGAAGTGGACGAGACGCCCCGCCCGGGCGAGGATCCCGAGTCCATGGTGGTCCGCCTGGCCCAGGCCAAGGCCGAGATCGTGGGCATCGTGAACCCCGACCGCTGGGTCATCGCCGCCGACACCACCGTTGCCGTGGACCACCACATCCTGGGCAAGCCCGTGTCCGAGGCCGACGCCGTGCGCATGCTCATGCTCATCCAGGGCCGCAGCCACCAGGTGCACACCGGCCTCTGCCTGCGCCGCAACAGCGAGGTCTACACCCTGGTGGACACCGCCAACGTGTTCCTCCGCCCCCTGCAGAAGAAGCAGGCGGAATGGTACGCCGCCTCCGGCGAGCCCATGGACAAGGCAGGGGGCTACGCCGCCCAGGGCATCGCCGCCCTGTTCATCGAGCGTATCGAAGGCAGCTTCGCCACGGTGATGGGCTTCCCCGTGGAGCGCTTCTCGGAGCTGGCGCGCAGGCTGGGCCTGCTGGGGCTCTGGGTCGGGATGCCCTAGAAGGCCCCTCTGGAAACTCCCCCTTGACGGGCGATCCAAACTACACCAAATTGAGTAGACCAATTTGAGTAGTCGAGGCCCCCATGACCCACCCCCCCCGCCCCACCGAAGCCGAGCTCAAGATCCTCAGGATCCTCTGGGACCTGGGGCCGGTGCCCGTCAAGGACGTCCAGGCCGCCCTGGCCTGCCACCAGGAGTACACCTATACCGGGGCCCTGCGGATGCTGCAGGTGATGCTGGAGAAGGGGCTGGTGGCCCGGGACGAGTCGGCCCGCTCCCATGTGTACCGCGCGGCCCATCCCCGGGAGTCCATGGAGCAGGGGCTCGTGGCGGACCTGCGGGACCGGCTCTTCGGGGGGTCGGCCCTGGCGCTGGTGCAGGCGGCCTTGCAGGCGGGATCGGTCTCCCCCGAGGAAAAGGACCGCATCCGGCGGCTGCTGGGGACGTCGAAATGAACGGCGCGGCGCCGGCGCTGGGGTGGGCCCTGGTCCATTCCGTCTGGCAGCTCGCCGCGGTGGGGGCCGTCGCGGCGGTCCTGCTGCGGGTGGCGGGACCGGAGCGGCCCCGGGCCCAGTACGGCATCGCCCTGGGCGCCCTGGTGCTGTGCCTGGTCCTGCCGGCTCTGGGCTTCGCCCAGGGGCTCGCGGTGGCCGCCGAGGCCATGCCGGGGCCCGCGGGCACGGAACCGGCCCTGCAGGCCCTCCAGGCCGCTCCTCCCGTGGCTGAATCCGGGAGGCGCCTGGCCTGGATGGCCGGGCACCTGGGCTGGGTCGCGGCCGCCTGGAGCCTGGGCGTGGCCGGGATGGCCGCGCGGCTCGGAGGGGGCTGGCTGACCACCGTGGCCTGGCGCCGCCGGGCGCGTCCGGCGCCCGATGCCTGGCAGGGGCGCTTCGCGGGCCTCGCGCGGGCCCTGGGCGTGCGGGGACGGGTGCTGCTCCTGGCCTCGGCCCGGGTGGCCACGCCCGTGGCGGTGGGACTCTGGCGTCCCGTGGTGCTGGTGCCGGCGGCCCTTTTCACGGCCCTGCCCGAAGCCTACCTGGAGGCGCTCCTGGCCCATGAGCTGGCCCACGTGGCGCGCCTCGACTACCTCGTCAACCTCATCCAGGGCGTCATCGAGGTGCTCTGCTTCCACCACCCCGTGGTGTGGTGGCTGTCCCGCCGGATCCGGACCGTGCGGGAACACCTCTGCGACGATCTGGCCGTCAGGGCCATCGGCGATCCGCGGCGCCTGGCCCTGGCCCTCGACGCGCTGGACGACGTCCAGCCCAACCTCACCTCAATGGCCCTCGCGGCCCGCGGAGGAATCTTGCACGAACGCATACGCCGACTCCTGAACCCGCCCCCAGCCACCTCGTCGTGGTCGCCGGGGCCCGCCATCCTCCTGCTTGCGCCCTTCGCCGTCCTGGCGCTGCGCGCGGGCGCTCCCGCGGCTCCACCCATCAACGCCGATCCGGGCGCCATCGCCGGCCTGGACACCCTGGCCGCGCGGGAGGGCCTGGATCCCCAGCTGCTCAGGTCCGTGGCCTGGGCCGAAAGCGGCCTCAATCCCAAGGCGAAGAGCCCCCTCGGGGCCCTGGGCATCCTGCAGGTGATGCCAGCCACCGCCACGCGCTTCGGCGCCCGGAACCTCGCGGATCCCGCGGAGGTGGCCGCCGCCGGCGCCCGCTACCTGAAGTTCCTGCTGGACCGCTACCAGGGCGACACGGCCCGGGCCGTAGCGGCCTACAACTGCGGCGAGGAGGCCCTGGACGCGGGACGCGCCGGCACCGAGGCCGAGAACTACCGCGGCCTCGTGCTGGACCTCCTGAAGGCCCGGGCCGTGCAGCCCGCGGCGCCCCTGGGGCAGGGGTGGGTGGACGGCACCCTGCGCCGCACGGGATCCACCTGGACCGTGTGGACCCGGGTGAGCCACCGGGGCGGCCTGAAGCTGGAGTTCCTGCCGGATAACCCGGACGGCAAGCCGTACGGCACGGTGAAGGCGGGCGGCGGGGAGCCCCGGGACGCCTGGACCGAGTCGCGCCCCAGCGTGGTCATGGACCTGCGCGGCGGCACCACGGTCCGCGTACGCTGCACGGATGCCTCGGGAGGCGCCTCCGGCGAGGTCCGCATCCCCCTGGACGCGGCCTGGAAGACCTTCGCCTTCCGCATGGAGGCCCGTCCCTAGAAATCCTGCCGGGAGCTTGACATCTACATTTTCTTTCGTAGATTGATACTACGAAAGAAAATGTAGGTGACCCGTGCGACACGCCTCCACCCAGCCCACCGATGTGGAACTGACCATCCTCAACGTCCTGTGGGACCGGGGTCCCTCCACGGTGCGCCAGGTCCACGAGGTGCTGGCCGCCCGCAAGGACGTGGCCTACACCACGGTCCTGAAGATGCTCCAGACGATGTTCGACAAGGAACTGGTGGTGCGGGACGACACGGAACGCAGCCACGTCTATGCCGCGGCGCTGGAGCGGACCCAGGCCCAGCGCGGGCTGCTGCGGGACCTGCTGGACCGGGCCTTCGGGGGCTCCGCGCGGGAGCTGGTGATGCTGGCGCTGCAGGCCGGGAAGCTCAAGCCCGCGGAAAAGGCGGAGATCCAGAGGCTCCTGGACGGGAGGAAGCCATGAGGACCCTGGGCCCGGAGCTGCAGAGCCTGGCGTGGGCCCTGCTGCACTTCCTCTGGCAGGGCCTGGTCATCTGGGCCGCCACGGCCCTGGCGCTGCGCCTGGCGCGGGGGCCGAGGGCGCGGTACGTCCTGGCCTGCCTGGGCCTGGCGGCCTGCGTGGCATGGCCCCTGGCGACCTTCCTGCTGGGGCTGCCCGGAGGGCCCATGGCGGGTCCGGCCCAGCCCATCCGGCTCGCGGCGGAGGCCCTGGTGCCGGCGCCCACCTGGCCCCTGGGACTCAAGGTCCGGCTCCTGCCCCACCTGCCGGCGCTCTTCACGGCCTGGGCGGCGGGGGCCCTGGTCCTCGGGCTGCGCCTGGCCGGGGGCTGGGTCCGGGTGCAGCGGCTCCGGTGGACGGGGCTCTCCCTGGCCAGGGACCTGCAGGACCGGGTGGAGGTCCTGGCGGGGGTGCTGGGCCTGGGGCGCCCGGTGCGCCTGCGCATCAGCTCCCGGGTGGAGATGCCCGTGGTGCTGGGGGCGCTGCGCCCCCTGATCCTCCTGCCGGCGGCGGTGGTGACCGGACTGAGCCCCGCCGCCCTGGACCTCATCCTCGTGCACGAGCTGTGCCACGTGCGGCGCCACGACTACCTCGTCAACCTGACGCAGGGCGCCGTGGAGGTCCTGCTCTTCTACCACCCGTGCGTGTGGTGGATCTCCGGCCGCGTTCGCGCGGAGCGGGAGCTCTGCTGCGACGACGCCGCGGTGGCCTTCGGGGGTGACCCTGAGTTCTATGCCCGCACCCTGAACCGTCTGGACGATCTCCGGACTCCAGCCCCGGCCCTGGCTGCCGGAGGAGGCAACGTGATGCTGAGAATCAAGCGGCTCCTCGCTCCCCGCCCCGATCCCGCGCGGATCCCCTGGGCCGCGCTCCTCTGCGGGGCGGCGCTGTCGGTCATGTGCGGGGCGGGCCTCTGGGCCCGCACCGCCGAGACCCCCAGGGCCGCACCGAAAGCGGTCCCCGTGAAGGCGGAGAAGGCCCCCGCTGCCCCGGTCCGTCCGGCCCCGCGGGAAGAGGCGTCCCCCAAAGCGCCGGAGGCCGCCCCGGGGAGCACGCGGGAGAGCTACCTCACCCGGCAAGCCTTCTTCGAGTGGAAGGAGGGAACCCTGGCCGTGATCGTCGTGAAGAACCTGACCCAGGGCGAAATCCAGGAGGTCCTCCGCAGGATCGACCTCCTGGCCGAGGACCAGGAGGGCAAGGGCCGCTTCGGGGGTAGCTGGGACTTCCCCGGGGGACGCATGACGGAAAAGGAAGCGGCGGCCTGCCGCAGCTTCAGGCTGGAGGGCGTGACCACCGCGGCGGTGCGGCGGGTGCTCTAGGTGTCAGGCCGATCCACAGGTCTCCGCCCACGTGGAACCCTTCCAGCGCGCGGATGCCGGGAGGGCCACGCGGTCCTCCGGGGTTCCGAAAGGAGGTTTCGAAAATGAAGTCCATGCCGGGGGCGTAGAAGATCCCCCGCGGGAACTTCCGGTCCGGAGGTCCCACCTTCCGGACGGGAGAGAGCTTTGTAATTATGTGCAGCAATATTAATATTTCCAAATTCCTCCAGGATCTGGTTCCCGCCGCCGCGGGGCTGACCCTCCTGCTCGCCTGCGGTGGCGGCTCGGGCAAGGGGGGCGCCGCCGCCGTGCCCGAGGTGGCCCCCGGCTCAAGGGTGCCCGAACTGGTCTCCATCACCCCCGGCAAGGGAAAGCCCGGCGACCTGGTGAGGATCTCGGGAAGGAACCTTCTGGGGGCCATGGTGACCTTCGGCGGCGGGGAGGCCGTGGTCCGGACCCGGACCGACACGGTAATGGTGGTGGTGGTGCCCGCCGGCGCCAGCGGCACCGTCACCATCGCCGCCCGCAACGACCAGGGCGCGGCCACCCAGGGCATGGACTTCACGGTGGAGGCCTCGCCGGACCCGGCACCAACCCCCGACCCGACTTCGACGCCGGCCCCCACTCCGGCTCCGACCCCCGACCCGATTTCGACGCCCGCTCCGGCTCCGGCGCCTGACCCATCTTCGACGCCGACTCCGACGCCAACCTCGTCTCCGATGCCGGCTCCGACCCCGACTCCGACGCCAACCTCGTCTCCGGCGCCGGCCCCGACCCCGACTCCGACGCCAACCCCGGTTTCGACGCCGACGCCAAAGCCGACACCGGCTCCGACCCCACGTCCGGCACCCGCTCCCACCATCACCGGGCTCAATCGGCTCACGGGACCGGTGGGTGCCGACGTCGTCGTGACCGGGACCGACTTCACCTCGGTCAAGGCCGTCAGGTTCGCCGGCATCCCGCTGCCCCCGGGCTCCTACACCGTGGCCGGACCCGACCGCATCCTGCTGCGGATTCCGCCGGCGGCCCCGGCGACCCTCGCGCCCATCGAAGTGGAGACCTTGACGGGTCTCGCGCAAAGCAGGCCGTTCCTGGTGTCGCGGGTGCTGGACATCCGGGTGGACGCCATGAGCCCCCTGGCGGGTCCCCCGGGGACGGTGGTGACCCTGCGGGGAAAGGACCTGGACCGGGCCGGCCCCCTGATGAAGGACGGCGTGGAGATCCCGAACCAGCTGCTCGTGGACGGGACGACGCTCCACGTCCCCATCCCGCCGGGCATGGCCAGCGGCCCGCTGACGTTCCGGGCGTTGTCCGACGCCACCGTGCCCGCGACCCCGGCGTTCACGGTCACCGCCCCGCCCACGCAGCGGGTGGCCTTCCTGGACACCCCCCTGGCTCCAAAGCGGGTCCAGCCCGGTGCCATGCCGTTCCTGGACCCCACGAATCCGGGCTTCGACCTCCTGGATTTCCCGGCGGGGATGCGAACCCAGCAGTATGGGATCCTGAACTTCCCCAAGGCACCCCTTTTCCATAACTACGATCCCTACCTGGACAACGTCCGCCCGGGAAGGCACACCGGGACCTTCTGTACCCTCGCCCTGAAGCTGCCCCAGGCCTTCCTGGAGGCGGTGCCACGGACGCTCCGGGACAAGGTCCATGCCCTTGGCCTGGCGGAGGACCGGGTGGACCTCTACTGCGTGAGCCAGGACATGCCGTACCTGGATGACGCGGGCTACCTGTTCCGGCCCCACTACTGGACGGACCCGGACGCCCCGGCCACCGTGACGGCCCCTGGCGCCTACAACGAGAACCGCACGGTGGATGTGGGCCTGTTCGACGCCGCCCCGGCCTTCCACTTCCAGGGGCACGGACCGGACGATTTCTTCCCGGGCCCCGTGCACGTGCACGACGACGGCCGCTTTGTCCTGTCCTCACCGGCTGCCGTCATGAACCTCGAGGGTCTGGACCACACCACCACCGCGGCCTTCTGGACCCTGGTCCGGCTTGGGGACCGGGCGGCGGCGACCCTCCACCTGTTCCTGAACGATGCCGACCAGATGGTCATGAATGCCCGCGCGAAGACAACGAATTCCGTGCGGAAGCTGTTCTGGACGGCCGCCACCATGCCCGGCAATCCGGCCGCCGAGAAGCTCACGGCCCTGATGAGGCCCGTGGTGTCCGCCGTCCACGCGGGCCCGGTCTTCTCCGGCCACCGGGATCTCCTCGTCACGGGTTCGGGCTTCACGGGCGCCACGAGGGTGCGGCTGGGAGCGGTTCCCGCCATCATCTTCAAGGTGCTTGGCGACAACCTCATTCTCGCGACCGTCCCCGACATGGGGGGCGGACCCTGGACCTGCACCGTCACCACGCCTCTGGGCGGGGAGGGCTCCTAGATCCGTTCGCCCCCGGGGCCGAAGCGGCGCTCCTCGAAGAGGAAGGCGCCGGCCCTGTCCCGGGCCAGCACGGTGGAGGCGCGCGTCCCGTAGGCCTCGGACTGAACGAAGACCGCGGAGAGCAGGCGCTCCCACTCCAGGGGGACGCCCGTGGCGGGGAGGCGTTCGTCCGGGACGATCTCCCGGTCCGCGAGGATGTCGAAGCAGGGGTTCAGCGCGGGGAGGGAGGCCAGGGCCAGGGCGAAGCGCTTCCGGGCCGTGGTCAGCTTGGGCCAGGGGGTGTCCAGGAGGTGGTTGGACACGCCGTACACGCCGGGTTCCAGGCTGCGGGGAGCGCCGTCGCGGTTGGAGCGGTACCAGAGTTCCCCGGTGTCGGCCACCAGGAGGTTGAAGCCGGAGTGGAGCGAGCCGTCGATGGCGGCGGCGAAATCGCCGGGGGAACGGTCGCCCAGGAGGAAGTCGCGGGTGAGGTGGCCCCGGGAGAGGCTGCCCTTGGGCACGCCCGGTTCGCGGACATTGGTGACGGCGGCGAAGCGGCCATCCTCCCGGATGCCGAGCCAGGTTCCACCGGCCTCGAGGTCCCGGCCGGCCGTCACCCGGGGGTCCTCCGGCCAGGGAGCGGCTGGGGCGCTGGGGCGGGCGTGGAACTCGTCACGGTTGGCGGCCACAACCAGGGGAAAGCGTGGGTGGGCCTGCCAGGCGACGAGGATGAGGCACATCAGTCCTTGGCCTCGCGCTTGCCCTTCTTGGGATTGAAGTCCTCGAGCATGCGGAACTTCACCCCTTCGACATCCTTGAACTGGCCGTCGCGGATGGCCCACAGGGCGAAGAGGACGAAGCCCGCCGCGAAGGCGATGCCCACGGCGGTGAAGACGATGATGAGGGTCCAGTTGGGATGGTCCATGGGAGTTCCTTAATTGGCCACGAGGAACAGGTCGAACTTCCAGGCCAGCACCAGCGGCACGAAGAGCATCAGGAAGAAGAAGACGAGCATCTTCACCAGGAAGGGGTTCTCCTGGAGGATCTTGAGGAGGGATACGGGGGGCTCCTCACCTTCGGGACGGGGCGTTTCGAGGGGTTCGGTCATGGGCGGCTCCTCACTTCTCGGCCACTTCGCCGAAAAGGGCGACGAGGTAGAGCAGTCCGAAGAAGAACAGGTAGAAAAGCAGGTAGCGGAGCATCACCACGTAGTCCTTGGCCTGGGGCTCGGCCTTCTTGGCGGGGGTGGCCATCCTAGTCCTCCAGCACGGGTTTGACGTCCAGGCCGGCCTTGAAGGCGGCCAGGGCCTCCAGGAAGGCCACCCGGTCCTTCATGGTCACGAAGAACATGCCCACCTTGCGGCGGTCGGTGGTCTTGCGGAGCTTGGGGTTGCGCTTGCCTTCGAGCCGCTCGCGGATCATGAGGTTGCCGGTGCGGTAGTGGCAGTCCCCGATGGCGCAGCCGCACACGAAGGTGGCGTCGGCGCCGTTGGCCAGGGCGGCCTCCATGAGCGTGGGCTTGACCATGCCCGAGCAGGGCACGATGACGAACTTGGTCTCCGGGTCGTCCAGCAGGGCCTTGTTCGCGTCCAGCATGCGCTCCACGGGGAGGCTGCGCTCGCACACGAAACCGATGATGGTGCGCTTGGTTTCTGACATTCAGGCTCCCTTCTTCACGAGGGCCAGGAGATCGGCCTCCAGGGTCTTGGAGTGCAGCTCGGGCAGCTCGATGGCCTGGAAGGGGCAGGCCCCCACGCAGATGCCGCACTCGCTGCACCGGGCCGCCTGCACCACGGCGATCTGCTTGAACTTGCTGCCCGGGGCCCGGTCCACCATGGTGATGGCCTCGAACGGGCAGTCCAGGCTGCAGAAGGTGCAGCCCGTGCACTTGGCTTCGATGACCTCGGCGATGTTGGCCCGGCGGTCCTTGGGGTAGAAGGGCGCCACGCACAGCAGCACCGTGGAGCCGCCCAGGATCAGCCAGGTCCAGGTGGTGCCCACGTTCTGGATGAGCCAGTAGGGGAACATGTACCAGGCGTCGTAGCGGATGGTCTCCACCAGGGTGCCGATCTGGGCCGGGGCGTCGCTGGCGATGTAGGCGGCCTGCGCGGCGATGCGGGGGTCATGGCCGTACTTGGCCAGCAGCTCGTGCGTGATGTTGATGGCCGGCAGGGTGCCCGCGGCCAGGAGGATGAAGCCCAGCAGCAGGAAGTTGGTGGCCCGGCTGGGGGTGACCACGGGTTCCTTGAGGCGGATGAAGTGCATCCACACGAGGAAGAAGATGAACACGGCCCCGCCCACGTGGAAGAAGAGGAAACGGGTGAGGGTGTAGTCCGTGATGCCTTCGCCGCCCACCAGGAAGCTCGACAGGGCCGCGCCGATGACGGGCACCCCGTCGAAGAGGTGCTGGGTGGCCACGACGATGTAGTAGGCCCGGGCGTCCCACACCAGGAGGTAGCCGGTGAGCCCCACGAAGAGCACGAAGATGAGCAGGCCCACGCCCGTGACCCAGGGCAGCCAGCGCCAGGCGCGGTGCCGGTCCGTGAAGTAGACCCGGAACATGTGCAGGAGGGTGACGATCATCATGGCCGCCGCGCCCCAGCGGTGGATGCCGCGCACCACGGCGCCGTAGGGGATGCCCGCGGCCAGGTTGATGGGGTCGCCCGGGGTGGGGAGGGCGGAGATGTAGTTCACGCTGGACCAGGCCCTGTCCAGGGTGGGGATGTAGTACATCCACAGCAGGATCCCGGAGAAGATGAGGAACCAGAAGGTGTAGAGGGGGAGCGCCCCGTGGAAGTACAGGGGGTTGTGCTCCTGGGTGGTGAGGAAGTTGACCAGCTTCTCGAAGCTGACCGTGAGGCTCTTGGTGAGGCGCAGGAATTTGCGGTACATGTCGTCCCCTACTGGTCCAGGGTGGTGCTCTGCTTGCGCAGGTAGGCGGCGCCCACTTCGGCCAGGGCCGCGACCACGAAGGCCCAGCCCAGCCACTTGACCACGTCGAATTCGCGGAAGGGTTCCTTGTTGGTGGTCTCCAGGCGCATCTGCGCCGGCACCGGCACGCCCGGGGGCGGGCCCACCTCGGTGAGCACGCTGTGCAGGATGAAGTACCCGAAGATGCCGAGGCCGGTCAGCAGGAAGATCACACCGAAGATGGGTCGCTTGCGCATGGGCTCAACCTTGGTCATGTTCGTCGCGTTTCAGGAAAAGGCGGTCGGCGATGCGATCGAGGAGGGGCCGGGGGCGGGTGATGCGCCCCCGCGCCTTCTCCTCCGCGTAGACCACCACGGCCAGGGAGATCATGAGGAGCAGGAAGCCGGTGAGGGCCGCCAGGATGCCGGCGTAGGTGCCCGGGGTGGGGGTGGCCTTGAAGGCGTTCCACCGGCTGAAGGTGGCGCTGAGCACCCCCACCGCCAGGACCGTCCCGGTCCACTTGCACGCCTGGATCTGCCGGAGGGAATACATGTCAGGCTCCCGCAGCCTTGGGCTTGGCCTTGGCCAGGGCCGCCAGCTCCTCGGCCTTCTTGCGGCGCCCCCACCGGCCCAGGCCGATATAGATGCCGGAGGCGATGATCCCGAGCCAGGCGGCCACGTGCACCAGCCACAGCTCCATGCCCGGCGGCTTTCCGGGGCCCTTCTTGCTGGTGAGCCAGAGGTTCAGGCCGGGGCGGTTCTTTTCCAGCCACTCGAAGGCCATGTCCGGGGTGGCCAGGGGGTTGGCCTGCTGCAGCCGGGCCAGGACCTTGGGCATCTCCGTCTTGCCGAGCACGTTCCACTCCCGGATATCGCCGAAGTAGTGGTACAGGGTGTTGGCGGACATGCACACGAGGATGAAGGCCACGAAGAAGAGGTGGAAGGTCTCCCACCAGCGCTTCTGGTCCCGCCGCATGACGTAGGCCCAGTCCTGGAGGTAGCCCGCCAGGAGGAAGCCGCCCATGGAGAAGTACCACAGCGGCGCGTCCCGGTGCAGGTCGGCGATGCCGTTGAGGATGAGGAAGCTGAAGACGATGAAATAGATGAGCCCGCCGATGCCGATCCAGTTGAAGATCTGGCGCTTGCCCCATTCCCGCTCGGGCCGCCGGTCCAGGAACATGGAGGCCAGCACCAGGAAGGGGATCGCCACGGTGAGCACGGTGGCCAGGTAGGGATCCTGGAGCTTCAGGAAGTGATACATGGCCAGGAAGTACCAGTCCGAGAGGATGGGGTTGGGGGTCACCTCGGGGTTGGCGGGGCTGCCCTGGGCCGCGGGGATCATGATGGCGATGGCCAGGATCACGCCGAAGACCGCCAGCTTGGCCCAGTGGCTGATGTTCATGCGCTTGAAGCCCAGGCGGTACACCCGCAGCTCGAAGAAGATCATCGGGATGAAACTGAGCATGAAGTGGAAGGCGTAGAACCGGGTCACGGTGGCCGGACCGATGCTGGTGCCCCCCAGGAGGATCTGGGCGGTGGTCTTGCCCTGGTTGGTCCAGTTGATGAAATCGCCGCCCGGGAGCCAGCTGGGGTTCTGGTCCAGGTAGGTGGGGAAGGTGGCCATGACCTTGGTGGCCCACAGGGCGCGCTGGTTCCAGATGAGGAGGTAGCCGGTGAGGCCGGAATACATGCCGATGATCAGCAGCAGCAGGGCGATGATGAAGGTGAACTCGTTGCCCTGCTTGTATTCGCCCGTGAACCACATGCGGTAGACGCGCATGGTGGCCAGGATGATGAAGGCGTCCGCCCCGTACTTGTGGAGGCCGCGGGTGAGGGAGCCGATGGGCACGGGGCCCCAGCGCCAGTTGTGCTGGATCCGCTCGATGGAGTGGTAGGCCTGGTCGGTGACCGGCACGTAGTAGATCATCAGCACCACGCCGCTGAGGATCACCAGCATCCAGACCCAGTACCACATGCCCCCGAGGGTGTACCAGGGATTGGACTTGGCCTGTTCGGTGCGGCCCTCGTCGAACAGCTCCATCTTCGTCCACCGCTCCTGGAACCACTTGAGGAAGGTGGCGGGGGCGTCGAAGAGGCCCCGGATGAGATAGGGAATGGCCTTAACCAACGCCGCCTCCTTCCGTGCCGGTGATCAGGATCTGCCCGTCCTTGATGTCGAAGGACATGGTGCGCGGGGGCCGGGGCGCCGGGCCCGAGACCACCTTGCCCGGCAGCAGTCCCTGGAGGTTGACTTCCGTCTTGCGGGTGGGGTCGTACACCGAGAGGTGGCAGGGGCACGCGAAGTAGGGATGCGTGGGTGCGGGGGGCTTGTAGTTGTACCCGCCGGCCAGTTCCTCGGGGCTCTTGACGAAGTTGAACGTGCAGCCCAGGTGCGGGCAGATGCGCTGCACGACGACGAACTTCGACTTGGGATCCTTCGGATCCGCGAGGTCGTCCGGAAGGCGCACCACGAAGCCGGGTATCTTGGCTCCCTGGATCTTGCGGCTGGAGTACTCCACGGATTTCCGGATGTAGATGAACTCCTTGAAGTCCCAGGGCTGGGTGAGTTCGCTCAGGGCGGCCACGATCTGGATGCTGCTGCCGGCCTCGTCGGGGGGGGCCACCAGGCCCTTGACGCCCCCGACGGTGGTGGGCTTGAAGTACCGGATCAGGGCACTGGCGGCCAGCACGGCGCCCCCGAGGATGGGGATGCTCGTGATGGCCTTCAGGAAGAGCCGGCGCTGGTTCTCCTTCATCACAATCTCCTATTCGTGCTCATAGGTGCGGCTGCGGACGCCGTCCACCAGCATCCAGCGCTGGTCTTCGGTGAGGACGCCGCGCCAGCTGGGCATGGCGGACCACTGGTGGACGAACTGCTGGAGCGACTCGGGCGTCATGGAGGCCCGGACGGAGGCGGGGATGGTCTTGAACTGGCCGCCCTCGGAGATGCGCCAGAAGAGGAAGGCGTCGGTGCTCTGGGCGAGGGCCTTGCGGTTGGAGAAGTCGAAGGGCGGCGGGTTGAGGGTCCGGGCCAGGGGGCCGTTGCCCTGGGCGGTGTCCCCATGGCAGACCGAGCAGTTCTGGCCGTACAGGTCCCACACGTCCTTGAACTGGGTGGGGCTCGCGGCGGCGATGGCGCGGCTCCAGACATAGTAGACGGCGTTCCACACCGGGACCGGGTCCCCGGTGGCCACCAGCTGGTCGCCCCGCAGGTCCTTGATGGCGCGCATCCAGCCTTCGCCGGGCTTGCCGCCGGGGCCGGGGTGCTCGAAGAATCCCTGGGAGGGGTCGCCCTCCAGCTTCGGGGCGCGGCCGTGGGCGATGAGCCGGTACAGCTGGCTGGGGGTGCGCTGGAAGCGCCAGGCGCGGCTGGTGAAGTCGGGGCCGACCTTGGGGGGGACCACGGGCCACCGGCCCTCGGCGGCGAGCTCCTTCACCTTCGCGCCGTAGTCGGCGTGGGTGGGGGGCAGGGCGGCCTGCTTCCGGATGTCGGCGGCTTCGGCGGCCGTGAGGAGGGTGCCGTGGCAGGAGGCGCAGTTGGCGGTGTAGGTGGCCCTGCCCTTGAGGGCGGAGGGGAGGCCGAGGGGGTACGGGGTCTCGGCGCCGGGCTCCAGCCCCGCGGGGGCGGCAGAAGCCGAGAGGACGACGTCCTTGCCGGCGCCGCGGCGGGTGGACAGGCCCTTGTCGGCGCATGCCAGGAGGAGGATGGGCAGGAGGAGGAGGTATTTTCGCATCAACCGCTCCTAGGTGCCGCTGGGCCGGATCCAGGCCAGCACGGCCCAGATGAGGATGACGAGGTACATGATCACGAGGGCGAAGGGGGCCTTGCCGTGGCCGACCTTGGTGCCGGACACCTCCTCCATGAGGTCCTCGTCTTCCTGGTTGTCCTTGCCGGGTTCGTTGGTCATGGGCACCTCACTTGGCCGGGGCGGCATGGACGGGAGCCTTCTCGTAGTCGCTCTCGTTGCCCTGCAGCTTGCCCAGGCCCTTGTTCTGGGCGACGTACTTGAGGAAGGCGGTGAGGGTGAGCCGCTGGTTGGCGTCCAGGGTGTACTCCCACCGGGGCATCTGGGTGCCGGGCACGCCGCGGCTGATGCGCCAGTACCAGGCGTCCGTGGTGTAGGTGGCGAACTTGTCCTCGTCGAAGTTGGCGGGCCGCTTGGTCATGGTGAAGGCTGCCTGGCCCTTGCCGTTGCCGGCCACGCCGTGGCAGGGGGAGCACTGGTTGTTGAACAGGCCCTTGCCGTAGTTGGCCAGGAGGCGGTTCTTGTCCGAGATCTGGCCCTCCTTGAAGCTGTTCTCCACCCAGGCCCGGGCCTCGGGGTCCAGGTTGCGGGCCTCGTCCAGGGCCTCCTTGTTCGGGAAGGCGGGGGTGGCCAGGCCCTGGAGGGCGCCCTTGGCGTTGGCGGCCTCGTGGCTGGAGCCGTACATCAGCTCCTCGATCTCGGCGGTGTACTTGAAGGGCACTTCCGAGTGCTCGCCGTAGAGCTCCTCGTTGAGGGCCCGCTGCTGGGCCACGTCCAGCTTCCACATGGCCACCTTCTCGGTGACGCCGTTCAGGTCGCCGCCCTCCCAGGTGTAGTCGCGGACCTTGGCCCACTTCGTCTCGCCCGTGGCCTCGTACTTCGCCTTGCCGTCCTTCACGTCCAGGGCGCGGGTGCCGTTGGGGCCCAGGCTCTGCAGGAAGGCCGTGAGGTCCGTGAGCTCCTGCTCGGAGAGGTAGTCGTAGCGGGGCATGATGGAGCCCGGCTTCACGTACCGGGGGTTCTTGTGGTGGAGCATGTGGTACTGGTCCGGGAACTTCCCGCCGATGTTGGCCAGGTCGGGACCGGTGCGCTCGGATCCCAGGAGGTGGTAGGCGTCGTAGTAGTAGTCGGAGGACTTGGAGCGGCGGCCGTGGTCCCAGTCCTGGGGGCGGCTCACCATGGAGTGGCAGTACCAGCACCCCTCGCGCTTGTAGATCTCCCGGCCCCGCTGCTCCTGGGCGGTGTAGTCGCGCAGGTCCCTGGGTTCGGGGGGCTTGAAGGTCCACCGGGGCACCAGGACCACCACGAAGATGATGGAGGCCATGATGAGGGTGAGCCCGAGGGCCGGGTAGAGGTAGTTGGCTCGCTGCGTGGTCATGTATGGACTCCTAGCTCTGCACGCGGGCGGTGGCGGTGGCGGGCGCGAGGGTGGCGGGCTCCTCCAGGGGGCCCTCCACCGAAGCCTCGGCGAACACCAGGGTCTTGACCACGTTGTAGAGGAACAGCACCTGGCCCAGCACGATGAGCAGCCCGGAGAAGGCCCGCATCAGCATGAAGGGGGCCACCATGATCACGCCCCGGTAGACGGGGATGCCCTCCTCCCAGGCCGAGGCCTGGATGAGGCCGCCCACGGTGAGCGCCACGATCATGAGGATGGTGCCGATGAGCGAGAGCCAGTAGTGCGCGTTGGCCAGGCGCCTCGAGTACCACTGCCGGCCCGAGACCCGTGGCGCGACGTAGTAGATGGCGCCCCAGCCCACGAACCCGAAGGTGCCCAGCAGGGCGAAATGGGCGTGGCCCACCACCCAGTGGGTGAAGTGGAGGTACCAGTTGATCCACCGGGTGGCCTGGAAGGGGCCCGTGAAGCAGGTCAGCAGGTAGAAGCCCAGGGCGGTGATGAAGAACCGCAGGGGCAGGTGGGTGGCCATCATCGACCACTTCCCCTTCATGGTCAGGAAGAAGTTCACCAGCACGCTCATGACCGGCACAAGCAGCATCACGGAGGAGATGACGGCCACGGCCTTGAGCCACTCCGGCACCGGGCTCTGGAGCAGGTGGTGGGTGCCCGTGGGGGTGTAGAACATGGCGATGGTGCTGAAGCCCACGATGGACAGGAGATGGGAGTAGAGCGGGTTCCGGGTGATCTTGGGCAGGAAGTAGTACAGCAGGCCGATGCCGTTGGTGGTGAACCAGAGGCCCAGGATGTTGTGGCCGTAGAACCAGTTCGCGATGGCGTCGCCGATGCCGGGCACGGCGAAGAACACCCGGTTGCCGATGAGGTAGACCACGGGGAACCAGAGGGTGGTGCCGGCGATGTACCAAATGGACACGTAGAGCTGCTTCTCCTTGCGGTTGAGGACCGTGCCCCACACGAGGACGATGTAGAGGATGAGGGCGCCCATCATGGCGATGTCCAGGAACCAGGGGAGCTCGGCGTATTCGCGGCCCTCGGTGATGCCGTTGGTGAGGCAGAGGATCCCCGCGACGATGACGGCGTTCCAGGCCACCATGAGGACGTTGCCCCAGCGCTCGCTGTAGAGCCTCGTGCGGCACAGCTCGGGGATGACGTAGAAGATGGCGCCGACGTTGGCCATGGAAATGAAGCCGAAGGCGACGACGTTCACGTGGGTGGGGCGCAGGCGCCCGAACTGGAGCTGCGGCAGGTTGTGCACGAGGTCGGGCCAGTAGTATTCCGATGCGGCGACAAGGCCGAACAGGGTTCCCACCAGGACCCAGACGGCGGCGCTGATGAGGAAGCGCCTGGAGGCGCTGTGCTCCTCGTCCGCCCACGCGGCCAGCCGGCTGTCCCAGTTTTTGGTAAGTTCAACGCTTTGTGCCATCTAGCACGCTCCGCAATGACCAGGTTTCGGTACCACAACTATAGGAACTTAATGCCACATTGAAACCATTCTTGTGACACGCAATGAATTTGATTCTGCGTATCACTCGCATATCCGTCAAAGGAAAAATGGCCCGCAACGCCGCGTCTGGCGCGGGTCCAAACACGATGCCGCCATCGTGTTTGCACCCGGCCCGGGGTAGAATCCGCCCATGGCCCTCCCCACCCCAACCTTGCGCGGCAGGTCCCGGTGAGCCGGGGCTGGAGGCTTGACGGACGCTGGTACAAGGCGGTCCAGGAGCTGCCCGTGCCCGAAGGGAGCCAGGGCTGCACGTGGTGGGTCGTGCGGCGGGACGGGGACGGCCCCCGCAACCTGCTCCAGCTCTGGGAACCGCTGCCCGGCCCCAAGGGCCTGGACAGCATCAAGGCCGGGTTCCTGGAGCGCTTCAGCCTCGGGGAACCGGCGGATCCGCCGGTCTGCCATCTGGGCTTCGACGACAAGGCGGCTTGGTTCCTCCAGGGGCTGGACGGGGTCCCTTTCCTCCGGCTCTGGGGCGATGAGGACGAAGCGGGCCGGGAGAGCCTCGTCCAAACGGTTCGCGAGGCCATGGGGCGGTCCCGCTTCCCGCGCCTGCTGGCACCCGAGGTCATCGGCGTGAAGCCGGGGCGCATCCTGGTGCCCCGGGTGCTGGGCACGGCGCCCTGGGGGCACGACGGGCTGGTGGCCCTCCCCGACGTGCCTGCCCGCAGGGTCGGGAACCCGCGCATCTGGGAGCAGCCGCCCGAGCTGGTGGAGGCCTCGGGCTGCCCCATCCGGGGGCGTTCGCAGGAGCTCACCTACACCAAGTCGCTGATGTTCGGCCTGGGTTCCAGCGTGCCCATGGAGCGCGTCCTCCTTCTGCAGGGCGAGGAGGGCCTGGGCCAGGACCGGCTCTGCGACTGGACCGCGGCCGCGGCGGAATCCGAGGGCATCTGGGTGTGCACCACCGAGCTGCTGCCCGGGGAAAGGGCCGGCGGATTCCTGGGGCGCCTCCTGCAGGAGGCCATCGCCGGCCTCGAGGCCGACCTCTACGCCGCGGAGCCCGCCCTGGCCAAGGCCCTCTCCCGCCGCCTGGCCACCTTCGCCTTCCTGCGCGGGGGGCGCAGGCCGGGCTTCGCGGAAAGGAAGCTGGACGTGGAGGAGGTGGAGGCCGCCGTGGGGGCCCTGGACTACGCCCACGCGAACCACCCGAGGCTCATCCAGGTGAGGGGCCTGGAACTGGTCACGCCGGAGATCCTGGACCTGCTCCGGGGCCTGGTGGGGCATTCGAGGATGCCCTGGCTCCTTTCCTTCCGGGGCGCGGGCAGCTGCCAGGGGCTGAAGTCCTACCTGGAGTCCATGCGCAACCAGGACACCGCCGCCACCGTCTTCCTGGACCGCCTGGAGGATGCGCGGCTCCCGGAAATCCTGGGCGACCTCCTGGGGCCCCACGCCCTTCCCGCGGCTTTCGTGGCGGAGGCCTGCCAGGCCTGCCTGGGCAACCCGGGACTGCTGCAGGGCATCCTCGAAATGGCCATCCTGCAGGGGCGCCTGGTGTGGGCCGGCGGCTGCTGGACCTGCCCCGGGGGGGAGGCCCCGGCGCTGGACACCCAGGAGGGCCGCAAGCAGGCCATCCTTGCGGGCCGGCTGGAGCGGCTGGGGCCCGAGGCTCTGGCCGCGGTCCGCACCCTGGCCCTGGCCGACGCGCCCCTGGACCAGGCCACCCTCGTCAGGGCCCTGGGCCTGGACGCCGACACCGCGGAGGAGCCGCTGGGGACGCTGGTGGGCGCGCGCCTGGCCCTGCTGGCGGAGGGGCGCTACCGCATCCCGGGCCCGCAGGTGCGGGATCTGGTCCTGGGCCACGCAGGGGACCTGCCGAGGCTGGCCCGCGCCCTGCTCCGGGCCATGGAGGAGGAGGGACGCAGGCCCGTGCTCGCGGTGCGGCTCCAGGCCTGCGCCCAGGACCGCGGCACGGCCCTGGCCCAGGTGCTCGCGGCCGTGGAGCGGGAACTGCCGGGCCCCCTGGAGGCCCAGGAGGTGGTGAACGAGGCCCTGGACCTGGGGCCGGACCCGCGCGAGCAGGCCAGGCTCTGGGAGTTCCTCTCCGACGCGTGGACCCTGGGCCCCGGGGGCGAGCACGTGGCCTGGGAGTCCGCCGGGGAGCGCTCGCCGTACGAGCTGGCCTGGGAGGCCCTGGACCGGGCCATCCGCGCCCTGGGCGAGCCCGGCCCGGGCGCCGACGAGGAGGAGCAGGCCGCAAGGCTGCATCGCAAGAAGGCCTTCCTGGAAATACGCCTGCGGAGGTTCCGGGACGCGCACCAATCCATCCGCATGGCCGCGGCGTGCCTTGCGGACCATCCCTTCCATGCCGAACAGCCCCGGCTCCGCCTGGCCCTGGGACGGCTCCACGTGGCCCAGGGCGCGGGCACCAAGGCGGTGCGCGCCATGGAGGAGGGGCTCTCGCTCCTGGCCCAGAAGGGCGCGGGCGCCGGGCACAAGGACCATGTGGCGCTTCTCCTGGAGCTGGGCCGGGTCCAGGGGCACCGGGCGCAGTTCCAGCACGCCGTGGCCTCCCTGGGCGCGGGCAAGCGCTTCCTGGAGCACGAGGGGGACCACAGGAGGCTCGCGGGCGTCGCCGAGGCCCTGGGCCAGGCGCACCTGGGCCTCGGCCAGATGGAGGCCGCCTGGCAGTACTTCAACGATGCGCTGGGCCTCGCCCGGTCCCTGGACGACGCCGGGCTTAAGGCGGCCTGCCACCTGGACCTGGGCATGCTGCGCAGCTGCCAGCAGCTGCTGGGGCCGTCCCTGGCCCACATCGACAGCGCCCTGCGCCGGTACCAGGCCATGGGCGACCGGCCCCTGGCCGCGCGGGCCCTGGCGTGGAAGGCGCGGACGCTGGCGGCCCTGGGCGACTTCGTCCAGGCGGAGTTCCTGCTCGTCAAGGCCTCGGAGGGCCCCCTGGAGGCGGCCACGGCCCTGGAACTGGGGGAGGCGGTGTTCCTGGGCGGAGAGATCGCCGCGTTCAGGGAATCCTGGCGCGACGCCCGGCGCCTGTACCTGGAGGCCGCCAACCGCCTCGGCGAGGCGGGCTACGTCTGGCGGGAGCGCCTGTCCCGGCTGCGCTACATCCAGGCCGAGACCCTGGAGGCGGGCCCCCTGGCTCCCGAATCGGCCTGGGTCCACCTGGAGCGGCTCAAGGGCCCGGTCGAGGGCACCGGCTCGCGCTGGCTGGAGCTGGAGTGGCACCGGGCCCATGCGCTGCTGCTGTCCCGGTCGGGCACGGGGGAGGCGGTGATCTCGGAGGCCCTGCTGGCCTGGGGCGAGGTGGTGGCCCTTGCCCGGGAGCTGAAGTTCCACGCGCAGGTGCTGGAGGCCGAGACCCGCAGCTCGGAACTGCTCCTGGCCCGGGGGGAGCGGCTGGGCGCCAGGTCCCGCATCCAGGACGCCCTGCCCAGCCTGCAGGAGCTGTGGTCCCGGCTCCCCTCCCCATACGAGGAGAGCTTCCTGGCCCGGCCCGACCTCCATGCCTTCCGCCAGGCGGTGGAGGCCACGGGGATGCGCTTCACCCTGCCTCCCAGATCCGATCATCTGGCAGACTGGAGCCCCACCCAGGCCAACCTGCCCCCGGTGCCGAACCCCAGAGTGAACCCATGAGCCATGCCCCCGCCTCCAGCCGTTCCGTGACCGTCCCAGACCTGCAGCGCATGCGGGACGGGGGGGACCGGATCGTCATGACCACCGCCTACGACGCCGTGACCGCGCGCATCGCCGACGCCTCCGGGGTGGACGTGGTGCTGGTGGGCGACAGCGTGGGGAATGTCTGCCTGGGATTCGAGAACACCCTGCCGGTCACCATGGCCATGATGGCCCACCACCTGGAGGCCGTGGTCCGCTCCAGGCCCCGGGCGCTGCTGGTGGTGGACATGCCCTACCTGAGCTTCCACCTGGGCGCAGAGGACTCCCTGCGCAACGCCGGCGGCTTCATCCGGTCCGGGGCCCAGGGGGTCAAGGTGGAGGGCGGGGCCCGCCGGGTGCCGGTCATCCGGGCCCTGGTGGAGGCGGAGATCCCGGTCATGGGCCACCTGGGACTCACCCCCCAGAGCCTGAACGCCATGGGCGGCTTCAAGGTGCAGGGGCGGGAAGCGTCGGCGGCCGTCGAGCTGCTGGAGGACGCCCTGCGGATCCAGGACGCCGGCTGCTTCAGCGTGGTGCTGGAGGGCATACCGGCCGAACTGGCAGAACGGATCACCCAGGAGTTGTCAATTCCAACGATCGGAATCGGCGCCGGCCCGGGCTGTTCCGGTCAGGTACTCGTATTCCATGATATTCTCGGCCTCCTACCAACGCCTTCAGCAAAATTCGTCAGGACATACATGAATGGTTTCGAGAAGTTGACGGAGGCCATGGTCCATTGGGGCGAGGATGTGCGTGCCGGAAGGTTCCCAGGACCCCAAGAGTCCTATATGCTTCCAGAACCCGCACGGGATCAGGTCAGGGCCTGGAAGCCCACTCGCTAGGTTTCAGCCATGCGCATCATCCGCACCATCTCCGAACTGAAGGTCGCCCTCAAGGCGCTCCGCGAGAGCCACAAGAGCATCGGCTTCGTGCCGACCATGGGCTACCTCCACGAGGGGCACGCGTCGCTCATCAAGCAGAGCACCGCCCGGTGCGACGCCACGGTGGTCTCGGTCTTCGTCAATCCCACCCAGTTCGGCCCCGGCGAGGACCTGTCCCGGTACCCCCGGGACCTTGAGCGGGACCAGAACCTCTGCCTGCGCCTGGGCGTGGCGATCCTCTTCATGCCCGAGGCCGCCGAGGTCTACCCCACGGGCTTCTGCACCTCCATCTCCGTGGGCCCCATCGCCGATGCCCTGTGCGGCGAGTTCCGCCCCGGGCACTTCCGGGGGGTGGCCACGGTGGTGGCCAAGCTCTTCAACATGGTCCAGCCCGACCTGGCCTTCTTCGGCCAGAAGGACCTGCAGCAGACCGCCATCATCCGGAGGGTGGTCAAGGACCTGAACCTGCCCGTGGACATCCTCGTGGCCCCCACGGTGCGGGAAGCCGACGGGCTCGCGCTCAGCTCCCGCAACGCCTACCTCACCGAGGCCGAGCGGGCCCGGGCCCTGGGCATCAGCCGGGGCCTGTTCGCCGCGGCCGCCGCCTTCGACGGGGGCCAGCGGGACGCCGCGGCGCTGGCCGCCCTGGCCCGCAAGGGCATGGAGGGCGCGGGCGAGATCCAGTACTGCCAGGTGGTGGACCCCTCCAGCCTCGATCCCATCGCGGGCATGGTCCTCCGGCCCGCGGCGCTTTGCGCGGCGGTGGTCGTCGGGGGCACGCGGCTCATCGACAACGTGCTCCTCACGCCGTCGGGCGAGCCGATGCAGTTCATCAGCCACCTGGAAGCCTGATGGAGCGGACCTGGCCGAGATCCTCTTGGCTCGGTCCGGTCGCCCTGGTCTTCCTGGTCATGGCGGTCTACTGGCAGGTCCGCCACTTCGGCTTCGTGAACTTCGACGATCCTTTGTACGTCACGGACAACCCCAAGGTCCTGGGGGGCCTGTCCTGGAGCGGGCTCGGGTGGGCCTTCGGCACCGGGACCGGGGGCAACTGGCATCCCCTCACCTGGCTCTCCCACATGGCGGACGTGACCCTTTTCGGGCGGAACGCCGGGGCCCACCATCTGGTGAGCGCCGGGATCCATGCCGCGAACACGGTCCTGCTGTTCTGGCTCCTGGAGGGCATGACCGCGGAGGCCCGGCCCAGCTTTCTGGTAGCTTGCCTGTTCGCAATCCATCCCCTCCATGTGGAGAGCGTGGCCTGGGTATCGGAGCGGAAGGACGTCCTCTCCACCTTTTTCGGTATGCTTGCCTTGCTTGCCTATGTGCGGCATGGCAAGCAACCCGGCGGACCATGGCTCAAGGTGAGCTTCGGGGCTTTCCTTCTGAGCCTGATGTCCAAGTCGATGCTGGTGACCCTGCCCGTCCTGATGCTCCTGCTCGACGCCTGGCCCCTGCGCAGGGGCGGCACGGTCACGCCGTGGGCTGACCGGATTAGGGAGAAATGGCCCTTCTTCCTGGCGGCGGGGTGCATGGCGGCCATCACCGTGGTGGCGCAGCGGGCCGGAGGAAGCCTGTCCAGCCTCCAGGCCCATCCGCTGCCGGTGAGGCTGGCCAATGCGGGACTCGCCGGGGTGGGGTACCTCCGGATGATGGTGTGGCCCTCCGGACTCGCCGCCTTCCATCCCTTTCCGCCCCTGGGTGGGCTGGCGGTGAAGGGCGCCCTGGCTCTTTCCGCCCTGGGTGCGGTGACGGCCACGGCTTTCCGGGCGCGCGTGGCGCGGCCCTACCTTTGGATGGGCTGGGCCTGGTTCCTGATCACCCTCCTGCCGGTCATCGGACTGGTCCAGGTTGGGATCCAGGCCATGGCCGACCGCTACACCTACCTCCCCCTGGTCGGCCCGTTCTGCATGGCGGCCTGGGCCGGGGAGGAGGTGGCCCGGACCCGGCCGCGCGTGATGATGGCGGCCTCCACGGCGGTGGTGGCCGTCCTCTCCTGCCTGGCCTGGGCCCAGGCGTCCACGTGGCGGAGCAGCGTCGCGCTCTTCCGGCATGCGGTGGACTCGGGCAATGACGGTGCGCTTGTGCGAAAGAACCTTGGCCTGGGCTATTTGCTGGAAGGGGATGCCGAAAATGCAGTCCGGGAGTACGGGCGGGCTCTGGCGATGTCGCCGGGCGATGCCCAGGCGTACGCGGGGCTGGGCAAGGCCCAGTGGAGCGCCGGGCGCCGCGAGGAGGCCCTGGCTTCCTTCCGCGAGGCCCACCGGCTCCGCCCGGGAGGCGAGGCCCTCTACCGCCTTGGCCGCGCCCTGGCGGCCCTTGGGCGACGGGAGGAGGCCCTCGCGAGGTTCCAGGAATTCCTGGGCCTGGCTGGAGTGGACCCGGCTTCGGGGATGGTCGAAGATGCCCACATGATCGCCGGCCTGCTGCTGGCGGGCCTTCACCGGCCCCAGGAGGCCCGTGGCCATTTCGAGGCGGTCCTGCTGGCCGATCCCGGAAACCGGACGGCCCGGGTCAACTTCGGCCTTGCGGACGGGGCCGCTCTGGAGCGGGCGGGACGCTGGCCGGAAGCCTGGGAGGCCTATCGAGGCGTCCTGGCGGCCGATCCCGGCAACGCCGAGGCCCGATCCGGCCTGGAGCGGCTGGGAAACGTAGCGGTTGGCGGTTCAACGCTGGACGGAAAGCCCTGAGGGCCCCATTATTCATAGCTGGCCGGGACCCCCTTTTCGGGCCTGGACCGGAGGAAGCCATGCTCAGGAATTTCATGCTCGGGAAGATCCACCGCTGCGTAGTAACCCGGGCCGATCTCGACTATGTCGGCTCAATCACCCTCGATCCGGTCCTGATCCGGGCCGCCGGGTTCCTGGAGAACGAGAAGATCGACATCTACGACGTCACCAACGGTTCCCGGATCAGCACCTATGTGATCCCTGGAACGGAGGGGTCCGGCGAGGTCGGCATCAACGGCGCTGCCGCGCACCATGTGAGGGCCGGTGACCTGGTCATCCTGGCCGCCTACGGCTGGATGACGGAGGAGGAGGCCGCCGCCCGGAAACCCAGGGTGGTCTTCGTGGACGCGCACAACCGCATCCTTGAGACCGTGGACCGGGAACGGACCCCGGATCGCCTGGCGTTCGCCGGCCACACGAGCGCCTGAGTGGAGGCCGGCCCGGGACCCAGGCGGAACGGGTTGGCCTGCGCCTTCCTCCTGCTTGTGGTTCTCGCGACCTTCGGCCGCCTCCTTGGGGCCGGCTTCCTGTCCTACGACGATCCGCAGTATGTCCTCAACGCCCACGTCCTCCACGGGCTCACCTGGGACAACCTCCGGTGGGCCTTCACGGAGGCCCATTACGCCAACTGGCACCCCGTTACCTGGCTCTCCCACATGGCCGATGTGGCCCTGTTCGGTGCCGCGCCGGGATGGCATCACCTGACCAGCGTCGTCCTGCATGGACTCAACGCCATGCTGCTCCTGCTCCTGCTGGAGGACACCACGAAGGCCTTCTGGCCGAGCCTTGCGACCGCGATGCTCTTCGCCATCCACCCCCTCCACGTGGAGAGCGTGGCCTGGATCGCGGAGCGGAAGGACGTCCTGAGCATGTTCTTCGCCCTGCTGACCCTCATGGCCTACGTCCGGTACACGCGCTCCAGGTCCCGGGTGTGGCTGGCCGGCACGCTTCTCCTCTATGCCCTGGGGCTTATGGCCAAACCCATGCTGGTGAGTCTCCCGATCCTGATGATCTGCCTGGATCATTGGCCGCTGGGGCGGACCTGCAGGCCGTGGGGACGATCCATGGCCCGCCTGGTCTGGGAGAAAGGACCGTTCCTGCTCATGGCTGCGGCGGTCTGCGTCATCACGGTGGTCTCCCAGGCCGGGAGCCGCGTAACCTCCACGGAGTCGCCCTTCGGGCACAACCTTCTCAACGCCCTTGCGTCCTATGGCCGATACCTGGGCATGACGCTCCTGCCCATGGATCTGGCCGCCTTCTACCCCGCGCTTCCCCCGGGGAGGCTGGCGTGGCTGGCTGCGGTCTCCCTGGCGGCGCTGGTGGTCCTCACCTGGGCCGCCCTTCGCCAGGCCTGGGAGCGGCCCTACCTGCTCGCGGGCTGGGCCTGGTTCCTCGTCGCCCTGGTTCCGGTCGCAGGTTTCTTGCCGGTGGGCGCCCAGAGCATCGCGGACCGGTACACCTACCTGCCCCTGGTGGGCGTTTTCGCGGCCCTGTCCTGGCTCGGGTCCGATGTGCTCCGCCGGTGGCGGGTGCCGCGGGGCCTGGCGGCCGCGCTGCTGGGCCTCCTGGCCGCGGCCGGGATGGCCAGGAGCTGGGTGGAGGCCGGCTACTGGAAGGATGACCGGACGCTCTTCACCCGGGATCTGGCCGTGGTGGGGAACAACGCGGTCGCCCACCTCTGCCTGGGCCTAGGCTGGTACCGGGACGGGGCCAGGGAGGAGGCCGTGCGGGAATTCCGGGAGACCGTGGCCCTGGTCCCGGGCCATGGCCTGGCCTGGTACTGGATGGGGGAGGCCCTGCTGGGGCTGGGGCGGGAAGATGAGGCGCGGCAGGCCTTCGGCGCCGTCTGGAGCCTTGAACCGGAAAACTACCGGGCCATCCTGCGCCTGGGCCCGATCCTGATGCGACAGGGACGCTACGGGGAGGCGATCGCGCCCCTCCGGGCCTACATCGCACTGGAACCCCGGCGCCTGGAGCAGGAACCCGACGCCAGGGCCCAGAAGGTGGGAACCCGGGAAGCGAGGCGGATGCTGGGCCTGATCCTGCGCCAGTTGGCCAGGCCAGAGGAGGCCTGTGCCGAACTCCAGGCGGCGGTCCAGGCCGATCCCCAGGAGCCGGGCCTGCTCCTCAATCTCGGCCTGGCCCTACGGGAAGCAGGCCGACGGCAGGATGCCCTCGAGCAGTTCCGTCGCTGCGTGGCCCTGGCTCCCGCTTCGTCCGCCGCGCACCTGGAGTTCGGCAGGGAGCTTGGACTTGCCGGCCGGGTCCAGGAGGCCGCCCGGGAGATCCAGGTCGCACGATCCCTCGGCGCCCGCGAATGAGGACGCCTCCGGCACCCCGGGACGCGTATTTTTCTAATCGAGCTTCCCATTATTCCTTAGACTTGCTAAAAGAGTGTCAGCCCCTGGCCAGGCAGGACCAGGAGCAACTGGGGAACCGCGCGAGGCGTTTCCGCCGAATTCTTGAGAGGTGTAAGCCATGGAAGTCCGACGGTCCCTCGTGGTCAATGCGACCCCGCTGGAGATGCGCATTGCCCTACTGGAAAACGGCCAGCTCTGCGAATTGTTCATCGAGAGAACCACCCAGGTCAGCCAGGTGGGGGACGTGTACAAGGGGAGGGTGGCCAAGCTCCTGCAGGGCATGCAGAGTGCGTTCGTGGCCATCGGGGGCGCCAAGGACGGGTTCCTTTACCTGGACGAGCCCGAGACCCACCGCCTGCCTTCGGAGGAGGTGGTCGAGGAGGAGGAGGGGGGCGAGGGGGTCCTGGAGTTTCCCGCTCTGCCCGTGACCCTGCCCCCCGTGAAGGAGGGCGAGGAGATCCTCGTCCAGGTGGTGAAGGATCCCATCGGCAGCAAGGGGCCCCGCCTCTCCCGCCACATCAGCTTCCCGGGCCGGTTCCTGGTGCTGATGCCGGGCATCGAGCACGTGGGCATCTCGCGCAAGATCACCAACCCCGCCGAAAGGGAGCGGCTACGGGCCCTCATCAAGGGCCACGCGCTGCCCGGCGAGGGCTTCATCGTGCGCACCGCGGCCATCGGCGAAAAGGACGAAGACCTCGTCAGCGACGTGGCCTACCTGCGCGAGCTGTGGACCGACCTCCAGGCCAGCTGCCAGCACCTCCAGGCCCCCAGCCTGGTGTGGAAGGACTTCCGCCTGCTCCAGAAGGTCCTCCGGGACCTCTTCCGGGAGGAGGTGGCCAGCTTCTGGGTGGACCGGGACGACACCTACCGCGAAGTGGTGGACTTCGTGAGCCGGCTGCACCCGGAGTGGGTGGGCCGCATCAAGCACTTCACCTCCGACCTGCCCATCTTCGAGGCCTTCGCCATCGAGAAGGAGATCGACGCCGCGCGCCAGCCCAAGGTCTTCCTCCGGCACGGCGGCAGCATCGTCATCAACCAGACCGAGGCCCTCGTAAGCGTCGACGTGAACACGGGCAAGTTCGTGGGCAAGAAGGACCTGGAGGAGACGGTCTTCCTCACGAACATGGAGGCCATCCCCGAGATCGTGCGCCAGCTGCGCCTGCGCAACCTGGGCGGCATCGTGGTCATCGACTTCATCGACATGATGGACCCCGCCCACCGCGAGGCCGTCATGAAGCGCATGCAGGAGGAGCTGGAGCGGGACCGGAACCACGCCCGGGCCGTGGAGATCAGCGATTTCGGGCTGGTGGAGATGACCCGCAAGCGCACCGGCCCCAGCCTGGAGCGGCTCCTCACCAGCGCCTGCCCCCACTGCGAGGGCTCGGGCCGCAGGCAGAGCGCGGAGACCGTGGTGCTGGGCGTCTACCGGGAGATGGCCCGCCAGGGGGAGCGCCTGCGGGGCGCCCAGCTCCGGCTAACCCTGCATTCCGAGCTCAAGAACGCCCTGCAGCCCGAGACCCGCGAGGGCGTCAACCAGCTTGCCCGGGCCCTGGGGGCCCATATCCTCTGGCAGGAACGCGGCGACGGCCCCGTGCATCAGATAGACATTGAAGTGGTGCCAGGCCGCTAGGAGTCTGCCGATGAGCCGATCCGAACTCAAGGACGACGTCTTCCTCCGCATGGCGCTGGAGCTGAGCCGCCTGGGGACCTGCTGCCGGCTGAAGGTCGGCTGCGTCCTGCTCAGGGCCGACGGCGGCCTGGCCTCGGGCGGCTACAATGGCGCCCTTCCCGGCATGCCCCACTGCACGCCGGACACCTGCGGACCGGGAACGCGCTGCCTCCATACCAGCCATGCCGAGGAGAACGCCCTGGGATTCTGCGACGGCCCCGTGCACACGGCCTACGTGACCGACGAGCCGTGCCTGACCTGCACCCGGGCCCTGGTACGCCGCGGGGTGCGCAGGGTCGTCTTCCTGCGTCCCTACGCGAGCATCGCCGACCAGGAGCGCCAGGAGCGGCAGGGGATCCTCGCCCATTTCGGCGTGACCTGGGAGCAGGTGGATCCCTCGAGCTGAACCGGCCAGGGTAGGGGCGCGGACCTTGCATGTCCCGGCTATGCTGGGAAGGACCCACCCTGGCTCCCGGAAGGACCGATGATCAAGGACAAGAAGCTCGTCGTCGTAATGCCCGCCTACAATGCGGAACGCACCCTCCTGAGGACGCATCAGGAGGTCATGGACCAGGGGATCGTGGACCTGGTGATCCTGGTGGACGACTGCAGCCAGGACGGGACCGCCACCCTGGCCCGGAGCCTGCCGAACACGCTGGTGCACGTGCACGAACGGAACGTGGGCTACGGGGGCAACCAGAAGACCTGCTACAGGCTGGCTCTGGAGGCCGGTGCGGATGTGGTGGTGATGATCCACCCGGACTACCAGTACACCCCCAAGCTCCTTCCCGCCATGGCTTCGCTTATCGCCAACGGCCTCTACCCCTGCGTCCTGGGTTCCCGAATCCTGGGCGGACGTGCCATGGCCCAGGGCATGCCCGGGTGGAAGTACCTGGCCAACCGCTTCCTCACCATGTTCGGCAACCTGATGATGGGGGCCAAGCTGTCGGAATACCACACAGGCTACCGGGCCTTCTCCCGCCAGGTACTGGAGACCATCGACCTGGCCCCCGACAGCGACGACTTCGTCTTCGACAACCAGATGCTGGCCCAGGTGCTCTGGCACGGGTTCACCATCGCCGAAGTCACCTGCCCGGCCAGCTACTTCGCCGAAGCCTCGTCCATCAACTTCCGGCGCAGCGTGCGCTACGGCTTCGGCTGTCTTGCCACCGCCCTCCACTACCGGATGGCCCGCCTGGGCCTGTTCCGGTCGCCGCGCTTCCGGGCCGGACGCACGCCCGCATGAGAAGCGGCGCCTCCAGGCTGGCGGTCCCGGGCGTGGCCCTTGCCCTCCTGGCTGTGGTCTGGGTGATCTTCGGACAGGTGCGGGGCTTCGAGTTCCTGAACTTCGACGATCCCCTGTACGTGGCCGGGAATCTCCACACGGCAAAGGGACTGACCTGGGCCAATCTGGGCTGGGCCCTGACCTCCGGGGCGGCGGCCAACTGGCATCCCCTGACCTGGCTTTCCCACATGGCCGATTTCTCGCTGTTCGGGCCGGACCCGGGCATGCACCACGTGACCAGCGCGGTCTTCCACGCCGCCAACGCGGTGATGCTCTTTCTCCTCCTGAAGGCCATGACCGGGGATCTCGGGCCCAGCGCCTTCGTGGCGGCCCTCTTCGCGGCGCACCCGCTGCACGTGGAGAGCGTGGCCTGGGTGGCCGAGCGCAAGGACGTGCTAAGCATGTTCTTCCTGCTCCTCACCCTCGCCGCCTACCACCGGAGCTGCTCGGACCGGCGGTTCCGGCCTGCGGTCCTGGCCTGCTACGTCCTGGGGCTCATGGCCAAGCCCATGCTGGTCACGCTGCCCGTGCTCCTGCTGATACTGGATCGCTGGCCCCTGCGCAGGGCCGCCCCCTGGAAGGATCTGGTCCTGGAGAAGCTCCCGCTGTTCGGGCTGGCGGCCGCCTCTTCGCTGGTGACCTTTCTCGTCCAGCACAGCGGCGGGGCCGTGATCACCATGGCCCGGCTGCCCCTGGGCTACCGGGTCGGCAACGCCCTGCTCGCCTATGCCAAGTACCTCCGGAAAATGGTCTGGCCCTTCGATCTGGCGCCGCTCTACCCGATCATCGCGGCCGACATCCGGATCTGGAACAGCCTCCTTGCCGGGGCAGCCCTCCTGGCATTGTCCATCCTGGCCTTCCGGGAGAGGCGCAGCCGGCCCTACCTGCTGGCGGGATGGCTGTGGTACCTGGTTTCCCTCCTGCCGGTCATCGGGCTGATCCAGGTGGGCTCCCAGAGCATGGCGGACCGCTACACGTACATCCCCCTCCTGGGACCTTTCCTGGCCATCGCCTGGGGCGGCCGGGACCTGGCGGCCGGACTACGGGTCCGGCCCTGGATCACGTGGGGCTTGGGGTCGCTCGCAACGGTCCTGTTGATGAGCCAGGCCCGGGTCCAGGCCGCCCACTGGCACGACAGCCTCACCCTGTTCCGCCACGAACGCGCGGTCGCCGCCGACAACATGGTCGCCCGCAACAACCTGGGGCAGGCCCTATTTTCCCGGGGCAGGGCGCAGGAGGCCATCGTGGAATACCGCGCGGCCGTGGCCATGGACCCGGGCGTCCGCATGGCCCAGATCAACCTCGCCCGCGCCCTGGCCTGGTCGGGGCAGAACGAGGAGGCCCTGGCCGGCTTCCGGCGCTGGATCGAGGTCCATCCCCAGGACCATCAGGCCATGGATGACATCACCTACCTTCTCCTGTCCATGGGGCGGCTGGAGGAGGCGATCCCGTACTGTCTGGGCATCCTCGCCCTGGAGCCGGTCCGGCTGCGGGACGATCCCGACACGTTCCGCCAGCTGGACAAGTCCCAGGACGCGCGAATGCGCCTGGGCCTCCTTCTGCGAACCCTGGGGCGGGACGCGGAGGCGGTTCCCTACTTCAAGGCCGCCGCCCAGCTCAATCCCTCCAGCCCGGCTTTCGCCCTGAACCTGGCCATTTCGCTGGATGCGTCCGGGGACGCCCCCCAGGCCCGGGCCTGGTTCCAGCGGGTCCTGGTGCTGCAACCGGGCAACGGCGAAGCCTGCCGCCGCCTGCAGGCACTTCAGGAACGGGCGGGCAGGGTCATGGCGCCGGGGGCGCGAGGATCTTCATGACCTTCTCCTTGGCCGCCGTGTAGTCCGCCTCCGGCACCGTGTCCACGGCCTTCAGCTGGTAGCCCTGGTAGAAGAGCTTGTTGGCGCCGCCGGCCTTCAGGGGCTTGATCACTTCCAGGTCGCTGCCACGGGCGAAGGCCACGGTCACTTCCTCCGCCCGTTCCTTTGCGGTGGAATCCGTGTTCACGAACCAGATGCCGTCCGGGGCCACCGCGGTCTGCATGGCGAGGCGCTCCACCGTCATCTCCCGATACAGGCCGATCTGGTCGGAGGTGAACAGGTCCCGGCCCAGGGTCTGGTACCGCAGGGGCGCCGTGGGGTAGCTGGTCTCCAGGGTCCGGCGGGACAGGGGCCGGTCCTTGGCGATGGCCTCGCCCAGGGCGTCCCGGATGGACAGGACGCTGACGGTCGAGGCCACCGGCGGCGCGCCGGGGGCCGCCTTGAATTCCGGGCCGTCCACCTTGAGCATGATCCGCGCCTCCCAGGGATCGATGTCGTACCCGTGGACCCCTCCCAGGCGGATGGTCTCGGTCACGTGGTAGAACCGCTCCCCGTGGTCCGAGAAGAGGACCTTCGTGGCGCCCCCGTAGTCGGGGTCCCGGTCCAGGTTGTTCCAGATGCCGGACCAGGCCCGGAGCACGCTCCGCATGCGGATCCGGTAGGCCGTGAAGGGGTCCCGGCGGAGGTCGTAATTGGCCGCGCGCGCCACCGTGACCTGCTGGCGGGCCAGGTAGGGCTCCAGGTTCCGGGGGACCATGGTCCACCACCTGGGCAGCTCAGCCAGTTCCTCCCGGTTGAGGAAGATGGGCTGGTGGGCGAGGCAGGAATGGAACATCACGAGTTTGGCGCCCCGGCCCAGCCGGATGGCCTCTTTCAGGCCGCCGTCCAGGGGGGCCCAGGGATTGGTGGTGGGGAAGGCGCGGCCCCAGTTCTCCCAGTCGGCGAAAAGTGGGAAGGCCGAGCTCAGGTTCGAGTTGACGAAGTTCTCCCACCCGGGAGCCGGCATCACCACATCGTCGAAGCTCGCCACCTTGCCGGTGAGGCCGATGGTCCCGCCATCATCGATGTAGAACCGGGGCCGCCAAGCCTTCTTGAATGCCTGGTCAATTACCGGCAGGGGCTGCTGGCCCATGAGCTCCTCCCGGGTGGGGGGCGCGTGGCCGATGGTGTAGAAGAGGGGATCGCCGCCCCAGAGGATGTGCCAGAGGAGCCGGGTGGCAGGTATCACCGTGTAAGCGTTGGTGTAGGACGTCCCCTTCCAGTCCGTGGTGGCGGCCTGGCCGACGTCTTCGCGCAACCCGTCCAGGCCGATGAGCAGGACCTGGGTCTTGTCGGTGCCGCCCAGGCTCGTGGTGAGCAAGCGGGGCAGCCGCTCTGGGGCCCAGGGGAGGAGGGACCAGGCCAGCAGGAGGCACGCTGTCAACGCGGTTCCTTTGAGCCAGCCCAGGCCGTGCTTCCGTATCCAGAGGACGGGGTAGGCCAGGGAGGCCGCAAGGAGCAGCGGGTAGTCGACCCAGAACGGCAGGAGGCGCATGCCGGGGATGAGCCAGAGGGTCGAGGGCACCTGCCACCAGAGGATGAGATGCACCCAGACCAGGGCCGAAAGCGTGAACAGGAAGCCCTCGAGCGGGCGCCAGGTCTTGGACCAGCCAGACTGGAAGGCGTTGGCCAGGACCAGGGTGGAGCCCCACAGCAGGAGGGCGGCCCCCAGGTAGAAGGGCAGCAGCAACCGGGTCACGAACCGGAAAGCGAAGTGCTTGACGGGAGGAAGGCTGAACCCGGAGGTCATCACCGAGGTCAACCCGGCTTCAGCGCTCCGCATGCGCACCGCCATGGCGATCGCGAGCGCCAGCAGAGCCACGAGCCCCGCCGCCAGCGGCGCGGCCCACCGTCCAAGTTTGTGGCCCATGCGATTCTCCGAAAAAAAAGGAGGAGCCGGAAAGCTCCTCCTTTCAATTTAGCTCCCTGCCCATTACTCGATGGCGGAAACCTTGGCGACGTGGTTGGAATTGGCCACGACACCATTGATCAGGACGGCGCCGCCGAGCCAGCCGGGGGTGGTCCCGTTGGGGTACTGGATCGCGAATTTGGCCTGGCCCTGGACGGTGGCGAGGGCCTTGATGTTGGAGATGGCGGCGGACTGCGTGGTGCCAAGACCACCGGCGGCGTTCACGGCCGAGTCGAAGGCCTGCAGGGAGCCGTTCCAGGGGTTCTTGTCGGAACCGCCGGTCTGGGCCAGGTACTTGCCGAGGCTGGTGGTGATCTGCGTGGAGGTCAGGCCCATCTCCTTGTACTTGTCGTACTGGCCGATGAGGTCGCCGACACGCCCTTCCATGTTGGAGATGGCCGTCTTGTCGCGGGCGCGGGCGCGCTGGCTGAGCAGGGCGGGGATGGCGATCGCGCTGATGATGCCGATGATGGCAAGCACCAGGAGCAATTCGATGAGGGTGAAGCCGGACTGTCTCTTCATAAGATCTCCTTCGTGAGATGGACCCTAATGCAAGCAATTCCAGTGCCATTAGGGAGGGGGGGAGGTTGGGGTGAGGCGGCCTATAGCATATTATCAGTTGAGCAAAGCGGGAAGGTTGGGAAAAAGTAATCTTTCGCTCTGGGATCGGGTCGCTGTGTGCCGTCCCGCGTCACCCGGGATGACGCAAGGCGTCCAGAGGGGGGGGCGTCGGGTTTCCAAGGAGGGATCAGGGGTAAATTTTCCTAAGTATTGCAAAGTTCTGCAAGACTTTGAAGCCCAGACCGGCGATTTCCAGGTTCATGACCGGATAATTTCTCGCCGAGACATGGGTGTAGAACTTCCGGACCCCTCGCTGCTTCAGTTCATTTATCAGGAAGAAGTCGGTGATCGCCCCCAGTCCAGTCGTCTTGAGGGCGGGGAGCACGCCACCGACGAACATGAGCACCTCGTCCGCTCCCAGGTACTTGTGGGTATTGAACCCCACGATCCGGCCGGACTCCCGGTTGACGAGCTTGAAGAGCCGCTCGTCCGCCATGCGGTAAGACTTCTCCACGTACAGGTGGTATCGGCGCCCGGAGACCCCCGGATCGCTGACGCTGAGGATGGGATCCACGCTGAACCGGTCGGCGACGAACGTGGATCCGGCGATCGCCAGGACCTCCGCCAGCTCCGCCTCGCCGGCCACCGGGGAGAATTCAAAGGGGAAGGCCGACGTGTCCCGTTCCCGGGGCCGGCCCACCAGCTTGAGCTGCAGCTCAAGGAACCGGAACCCCATTTCCTCCAAGTGATGGATGCCTTCCAGGTCCTCGATGGGCACCTTGCAGACGCAGTAGCGGGGGTCGTGCTGGGTCCGGTAGGCGGCTTCGAAGGACGGGAAATCCGCGTGGGGTGAGGGGTCCCGCAACTCCAGGACGGTCCGCCCCAGGGCCTGCGAATCGATGGCGATCTTCTCGACGAACATGGGGGGGCCTTCAGAGAGCGATCATGTGGTCCGCGTGGAACGTTTCAACCAGCTGCTCGGGGTAGGGCCGCTCGAGCATGTAGTTGATGTCCCCCTGGATCCGGGCCGCATAGAGGTCGTACGCCGCCTTCTCGTCCATGGCGGACAGGAAGCCGTCCCCACAGGGCGCCTGAAGCATCAGGCCGGTGGCCACGGCTTCGGCCTCGAAGGCGCCGTTGGAGGCGGGGACGACGTCCTGGTGGCGCACGTACAGGGTGTAGGTGTCCTCGTAGGCGCGGCCCGAGGCTTCGGTGATGAGCCCGGTGAACGGGCGCGGGTAGCGGTAGGGCACTTGGAGCCGCTCCTCCACGAAATGGGAGAATGTGAAGCACTTGGAAGGGCGCACGCCGAGGAAGAGGAAGTGCGCATCCCGCTCGCGATGGAGAAGGTCGAAGGTGCAGCCCTCCCCCACGGAGTTCCGGCCCACGTCGGTGACGAGGTAGGGCCTGGCTCCGAGCAGCGCGGTGGACATGAGCGGGTCCACGGAGCGCCGGGCTTCCGGCCGCTTGCGGATGTATTCGTTCAGCGCACCCATGTGGGAGCGGGAATGGCGGACATCGAAGTCCTCGCCGTTGCAGAAGCTGAAAGTGAAGGTGGGAACCAGGAGGGTGCCCGCGCCCAGGTCCAGGAGGGTCTCCAGGAGCGCGCCCAGGAGGCCATCGCGGCCGAGGTCGGAGTTGGGCTGGCCGAAGGAGATGTCCGTGTGGACATAGAGGATCTGGTGGCCGCAGGCGCCGACCTGGCGCAGCCCTTCGGCGAGGGAGGCCCGGGTGACCCACTCCCCCGAGCCGGCGCGGAACAGTCTGCAGTCGCTGGCCATCCCAACCTCCTAGAGTCCCTTGCAGGCGCTGAAGCCCCCGTCGACGACAATGTTCTGTCCCGTGACCCACCGCGCCCCGTCCGAAAGGAGGAACTTCACGTAGCTGGCCACGTCGGCCACCTCCCCCAGGCCCAGGGGGTGCGCCTCCCGGCACCGGTCGAGGTAGGCCGCCGGCAGCGCTTCGGTCATCGGAGTGAGGACGGCTCCCGGCAACAGGGAATTCACCCGCACACGGGGCGAGAGCTCGGCGGCCAGGGCTCTCACATAGGCGTCGGCAGCGCCCTTGGTGGCGCAATAGATGCCCTGGCCCTTGGCGCCCAGGCGGCTGTAGATGCTTGAGATCAGCAGGATGTCGCGGAGCGCCTTCCCGTTGGGCGCAGCCTGGAGCAGGACCCGGATGATTTCGGCGGCGGAAAGAAAGTTCACGTTCATGGCGCGCAGACTGTCTTCGTAGGCGTCGAGCCGGGTGGGCCTCACGCTGACCTCCCCCGCGCAGTGGACCAGCGCGGAGACGCGGGTGCCGGAGGCCTGAAGGAAGCCGCGCAGGTCCTCCGCGAGGGTCTCTGCCCGCGCGAAATCGGCAGTCCACACCAGGTGGTCCCGCCCCGGGCAGGCGCTGCGCACCGCTTCGAGACGCTCCCGGCCCCGCCCGTGCAGGATCAGCCTGCGGTCTTCGGCCAGCGCCAGGGCCACGCCGCGCCCGATCCCTGAGGAGGCGCCCGTGACCAGGGTGCAGGCCGGGGCGTCCATCACCTGCCCAGCTTCGCCCGAAGCAGGTCCTCGAGGTCCCCGACCTTGCGCACCTTGAGGAACTCCTCGGAGGAGACGGGAACCTTGTAGACGGAATCGATCATCGCCAGGATGGTGAGGACCCCGAGGGAATCCCAGTTCTCGAAGTCGCCGATGTCGGACTCCCGGCGGACGTCCTCGCACTCCAGGATCTCGCGGAGCTTCTGGTAGAAAACGTCCATGGGCACTTCTCCCGGTTCCATCAGTAATTCACAATTTCGCAGAATTCCATGTTCCCAATGGTCATGAGAATCGAACTCCACGTCAATCCGACCCCGAACCCGGCGAAACAGACGGTGAAGCGCTGGTCCTTCAGCTTTTCGCCCAGGTTGAGGCAGACGTTCGTGGGAATCGTCACGCCGCTGGCATTGCCGAACTTCTCGACGACGTTTCCGGGCATCCGCCCCGGGGGGACTTCCAGCTTCTCGGCGAGTTTCTGGATCATGAACTTGTTGGGCTGATGGAACAGGAACCAGTCGATGTCCGCGAGCCCGATCCCGGCGGTCTCCGCAAGGGAGAGGATCATGGGGGGGACCTCGGTCATGACGAAGGTGAACACGTCCTGGCCGTTCATGACCAGATGGTCCTTGGCCCGCAGGTTGCCGGTGCCGTCGTCCACGGGGGCCGCGGTTTCCGGCGTCGACGGCATCCTGAAGCCGCCGGCGGGGATGGCCAGGGCGTTCCGCAGCGTCCCGTCCATCTGTATGTTGGCGTGGATCCGGCCGCCCTCCGGGTCCTTCTCCACGACCGTGATGGAAGCCCCGTCTCCGATGAGCGGGAAGCTGTTCCGGTCCTGCCGGGACGTCTTCCGGCTGAGGACGTCGGCGTTGAGGAGCACCACCTTGCGGATGGCCGGCTGGTCCAGGAGGGCGAAGGCCTGCAGGAGCCCGATCTCGAAGCCGGCACAACCCTGGTTGATGTCCAGGCAGATCATGTCCCGCTTCAGTTCCAGCAGGCCCTGGATGATGTTGCTGGTCGGAGGCATGAACTGGTCGGGCGACTGCGTCACGAGGACCAGGGCGTCGATGTCCTCCTTCCGGAGCAGGCCCCGGGCGAAGAGGTCCTTGAGCCCGAAAACGCACAGGTCCGAGACGCAGACGCCGTCCTCCACGATCCGGTGCTCGTCGAAGCCCATGAGCGGCTTGAGCCTCAGGGTCTTCTCTTTGGGAAAGGTGTAGTTGCCGGTCTCGTCGTCGAACCTGGAGACGTTGGCCGGCAGGACCGTGAGGATCCCGGAGATCTTCTTCCCTTCGTAGGTCAGGTTCATTTCTTTTGGCTCTTCTCGATCAGGTGTCCGATGGTGGCGAGGTTGGCGAAATTCTCGGGCACGATGTCCTGGCCGTCAATGCGGATGCCGAAGGATTCTTCGAGAGCCCCGACCAGGGTCAACAGGTCGAAGGAATCCAGCATCCCGTCCGCGATGAACGATTGGCTGGTGGAGAAATCGAATTCAGGCCGGATCTCGTTCAGGATGTCCAGGACAAGCTTCATTGCGGTACCCCCCTGATCATCACCTGGTCCACGAGGCCGTCCGGCGCGTAGCCGTAGTGGCCGTACTTGGCGATGGCGTCTGCGTTGGAATCGAGCACCCACAGGAGGTAGCGCCTTACGGCGGGGTTCCTGTGGAAGTAGTCACGAATCAGTCTAGCGCCGATGCCCTGGTCCCTGTGGCCGGGGTCCACCAGCCAGTAGCGTAGGGTGGAACTGGCGCCGACCGTATCGCAGTAAAGGAACCCGGCGATTCCGGTTCCGCTGCGGACCAGCCGAACCCGGCCCGCCGCCACCGCCAGGTCCAGCTCCCCGCGGGACGGGAGGTGCTCCTTGAGGGGATCAAAGCAGGCCTCAAGGTCCCGGAGCAGGGCGTCGACGTCCGCCGCCACCGCCGTCTCGGTCTCCGCGGGTGGCGCGGGTGCGGGCGGAGCGCCAGGGACCGCGATCCGGGCCAGCCGGGTGAGGCGTGAATAGGTCCTGAAACCGGAGGCATGGAACCAACCACCCATCTCCTCGACCCGGTCCGGGCGGCCCAGGAGATCCAGGGTCAGGGGTCCCTCCCCCTCGAGGTGGCCAAGGGAACCGGCCAGGGCCGCGGGGTCCGCGGCGCAGAAATGGACATGCCGGAACCACCGGTCCCTGCGCAAGAACAGGGCGCATCCGCCGGTCTCCAGGCAGGCGAGATCCCCGCGCGCGATCCATTCGCGGGCCTTCTCGGGATCCAGGTAGAGGTTGGTGACGAAGGCTCCCGCCCCGGCCCTGACCGAGTTCACTGCGGCCATGAGGGCTTCGAGGCCGTGGACCCGCGCGAAGCCGCTCATCCGAGGAACTCCTCCTGAAGCCGCTTCCGGTCGATCTTGCCGTTGGGATTACGCACCATGGCCTCAACCTGATGGAACACGGTGGGCAGCATGTACTTGGGCAGGACCTGCTGGAGCCTCTTGCGGATCTCCGCTGGCGTCACCTGCCGTGCGCTTTCGAAGACGAGGACGATCTCCTTCCGGTCCCGGTCGTACAGGACGCAGGCGTTGGCGATGTCCTCCACCGAGTTGACGAGGACGTGCTCGATCTCCCCCAGTTCGATGCGGTAGCCCAGGTGCTTGACCTGGAAATCCTTGCGTCCGTCGAACAGGATCTCGCCCGCGGCGTTGAGGTGGACGAGGTCCCCGGTTCGGTAGATCAGCTCGGGGTAACGGGTATTGAGGGGGTTCTGGACGAAGGCCTTGCGGGTCTTCTCGGGGTCGTTCCAGTAGCCCATGGCCAGGGAGGTCCCGCGCACGCAGAGCTCGCCCTGGGTTCCCGGCGGGGCTGGACGACCGTCCTCATCCAGGATCAGGATGTCGGTGTTCCGGCAGGGGAAGCCTATGGGGAGCGGGTCTTCGTCGGCGAATTCCCGGTCCACCGCATAGTAGGTGCAGTCCACCGTGATCTCGATGGGACCATAGAGATTGACGAACAGTGCCTCCGGGAAATGGCGGCGCCAGTAGTTGAAGTGCCGGGTGGGGAACACCTCGCCGGCGAACAGCACGTTCCGCAGCGCCTTGGGTTTGGCGGCGGCAAAGGTGTCCTGGTTGCTGATGTTGACCATCACCGTCGGGACCCAGAAGAGAAAGGAGATGCGTTCCGATGCCAGGAACTCCACGAGCCTGGTGGGGAAGATGCCATGCTGCTCGGGAATGATGACGAAGGTGCTGCCCTTGGCGAGGGTGTACCAGAGTTCCAGGGTATAGATGTCGAAGTGGAACGGAGAGAGGCTGCCGATGCGCTCCTCGGGCCCGAACCCGAACCTCCCGAAGAGCCAGTCCATGAAGTCGATGATGCTCCGGTGGTTGAGGACGACGCTCTTGGGGGTGCCCGTGGACCCCGAGGTGTTGATGATGCATGCGGGGTCCGTGTCGATGACCTTTTCCAGGCGGCAGAGGATGGCCTCGGCGTCGTAGGCGGCGCCGGGAAAGTCCTCGACGAACAGGAGCCTGTCCGGCGCCACGCCGAGTCCGGCCGCGGCCTCCGCCAGGTCCCGGGACGTGATCAGCAGGGCCGGGCCGACATTTTCAACCACGTTCCGGATGCGCTGGGCAGGCGATTTGACATCGAGGTTCGTATAGCAGTTTCCGCTGCAGAGGATGCCCAGATCGGCGACGATCGTCGCCGTCCCCTTGGGCAGCAGGACCGCGATGGCCTCGTTGAGGGACCCGGTTCGGGCCTGGATAGCGGCGGCGCAACGCAAGGCGTGCTGCCGGAGCTCCTGGAACGAGGTGGCCGTCCCGTTGTCCTCGATGGCCACCTTGGCGGGGTGGGTCCGCAGGGCGCCGTTCCAGAAGTAGTCCAGCAGATTGAGTTGCATGGTCCCGGCCCCTCCTGTGCTTCATTTCCGGGGGCGGTCGGAAAGGCCGATGCGGTCCCGGATGACATATAGCGGTCGGCGCTTCGCCTCGTCAAAGGTCTTGCCGATGTAGAGTCCCAGGATCCCCAGGTTCATGAACAGCAGGCCGCTGATGAACCAGAGTGAGACCATCACGCTCGCCCAGCCTTCGATCCTGATTCCGACGAAGAAATGCCGGTAGAGGATGTAGATGATGAACGCGAAGGACACCAGGGCGATCAGAAAGCCGAGCCGGATGAACAGCCGTAGCGGCTTGTTGGACTGGGAGACGATACTGTCGACGGCCAGCCGGATCAGGCGTCCGGAGGTGTAGGACGTCAGCCCCTCGTAGCGTGCCGCATGGTCGATGTCGATGGCGGTGGTCCGGAATCCGACCCACTTCGCGAACAGTCCGTAGGAGCGGTTCTGCTCCCGCATTTCACCGATGCTCTGGGCGACCTGCCGGGAGATGATGCTGAAGTTGGCCACGCAGCCGTCAATCGTTTCATCAATTAGGTATTCGTATAGCCGGTAATAGGCGCTGGACATGGCCTTCTTGAGGAAGGCGTCCTTGCGCGCGTGGCGCCGGCCGAACACGGCGTCATAGCCTTCCTGGGCCTTCGCGTAGAGCTTCGCGATTTCCTCAGGCTGATCCTGGAGGTCGCAATCCATGACCACGATCCACTCCCCCTGGGCATGGTCGAGACCTGCAGTGATCGCGAAATGCTGTCCGAAATTCCGGGAGAGATCCAGGCCCTTGACCCGGGGATCGGTGCGGGCGAGCTCGCCGATGACGTCCCAGTCGTTCTCTGGACTGTGGTCGTTGACCATGAGGATCTCAAAATCCGGGGTGATCGCTTCCAGGGCGAGCCTGAGTCGGCGGTAAAGTTCCGGCAGGATCCTGGCGGCCTTGTAGACCGGAGTCACAACCGAAATGTGCACCATCAACGCCTCCGGGATGTTCCGAGAATACCCCCATTGGAGGCCGCCCGGTACCGCTGCCAGAGAAGGAACGCCAGCCCCAATGCCGCCGAAGCCAGCGAATAGCCGCGAAGAAGGAGGGCGGCGCCCTGGGCCCGTGCCGGCTCCACCCCCGCCAGGACGAGCATGCCGGTGATGCCCAGCTCGCAGATGCCGATCCCGCCGGGAATCAGGCTGAAGATCCCCAGCAGGGCAATCCCGGACATCAGCGCGGCCAGATCCGGGAGACGCAGGTGGATCTGCAGCGAGGCCAGGACCCCGTACCACCCGGCCAGGACCAGCAGCCATGCCGCGGCGGTGGAGGCCAGCGCCCCCGTGAGCCGGCCCGGCGAAGCCACCAGGTTGCGAAAGCCGGTTCCCCACGCCTCGAACCGGCCGGTGCCGGGGATCCTGCCCAGCCATGGCGCGAGGAGAAGTCCGGCCAGGGCGATGGAGAGCAGGGCGGCGGCGAGCATCCGTCCCTGGGCCGGCAGGTACCGGGGGTAGCACAGGAAGAAGAGGAGGAGGATGGAGGCCAGATCCAGGCACCGTTCCAGCAGGAGGGCCGAATAGCCGCGCTTGCGGCCCAGCCCGGAACCGCTGTGCCCGGCTTCGACCTTCAGGATCTCCGCCCCCTGGAGCGGGACGACGGATCCGAGTCCCACCGCGATCCCGATGGCGAGGTACCGGTCCAGCAGGGACCCGGAGCGGGCCTGGTCGGGAAGGAGGCTCTGCCACCTGAAGGTCCGCATGAGAAAGAACAGCGGGAGGGTGCCGGCCGTGGCCCCGAAGAAGACCAGGAACCGGGCCTTCAGGAGGATTCCCCACGCGCTCTGCCACTCGAAGGTCAGGCCGACCCAGACGAGGAAGCCGACGGCCAGGGCCCAGCCGAGGAGGGCGGGGAGCCCGGGGCGCCTCATGGGCCGGGGCGCCGGGCCACGACGAGCAGGGAGGCGCCCCAGGGCCAGCGCACGCCAGCCTTGATGAGCAGCCGTTCCAGAGCCATCACGAGCGCGAGCAGGGTGTTCTTCCAGGGAGCGATCTCGAATTCGGCCAGGGGTTCGAACGCCTCCCTGTCCCGGCGGCGGCGGACCTGTACCAGCAGGGGAAGGAGGAGGGATACGAAGGAGGTGGCAAGGACGGGCCGCAGCCCGGCTCCGGCCAGCCTGTCCAGGAGCATGGCGCGGGTATACCGGCGGACGTGGGACGCCTTCTCGTCCACCACGCTCCACAGCCACGGGTGCTGAGGGACCGTGACCATGACCGTTCCTCCGGGCTTGACGGCCGCGGCGACCGCCACCAGGACCTGGTCGTCCTCGGGGATGTGCTCCAGCACATCGAAAAGGCCGATCACGTCGAATTCCGCCTCGAAGGGCAGCCTCCGGGCGTCGAGCTGAAGGAAGTCGGCCCCGGGCACCCGCTTGGCGGCGAAGGGCAGGCCCTCGACGTGGAACTCGGCCCCGGTGAAGCGGGTCGAGGGGAAAAGGGCCGCGAGGCCCTGCAGCACGAACCCCGTGCCGCAGCCGACCTCCAGGAAGGTCCCGGGACGGGGGGCGTGTCTGCCCAGGGCCCAGGCGATGAGGCGGTTCCGGCTCCTGAACCAGAAATGCCGGGCTTCCTGGCCGGCCAGATCCTGGAAGGCCGCCTTGGAGAACCCCTCTCCGTCGGGGACCTCCCCGTAGAGGATGGGGATGCCCTCCCGCACCTCCGCGGCCCAGCCGCAGGCGGCGCAGCGCCAGGCCGGCTCGGCGAGGGGAGCGGAGCATCTCACGCAGCGCCTCATGCGCCGAAGAACCCCGCGACGGCCCCGATGATCGCGTCCTGGTCCGCGGGGCCCAGGTCCGGCCAGAGCGGCAGCCGAAGAAGGCAGTCGCTGTAGCGGTCGGAGTTGGGGAGCGGCCCCCCGTGGTGGCGGGGGGCGAAATAGGGGCTGCGGTGGAGGGACTGGTAGTGGAATACGGCATTGACCCCGTGGGCCTTCAGGTGCTCGATCAGCCGGGTGCGGGTCGCGAGGCTGTCCAGGACGAGGTAGTAGATGTGCCCGTTGTGGACACAATGGGCGGGAATGCGGGGAAGCAAGGCATGGCCCGCCGCTTCCAGAGGGGCCAGCGCGGCGTGGTAGCGGTTCCACACCTCCATCCTCCGGACCTGGATGGCGTCCAGGTCCACCAGCTGGGCCCAGAGCACGGCGGCCGTGATTTCCGGCGGGGAGAAGCTGCTCCCCAGGTCGACCCAGGTGTACTTGTCCACCTCGCCCCGGAAGAACGCGGCCCGGTTGGTCCCCTTCTCCCACATGATCTCCGCGCGGGCGGCGAGTTCCGCGGCGTTGATCATCAGGAGGCCGCCCTCGCCGCACTGGATGTTCTTGGTCTCATGGAAGGAGAGGGCGCCCAGGTGCCCCAGGCTGCCCAGCGGCCTTCCCTTGTACGTGGCCTCGACCCCCTGGGCGGCGTCCTCGATCACCCGGATGCCCCGGACATCTGCCAGGGCGAGCAGGGGGTCCATGTCCACGGCGACGCCCGCGTAGTGCGTCACTACGATGGCGCGGGTGGCTTCCGTCACCCGGTCGGCGATGCTGGCGACGGCCATGTTGGGATGGTCCGGACCGGAATCGGCGAAGATCAGGCGGGCGCCTCTCAGGGCGAAGGCGTTGGCGGTGGACACGAAGCCGTACGACGCGAGGATGACTTCGTCCCCGGGGTCGATGCCGCAGGCCAGGGCGGCGAGTTCCAGGGCATCCGTGCAGGACGTGGTCAGGAGCGCCTTCCGCAGACCGTAGCGCTGCTCAAAAAAGGCCTGGCACCGCCGCGTGAACGCAAAATTGCCTGAAGTCCTGCCGCTTTCGAAAACTTGCTGGATTAACTCCACTTCCCTACCCGTGAAGTGGGGCCGATTGAAGGGGATCATCGAATCTCCTGGGGAATGGCGGCGGGAAGCGAACCTAGCGTAGTTCCTCCAGAAGCCTGGACGCCTTGGCGTCCTTGGGGTCGAGGGCCAGGGCGGCCCTGGCCGCGGCCTGGGCTTCGTTCTTGCGGCCCAGGTTCTTGAGGATCTGCCCTCGCCGCCAGTGGGCCGTTCCGTAGCCGCCGGACCCGCCCTCCAGGGGCGCCTTGAGGACCTGGTCCAGGAAGGCCAACCCCTGGTCGGCGTGGACGCCGGTCCGGGCAGAGATCTTGCCGAGCTCAAGCTGGATGAGGCTGGGCGCGTCCACCGCCGGCAGGGCGGCAAGGGCCGCGTTCCAGGCCTCCTCGCCCATGCCCGCGTCGATCAGCGCGTCGCAGACCGAGCACAGGGCACGGGCGCTGCCCCTGGCACCGGGCAGGAGCCTGCGGGCCTCCCGGGCCAGGCGCCGCTTCTGTTCCTCTTCACCGAGGTCCTTGCGGGTCTCCCGGCTGCCCAGGGCGTCCAGGTAGGCCATGGTGACTTCCGGATCCTTCGGAGAAATGGCGAGGGCCGTCCCGAAGGCGGCCTCGGCCTGCGGCCACTCCCCTTCCATGGACAGGATCGTGCCCTTGAGGGCCGAACCCTTGCCTGGGTCCAATTTACGGACGACTTCGGCGCACTCCAGGGCCCGGCGAGTGGAGCCGCCCAGGATGCCCGGCAGCTGCTCGTAGCCGAGCCCCAGCGCCATCCAGGCCGCCACCAGGCCGGGTTCAGCCTTCACCGCCCCGCGGAGGTCGTCCATGGCGGCGGACACGCCCCGGAGACTGCCCAGGTTCTTCTGCTGGATGGCGGTGCCGGCCCTGGCCAGGGCCCGGGCCAGAAGAGCCTCCCCCAGGCGGGGGTTGAGCTCGGCGGCCCTGCGGCCCGCGGCAAGGGCCTCGGGCAGGCGCATCATGGCGGTGAGGGCCTGGGACCGGGCCGCCAGGGCCAACGCGTTGGCGGGGTCGGCCTTCAGTTCTGCGTCAGCGGCGGCCAAGGCCTTGAGGTAGTGCCCGGCGTCCAGGTCGGGGCGCGGGGAATAGCCCCCGGCCGCCAGGGCGAGGGTGAGGATGGAAAAGGGTACGGCCCGCAGAATCATGGTCCGAGTATAGGACACGGTGGCGGTCACGCGCCGTTTGGGCTAATTTGAGAGGTTGTCGCAGATTTCGACAGAAGGGGGGTGGCCATGCTCATGAAGGGCAAACGCGGGCTGGTGGTGGGGGTAGCCAACAAGTGGTCCATCGCCTGGGGCATCTCCCAGCGGCTCCTGGCGGAGGGGGCCGAGGTGGCCTTCACCTACCAGAACGACCGCCTGGGCAAGAACGTCAGGGAACTCACGGCCGACCTAAAGGATCCCATCCTCATCCCCATGGACGTGACCTCGGACAAGCAGATCCTAATGACCTTCGAGCTGCTCAAGCGGGTCTGGGGGCACCTGGACTTCATCGTCCACGCGGTCGCCTATGCCCCCCGGGCGGCCCTGGAAGGCCAGTTCCTGGCCACGAGCCGGGAGGACTTCCGCATCGCCCACGACATCAGCGCATACTCCCTGGCGGCCCTGTGCCAGAGCGCGGCGCCCATCATGGGCGAAGGGGGCTCGGTCGTGGCCATGTCCTACCTGGGCGGCACCCGCGTTGTGCCCAACTACAACGTCATGGGCGTGGCCAAGGCCTCCCTCGAGGCCAGCGTGCGCTACCTCGCAGCGGACATGGGGCCCATGGGGATCCGGGTGAACGCCATCTCGGCAGGCCCCATCAAGACCCTGGCGGCCTCCGGCATCGCCGGCTTCGGCGGAATGCAGCGCCACCACCGGAACCGGGCCCCCCTGCGCAAGGACACGGACGCCGCCGAGGTGGGGGACGCAACCCTCTTCATGCTGAGCGACATGGCCCGCGGCATCACGGGGCAGGTTCTCTACGTGGACGGCGGCTTCAGCATCATGGGCGATTAGGGGCCGTGCCCAGGCAGACAGGGCACCTCGCCGTCTGACCTGCGGCCCCTCATGCGTTGTGGGCCGTAGATTCAAGCCGTTCCGTGAACAATGGTCTAGAACCCCCCAGGCACGGGGCAGAGGGAGGGCGCGCCGTCGTTGCCCGGAACAGGGACGCGCTGGACGGTGGGCCCCACCCAGGACAGGGCGCTGGGCGAGGCGGGGTCCATGGCCAGCTGGTGTGTCCCCTTGGCGATCCAGGTGATGCCCTGAGGGATGATCTGCCCGTCCAGGGTGACGGGGCCGGGATCGGGCTTGAGGGGGATCAGCGCGTACCTGCCGGACCGGAGGCAGGTCCAGGTTCCCGGCTCCGCGCTCGTCCTGGGCGAGGCCCCGAGGACCCAGAAGTCCTTGTGCAGGAGGAGGTAGTTGGCGGCCAGGAAGGCCCGGTCGGCGGGGGGCAGGTAGTTGAGCCGGTAGCTGGGCAGCACGACGGGGGGAACCCGGTCACCCAGGTTCGCGAAAAGGGGGCGCTCATGGAACTGGCCCTGGTTGGCCCAATTGATGACCCATTCATAGGTCGGGGCCTTCCGGGTCGGCACCATCCCGATGCCGTCGTACACCGGGTCGTCCGGGCCCGTGAATGCCTCGGTCATGGCCATGATCTCCTCCTGCCGGTCGTTGGGCATGGAGAACAGCTCGGCCACGCGCATGGCCCAGGGCGTCAGGTGCAGGAGGAGACCCAGGGAGACGAGGAAAGGAAGGCCCCGGGCCTCCCGGAAGGCCCCGGGCTCGAGCCAGGGGCGGCCCAGGGCCAGGATGGCGACCAGGGCTCCGGCGCTGAGCGTGGCGAGGTTGTATGGGAAGGGCGTGGGGTTGGCGAGGAAGGCGAAGGCGCACAAGACGAAGAGCAGCACCTCCGGGAACCCGGCCTCCTCCTCCCAGGCCTTGCGCAGCCCCCGGCGGCGGAGCTGCGCGGCCCCGAGAAGGACGAGCCCTCCCATGGCCGCGACCAGAAGGGGCGACGTCCCGAGGAGCATCTGCAAGGTATGCCAGGGCGCGAACCGCTCCGAGGACACGGCCACACGAAGGGCGTTCTGACCGTTGGCGCCCAGGGACTGGATGCCCGCGTGGGCTTTGAACGCCCAGCAGGCCAGGTAGCACCCGGCGGCTCCCAGGAGCCACCACCCGGCCCGTCGCGCCCGGGTTGCCCAGCCGCCGGGCTCCAGGCCCACCAGCAGGGCGGTCAAGGGCGCCCAGACGGCGATGGACTTGAACAGGCAGGCATGGAGCAGGAGGGAGACAAACCCCAGGGACAGGAAGACCAGGTCCCTCGGCAAGCGGGTGCGCCGCGCGAGGATCCACAGGACCAGGAGACCGGTGATCAGGATGTTGTCGTGGCGGCATTCGAGGGCGTAAGCCCACCATGTGGCCAGGGTTCCCGCCAGGACCAGGCCCTTCGCTCCATGAAGGCTGCGGACCCGCATGCCGGAGGCCCGCACCGCCAGGGCCGCGTTCACCCAGAACAGGGCCCAGAAGCAGGCCCGGAAGACCAGGAAGGTGGTCGCCGAGGTGGAGCCGATGTGGGCCAGGAGCGAAAGCGGATGGAGATGGAGCTGGCCGCTGGTGAAAAGGGACCCCGTCCAGCCCTTGGCAAGCACCGTGGCCATGTACACGGTCTGGGCCTCGTCGACCTGGTAGACCCGCGTCATGGCCAGGGCGAAGGACAGGGCCATGAGGCCGCAAAGAACGGCCAACCAGAAACGGAGCGGGCCCTTCTGGGAGGGCGCCCCTAGCATCCCAGGGCTTCCAGCGCCGCCAGGACCTCCTGAACGTGCCCCTTCACGCTGACCTTGGGCCAGGCCTTGCGCACGACGCCCTTGGGGTCCACGAGCAGGGTGGACCGGATGATGCCTTCCATCTCCTTGCCGTACATGACCTTCTTGCCGAAGGCTCCCATGGGGGCGAGGAGCAGCTTGTCCGGGTCGGAGAGGAGGGGGAAGGGCAGTTCGAATTTCCCGGCGAACTTCGCATGGGAGGCGAGGGAGTCCCGGGAGATTCCATACACGAGGGCGCCTGCAGCCTGCAGGCGGGTCCAGCTGTCCCGGAAATCGCAGGCCTCGGTGGTGCAGCCCGGCGTGGAATCCTTCGGATAGGCATAGATCACCGCCCAGTGACCGGCGAGGGTCGCGTTGGTGACGGTATTTCCCAGGTGATCCACAAGGGAGAACGGGGGGAGGGGTTTGCCGACAGGACTCAAGGATGCCTCCACGCAGATGGAAAAGGCTAGCACCCTGGTAGGATTCTGTCTGGAGGCGCTTTGGACCGATCCCCCCGACATTGGAAGCCCTGGTGGTGGAAGCTGGTGGCACCCCACCGCAAGATCCTGTTCCTGGGCCTGTCGGCCTCGGTGCTTTGCAGCCTCGCCGCGGCCTGGGTCCCCTTCTGGTCGGGCCGGGCCGTGCACGCCCTGGAACTGCGCCAGTGGCACGCCAGCCGCCAGGACCTCCTCTGGATGCTGGGCTTCACCGTCTTCGCCGGCCTGGGGCGCTACCTCATGCGCAACACGCTGATCGGCCTGAGCCGCGAAGTGGAGAAGCGCCAGCGGGAGGAGCTCTACGACTCGCTCCTGGCGCGGCCTTTCTCCTTCTATGAGCAGAGCCGGATCGGCGACCTCATGAGCCGCATGGGCGACGACGTGAACACCGTGCGCATGGCTACGGGTCCCGGCCTCATGAGCCTCCTGCAGACCGCCAGCCTGCTGCCCATGACCCTCGTCCTCATGCTCCACGCCAGCCCGCGCCTGGCCATGGCCGTGATCATGCCCTTCACCCTCCTGGCCGCGGGGTTCTACCTCATCGGGAAGTGGAGCCACCGGATCCAGCAGAAGATCCAGGTGGTCACTTCCCAGCTCAACACCTTCAGCCACGAGACCATTTCCGGCGAGAAGGTGGTCCAGGCCTTCGGCCTGGAGGACCTGCGGGTGGCCGAATTCGAGGGCCTGAGCCGCACCCAGGCCCGCATGAGCATCCAGCAGACCATCCTCTTCGGCGCCTACATGCCGCTGTCGGCCTTCACAGCCGGTCTGGCGGCCCTGGTGCTGGTGGCCTACGGCGGAAGCCTGGTGCTCCGCGGCAACCTGACCCTGGGCGACCTCACGGCGTTCACGGGCTACCTGGCCACCCTGGCCTGGCCCATCATGAGCCTGGGCTGGTCCGCCAACCTCTTCCAGCGGGGCAAGGCCGGGCAGGAGCGCATCGACCAGGTCCTGCAGGATCCCGGCGGTGTCCTGCCGGAGCACGCGCCCCTGACCCCCCTTTCCGGCCCCGCGGCCATGGAGCTGCGGGCCGCCGCCCACCGCTTCGACTCGGGCCGGGGCATCGGCCCCCTCGACCTGGAACTGCCGCCCGGCTCGCGCCTGGCCGTGGTGGGCGGCATCGGCTCGGGCAAGACCATCCTCCTGCAGGTGCTGGCCGGTCTGAGGGGGATCCAGGAGGGCACCCTGACCCTCGACGGCAGGGTCCTGGACCAGGGCCTCCTGCGGGAGCACTGGGCCGGCATCGGCTGGGTGCCCCAGGAGGCCTTCCTGTTCAGCCTGTCCCTGCGGGAGAACCTCGCCCTGGGCCGTCCCGGCGCCTCCGAGGAGGAGCTGTGGGAGGTGGCCCGGGTGGTGTGCCTGGACGACCTCATCCGGCGCCTGCCCATGGGCCTGGACACCGTGGTGGGCGAGCGGGGCGTTGTCCTCTCCGGCGGCGAGCGCCAGCGCACGGCCCTGGCCCGCGCCCTCCTGCGCAAGCCCCGCCTGCTGCTCCTGGATGACGCCCTGAGCGCCGTGGATTCCGAGACCGAGAGCCGGATCCTGGAGAACCTGCGCACCTTCCTGGTGGACACCACCCTGGTGCTGGCCACCCACCGCGTCTTCGTGGCCGAATTGTGCGACCACGTGCTGGTGCTGGAGGACGGCCATGCCGTTCAGCGCGGAACCGCCCAGGAGCTGGCCCAGGAGCCCGGCCACTACAGCCGGATCAAGCGCCTCCAGAGCCTGGAGCGGGAGATCCTGGGCGAAGCGGCTTCCTAGAGGGCCTTCTATTTCTAAAACACCCTAGACCTCCGGCCAGTGGTGCTTGGGGTACCTGCGGGCCAGCCCCGGCCTCATCTCCTTGTAGACCCGCTGCCAGAACCCCGCCAGGTCCGTCGTGACCTGCACGGCGCGGTTGTTGGGGGCCAGGAGGTGGAGCACCAGGGGAACCTCGCCCCCGCCGATGGCGGGACCCTTCTTGAGGCCGACGAAGTCCTGGAGCCGGGACGCCACCCAGGGGGCGCCGTCCCCGTAGTTCACGCGCAGGCGGCGCCGGGGGATCTGGATCCATTCCGGTGCCCAGGCGTCCAGGAGCCGCGCGGTCTCGGCCCCCAGGGCACGGCGCACGGCGCCGGGCCAGTCCGCGGCCTCCAGTTCCTTCAGGCTGGCGAGGCCCTCGCAGGCGCCGGTGAGCAGCACCTCGCGCAGACCGGTCTCGTCCGGGATGGCCAGGTCGGGGCGCAGCCTCGCCAGGAAGGCCAGGCGGGGCAGAAGGCCTTCCAGGGGGGCCGCGCCCGTGGCGGCCCGGGCCAGCACCTGGGCCGCGCCGGGGTGGCCGGGAGGCGCGGGGCGCCGGCTCTCCATGAGGAGCAGGTCCTCGAACCAGAGGCGGGAATAGAGGTCAACGCGGCCCGTGCCCCCGTTGAAGGCCAGTTCCTCGGTGTCGCGGATGGCGTCCGGGAACGCGTCCAGGAGCCAGTCCGGCTCCAGGCGCGAGGCGGCCTGGACCTGGATCTGCCCGCCCACGCCGTCGGCCTCCAGGGCCAGGATCCACCCCGCCCGGCGCACCCGGCACTGGGGCGCGAGGCGCGCGCCGCCCCCGCCCACCAGGGTGCAGGTGCCGTTGCCGCCCACCCGGGCGATGCGGTCGGGGTAGGCCGCAACCATGGCGCGCAGGAGCCCCTCCTCGTCCTCCTCCAGGGCGCCGCCGCCCAGGGCCCTGAAGGCCAGCCGCGCCTGGCGCAGGGCCGCAGGATCCGTGCCCGCAGGCTCCAGGTAATGGTCGATGCGGGCGAGGACATCGGAATCCAGCGCATGGCCCTGGGGGGCGCCTCGGGGGGCCAGGTCCTTGCGGGCGACCAGGTCCCCGGTTTCCAGGAGCACGGCCGCGAGCCTTGCGAGGTTGGGGATGCCGGCGTCCTCGCCGGCGGTCACCAGGCGCGCCAGGCGGGGGTGGAGGGGCAACCGCGCCATGCGCCGGCCCAGGGCCGAGATCCGACCGTCCTCCATGGCCCCCAGGCTCTCCAGGAGCTTGCCGCCGGCCTCCAGGGCCTTTGCCGGGGGCGCCTGGAACCACTCCAGGCCGGCGCCGATGTCCAGGTCGGCCAGGGCCAGAAGCGGTTCGGCCAGATCCGTGCGAAGGAGCTCGGCGGCATCGAAGGGAGGCCGGGCATTGAACTCGGCCAGGGAGAAGAGCCGCAGGCAGACCCCGGGCCCGGTGCGCCCGGCCCGCCCCGCGCGCTGCACGCAGCGGGCCTGGCTGATGCGGACGGTGCGCAGCCCCGGCAGGCCCGACCAGGGGGAGTGGAAGGCCTCCCGCCCCAGGCCCGAGTCCACCACGGCACCCACCCCCTCCAAGGTCACGGAGCTTTCGGCCACGTTGGTGCTGAGGATGACCTTGAATCGCTCGCTGGGGGACACCGCCTCCTGCTGCGCATCGAACGGGAGGCTCCCGTGCAGGGGCAGAAGCCGCAGCCCGTGGGTCTCGGCGGTCCGGGCGCAGCTGCGCAGGCAGCGGCGGATTTCGCCGGCGCCGGGGAGGAACACCAGGGTGTGGCCCTTGAGGCCCTCCCGGTAGAGCCGGTCCACGGCACCCGCCACCTGGTCCTCCAGGGGGGCGGACTCGGGCCGCTGCTGGTGCCGGATCTCCACGGGCCACTGGCGCCCGGGGCAGGCCAGGGCGGGGGCCTCCAGGAAGGCCGAGATGGGCCCGGGGTCCAGGGTGGCGCTCATCACCCCCAGCCGCAGGTCCGGGCGCGCCCCCTTCCGCAGCCGGCGCAGGAGGGTGATGGCCAGGTCCGTCTGCAGGTGGCGTTCGTGGAACTCGTCCAGGAGGACCGTGGAGATGCCGCGCAGGGCGGGGTCGTCCTGGAGCCTGCGCAGCAGCAGCCCCTCGGTGACGAAGCGCACGCGGGTGGCGCGGGAGACCTTCTGCTCGAAGCGCACCGCGTAGCCCACGGCGCCGCCCAGCGGCTCCCCCAGTTCCGCGGCCACCCGGGCCGCGGCGAGGCGCGCCGCCAGGCGCCTTGGCTCCAGCACCCAGCACTCGCCTTCGGCGAGCATCCCCGCATCAAGCAGGGCCCGGGGCACGCGCGTGGTCTTGCCCGCGCCGGGCTCCGCCCCAAGAACCAGGCAGCCCCGGTCGCGCAGCGCCTCGACGATCGCCGGGAGGAAGGGGTCGATGGGCAGGGGGGAAAGGGTCAAGACCGCTCCCGGAGCGCCTCGGCGAAGCCCCGGAAGATCCCCAGGGCGCTCAGTGCCGCCGGATGGTCCATGGCAACCAGGTTCTCGGGATGCCACTGGACCGCCACCACCCACCGGGAGGTGTCGGCGGCCTCGAGGCCCTCAACCAGGGGCCGCCCGTCCCTGGCGGTGCCGTGCCAGGCCACCGCCCGAAGGCCCGGGGCCAGGCGGCCCACGGCCTGATGGTGCCGGCTGTTGACCTCCACCGCTTCGGCCCCCACCAGCGCGCGCAGCCGGGAGGCGGGGTCCACGATCACCCAGTGGGCGAGTTCGGGAGGGAGGCTGGAGGAACCCAGGCAGTGACGCTCCGGCCCGCAGCCGTAGTGATCCGGGATGTCCTGCACGAGGCTGCCCCCCAGGGCCACGTTGAGCAGCTGCTCCCCTCGGCAGATGCCCAGGATGGGCAGGCCCAGGTCCCAGGCCCGGCGGGCCAGGGGGATCTCCAGGGCGTCCCGTTCAGGGTCCGGCTCGGCCTCGGGGTGCACGGCCTCCTCCGGATCCCAGTTGGCGGGGTGGATGTCGTCCCCGCCGGTGAGGAGCACCCCCCGGAAGCCCTCCAGGGGGGGGACCGGGTCCCCGGGGCCCACAAGGAGGATCTCCCCCTCCCAGCCCCCCGCCCGGACCGCCGGAACGTAATGTCGGCCCGCGGATGACTTGTCTCGGCAGGTTATGAGAAGGCTTGACACGAAAACTCCCGCTATCATCATTGTCACCCTACCACCAGCTCAGACGGACTGAGGCATTCGGTGAGGCGGAGAGCTCCGCCACCTACAAGGAGGAAGAACATGTCCGGATCGTTGAACAAAGTGATGCTGATCGGAAACCTGGGCCGGGATCCCGAGCTCAAGATGACCCCGTCGGGCCAGGCCCTGGCGCGCTTCTCCGTGGCCACCACCGAGACCTGGAAGAACCCCCAGGGTGAGAAGCAGACCAAGACGGAGTGGCACAACATCGTGGTTTGGGGCAAGCAGGCGGAGATCGCCGAGAAGTACCTGCGCAAGGGCAAGCAGGTCCTCATCGAGGGCCGCATCCAGTACCGTGAGTACACCGACCAGGCGGGCGTCAAGAAGACGGCCTGCGACATCCGTTGCGACAACTTCGTGATGCTCGGCCGGCTTGAGGAAGGCGGCGGCCGGCCCTCCGGCGGCGGCGGCGCCGACGAGTACGAGCCCACCGGTGCGCCCGCTCCCGCTTCGGGCGGCGGTCAGGTCTACGACGACGACATCCCGTTCTGAGGGGTGCCGGAGCCGACCGTGTAGCTTGATTTGAAAAAAGCCCATAGGAATATGGGCTTTTTTCATGATTGAAGCCTCGAGTCCAGGCTGGGGTCGCCCTACCATCCCGGGAACCATCGGGCACTCCCGGACATTGGGTAACGATGGAAGTGCCCCGATGATGCGGTCGTTCTTTCTCTTGATGGCGCTCCTGGCGGCGGCGGGCCTCCACGCCCAGACGCAGGGGGCTGCCCCAGCTTCGGTGGCGCCAGGTGCAGGGATGGAGTTCTGGACCGGCCGGCCCCGGTGTGGTGCCAATTGCATGAACGGAAGCCCTCCATCCAGGGCCTATTTCAAGGAAGCCCGCAGGCAGGGCATCCAATGGCTCCGCTTGGCCTACGACAAATGGAAACCAGCCAGACGTGATTTCCTGCTGGGAGACGCCAGCCGGTACGAGGGACTGGTGGCGGCCGATCTGAAAACGCTCAAAGCCACCCTCGATCGCGCCCATGCGGAAGGGATCAAGGTCGTGGTGGTGCCCCTCTCCCTGCCCGGGATGCGCTGGAGCCAGAACAACGGCGCCCGATTCGACGGACGGATCTGGCGGGACAAGGAAGGGTGGAGACAATCGGCGAGGTTCTGGGGCGACCTCGCCAAGGAGCTGAAGGGCCACCCGGCCGTGGCAGGGTACAACCTGGTCAACGAACCCGCCCCTGAACGGGAGGGCGGCGCAGCGGAAGATGCTTCGCCGGAGGAACTGAAAGCGTGGTACGCCACCGTGAAAGGGTCCGCCTGCGATCTTCCCGGGTTCTACAAGCTGGTCCTGGCCGCCGTCCGGAGGGTTGACCCTGACATGCCTGTGCTGCTGGATTCGGGGTGGTACGCACGGGCCACGGGTTTCACGTACTGGCCGGATCCGGTGGGTGATCAAAAGACGCTCTACGCCTTCCACATGTATGAACCCTACCCTTGGTCCAGTCCGGCGAATTTCCGGCGGGCCGAACCGTGGGTATACCCCGGCCCGGTTCCTTCCGTTTCCGGGCGGGAGCAGGAATGGGATCGGGCGGCGATAGCCCGTTTTCTGCAGCCGGCCTACGACTGGGCCAGGGAACAGGGGATCCCGGCCCATCGCATTGTGGTCGGCGAATTCGGTTGCCACCGGCTCTCGCCGGGGTGCGCCACCTATCTGGAGGACGTGCTCTCGGTGGTGGAAGGGCAGGGGTCCCACTGGGCCTTCTACGCGTTCCGGGAAGACACGTATGACGGTTTCGGCTACGAATTGGGCACCTGGAAGGCCCCTTGGGCCTTCTGGCAGGCCCAGAAAAAAGGCCGGCCCTGGAAATGGGAGCGGACCACGACGTCTCTCTATGAACCCATCGCCCGCCGCCTCAAGGCCGAAAGGGAAAGGCCCTCGCGCCCGGCACCTTCCTGCAGTAGAAACGGATCGTGTTCCCCATGGGCAGCGCCAGGCTCATCGCGGACACCAGGAAGGCCAGGGGACCAAGAAGCGTCCCCAGGAGGAGGTGCAGCCAGGTCCAGGGGCTTCGGCGCAGGGAGATGCCCGCGGGGTTGCCCATGAGGGCCCGGTACAGCCGGCTGGGTTCGCCCGGGAGGAGGTTGAGCCAGTTCTGGAGGGTCGTGAACGCCGAATATTCCAGGGAATACCAGGTCCGCTCCTCGACCCTGAAGCCGCAATGCTCCACCAGTCCGGCCAGGGCCGCAGGCGTGAGGAAATGGAGGTGGTGTGGGTAGTCGAAGCACAGGTTGCGGCGTCCCAGGAGCCTGAATCCCCAGGTGCGGAAGTTGGGGACCTCCACCACCAGGAGTCCCCCGTCGGCAAGGAGATCCCGGGCACAGGCCAGGTAGGCCCTGGGGTTCGCGAGGTGCTCGAGCACATGGAAGAACGTGATCACATTGAAGGAGGCCGGTTCCAGGCCAAGGTCCGGCAGCTCCCCCACGGCGACATCAATGTTCCTGAGGCGCCGCGCCGCCTCGGCCGCGGTGCGGGACACCTGGGTGCCCTTCACCGTCCAGCCTTTCGCCTTGAAGAGGGCCAGCAGGTCCCCGCGGCCGCAGCCCACGTCCAGGATGGAGTTCCCGCCCCCGCACCTTGCCGCGACGGCCCGGTACCTTGAGGACTTCAGGCCCACCACCAGGGCCTCCGCCAGACCCAGGAACCGGCCGCCGGAGTCCTCCTGGTAGTAGTCCTCCTGGTAGAGTTCCGCCTGCGCCGCGGGTTCGGGCAGGGGATCCAGGCTGGCGCCACCACAGGCCCGGCACCGGACCACGGCGGGCTCGCCGGGCCTCCACGGTTCCAGGGGTCCTCCTCCACAGAATGCGCAGGCCACGGCTCGTCTCAGGCCTCCGGCCCGATGCGCGTCCCCGCGCACAGGACGGTGTTCTTGGGCACCACGACGATGCCGTCCTGGACCACGTAGTCGCCCGCGTCCAGCTCCGTGCCGCGGGGGAAGGGCCTGATGACCACGCCCGCGCCGATGCTCACGTTCTTGTCCAGGATGGCGCCCTCGATGTGGCAGTCGGGGCCGATGCCCAGGGGCACCTCCTTGTGGAGGCGCTGGTAGTAGTCGGCGCCCATGACGATGCTGTCCAGGATGCGGGTGCCGGGGCCGATCTGGCTGCGCACGCCGATGATGGAGTGGGTGATCTCGCCGCCGCCCTCGATGACGCAGCCCTCGCAGAGCAGCACGTCCTTGAGCTTGGTGTCCGAGCAGATGGAGCCGGGCAGGAACCGGGAGTGGGTGTAGATGGGGTGGTGGGCGTCGTAGAGGTTGAACTCGGGGTTGGGGCGGGTCAGCTCGAGGTTGACGTCGTAGAAGGAGCGGATGGTCCCGATGTCCTGCCAGTAGCCGTCGAAGTCGAAGCCGGAGACGTTCATGCGGCTGATGGCGAAGGGGATGACGTGGTGGCCGAAGTCGTCGAAGTCCGGGTGGCTGGTGAGGAGGTCCACCAGCACCTCGGTCTTGAAGAGGTAGATGCCCATGGAGCCCAGGAAGGGGCGCTCCGGGTCGTCCCGGCTGACCATGGCCTCCTGGGCCTCGGGCGTCTTGGGCTTCTCCACGAAGTTGACGATCCTGCCGTCCGGGGTGCGCTTGAGGAGCCCGAAGCGGTCCGCCTCGTCCTTGGCCACGGGCTGCACGGCCACGGTGATGTCGGCGCCCTTGGCGATGTGGTGGGCCACCATGGGGGCGTAGTCCATGCGGTAGAGGTGGTCCCCGGCGAGGATGAGCACGTGCTCGGTGCCCACCACCTGGATCTGGAACAGCTGCTTGCGGATGGCGTCGGCGGTGCCCTGGTACCAGCCTTCGCTGGTGGGGGTCTGCTCCGCGGCCAGCACCTGCACCCAGCCGGTGTGGAACACGTCGAACTTGTAGCTCTCGGAGATGTGCCGGTGCAGCGAGACCGAATTGAACTGGGTCAGCACGTGCATGCGGAAGATGCCGGAGTTGATGCAGTTGCTCAGCGGGATGTCGATGAGGCGGTACTTGCCGGCGATGGGGACGGCGGGCTTGGAGCGCATCTTGGTGAGCGGATAGAGCCGCGCGCCGCGGCCCCCTCCGAGAATCACGGCGAGGACGTTGTTCAGCTTGGGCATGGGTGCTCCTGTCTAAGGCCGGAGGCAAGGCGAACTGGATCGGTATATCCAAAGTAAGCCCAAACCGGCCCCCTGGGGGGCCGGAATGAGCCATTGTGATGAAAAGCGTCCTAGCGGTCCACCTTGATCACGATGGAGTTCGAGAACATGTCCTGGAACCCCTTCCGGTCCGCGCCCAGGATGAGGAGGTAGGGCAGGCATGCCAGCATGCCGCTGACCCAGTGGCCCACGAGGCGGAGGATGGCCTGGCCCCAGTCGATGTTGCCGGCGGGGTTCATCTCGGGGACGACGCGGAGCTTCATGATCTTCTTGCCGATGGTGGCCCTGAATTTGACCATGCTCCAGAGCATGAAGACCATGTAGCCCAGCCCCAGGAACGGGTACAGGAGGCAGCTGAAGAGGACCGTGATGCCGTGGGAGACCGCGCCCAGAACCGCCGAGGCGACGATGAACACGACGAACAGGAGCAGCCAGATGCCCACGTCGATGAGGTAGGCCACGAACCGCGTGCCGAAATCCCCCCGCTCGATGGCGCCGCCGTAGATCAGGGGCTGGGCGTCGTCCGGGACGCCGGGCAGGTAGGGCTGCAGGAAGGCGGGGGCGGGGTTGTCGCCCTGGGGGGCCATGGGACGGGGGGCCGGGGGCGGGGGAGGAGCGGGCGGGGGCGCCTGGGGCGCCGGTGGCACCGGGGGCTCCAGGGCGATGGGGGCCGGCTCGGGCGCTCCACCCTGGATCTTGGCCATCTCGTCCAGGTTCATGCGGACGGTGCCCAGGGGGTTCACGTCCTCCACGGGCCGGGGGTCCACGAAGGTGAGCTGCATCTGGCCGAGGGTGATGCGGTCCCCGTCCTTCAGGGATCCGGTCTCCACCTTGATCCCGTTGATGAGGACGCCGTTGCTGCTGCCGAGGTCCTGGACCTCGTAGCCCGTGGCGGTCCTGCGGAGCACGGCGTGGTGACGGGAGATGCTGGGGTCGGCCAGGCGGAGGGTGTTGTCCAGCTCCCGCCCGATGCTCACCTCATTGTCGACCAATTCAAATTCGCGGGCTCCATTACTCTCTTGAACGAGCAGTTTTGCCATGGTCTCCCCTTTATTTTCTGGATCTCTTGAGCAGTCTAGTGGTGTCCTATGGGTTATGCAAACAGTCAACCCCCCCGGGCCCGGCTAATTTGCCCCGGACGGGCTTCAACCTTGACCTGACCCCCTGGATTCAGCCAATCTGGCATCCCTTCTCCCCCGTGGAGGCCGCATGGTCCTTTTCAACGCAGCTACCAAAGAGCTGACCGCCAAGATCGTCTATTACGGCCCCGGCCTCTGTGGCAAGACCACCAACCTTCAGCATGTCTATGATTCCCTTCCCCAGGACGGCCGGGGGAAGATGCTCAGCCTTGCCACCCAGACGGACCGGACCCTCTTCTTCGACTTCCTGCCCATCGAGCTGGGGACGATCCGGGGCATGAAGACCCGGATCCAGCTCTACACCGTGCCCGGCCAGGTGTTCTACGACGCCACCCGCAAGCTCGTGCTCAGGGGGGCCGACGCCGTGGTCTTCGTGGCCGATTCCCAGGCCCAGGCCCTGGAGGGCAACAAGGAGAGCTTCCAGAACCTTATCGACAACCTGCGGGAGCAGGGGTCGGAGCTGGAGAAACTCCCCCATGTCATCCAGTTCAACAAGCGGGACACGCCCAACGCCCTGCCCACGGACGTGCTGAACCGGGAGATCAACCGGTTCGGGGTCCCCACCTTCGAGGCCTGCGCCACCCGGGGGCAGGGGGTCCGGGAGACCCTGTCCGGGGTCGCCAGGCTGGTCCTCAAGCACCTCACAGAGAAATACGGCGGGGGCGCCCCCGCGGAGCCCCAGCGCGACATGTTCCCCGCCCGCCCCAGCGCCCGCGCCGAGGCGGCCAAGGAACGTATGCCTTTGGAAGTAGAGGAGTTGGGCGCAGGCGAGATGCTCGAGGAGATCGACGAGCTGCCCGTGACGGAAGCCGGCGGGATGCCCACCGGGGAACCCGGGGCCCACCCCAGCACCAGCGTCGTGGAAGTGCCCGTGGTCCTGGACCGCAGCCTCTTCAGCAGCTCCGGCCCCGTGGAGATCCGCCTGAAGCTGTACCTCAAGTAGGATTTGGGGGTTCGGGCCGCATCGGGCAGACTATAAGGTTCAGGCCCGAGGTCTAGATGCAAAAACCCGTCGTAACCCGCTTCGCCCCCAGCCCCACCGGCATGCTCCACATCGGGGGGGTCCGCACCGCCCTGTTCTGCTGGCTCTATGCCCGGCGGCACCATGGGACGTTCATCCTGAGGGTGGAGGACACCGATCTCACCCGCAGCACCGACGACAACATCCGGATCATCGAGGAGGGGATGGAGTGGGTGGGCCTGGACTGGGACGAGGGTCCCGTCCCCGGGGACCCCAACGCCTACCGCGGTCCCCACGGCCCCTACCGCCAGATGCTGCGCATGGACCTCTACCGGGCCAAGATCGCCGAACTGCTGGACAAGGGCCTCGCCTACCGCTGCGAGTGCAGCCGGGAGGACCTGGACGCCCGCCGCAAGCAGGCCGATGCCGAGGGCCGCCCCTTCATGTATGACGGGCGCTGCCGGGACAAGCACCTGGACGCCTCCGTGCCCAGCGCCATCCGCCTGCGCATGCCCGACGAGGGCGAGATCGTGCTGGAGGACCTGGTGAAGGGCCGCATCGCCGTTCCCGCCTCGAGCCTGGACGACTGGATCATCGCCCGCCAGGACGGGACCCCCACCTACAACTTCTGCGTGGTGGTGGACGACGTGGACATGGGCGTCACCCACGTGGTGCGCGGCGACGACCACGTGGCCAACACCCCCAAGCAGATCGTCCTCTACCGGGCCCTGGGCTACGACCTGCCCGGGTTCGCCCACGTGCCCATGATCCTGGGCAAGGACAAGCAGAAGCTCAGCAAGCGCCACGGAGCCGCCAGCATCACCGAGTTCCGGGACGAGGGCTACCTGCCCGTGGCGGTGCGCCTGTGCCTGGCCAAGCTGGGGTGGACGCCCAAGGTGGACGGCAAGGCCGCCGAGAGCGTCGAGGAGGAGCTGCTCACCGACCAGCAGCTCATGGACAACTTCGACCTGGGCGAGATCCAGAAGGCCGCCGCGGTCTTCGATATCGACAAGCTCAAGTGGATCAACCAGAAGTTCATCCAGCGCCTGGACTGGACGGAGATCGCGCCGCACCTGCGCTGGCAGTGGCAGATGCGGGGCCTGGAGGCCGCCTGGGACGCCCGGTCCGACGAATGGAAGGCCCTGGCCATCGGCTGCAACAAGAACCGGGCCACCCTCGTCGAGATGGCCGACACCCTCGCGTTCCTCTTTTCCGGGGCCGCCGAGCCGGCCGAGGCGGACGTGGCCAAGTACCTGACCTCCGCCGTGCGTCCAGCCCTCCGGGAGGTCCTGGCCCTGGAAAACTACGAGCACGACGCCCTGAAGGCGGACGTGGATGCCATCCTGGCCCGGCACGGCCTCAAGCTCAAGGACCTGGCGCAGGCCCTGCGCCTGGCCTTCACCGGCAGGCTGGTGAGCCCCCCCATCTTCGACACCATGGCCCTCCTGGGCCGCGGGGACGTGTGCGCCCGCCTGGAAAAATGGATCTGACATGACCAACGAGACCCCCGCCCCCGAGACCCGCAGCCTCAACTTCATCGAGGAGATCATGGAGGCCGACGGGGCTTCCGGCAAGCACGGGGGCCGCATCTGCACCCGCTTCCCCCCCGAGCCCAACGGCTACCTCCACATCGGCCACGCCAAGTCGATCTGCATCAACTTCGGCCTCGCCGGGAAGTACGGCGGCACCACGAACCTGCGGTTCGACGACACCAACCCGGTCAAGGAGGACGTCGAGTACGTGGACTCCATCCGCGACGACGTGCGCTGGCTGGGCTTCGACTGGGCCGGGGAGCACTACGCCTCGGACTACTTCCCGTTCCTGTACGACTACGCGGAGTACCTGATCGGCCAGGGCAGGGCCTATGTGTGCGACCTGGGCGAAGAGGAGATCAAGGACTACCGGGGCAACTTCTTCAAGCCGGGGCGAAACAGCCCGTTCCGCGACCGGAGCCCCGAGGAGAACCTGGACCTCTTCCGGCGCATGCGCGCCGGGGAGTTCGCGGACGGCGCCAAGGTCCTGCGCGCGAAGATCGACATGCAGAGCCCCAACATGAACATGCGGGATCCCCTCATGTACCGCATCAAGCGCGCCCACCATCACCGCACCGGCGACGCCTGGCTCATCTACCCCATGTACGACTACGCCCACGGCATCTCGGACGCCATCGAGCGCATCACCCACTCCATCTGCACCCTGGAGTTCGAGGACCACCGCCCCCTCTACGACTGGTTCCTGGCCCAGGACACGGAGGGGAAGTTCTTCTCGAGGCCCCACCCCCGCCAGATCGAGTTCGCCCGGCTCAACCTCACCTACACCGTCATGAGCAAGCGCCGCCTCCTGGAGCTGGTGAAGGAAGGCTTCGTCAGCGGCTGGGACGACCCCCGCATGCCCACCATCACCGGCCTGCGCAGGAGGGGCTACACCGCCGCCAGCATCCGGGCCTTCGCGGACAAGGTGGGCGTGGCCAAGCGGGACATGGTGGCCGACGTGGGCCTCCTGGAGCACTGCGTGCGCGAGGACCTGGCCGGGAGCGCCCCGCGCGCCATGGCCGTACTGCGCCCCCTTAAGCTTGTCATCGAGAACCTGGCCGAGGGCGAGGTGCACTGGCTGGACGTGCCCAACCACCCCGAGAACGAGGCCCTGGGCCGCCGCAAGGTCCCCTTCTCCCGGGAAGTCTTCGTGGAGCGGGAGGACTTCCAGATGGAGGCCCCCAAGAAATGGTTCCGCCTGGCCCCCGGGGCCGAAGTGCGCCTGAAGAACGCATGCCTCGTGCGCTGCACGGGCGTGGTGCAGGATGCCGCGGGCGAGGTCACCGAGCTCCGCTGCACCTGGGATCCCGCCTCCCTGGGCGGGGACGCCCCCGACGGCCGCAAGGTCAAGGGAACCCTCCACTGGGTGTCGGCGGCCCACGCCCTGGCCTGCGAAGTGCGGCTCTACGACCGGCTCTTCACCGCCAAGGACCCCATGGACGTGCCCGAAGGCGAGGACTGGCGGCACTTCCTGAACCCCGGGAGCAGGGAGATCCTGGCATCGGCCCAGGTGGAGACCTCCCTGGCCAAGGCGAAGCCCGGCCAGGCCTTCCAGTTCGAGCGGCTGGGCTACTTCGTGGCCGACCCGGACGGACGGGAGGGGAACCCGGTCTTCAACCGCACGGTGAGCCTCAAGGATTCCTGGGCCAAGGCGGAAGCCAAGTAGCCAGGTATTTCCGCTATCCTGGTGCCACGTTCACACGGGACAACGGGAGCAGGACCATGAAACTCCGAGTCGCACTGATGCTTGGGCTGGTCGTGGGGCTGGGCCTCGGCACCGGCTGCCGCCGGAAGAAGGCCGCGCCCCCCGTCACCGCCTGGCTGAACCTGGACCGGCAGCCCCCCGAGGAGGGCGCCATGGGCGTCCTGGACGGCCCCGGCAAGGGCCAGCAGGACTTCACCGTCTACTGGGTCAAGGCCCGCGGGGGGACCACCCTTCCCGGCCTGGAGTTCCTGGACTGGTTCAAGGGCCCCAAGCCCGAGAAGGTCATGGCCGTGGAATGCCTCAGCCTCTCCGGGCCCCTGGTCACGGGCGAGCCCAGCGAACACCCCGCCGTCTTCGCCCTGGACAAGGGGCGTGCCCTGGTGTGGGGCGGCCCCCTGGGCTGGGGCTGGGTGGACCTGGCCGCGAGCCGGGCCCAGGTGACGACCCTGGAGAGCCACCTGGAGGCCATCCTCGCCAACTCCCGCGTCTGTGTGAAGGAGCGCACCAGCCACGAGGGATGGACCCTGCACAACCGCCTCATGCTCAGCCTGGCCCTGCAGCCCGTGCGCACGGAACCCCGGGACGACGCTCCCTACGCCTCCAGCGGCTTCCCCGACGGGCGCATGGTGGGCGAGGCCCTGTGGCGCACCTCCGCCCCCCGGGAGTTCGCCCCCGGCCGCAACACCCCCCCCCACAGCCAGGAGGACCTGGACGTCCAGCGCACCCCCCGCAAGGTGCGGGACATCGTGGTCTCGCCCCTGGAGCGGCGCGGCGACTGGATCCAGGTGGCCTTCCCCGAGCCCGGCTACCCCACCTATCTCGTCGACGCCTCCGGCCTGGGGGAGAACGCCGACAACCAGGCCCTCCTGGTGAAATGGAGCGCGCAGCCGGCGGGCTGGATCCGGCTCTACCAGCGGGGGCCGGTGGAGGGGACCTCGATCCGGCTGTGGTCGTGGACCTATTACGGAAGCCGGGACTGAATCCGGACCGCCTTCAGCGGCCACAGCTGCGGCAGCGGCCCGGCGCCGCAGTCCGGGTAGTCCATCCCGAGGAACAGCCTGATGTGGTCCGGCGCGAGCCCCAGGCTTCCGGCCTGGGGGTCCGCGCCAAGCCAGCCGTGGCCCGGCAGGTAGCACTCGGCCCAGGCATGGACGAAGTCCGCGTCATTCTCCGGCGCGTAGAGGAGGCCCACGACGTACCGCGCCGGGATCCCCCGGCTCCGCATCAGGGCCACGAAGAGGCTCGCGTATTCGCTGCAGGTCCCGGTGCCCTCCCGCAGCACCGCGAGCGCGTCCTTCGGGGACGCCGTCCCTTCCGAGATGGCCTTGGCCAGGACCGGATCGTAGGTCACCGACCGCGACACGAGGGCCAGGCCCGCCCGGATGACCTCGAGGGTGCGGGTCCCGGGCAGGGCGGCCGCGAGTCTCGCGATCCCCGGGTCGCCGCACTGGATCCGGTCCGTGGGAAGGAGGAACCGGGCCACGGCCGGGTCGTATCGGAAGCGCGGGTCGAGGACCCCGTCGCCGGGCGGCCCCTCCCGGGTGTCGGGGACGACCACCACCGCGACCGATGACTTCCCCCGTTCTTCCAGGCTCCGCAGCTCCTGGGGGGGTGTCGCCAGGGCCTCCCTGGAAAGCCTCCGGGCCGTGATCCGGTAGGTCCGGGGGGACTCGGCGAAGGTCGGCAGGGAACCCAGGAGGAGGAGGCCCAGAAATCCTGCTCGGGCGATGGGTGGCACGAGGACCTCCGTGGGCTGTGCCTGAAGGATATCGCGGTACCCGGAAAGGGAAACGGCCCGCCCCGGAGGGCAGGCCGTTTCGGGCATGCAGGGGTTCTAGGCCTTGCGCCACTTCCAGGCGGCGACCACGGCCTTGACCGTGAACGCCGTCACCGCCAGGGCGCCGATGCCGAACAGCACGTCCCCGGGCAGCCGCAGCCAGGTGAAGGCCCGCATGAGGGGGCTCTGCACCACTTCGGCGCTGCGGGCGTACCATGTGCCGTGCTGCAGGCTCTGGACGATCTGGTGGAGGCCGCTGGGGATGAGGCTCATGACGAGCATCAGCACCAGGCCGAGGTTGAGGCCCCAGAAGCCGACCTTCAGCAGCCTGCCGTCCCAGGCGCGGTCGGGGGTCATGCCACGCAGCGCGAAGAGCATCAGGGCGATGGCGAGGAAGCCGTAGACCCCGAAGAGGGCCGCGTGGCTGTGGATGGGCGTGGTGTTGAGGCCCTGGCCGAAGTAGAGGATGGACGGGGGGTTGATCAGCATGCCGAAGACGCCGGCGCCGATGAGGTTCCAGAAGCAGACGGCGGCGAAATACTTGAAGGGCCACTCGTAGCCGCTGCCGAGAGCGCGGCCGGCCCGCAGGCTCTGGGCCAGCTCGAAGCCGACGATGGTGAGCGGGACGATCTCCAGGGCGCTGAACATGGAGCCCAGGGCCGAGATGAAGGCCGGGGAACCCGTGAAATAGAGGTGGTGGAAGGTGCCGATGATGCCGCTGCCCAGGAAGAGCACCATGCTGAGGTTCACGGTGCGCAGGGCGGTCTTCTCGCGCAGGAGGCCCAGGCGGGTGGAGAGCAGGGCGATGGCGACGGTGGCGAACACCTCGAAGAAGCCCTCGACCCAGAGATGGACCACCCACCAGCGCCAGTACTCGGCCAGGGCGAGGTTGGTCTCGCGGTTGTACATGAAGCCCGCGGAGTAGAAGAGGGGGATGGCGACGGCGGCCAGGAGGAAGAGCTTCAGGAGGCCCAGGCGGCCCTTCTCCTCGGCGAGCGCGGGGCGCAGGGCCCGCACGACCAGCACGAGCCAGCCCACCATGCCCACGGTGAGAAGGATCTGCCAGAGGCGGCCCAGCTCCACGTACTCGTAGCCCTGGTGACCCAGCATGAACGAGCCGCTGAGCTTGCCCAGGATGGCCTGCTGGCTGCCGGCGAGGGCGCCCACGACCACCACGACCAGGGCCAGGAGGAGGCCCGCGACGCCCAGGTACTGGCCCTTGGGCTCACGGCCGGCGAGCTTGGGGCCCAGGTAGAGGCCCGTGGCCAGCCAGCAGGTCGCGATCCAGAACACGGCGAGCTGCAGGTGCCAGGTGCGGGTGGCGGCGTAGGGCAGGATGCGGGAGAGGTCCACGCCGTAGACGGCGTTGGACTCGATGCCGAAGTGGACGGTGAGGACGCCCATGAAGATCTGGACGAGGAAGAGGGCCATGGCCACGGCGAAGTAGATCGCCGACCAGCGCTGGCTGGGGGTGGCGGGGGCGGGGACCATGGGCTTGGGGTCCGGGAAGGCCTCCTCGGGCTGCGAGGCCTGGAACCAGACCATGAGGCCCACGCCCAGGATCAGCAGGACGATGGAGAGGATGCTCCACAGGTGGCTGATGGGGGTGATCTGGTTGCCCACCAGGGATTCCTGGGGCCAGTTCTGGGTGTAGGAATGGTCCTCCCCCGGCCTGCGGGCCGCGGCGGTCCAGGCGGTCCAGAGGAAGAAATCGGCCACCCGCTCCCCTTCGGCCTTCGTGGGGATCCACCGGGCGGGGATCGAAGCGTCCTTGTCGCCCTCGGAGACCGTGCGGGCCAGCTCCTGCCGGGTGGCCACGTAGGCCGAGGCGCGGGCGGCGTCCAGCGTCAGGACCCCGTCCTTGAACGTGTTGGTCTGGAAGGCGGCCTGGGTGCGGGCCCGGGCCTCGGCGTCGGAGAGGCCGGCGGCCCGGGCCTGGGCCAGCGTCAGCTCGGCCCAGCGGTGAAGGGCCTTGGCCGTCCAGTCGGGGGCCAGGTAGGCCCCATGGCCCCACACGGACCCGATGTGCTGACCGCCGTGGCCCAGGTAACTCTTCTGGCCAGCCAGGATCTGCCCGGCGCCCACCAGTTCGCCCCCGTCGGGGCCCACCACGCTGGCGGGGATGGGCGGGGCGTTCAGGGCGATCTGCCTGCCCCCGATGCCCAGCACCCCGAAGCTGGCGATGAGCACCAGAAGAAGAATGAGCCAACGTTGTTTCATGACTACCTCCAGCGACCAGCCTGGAGGACGCGGCCCGCCCCCGCCTTGATCCGGGTCAAGGGACCCTCTTTTTCCTCGCCCGGAACCCGGTATGCTAACAACCACGCCGTTTGTTCTTATATGATCCCCCTGGTAATTTGGAAGAGCCGGGCTTCCCAGTGGAAGCCTGCCGGAAAGCTGCCCGATGGAATTCCTAGCCCGACTCCTGCACCTCCAGCCCCAGACCTTCTGGATGATCGCCAAGGTGATCATCGTCTTCGCGGGTCCCCTGACCCTGGCCGCCATCCTCACCTGGGTGGAGCGCCGGGGCAGCGCCATGATCCAGGACCGCATCGGCCCCAACCGGGCCCTGCTCTTCGGACGCTGGCGCCTCCTGGGCCTGCCCCAGCTGGCCGCGGACGGCATCAAGTTCTTCCTGAAGGAGGACCTGGTCACCACCGACGCCAACAAGCTCCTCTTCTGGCTGGCCCCCTTCATGGCCTTCGTGCCGGCCATGATGGGCTTCGCGGTCATCCCCTTCGGCCGGGCCCTGGTGTCGGGCGGCCAGACCTACCACATGAGCCTCCTGGAGCCCGGCAACGGCATGGGGATGCTCTACCCCCTGGCCATCGGCTCCGTGGCGGTGTACGGCATCCTCACCGCCGCCTGGTCCAGCAACAACAAGTGGTCGATCCTGGGCGGCATGCGCGCCTCGGCCCAGATGGTCAGCTACGAGCTCGCCATGAGCCTGGCGGTGGTGGCCATCTTCCTGCGCACCGGGGGCTACGATCCCCACGAGATCATCAATCACCAGGCCGTCATCTGGAACGTGGTGCCGCAGTTCTTCGGCTTCCTGGTGTTCTTCGTGTGCATGTTCGCCGAGACCAACCGGCTCCCCTTCGACTTCGCCGAGGGCGAGAGCGAGATCGTCGCCGGCTTCCACACCGAGTACGGCTCCATGAAGTTCGCGCTGCTCCAGCTCTCGGAGTACGTGCACATCGTCACGGCCGCCGCCCTCATCGTCACGCTCTACTTCGGCGGCTGGCAGGTGCCCTTCGTGGCCGCGCCTTCCGTCTCGCTCTCCATCGCCGCCTTCGTCCTCAAGCTGGTCTTCTTCTGCTGGGTCTTCATCTGGATCCGGTGGACCGTGCCCCGCTTCCGGTTCGACCAGCTGATGTTCATGGGCTGGAAGGTGATGCTCCCCTTGAGTCTGGGCAATCTCATGGTGCAGGCGTTCCTCATGTACAGGCGGGGTTGAACCATGGCAGTCATCGTCAAGAAGGTCGAACTCACCTGGGTGGACCGCACCTACGTGATCCCCGTGCTCCAGGGCATGGCGATCACCATGAAGCACTTCCTCAAGCAGATCTTCACCCGGAGCCGGGACCGGTTCACGGTCCAGTACCCCGACTGGAAGCGCGAAGTGGGCCCGGGCTACCGCGGCCTCCACGAGCTCAAGCGCTTCGAGGACGGGTCCATCAAGTGTGTGGCCTGCTTCATGTGCGCCGAGGCCTGCCCGGCCCGGTGCATCACCATCGAGGCCGACGCCTACGGCGACCTCAACAAGTCCCAGGGCTTCGACGAGAAGCGTCCCGCGGTCTTCAAGATCGACATGCTCCGGTGCATCTACTGCGGCATGTGCGAGGAGGCCTGCCCCAAGGACGCCATCTGGCTGCGCGGCGACTACGAACAGGCGTCCTACGACCGGCTTTCCATGCAGTTCGGCAAGTGGGACCTCATGAACACCTATGCGGACAAGGACGGCAAGGCCAGGATCACCCAGGATCCCACGCCCTCGGTCCCCCGTAATCCGACCTCGCTGTAGGACCCGCCCATGTTCCTGATATTCGCCCTCATCACCCTGCTCGGCGGGCTCTCCCTGGCCTTCCAGAAGAACCTCGTCGTGGCCGGGCTCTGCATGGTGCTCACCTTCTTCGGGGTGGCGGGCCTGTTCCTGCTGCTGGCCAACCCCGTGGCCGCGGCCCTGCAGGTCATCGTCTACTCCGGCGCCATCGTCGTCCTGCTCCTGTTCGTCATCATGCTCCTGAGCGCCCACGAGGAGGAGGAGGCCCTGAAGGCCCATCCCATCCAGCGCTGGGGCTCGGTCGTGGCCGCCCTGGCCCTGGCGGGCGGGGCCGTGAAGGTGGTGCTGGCCTCCGGCATCCTCCGGTCGCCCCGGCCCGTGGGCGTGCCGCCCCCCATGAACCTCGACGCCCTGGGCAACGCCCTGTTCAACAACCACCTCGCCGCCTTCGAGATCGTCGGGCTGCTGCTCCTGGCGACCATGGTCGGGGCCGTGGTCCTGGTGAAGAGGGACCTGTGATGGAGCCGACCGTGACCACCCTCCTTCAAGGCAGCCTCCAGGGGTACGTCCTGGTGGCCCTGCTGCTCTTCGTCATCGGCTTCTTCATCGTGCTGAGCCGGCGCACCGTCCTGGTCCAGTTCATGGGCGTCGAGCTCATGCTCAACGCCGCCAACATCGCGCTCCTGGCCTTCGCCCGGGCGAGGGGCGGGGACGTGCAGGGCACGGTCTTCTACCTCTTCATCATCGCGGTGGCCGCGTGCGAGGCCGCCGTGGGCCTGGCGCTGGTGGTGGGCCTGTTCCGCCACCGCACCACCACCGACACCGACCGCGCCGACGCGCTCAAGCTGTGAGGGCATGATGCAGAGAATCGCCTGGCTCATCCCCGTCCTGCCCCTCCTGGGCTCCGCCTTCCACGGCCTCCTCGGGAAGAGGGCGGGCAAGGCCGCCGTCACCGCCGTGGCCCTGGGCACCGTGGGCGCCTCCTTCGCCCTGGCCCTGGCCCTCTTCTTCGCCGCCAAGGCCGCCCCCGGGCACCGCCTCGACCTGGCCTACTTCGACTGGATGGCCGTGGGCGACCTGCGGGTTCCCTTCGGCCTCGTCTTCGACCCCCTCAGCTCCGTCATGGCCCTGGTCGTGGCGGGCATCGGCCTGCTGATCCACCTCTACTCCGTGGGCTACATGTGGGAGGAGGAGGGCTACGCCCGGTATTTCTGCTACCTGAACCTGTTCGTCTTCTTCATGCTCACCCTGGTGCTGGGCTCCTCCCTGCCGCTCCTGTTCGTGGGCTGGGAAGGGGTGGGCCTCTGCAGCTACCTGCTCATCGGCTACTACTTCGAGACCGAGCTCGCCTCGGCGGCGGGCCTGAAGGCCTTCCTGTTCAACCGCGTGGGCGACCTGGGCATGATCGTGGGCATGATGGCGCTCTTCGCGGCCTTCGGCACGCTGACCGTGGGCGACATCCTGGGCAGGGCCGGGCACCTGGCCCCCGAGGCCTCCTTCGGCGTGATCACCTTCGCCACGCTGATGATGTTCGTGGGCGCCACCGGCAAGAGCGCCCAGATACCGCTGTACCTTTGGCTGCCCGACGCCATGGCGGGCCCCACCCCCGTCAGCGCCCTCATCCACGCCGCCACCATGGTCACCTCCGGCATCTACCTCATCTGCCGGCTGGCGCCCCTCTACGAGCTGGCCCCCACGACGATGACCATCGTGGCCTGGACGGGCGGCATCACGGCGCTGTTCGCCGCGACCATCGGCCTCTTCCAGCGCGACATCAAGAAGGTGCTGGCCTACTCCACCGTGAGCCAGCTGGGCTACATGTTCCTGGGCCTGGGCGCCGCGGGCTTCGCCGCCGGGTTCTTCCACGTGTTCACCCACGCCTGGTTCAAGGCCCTCCTCTTCCTGGGCGCCGGCAGCGTCATCCACGGCCTGCACCACCAGCAGGACCTCTTCAGGATGGGCGGCCTGAAGGACAGGATGCCCGTGACCTTCTGGACCATGCTCATCGCGACGCTCTGCATCATGGGCTTCCCGGGCACCTCGGGCTTCTTCAGCAAGGACGAGATCCTCTACCTGGCCTTCCTCAAGAGCCCCGCGCTCTACGTCGTCGGCCTCCTGGGCGCCGTGTGCACCGCCTTCTACATGTGGCGCCTCATGGCCTTGACCTTCTGGGGCAAGCCCCGGGACCACCACGCCCATGAGCATGCCCACGAGAGCCCCTGGACCATGACCCTGCCCCTGGCGCTGCTCGCCGCGGGCGCGCTCCTGGCGGGCCTGCTGGGCCTCCCGAAGATCTGGGGCGGGACCTTCGCCATCGAGGGCTGGCTGGAGCCCGCCCTGGCCTTCGGCAAGGCCGAGGCGCCCGGGGCCGCCGAGCACGGCAGCCACGCGCTGGCGTGGGGCCTCATGGCGCTGAGCACCACCCTGGCGCTCGCCAGCGGCCTGGCGGGCTTCCTCATCTACCGCAAGGGCACCGCCTCCGAGGAGGCCTTCGCCGAGCGGAACCCGGCCCTGTACCGCGTGCTCGCCAACAAGTACTTCGTGGACGAGGGCGTGGAGGCGGGCCTCCTCGCCCCGGTGCGCTGGATCGCCAACCTCGCCTGGAAATTCTTCGACGTCATCCTCATCGACGGCGTCGGCGTGAACCTTCCCGGGGCCCTGGCCCGCATCGCCGGCGACTTCACCGCTCGGACCCAGACGGGCCGGGTGCGCAACTACGCTCTGGGCATGGCCTTCGGGACCGTGCTCCTGCTCTGGATCTTCTTGAGGTAGCCGCCCCGTGATCACGCCCTGGATGAACTCCCACCTGCTGACCTTCCTGGTCTTCGCCCCCTTCGCCTGGGGCGCCCTCCTGCTGCTCTTCCCGGAGCGCCAGGCGCCCCTGGTCAAGCTCCTGGCCGTGCTGGGCGCCGCGGGCGTCCTGGCCGTGGCCGCCGCGCAGCTCCTTCGGGGCCAGCCCGACGCCCTGGGGCAGGTGGCCGTCGAACGCTTCCACTGGTTCTCGGCCGTGGGCATCCCGGTGGAGTACCACCTCTCGGCGGACGGCCTCAACCTCTGGCTGGTGATCCTCACCGTCTTCCTGGTGCCGCTGACCATGCTCGGCACCTGGAACAGCCTCCCGAACCGCCCCGGAACCGCCTTCGCGCTGCTGCTGATGCTGGAGTCCGGCATGCTGGGGGCCCTGGTGGCCCAGGACCTGCTGCTGTTCTACCTGTTCTGGGAGGCCATGCTGCTCCCGATGTACTTCCTCATCGGCGTGTGGGGCGGCGCGGAGCGGCGCTACGCGGCCACCAAGTTCCTGCTCTTCACCCTCTCGGGCTCCCTGCTCTGGCTGGTGGCCCTGCTCTACACCGCCGGCAAGGCCGGCAGCTTCGCCCCGGGCGTCATGGCCCAGGCCGTGCAGGCCCTGCCCGGGAAGACCCAGGGCACGCTCTTCATCGCCTTCGCGCTGGCCTTCGCCATCAAGGTTCCGCTCTTCCCCCTCCACACCTGGCTTCCCGACGCCCACACCGAGGCGCCCACGGCGGGCTCGGTGATCCTGGCCGGCGTTCTGCTGAAGCTGGGCTCCTACGGGTTCCTCCGCTTCGCCTTCCCGATCTTCCCGGACGCGGCGCGCCACTTCTCGCTGCTGCTGGCGGGCCTGTCGGTGGCCGCCATCATCTACGGCGCCCTGGTGGCCATGGTGCAGACCGACATCAAGAAACTGGTGGCCTACTCCTCCGTCAGCCACATGGGCTTCGTGATGCTGGGCATCGCCTCCATGACCGTCATCGGCACCCAGGGGGCCATGCTCCAGATGCTCAACCACGGCATCTCCACGGGCGCCCTCTTCATCCTGGTGGGCATGCTCTACGACCGGGCCCATACCCGGCGCATCGCCGACTTCGGCGGAGTTGCGCTGAAGATGCCCGTCTTCACGGCGTTCTTCATGATCGTGACGCTCAGCAGCATCGGCCTCCCGCTCACCAACGGCTTCGCCGGGGAGTTCCTCATCCTCAACGGCACGTACCTGTCGGGCTTCCACTGGGGCAAGGCCGCGGCCGTGGTCGCGACCCTGGGCGTGCTGCTCAGCGCGGCCTACATGCTCTGGATGGTCAAGCGCGTCTTCTGGGGACCGGCCAACCCGGATCCCGAAAGCGGCACGGCCCACCTCCACGCGGACCTGAACCTGCGCGAGGTGGCGGTCCTGCTGCCGCTGGTGGTCCTGATCTTCTGGATGGGCATCCATCCCGAGACCTTCCTCGGCCAGTCCGAAGCCCACGTGTCCCGGGCCCTCCTCCAGACCGCCGGTGGCGAGGTGAAGCGATGATGATCACCGCGAGCGAACTCTCCGCCATCCTGCCGCTCCTCATCCCGGCCCTGGGGGCGTGCCTCCTGCCGCTGGCCGCGCTGGACAAGGACCAGGCCACGGTCAAGTGGGTCCGGGGCGCCATGTTCTTCATGGCCCTTTTCTGCCTGGCCGGGGGTTTCTTCTACATCACCCGCCTGTGGGCCACCGGGGCGCAGCCGGCCTACGGCGCCATCCACATGGACCGCCTGGCGCAGTTCGCCGGGATCTTCGTGCTGGTGGCCGCGGCCCTGGCCGTGCTCCAGCTGTGGGACCACCTCCACCAGGAGGGCTGGGTGAAGGGGGAGACCCTGAGCCTGCTCCTCTTCTCCGCGGTGGGCATGATCCTCTTCGTGGCCGCCTCGAACCTCATCCTGCTGTTCCTGGGACTGGAACTGCTCTCCCTGCCCCTGTACGCCCTCACCGCCACGGTGCGGACCCGCGCCAAGGCCTTCGAGGGAGGCATGAAGTACTTCATCACCGGGGCCGTGGCCGCCTCCAGCTTCCTCATGGGCTCGGTGCTCCTGTACGGCGTCACGGGCTCCCTGGAGATCGTCGCCGTGGGCCAGGCCCTGGCCTCCCGCACCCCCGACGCCATCGCCCTGACCGGGGCCGCCCTCCTCATGATGGGCTTCCTCTTCAAGGTCAGCTCCGTGCCCTTCCACCAGTGGACGCCGGACGTGTACGAGGCCGCTCCCCATCCCATCTCCGGCTTCATGTCCGTGGCCACCAAGGGCGTGGCCATCCTGGCCCTCCTGCGGGTGCTGGGCGCCGGCATCCCGGCGCCCGGTTCCCTGCGCATCCAGGCCGCCCTGGCCGTGGTGGCCATCCTCACCCTCGTGGTGGGCAACCTGGCCGCCCTGGCCCAGAACAACATCAAGCGGATGCTGGCCTATTCCAGCATCAGCCACGCCGGCTACATCCTCCTGGGCCTGGTGGCCGGCACCCCCGCCGCCTATGGCGGAATCATCTTCTACCTCGTGTCCTACCTCGTCATGAACATGGGCGCCTTCGGCATCCTCACCTGCCTGGGCCTGGTGGGCGACAAGACCACCTTCGACGACGTGAAGGGGATGGGCTGGAAGCGGCCCGACCTGGCCATCGCGGCGAGCCTGTGCCTCTTCGGTCTGGCGGGCATCCCCCCCATGGCCGGCTTCTACGGCAAGTACATGATTTTCAAGGAATTGATTCTCCAGGGGCATGTCGCCATGGCGGTGACCGGCGTCCTGGCCAGCCTGGTGTCCGTGTACTACTACTTCCGCCTTCCCGTGGCCCTGTTCCTGGAAAAGCCCACCGAGAAGGCCGAACGGGAGGCCTCGGAGCGCCCAGCCCTGCGGGCCCCCCTGGCCGGGGCCGCGGTGCTGGTGTGCGGGATCCTGGTGGTGGTCATCGGACTCTTCCCCGGGACCCTCTACACGGCCTTCGCATGGCGGGTGGTGACGGACACATTCCCCTTCCTGCGCTGAGAGGGCCTCCCCTTTTGCAGACACCCTCTGAGATCCGGTCACAATTCGGCCTTCGGGCTCAACCTTTTTGCCGATCCGTGCCTCACATGGCAAGGTAGAGGTATCTGAACCCTTGGCTTCGAGGTAATTATGAGTCGAAAAGTCTGGATCGTCACCGCTGTGGCCGTGGTCCTGGTGGGCGCCGGCGCCGCCTACCTCATCAAGGGCCCCAAGGAAGAGATCAAGTGGCGCACGGCCAAGGTCGACAAGGGCGGCATCACGGCCCGCATCAGCGCCACCGGGACCCTGAACGCCCTCATCCAGGTGCCGGTGGGCACCCAGGTCTCGGGCGTCGTCACGGGCATCTACGCCGACTTCAACAGCCTCGTCAAGAAGGGCCAGGTCATCGGGAAGATCGACGAGACGCCCTGGCTCACCCAGATCCAGGACGCCCAGGCCACCCTGGACCGCTGCAAGGCCTCGCTCCTCAACGCCCAGATCGACTACAAGCGCAACAAGCAGCTCCACGAGCAGAAGCTCCTGTCGGACGCCGACCTGGACGCCAAGGAGCTGGTCCTGAAGACCGCCCAGGGCAACCTGGATTCCGCCAAGGCCGGCGTGGTCCGCGCCAAGACGAACCTGGACTACTGCACCCTCCGGGCGCCGGTGGACGGCGTCGTGGTGAACCGCCTGGTGGACGTGGGCCAGACCGTGGCGGCCAGCTTCAGCACCCCCAACATGTTCACCATCGCCCAGGACCTGTCCAAGATGAAGGTCCAGGCCGCCATCGACGAGGCCGACATCGGCCAGGTGCAGGTCGGGCAGCGGGCCTTCTTCACCGTGGACAGCTATCCCGACAAGCAGTTCCGGGGGGTGGTGAGCCAGGTGCAGCTCAATCCCGTGGTCAACCAGAACGTGGTCACCTACCTGGTGGTCATGGAAGTGAACAACGAACCCCGCAACGCGGCCCCCGAGGGGCTCAAGCGGGAAGGCGGGGATAGGGCGGGCGGCCAGCAGGGCCCGCGTGGGGGCGCTCCCTCCCCTGCTGGCTGGCATGGCGCCGAGGGGCGTCCCGGCGGCATGCGCCAGGAAGGCGGCCATGCTCGTCCTGCCGGCAAGCCGGTCCTCATGGGCAAACCCCAGACGGCCGACCTCGAATCCAGCACGGCCCGCTACATCCTGCCGGGCAGCCCGGTCTACCGGGGCGATCTGGCCCTGTTCCCGGGCATGACGGCCAACTGCACCATCGTCACCAAGGAGCGGGACCAGGTCCTGCGGGTGCCCAGCGCGGCCCTGCGGTTCAACCCCGCGGCCTTCCTCAAGGACGCGGCGCCCAAGACCCCGGGCGCCGGCCCGGCAGCCGGTCAGCAGGCCGGTGGCCAGCAGCGCCCCGGCGGCGGTGGCGCCCGTCCGGGCGGTTCCGGCAAGGGCATGGTGTCCCGCCGGGAGGACCGGGTCTGGATCCTGGTGGACGGCAAGCCCAAGGCCCTGCCCGTGAAGGTGGGGGCCAGCGACGGCATGTTCACCGAGGTCAGCGGCGAAGGCGTCACGGAGGGGATCGTGGTGCTCACCGGCGTCGAGGACCTGAAGAAGTCGGCGCAGACCGCCGCTCCCATCGGCGCTCCCGGCGGCATGCGCCGCTGATGCGGCGCAGCCCCATCCTTCCGGAGACCCGGTCATGAACGTTCTCGACTTCATCAAGCTGGCGCTGTTCGCCATCACCCGGAACAAGACCCGGGCCTTCCTCACCATGCTCGGCATCATCATCGGCGTGGGCGCGGTCATCGCCATGATCGGCATCGGCCAGGGGTCCAAGAAGGCCTCCATCGACATCATCCAGAACATGGGCTCCAACATGCTGACCATCTTCAACGGCGGCGGCAGCTCCAACAGCGCCCGGGGCCCCATGGGCATGGGCTCGGTCCCGATCCTCCTGGAGGAGGACGCCGGGCTCATCGAGCGGGACCTCTCCGGTTCGACCGTGGTCGCGGCCACGCCGCAGGTGCGGGCCAACCGCGCCATCATCTACCAGAACAACAACACGGTCTCCACCGTGCAGGGATCGGGCGTCCAGTTCATCCAGATCCGGGGCTGGGAGGTGCAGCAGGGGCGGTTCTTCACGGAACAGGAAACCAAGGGGCAGGCCAAGGTCTGCGTCCTGGGCACCACCGTGCGCGACACGCTCTTCCCCAACGGCGAGGAGCCCATCGGCAAGATCATCCGCATCGCCGCGCTGCCTTTCGAGGTCGTCGGCATCCTGGAGTCCAAGGGCGCCGGCATGATGGGCGACCAGGACGACATCGTGGTCGCCCCCTACACGACGGTCATGCACAAGATCGTCGGGACCGACCGCATCCAGAACATCCTCGTGAGTGCGCAGGAGGGCAAGGCGGACCTGGCCGAGATGGAGATCACCGCGCTCCTGCGCCAGCGCCTGCGCCTGACGCCCAAGGACGAGAACCCCTTCATGATCCGCAAGCAGGACGACTGGGTGAAGATGCAGGACCAGCAGGCCAGCGTCCTCACCACCTTCCTGGCCATGGCCGCGAGCATCTCCCTCATCGTGGGCGGCATCGGCATCTCGAACATCATGCTCGTGAGCGTCACCGAGCGCACGCGGGAGATCGGCGTGCGCCGGGCCCTGGGCGCGACCCGCCACAGCGTGCTCATGCAGTTCCTCACCGAGGCCGTGGTGCTGTCCATCCTGGGCGGCCTCCTGGGGGTGGCCATCGCCTACCTGATCATCTGGATCCTCAAGTTCACCGCGGTCCTCCCGGCCGTGGCCGAGCCCTGGGCCGTGGCCCTGGGCCTGGGCTTCTCGGGGGTGGTGGGCATCGTCGCCGGGTTCCTCCCGGCGCTGAAGGCCGCGAACCTGAACGTGATCGACGCGCTCAGATATGAGTAGTGATCCGGGCCATGATGCCTACCAGTCCCTGCGGTACCCCGAGTACCGCTGGTTCCTGGGGGGGATCTTCGCGTTCACGGTGGCCACGCAGATCCAGACCCTGGCCATGGCCTGGCAGGTGTACCACATCACCCACGACCCCCTGTCCCTGGGCCTCATCGGCCTGGCGGAGGCGATCCCCTTCCTGACCCTCACCCTGGTGGGCGGCTGGGCCGCGGACCGCAGGGACCGGAGGACGCTTTCCCTCCTGTCCATGGCCGTCATGCTCACGGGAGGGCTCCTGCTCCTGGCCATGAACACGGGCAGGGTCCCCCAGGCTGCCTGGCCCTTCTATGCCATCCAGGCCCTGGCCGGCCTGGGCCGCGCCTTCTTCCGGCCCGCCTCCCAGGCGCTGGCGACGGAACTGGTGCCCCGGGAGGCCTACCAGAACGCCGCGACCTGGCGCAGCTCCTCCTTCCAGCTCGCGCAGGTCACGGGGCCCGCGTTCGGCGGGCTCCTGTACAGCTTCGGGAGCGCCGCGCTGGCCTACCAGGTGGAGGTCCTGCTGATGGGCCTGGCCCTCGTCATGATCCTCCAGGTGCTGCCCCACCCCCGCACGCCGTCCAAGACGCCCATCCTCCAGAACCTGGGCGAAGGGGTGACGTTCGTGTTCACCCACAACCTCGTGCTGGGCGCCCTGAGCCTGGACCTCTTCGCGGTGCTCTTCGGCGGCGCCGTGGCCATGCTGCCGGTCTTCGCGGCCGAAATCCTCCGGGTCGGCCCCCAGGGCCTGGGGGTCCTCCGGGCCGCGCCCGCCGTGGGTTCCGTGGCCATGGGCTTCTGGCAGGCCCACCATCCGCCCCGCAACCACGCCGGCACGATCCTGCTCATCTGCGTGGGCTGCTTCGGGTTGTGCTGGATCGGCTTCGCGCTCTCCAGCGTGTTCTGGGTCTCCCTGATCCTCCTGGCCGCCAGCGGCGCCATGGACAGCGTGAGCATGGTGCTTCGCGGAACCCTGGTGCAGACCCGCACCCCGCCCGAGATGATGGGCCGGGTCCAGGCCGTCAACGGCTTCTTCATCGGCTCCAGCAACGAACTGGGCAGCTTCGAGTCCGGCCTCGCCGCGCGCCTCTTGGGCGTGGTGCCCTCCGTGGTGTTCGGGGGCCTGATGACCCTGGGCGTCGTGGGGGCCATCGCCTGGAGGGTTCCCGAGCTCCGCCGCCTCAAGCGCATCGCCGGCTGAAGGGATTGATCGCGCCGGCTCCCGCGGCCACCATGGGGTAGTCCCCTTCCCGGAGCCCGCATGAACGAGTACGCCCCCCAGGGCCCCAGGCCGCACCGCGGCGGCATGATCCTCGCCTTCGGCATCGTCGGCTTCCTCTGCTGCTTCGTCTTCGCCATCCTCGCCTGGGTCATGGGCGGTTCCGACCTCAAGGAGATGGCCGCGGGCCGCATGGACCGCTCCGGAGAGGGACAGACCAGGGCCGGGTGGATCCTGGGCATCATCGCGACCATCCTCGGCATCCTCGGGCTCCTGGGCGTGATCGCCGCCATCGCAATCCCGTTCCTCCTCAGTCACCGGATGTGAGGCTCGAGCCCGCCCCCAGGTTCCCCCGGGTCCCGGTCTGGGCCCTGGCCGCGGCCCTGGCATTCTCCGCCCTGGCCGGGGTCGAGGCGCTCCTGGAACGGCATTGGGGGGTGGAGGTGGCCACCTGCATGTTCAAGCGCCTCACGGGCCATCCGTGCCCCACCTGCGGCGCCACCCGGGGGGCGCTGGCGCTGCTGAACGGGCATCCCTGGCGGGCCTTCCTCTGGAACCCCCTGCTGATGACCGCGGGTTTGGCCGCGGTGGCGTGGTTCGCCTTCAGGGCCGCCACGGGCCTGACCCCGCGCTTCGAATGGACCCGGACGGAGCGCAGGCTGGCCTTGTGCGGCCTCGCCGCCGCCGTCCTGGCCAACTGGGCCTACCTGATCCACAGGGGAATCTGACAAGCCCTCTTTCCTCGGGGAACCTCGGCCCCTAGTTCAGCACCTTGAGCGCGGCCTCGTAGTTGGGCTCCTGGGCGATCTCGGGGACCAGTTCCGTGTGGACCACCTTCCCCGTCTCGTCCAGCACCACCACGGCGCGGGCCAGCAGACCGCGCAGGGGGCCGTCGATGAGGGTCACGCCGTACGCCTTGCCGAATTCGGGGGTCCGGAAGGCGGAGGCGGGGACGACGTTGTCCAGGCCTTCCGCGGCGCAGAAGCGGCCGGCGGCGAAGGGCAGGTCCACGGACACGCACAGGACCACCGTGTTGGCGGCCTTGGAGGCCTGGGCGTTGAAGGTGCGGACCGAGGTGGCGCAGGTGGGCGTGTCGATGCTCGGGAAGATGTTCAGGACCACCCGCTGGCCCTTGAAGTCCGCCAGGGAGACCTCGGAGAGGTCCTTGCGCGTCAGCGTGAAGGTCGGGGCGGGGTTGCCGGCCTTGGGCAGGTCGCCGACGGTGTGGATGGGGTTCCCTTTGAGGGTGATCTGGGCCATGGTGTCTCCTTGCGGGCCGAAAAGCCCATGCCCCATTATCACTCCTTTTTAATATCCCAACCCCATCGGATATATTCTCTGGGCGACATTCCCCCCGGATCGGATGGTGTTCGTGTCCATCCAGGGGGCCGCCGGGATGTCGGCGGGGTTGGGCATCTTCACGCTGAAAAGGCGCATCCTCCCCTCCAGGATCCGGATGCCGGTGGACACCCTGGGCAGGGGGAGGGCGTATTCCCCCTCCACCACCACCACCGCCTGGCCCACCTCGGCCAGGGACCACTTCACGAACGCCGCCACGTCCGCGGCCACGGGCAGGGGCTTGCGCAGGCCCTGGACGGCGGGGAGGGTGGGCCCGGGGGAGGGGGTCAGGGCAAGGGCGAGGAGCACGGGGAGCATGTATCCAGAATGCGGCCGCGGGCCTCCGGGTTCCCGTAAACTGGGTCAGGAGGCACTATGCAAATTCTTCGCATCAACCACCTGGGCATCGCGTCCCCCACCCTGGACGAGGCCATGGGCCGCATGGGCAGGCTCTTCGGCATGGAGGCCGACCACGTGGAGGAGGTCGCCGAACAGCGCGTGCGCACCGCCTTCTTCCCCGTGGGCCCCAGCACGCTGGAGTACCTGGAGTCCACCGACCCCGAGGGGCCCGTGGGCAAGTTCCTCGAGAAGAAGGGGCCCGGCATCCACCATGTGGCTTTCGAGGTGGACGATGTGGAGGCTGCCGTGAAGGAACTCCTGGCCAAGGGGGTGCGCATGATCGACAAGGAGCCCCGGGCCGGAGCCCACGGCTGCAGGATCGCCTTCATCCACCCGGCGGAGACGGGGGGGGTCCTCATGGAGCTCTGCCAATCGCCTAGGTAGGGGGCGCCGAGCTGTTCACGAGGCGGTAGAGCCACCAGATCAGCTGGCCCGCCACCAGGATGGCGATGAACCACTTGACCATGGTCAGGGGCGTCACCTCGTCTGCGCCCTGCCGGCGGTCCGGGCCCTGCCCGTGGCCGGGGGGGCGCGTGCTCGTGGGAGATTCGGTCTCCAGCTCGATCTTGACGGGGCTGGGGAGCGTGTAGGAGGGGATGGGGCGCACCGGGGTGGCCCGCACGCCGCCCAGGCCCGCGGTGGTCCTGCCGGTGGAGGTGGCGCTCGAAGGGGGCTCGGGGGGGATGGCGGACGAGGGGCGCAGGCGCCGGAGAGGCACGATGTCCCCGGCGTGGTCGTCGTGGCGGAACAGCTCGTTGACCCGGGCGCGGCAATTGGAATCCAGGGGGTAGGCGTCCACGAGGGGCAGCAGGAAGTCCATGAGGGAGCCGGGGCGCTCCTCGGGGTCCTGGGACAGCGCCTGGCGGAAGACCTTGGTCATGTCGCCGGACATTCCGGCGGGGAAGACCGGCGGCTCCGTCAGGATGTGGGTGATGACCGCGGCCACGTTGGTGCCCGGGTGCGGCAACTGGCCCGTGAGCAGCTCGAACGAGGTCACGGCGAACGCGTACCGGTCCGAGCTGGGGGTGGGGTCGCCGCCCCGCAGCAATTCGGGGGCGCTGTAGGCCGGCGAGCCCAGGAACTCGCCGGCGTTGGTGAGGCGCGGGGCCATGGTCTTGGCGATGCCGAAGTCCATGAGCTTGACCCGGCCGTCCTCGGCCACGAGGATGTTGTCGGGCTTGACGTCCCGGTGGACGATGGCGTGGCGGTGGGCCGCGCGCAGGGCCCGCATGGCCTGGATGAGGATCCCGAACTTGGTCTCGAGTTCCAGCGAATTGTCCCGGATGAACTTGCCCAGGCTGTTGCCCTCGACGTACTCCATGGCGATGAAGGGGCCCATGGCGGGCTCGTCGCCCACGTCGTACACCGTGACGATGTTGGGGTGGTTCAGCTGGGCGGAGATCTCGGCCTCGCGCTTGAAGCGCTCCAGGGCCTGCTCCCGCTCCTCGCCGGCGGCGCGGACCACCTTCAGGGCCAGGCGGCGCTTCAGGAGGGGGTCCTCCGCGAGGTAGACCACGCCCATGGCGCCCTGGCCAATGGCCCGTTTGACCAGATACCGGCCTATGCTCTTTGGAAGATCCGCCATTACGTTGTTCCTGCCCCCCATGATACAGGAATTGGGGGTTTTGCCCGGATCATGGCACTATTTCCCCTTGAGCGGTCTCCGGGACGGGTCTGTCGACGGGGGCGCCAATGTGAAATTCTTTATCCCCGAGGAAGCCATGGCCAGCCTGATCGAAGCGATCGCCGTAAAACGAAAGATGTTCTTCGAATTCGAGGACACCCCCTTCCACTGCCTGGACGTGGAGATCTCCACCCCCACGGCCCGCGGCGGCCAGACCCTGGTGCGCCTCAAGATGCGCAACCTCCTCACCCGCGCGGTCTTCGACAAGACCTTCAAGGCCGGCGACAAGTTCAAGGAGCCCGACCTCCAGATGGTGCAGGCCTCCTACCTCTACTCCGACGGGGACGGATCCCACTTCATGGACCAGGAGTCCTTCGAGACCCTGACCCTGGATGACGAGATGCGGGGCGACGCCCTGGACTTCCTGGTGGAGGGCGCCATCATCCAGATCCAGAAGTACAACGGCAATCCCATCGGCCTCCAGATGCCCACCCACGTGGAGCTTTCGGTCACCTACACCGAGCCCGGCGCCCGGGGGGACACGGCCAGCGGCAACGTCCTCAAGCCCGCCAAGCTGGAGACGGGCATCGAGATCAAGGTGCCCCTCTTCATCAAGGAGGGCGAGAAGGTCAAGGTGGCCGTGGAGACCCGGGAGTTCGCGGGGCGGGCCTGATGGGACGCAAGTACCGCCTGGGCCAGAGCCGGGACGCCCACGACCTGGACAGCCCCGACGCCTACGCGCGGGAGGGCAAGGCCCAGAGCAAGCGCCGCCAGCAGTCCGCCGAGCGCCTGACCACCGAGGCGGAATCCCACGATTCCGACTCCATGCTCCTGCTGCCCGACGCGGCCCCCTGGGCCCACCTGGAGGCCGCCACGCTGGTGTGGCGCCACAGCCAGATCGTGGACCTGGAGCTGGACGACCGCACGCCCATCCGCGCCACCCTGGCCGGCAAGCTCAAGGGGGTGAAGCTGGTGGTGGGCGACCGGGTGCGCTTCTCCCCGGTGCCCCTGGAGGCCCAGGACCCGGACCTCCCCCAGGTGCAGGTGGTGGCCGTGCTGCCCCGGCGCACGCTCCTCAAGCGCGGCGGCATCGACGACCGGGAGCCCTGGCAGCTCATCTGCGCCAACGCGGAGGAGCTCTGGGTGTGCGCGGCGGTGGTCGATCCGCCCCTGCGCCCGGGCCTCCTGGAGCGGGCCCAGACGCTGGCCCTGGCCTCGGGCCTGGGCTTCCGCATCATCGTCACCAAGCGGGACCGGGCCTCCAGCAAGGACACCCTCCCCGAACTGGACCCCCTGCGGGCCCAGAACCTGCCCATTATCGAGACCAGCGCCGTGACGGGCGCGGGCCTCCCGGAACTGGCCGGGCTCCTCAAGGGCCGCACGGTGGCCCTGGTGGGCCACAGCGGCGTGGGCAAGAGCACCCTCATCAACGCCCTGGCCCCCGGCCTCAACCAGCGCACGGGGGACATGAGCCGCTACGGCACCGGCCGCCAGACCACCACCGGCGCGCGGTGGCTGCCCTGCGCCACCGGCGGCACCCTCATCGACACCCCGGGCATCCGGAACCTGAGCGTGCGCGGCTTCCCGCGCACCCTGCTCCCGGCCATCTTTCCCGAATTCCCCCCGGAGTGGATCGAGGATCCCATGGCCCTGGACCCCGAGGACGAGGCCCTCGGCCTGGACTACCCGGAGCGGCTCCTGAGCATGCAGCGGCTGTGGCTGGAGATGGACGAGCGCAACCCGAACCAGAACGTCTTCAGGTGAGGTCCCAGGGGGCCGCGGTCTCCAGCAGGGGCCGCGGGGGCCCGAACTTGAGGATCTGGAAGTTGGCCGACAGGTCGAAGTCCCGGGGCATGATGTAGCTGGGGTGGCGGACCTGGGGCCCCGCGCCTTCGCCCAGGGGCGGCTGGATGGTGATGCCGGCGCGGTAGAAGGCCTTGGCGATGAGCGCCGAGCAGATCACCTCGCGGCTGCTGGAGCTGCCCAGGTAGAGGCTGCGCGGCCGGAAGCGCCGGGGCACGAGATGGAAGGGGAAGAGGTACCGGGCCAGGTCGAAGATGTTGCGCTGGTCGTAGCGCACGCCCAGGTGTGTCAGCAGCTCCATCATCACGCGGTCCAGGCTCCCGGGACGCAGTCCCTGGGGCCGGCAGACGCGGAGGTTGCAGTCCAGGTACATGGCCAGGGGCACGACCCGCACGCCGTCCTTCAGGTCGCTCTCGATGAGGAGGCGCGCGGCCTCCGGGCCGTACCGGTCCAGGGCCCGGTCCGCCTCGGGTCCGCCCCAGCGCAGGAGGGCGTCCCCGATGTACATCGTGGCGTGGCTCCAGGAGCTCTGGGTGAGGTACTTGATGATCTGGCTGATGCGGGTGTCGCCCTCCACCAGGATCACGTCCCCGGGCCGCAGCACGGCGCGCAGCAGCTCCGGGTCGTTGGGGACCCGGCGCTGGTAGCTGGACACGGTGCCCGTGAGGTACTCGACCAGGGCGCGGGACAGGGAGTCCTGGAGGAGCATCAGAGCTCCACGAGCTCCACGGAGTCCAGAGGCTCGCCCAGGAAGCGCTCACCGACCTCCTGGAGGCGGGTGCCGGCGTCCGTGAGCAGGATCCTCAGGTCGCCCCGGGCGCTGGCGGTGCGGAAGCCCAGGGAGCCCCGCAGGAGGTCCTCGACCGCCTTCGCCGCGAGCTCGCCGCTGTCCAGCCAGGTGGTGTCCGGGCGGGTGCGGTTCAGGCTGGGCAGCAGGGTGGGGTAGTGGGTGCAGCCCAGGACGATGGTGCGCACCTCGAAGGGTATCTGGTTCAGGTAGCGGCGGCAGATGGCGTCGGTGATGGGGTCGTCCAGCCAGCCCTCCTCCGCGAAGCCCACCAGGAGGGGGCAGGGCAGGCTGTGGATGACGGCCTGGGGGTTCCGTCGGCGGATGGCGTCGTCGTAGGCGCCGGACTGGATCGTGGCCAGGGTGCCGATGACGCCCACGGGCCCCTTGGCCAGGCTCGCGGCCTCCGCCCCCGGCTCGATCACGCCGATGACGGGGCAGGGCGCGGCGGCCTGCAGCGCCCCGAGGCCGTGGGCCGAGGCGGTGTTGCAGGCGATGACCATGAGCTTGGGCTTGTGGCGGCCCAGGATCGTCCCGGCCTGCAGGGCATAGCGCTCGATGGTGGCGTGGGACTTGTTGCCGTACGGCACCCGGGCGGTGTCGCCCAGGTACACGATGGACTCCTCGGGCAGGAGCCTGCGCAGCGCGCGCACCACCGTCAGCCCCCCGATGCCGGAGTCGAAGACCCCGATGGGCTGGTCCTGACGGTTCATGGGAGCTTCTCCGCCAGGATGGCCACCCAGGCGCCCTCGGTGGTCACCTTCAGGGGCCGGAAGCCGTAGGCCGCGAGGCTGATGAGGGCCTCGTCCTGGCGCTCGGCCAGGATGCCCGAGGCCACCAGCAGGGCTCCCGGCGCGGCGATGGAGGCCATGCGGGGCAGCAGGTCCTGGATGGTCTCCAGGAGGATGTTGGCGAGGAGGGTGTTCCAGGGGCCGTCGGCCCTGGGGTCGTCCAGGAGGCCCACGTAGTGGGTGAAGGGGCGCGCGCCGCCCAGGACGGCCTCGTTCAGGACCATGAACTCGTCCATGGCCGGGCCGCAGTCGGGGTCGTTGTCCAGGGCCGCGATGCGCCGGGCCCCGCAGAGCCAGGCGGTCAGCGCCAGGATGCCCGTGCCCGCGCCGATGTCCAGCACCGGGTCCTGGAGCCGGCCCGCCGCGGCCAGCTCCTCGAGGTGGGCCATGCACAGGCGGGTGGTCTCGTGGCCGCCGGTGCCGAAGGCGAGGCCCGGGTTCACGACGATGGGGGTGCGGCCGCCGGGAGCCGGGCTGGCGTCCCAAAGCGGGCGGATGTAGAAGCCCTGGCCGACCTCGATGGGGCCGAAGCCCTCCCGGCTCTTGGCCAGCCAGTCCTCGTCCTCGAAGCGCTCCTCGCGGAGCAGGCGCGCGCCGAAGGCGGCCAGGCCTCCGGCGTCGGGAGGGGTCAGGCCCGGAGGGAAATAGGCGAAGAAGGTGTGGGGGGGGTCCGCCTCGCGGTAGGTGGCGGTGGCGCCCCCTTCGGTGAGCCAGTCGCCCAGGCGGTCCTCCGCGGCCCCCGGTACCTCGAGCAGCCAGCGGGTGTGGGGAGATGCATGATCCATCCGACTAGGTTATCAGGCCTCGGCACCGTCCGGCGCGACGTCCTCCAGGTCCAGCCGCTTCATCTTTTCCAGGAACGTGGTCCGCTTGAGGCCCAGGAGCTCGGCCGCGCGCTTCTTGTTGCCCCGCGTCACCTGGAGGCTCTGGAGCATGAGCTTCTTCTCCACGTCCGAGACCACCTGGTTGAGGTCGACCCCCTCGGCGGGCAGGTCCATGGACTGCGCGGCCGACACCACGCCGGAAGGCGCGTAGGACTCCATGGGGGGCAGGGACTGGACGATCTCCCGGCCTTCGGGGATGCGGTCCGCCAGGAACGTGAAGTCCTCCCGCGTGAGCACGGGGCGCCCCGCGGAGAGCACGATGGCCCGCTCCACGGCGTTCTCAAGCTGGCGCACGTTGCCGCTCCAGGGCATGGCCATGAGCAGGGAATCCACCGAAGGGTGGATGGCCTTGGGATAGAGGCCGTGCTCCCGGGCCTTGCGGTTGAGGAAATGCTGGGCGAGGAAGGGGATCTCCTCCCGGCGCGCGCGCAGCGGGGGCAGGGTGATGGGCACCACTTCCAGGCGGTAGAAGAGGTCCTCCCGGAAGGAGCCCTCCTGCACCCGCTGCCACAGGTCGGAGTTGGTGGCCGCCACCACGCGCACGTCCACCTTCACGGGGCCTCCGCCGCCCAGGGGCTGCACTTCCCGTTCCTGGAGGACCCGCAGCAGGCGCACCTGGGCGCCCAGGGGCATGGTGCTCACCTCGTCCAGGAAGATGGTGCCGCCCGTGGCTTCCCGGAACTTGCCGGGGGCGTCCTTGCGGGCGTCGGTGAAGGCGCCCTTGGTGTAGCCGAAGAGCTCGGACTCGATGAGGTTGTCCGGGATGGCGCCGCAGTGCACGGGCACGAAGGGCAGGTCGGCCTGCGCGCTCATGGAGTGGATGGCCCGGGCGATGATCTCCTTGCCGGTGCCGCTCTCCCCTTGGAGGAGCACCGTGGCGCGGGTGGCCGAGGCGGCCTTGGCCTTGGCCAGCACCTCCTGCATGGCCGCGCCGATGCCCACCAGGCCGAGCGCGAGGGCCTGGGTGACCGTGAGGTTGAGCGGAGGCAGGGTGGCCGGGCGCAGCCCCGGCACCGGAGGAAGGTCCTGCATGGGCCCCCAGCGCACCGAGCCCAGGGCGCTCCAATGGAACAGCGAAGGGGCTTGCACGCCGTCGGTCCCGGGCGGGAGCAGGAGGAGGATGGGCAGCGCCCCCGCCTCCGCGCCGGCCCTCACCAGGGCGGGCGGCGGTTCCGGGGCGGAGGCCGTGATGACCCACAGATCGGTCTCCCGGGGCGGCAGGGCCGGCGCGCCTGCGCGGTCCAGCGTGATTTCCCATGCGCCGGCCCAGCGGTTCTCGAGCCCCAGGGTGGGCTCGCCGAGCGTGGACCAGTGGAGGCGGGGGAGTGGGGTCATCAGGACTTTCTGAGTTGTAAATAGCCTAGATGGTGTGGGAAAAGGGTCAAGTCAAAAACATGACACCCTTTCATGCGAATTGTTCAAGAAACTTCCAGCCCCACCCCCTTTGCTGCATCCTAGGGAAGCGTTTCCGGAGGCCCCCATGCACCTGACCCAGACCCTGGCCCTGACCCTCCTGGCCCTCCCCCTTTCCGCCCAGGCCTGGGATCTGCGCCTGGACGTGCCCTTCCCCCAGGGCCAGAACCTCCCCCAGACCCTCATCCAGGGCACCGGCACCCTGATCCGCCAGAAGAGCCTGGACACCGGCAGCGGCTTCACCTTCACCGCCAGCCACCGTATCGTCCGGGTGGGCCCCGTCCTGAAGCTGGAGTGGGGCGCCGAGTTCTCCCAGTGGAAGGCCAACGGCCAGGTCCAGCAGGGCGCCGCCACCGTGGACAGCCGCCTGAAGCAGTCGGGCCTGGGCCTGGGCCTCAACGCCCAGTTCTGGGTGCCCTTCACGGGTCTCGCCGGGGAGCTGGGCGTCATGGAGCGCTTCCAGAACTACAAGCTGACCCTCGCCGGCGCGGAGCAGACGAAGAACCTCGCCCGCCCCTGGCTGCGCGTGGGCATCCGCTACAGCCTGCCGCTGCCGGTGATCAATCCCTACTTCGCGGCCAGCTACCAGCAGCCCATCACGAAGGACAAGCCGGTGAACATCAATTCCGTGGGCGACGTCGCCGGCTACCTGGGCGCCCAGGGGTCGGGACAGGAATTCCAGCGCATGTGGACGTTCGGGGTGGGCGTCGCCTTCTAGGGGGGGCTGGATCAGGGGCTGGCTGTGTTTCCCCAGATATAGCCTGGTCGGGCGCCCGTTTTTCCCGTTCATCAAAAACCCATCAACCGGTTTTTTGCGCCCTTGACAGGCAGGCGGGCGAAGCCAATCTTTGCAGGTATAAAAGCAATGCAGCATTTATTGCAATGGCCCTTCCGAGGAGGCCCGATGCCCCCCGAAACGCAGGCAGCGCTCGTCGTGAAAGCGCGGCACCCTGGCGATTGCCTGGATTCCTGGAAGGGGATCGCCAGTTACGTCCGTGTCAGCGTCGCCACCGCCCAGCGGTGGGAAAAGAGCGAGAACCTCCCGGTGCACCGCCACATGCACCGGAAACAGGGATCGGTCTACGCATATGCCGTCGAGATCGACCGGTGGCTGGAGAGCCGGGAGGTTCCTCCTGACCTGCGGGAGCCTATTTCGCCGGAAGGACGTTGTTTATGAACCCTGTGTATTCAGGGGAGAAGTAGCCCACCTCCACGGTCCCGCCGGCGGCGGGGCCCCAGACGTAGGTGCCGCTGACCGCGATCATCCCCTTGGCGTGCTTGAAGCGCCCGGTGCCGGAGACGATGTGGTGGGGGCCCTGGTAGGTTCCGAAGCCCATGAGGCCCGGAGGGAGGGAGAAGGTCGCGATGGGGATGTGCGCGACGAAGGTGTCCGCGTAGGTCCCGTCGGGGAGCTTGTTGAAGGCGTAGGTATAGACGCCGTTCTTCCCGGTTCCGAAGGCTTCGCCGGGCCCGGCCCAGGTGTCCGTGCCGTCCTGCCCGGACCAGACGCCTTCCAGGAACTCCTTCCCGTCCAGCGTGAGCCAGATCGAACCGCCCCAGTAGTCGCCGTCGTTGAGCACGATGTCGCAGGGGCACTTGCCCCAGCCCATCCCCTTCACCTGGAGGGTGCTGGGGGGCTGGGTCGCCGAGGCGGCGAAAAGCGCCGCGAAGGCGAGGAAGACCACGATGAACAACCTCCGCATGGGAGTCCTCCTTTCTGAGGTAAAAATGATTGCGGACAGGGCCGGTCAGCCGTTTTTTTGGAACACGCCCACTCTTCCAGGGAAGGCCCCGGGACGGCAAACGGCAAAGTGCCACAAAGCGCCTCAAGGCGCCGCATCCGCCCCTTGGGCGATGTCACCAGTACTTTTCGAAATGGACCTGTCCCGGCTCTTTCTTCGTGTGCTCCCGGAAGCCCTCCGCCTGCAGGATGCCCAGCATGGCCTCCACCATCCCCGGGTTCCCGCAGAGGAAGAAGTCCGTGTCCCCGGGCGCGGGCCTGAGCCCCCAGCCCTTCTCCAGGTCGCCGCCGGCCCAGAAGTCCTGCAGGTGGCCCCTGAAGCCCTGCCATCCGGACTCCGGGCGGGAGAGGACCGGCAGGTAGGTGAAGTTCGCGTGGTCCCGCTCCAGGTGGAACAGCTCGTTCCGGTAGCCCAGGTCGCTGGCGTAGCGGGCGCCGTGGACCACGGCGAACTTCCGGTCCGGCTCGGAGGCGAGGTGCGTGCGCAGCATGGACATGTAGGGGGCGAGGCCCGTGCCGGTGGCGATGAAGGCCAGGTTCCGCCCGGGGGCCACCTGGTCCAGGGTGAACAGCCCGGTGAGCTTGGGCCCCAGCCAAAGGCGGTCGCCCTCCTGGAGCGCGAAGAGCCTCGGCGTCAGCGCGCCGCCGGGCACCTCCACGATGTAGAACTCCAGGAAGTCCCGGTCCAGGGAGGAGGACGCGATGGAATAGGCGCGCCGCGGGAAGGCGTCCCTGCCCTCCTCGGGGAGGGCGCCCGGGCTCCGGGGGGCCTCGGCGGGCAGGCCCAGCACCGCGAACTGGCCGGGCTTGAAGGGGGGCAGCTCCCAGCCGTCGGGCTTCACCCGGATGATCATCAGGCCCGGCGCCAGATCCTTGCGTTGGGTGACCTTGGCGTTGAGGTCCGGCATGGCGAAGCCTTTCACGAGGGTGAAAGGATATCCAATTTATCGCCTCGCCGTCAGCGGCGAATGATCCCGATGATCAGCCGGGCCACCCAGGGAATCCGCGCGGGCCCCTGGGCCCAGGACCATCCCGGAAGGCGCCGGAGCAGGTCCGGCGCCATGGCGGCGCCTCCGCGCACCACACGGCTGTCCAGGTCCAGGGTGTAGACCTCCCCGGGGAACTCCAGGCCGGCCAGTTCGGGGGCCACCCGCACCAGCTCGCCGTTCTGGTAGGGGAAGGTCACCACCAGGCCGTCCCGGTCATGCCGCCCCACCCAGTCCACCATGCGGCGGCACCGGTGGTCCTCGGCGTCATAGACCATCAATAGAATGCCGGACACTTAGACGTTGACTCCGTGGATCGCGCCGGCCAGTTCCCGGGCCCAGGCGGGGAGGGTCTTGACGCCCCTGGGAGGTTCCAGGGCCTTCTGGTAGCGGCGCAGTTCGCCCTCGTGGTTGATCACGAAGTCGCTCTCCTCCAGGTAGGTGGCCACCGGAAGGCGCGCGGAGCCGTGCAGGTCGGAAGGGATGGGCTCCAGGAGGAGGCTGAAGGGCACGGCCTCCAGGATCTCGGCTAGCTTCGCGGTCTCGGCGCGGCTGGAGAACTCGGCGTCGTGGAGCAGGACCACGGCCTTCACCTCGCCGCTCCTCACCCGGGCCAGGAGCTCGTCCAGGTGACCGAAGCGGAAGCCCCGCTCGGAGAACCCGCGGCGATTGAAGATGCCGTCGCCGCTGAGCTGCAGGGCGGGGAACTGCACCTGCTCCAGGCGGTCGCCGGTGCCGTAGCGCAGGTCGGGGCTGGAGGCGAGGTCGCCCAGGCGCTGGGCGGCGTCGCAGCCGAAGGTGCCCTGGCCGGCCACGGCCACCGAGCCCGCCTCGCGAAGGCGCGCAGCGATGGCCTCGGCCGGGGCGGGCGCGCCGCCCAGGAGCGGCGTGACGAGGCGGGTCGCGGGATCCAGGTCGTAGCGGTGCCAGGCGAGGCGCTCGGCGTCGAGCATGAACTGGGTGGAGAGTTTCGTCCCCTGGGGGCGGGGACGGAAGCGCCAGAGGCGGTTCTGGTCCACGTCGGCCCAGATGGGGTTGGCCATGGGGGAGTGGCGGCTGATGGTGGGCACCGGCTTGAGGTACCACACGCGCTTGTTGAAGCGGAAGTCGCGGCTGGTGAGCGCCCCCACGGGGCACAGGTCCACGACGTTGCCCGCCAGGGGGTTCTCGTCCATGGTGCGCCCGGAGTAGGTGGTGACCTCCAGCTCCGAGCCCCGGTTGGCCACGATGAGCTCGCCCGTGCCCGAGATCTCCTTGGTGAAGCGCACGCAACGGGTGCAGTGGATGCACCGGTTCTTGTCGATGACGATCTTGGCGCCCAGGTCCTCGTAGCGGTAGCGGCGCTTTGGCTCGACCATGCGGCTGTCGCCGCTGCCGTACTGGTAGCTGTAGTCCTGGAGCTTGCATTCCCCGGCCTGGTCGCAGATGGGGCAGTCCAGGGGGTGGTTGATGAGCAGGAACTCCATCACTCCGGCCCTGCCGTCGGCCACGGCCTTGGAGTTGGTGAAGACCTCCTGGCCGTCCCCGGCCACGGTGGTGCAGGATGTGGCGAGCTTGGGCTGCCCCTTGATCTCCACCAGGCACATGCGGCAGGTGGCCACGGGCGTCAGGGCGGAGTGGTAGCAGTAGCTGGGCACCGGGTATCCGGCCTGGGCGCACGCGTCCAGGAGCAGGGTCCCGGGCTCGACCTTCACCTCGATGTCGTTGATTTTAAGTGTCGGCATGGCTTTTCCCGAGTCAGGCCTTCAAGCATGAGGCAAAGGGGTGGAACGGACCAGGGGTGCTTTAGGGCGCGCCCGGGGTGGCGATCAGGCAATTTCGGCAGAAGTTGAGGAATTCCACCAAGTTCGGGATGTCGATCGTCACCCCTGAAGGCACCACATTACGGATGTGGACCCGCTTGCGCAGTTCCCCGCAGGCCTCCAGGCTGAACACGAACCAGGCCCGCCGGTCCTCCTCCGAGGACAGGTTGAACGAGACGATGCGGGTCTCGAAAAAGAGCTGGGGCCGGGTCTCCGCGTCGATGACGTGCCAGTCGGGGATGTGCCCGCGGCGGACGAACTGGTCCTTCAGCTCCTCCATGGTGTGCTGGATCGTGAACTGGACCTCCACCTGAACGTCCACGGGGACCTCCTTTTTTGATCCTGATCGGCCGGATTGGCTAATTCCGTTAACTCTGCCCTGCATCCTATCGCCCTTCCGGGGTTTTCCCCTTCGCTTCTCCGTGAAAGAATGGATCTTTCCGGGGAATGCCATGGCTACGGCTCTGATTTCGGTCTACGACAAGACGGGTCTCCTGCCCCTGGCCAAGGGCCTCGTGAACCAGGGCTGGGACCTCCTGGCCACCGGGGGCACCCTCAAGGCCCTCGCCGACGCCGGCGTGCCGGTGCGGGAGGTGGCCGACTACACCGGCGCTCCCGAGGCCTTCGGGGGCCGGGTGAAGACCCTCCACCCCAGGATCCACGGGGGCCTCCTGTTCCGCCGGGACGACCCGGCCCACGCGGCCGACGCGGAGCGCCTGGGCATCGGCCCCATCGACCTGGTGGTGGTGAACCTCTACCCCTTCGAGGCCACCGTGGCCCGGGCCGGGGCCACGGCGGAGGAGTGCATCGAGCAGATCGACATCGGCGGCCCCAGCATGCTCCGGTCCGCCTCCAAGAACCACGCCACCGTCACCGTCCTCACCGATCCCGCCCAGTACGGGACCTTCCTGGCGAAGCTGGCCGAAGGCACCTGGTCCCTGGAGGACCGCCGGGCCTGCGCCCTGGCCGCCTTCCAGCGCACCGCGGCCTACGATGCCGCCATCAGCGCCTGGATGGCCTCCGGCGCCCTCGGGGAGGGCCTGCCCGAGCGCCTCAGCATCGGCCTGGAGGCCAAGCAGACCCTCCGCTACGGCGAGAACCCCCACCAGCCCGCCGCCTTCTACGTGCGCCCCGGGGCCCCGGAGGAGGGCATCGCCGCCTGCCGCCAGCTCCAGGGCAAGGAGCTGAGCTTCAACAACCTCCTGGACTCGGACGCCGCGGCCCGCACCGTCTTCCAGTTCGCGGCCCCCTCCTGCGTCATCGTCAAGCACAACAACCCCTGCGGCGTGGGCCGCGGGCCCCACGTGCTCGAGGCCTTCCTGAAGGCCCAGGCGGGGGACCCCGTCTCCTCCTTCGGGGGCATCGCCGCCTTCAACCGCCCCGTGGGCGTGGAGGTGGCCCAGGCCATGGTCCAGAGCTTCTGGGAAGTGGTCATGGCCCCGGCCTTCTCCCCGGAGGCCCTCGGCCTCTTCGCCGCCAAGAAGCAGCTGCGGCTCCTGGAAACCCCCGCCACCTGGCCCCTTTCGGCCCACGGCCTGGACCTGCGCAGCATCGGCGGCGGCTTCCTGGTGCAGCGCCCCGACGACGCCTTCACCCCCGTCGAGCAGTGGCAGGTCAAGGCCACCGGCAGGGGCCCCAAGCCCCTGGTGGAGGACATGATCCTGGCCCAGACCGTGGCCAAGGCCGTCAAGTCCAACGCCATCGTCCTGGTGCGGGACGGAGGCACCGTGGGCATCGGCGCGGGCCAGATGAGCCGGGTGGACTCCGTGGAGATCGCCTGCCGCAAGGCCGGCGACCGCGCCAGGGGCTCCATCCTGGGCTCCGACGCCTTCTTCCCCTTCGCCGACGGCCTGGAACTGGCCGCCTCGCACGGGGTCTCCGCCATCATCGAACCCGGCGGCTCCCTGCGCGACAAGGACGTCATCGAGGCCGCCCAGCGCCTGGGGGTATGGCTCTTCTTCACCGGCACCCGGCATTTCCGTCACTAGAAAGTGGGATCATGAAAACCTCCGAACTCCGACAGCGCTTCCTGGACTATTTCGCCTCCCGCGGCCACCGCGTGGTCGCCTCCAGTTCCGTGGTGGGCCCCGCCGACGATCCCACCGTGATGTGGACCAACGCCGGCATGGTCCAGTTCAAGGACCTCTTCCTGGGCAAGGAGAAGCGCGACTACACCCGGGCCGCCACCTCCCAGAAGTGCCTGCGGGCCGGGGGCAAGCACAACGACCTGGACCAGGTGGGCTTCACCGCCCGCCACCACACGTTCTTCGAGATGCTCGGCAACTTCAGCTTCGGCGACTACTTCAAGGCCGACGCCATCGCCTACGCCTGGGAACTGGTCACGGGGCCCGTCGACAAGGGCTGCCTGGGCCTGGACGCCTCGCGCCTCTGGGTATCCGTCTTCGAAGGCGCCGACGGCGTCCCCGCCGACGACGAGGCCCGGGAGATGTGGGCCAAGGCGGGCGTGCCCCGCGACCACATCCTGGCCTTCGGCAAGAAGGACAACTTCTGGCAGATGGGCGACACCGGCCCTTGCGGCCCGTGCAGCGAGATCCACTACGACCGCGGACCCCAGTACGCCGGCGACGACCTCCCCAACGGCGAGGGCGACCGGGTCATGGAGATCTGGAACCTCGTCTTCATGCAGTACGACCGCGACGCCCAGGGCAACCTCAAGCCCCTGCCGCGGCCCAGCATCGACACGGGCATGGGCCTCGAGCGCGTGGCCTCCATCCTCCAGGGCGTGGACAGCAACTACGAGATCGACCTGTTCAGGCCCATCTTCGAGGCCATCTGGAAGCGCGCCAAGGTCGATCCCGCCCAGCGCGCCGAGACCACCAACCGCACCGCGAGCCAGGTCATCGCCGACCACATCCGCGCCGCCACCTTCATGGTCTACGACGGCGTGGTGCCCAGCAACGAGGGCCGCGGCTACGTGCTGCGCAAGATCATCCGCCGGGCGCTGCGCTTCGGCCGCAAGCTGGGCATCGAGGGCCGCTTTTTCGCCGAACTCGCGCCTTCCGTCTTCGCCGCCATGGGCGACGCCTACCCCGAGCTGGAAGGGGAGCTGAGCCGCATCGCCAAGACCCTCGCCCGCGAGGAGAACCAGTTCAGCCTCACCCTCACCACCGGCCTCAAGCAGCTGGAATCGCTCAACACCGCCTCCGGCGCCATCCCCGGCACCGAGATCTTCAAGCTCTACGACACCTTCGGCTTCCCGGTGGACCTGGTGGAGGACTGGTGCCGGGAGCGGGGGCTGGCCTGCGACCTGGAAGGCTTCAACGCCGCCCTGCGCGAGCAGAAGGCCAAGGGCCGCGCGGCCATGAAGGTGCATGACATCCGCCTGGGCGGGGACCTCGCCGCCCTGGCCGACCTGCGCGCCACGGCCTTCCTGGGCTACGACGTCACCGAGGCCCAGGGCAAGGTGGTGGCCCTCTTCGACGCCGGGAGCCGGCGCGTGAAGGAGCTCACCGGCACGGGCTTCGTCCTGCTGGACCACACCCCCTTCTACGCCATGAGCGGCGGGCAGGTGGGGGACACCGGCGTCCTGCGGGCCGACGGAGTCACCTGCCAGGTCACCGATACCACGGCGCCGGCCCCCCGCCGCCACCTCCACCACGTGGCGGTCTCCGGCAGCCGGGCCCTGCGCGAGGGCGAGACGGTCCTGGCCACCGTGGACGCCGAGCGCCGCGCCCGCATCCGGGCCCACCACACCGCCACGCACCTGCTCCACGCCGCCCTGCGCGACGTGCTGGGCACCCACGTGAAGCAGGCCGGTTCCGTGGTGGACGCCGATCGCCTCCGCTTCGACTTCAACCACTTCGCCCCCCTGGAGCCCGACCAGGTGCTGGAGATCGAGCGCCTCGTCAACGAGCAGACCCTGGGCGCCTACCGCACCACCAGCCAGGTCATGCCCATCGAGGAGGCCCTGGCCGCCGGCGCCATGGCGCTGTTCGGCGAGAAGTACGGCGACACCGTGCGGGTCGTCTCGGTGCCCGGGTTCTCCCGGGAGCTGTGCGGCGGCACCCACGTCGCCAACACCGGCGAGATCGGCCTGGTGAAGATCGTCAGCGAAGGCGCCGTTGCCGCCGGCGTGCGCCGCCTGGAGGCCGTGGCCGGCGCCGCGGCCCTGCACCGCCTCCAGGAGGACGAGCACCTCCTGGGCGCCCTGGCCCGCCAGGTGAACACCCCCCGCGAGGCCCTGGGCGGCGTCATCGCCGCCAAGGAGGCCCGCATCCACGAGCTGGAGCGGGAGCTGAAGGAAGCCAAGCTCAAGGCCGCCGGCTCCGGCGGCGCCGCCGAGCAGGTGGAGCAGGTGGGAGGCCGCACCGTGGTCACCCTTTCCGTGGAGGGCATCGACGGTCCCGCCCTGCGCGAGATGATGGACCAGGTGCGCACCCGCCACCGCAGCGCCGTCATCGCCCTGGCGTCCAGGCTCGCCGAGGACAAGCTGGCCATCCTGGTGAGCGTGTCCCTGGACCTGGTGGGCGGCGCCGACGCCGGCGCCCTCCTGAAGGCCATGGCCCCCTTCGTGGACGGCCGCGGCGGCGGCAAGAAGGAACTGGCCCAGGGCGGCGGCACGAAGCCCCAGGGCCTGCCCGAAGCCTTCGCCGCCCTCAGGGCCGCCCTGGCCTAGATGCGCCTCCTTCCCGCCCTCCTCCTCGCCACGGCCCTGGCCGCCCAGGCGCCCTCCCTGCCGCGCCTGGCGTGGCTGGAGGGCGCCTGGGTGGGCGAGGCGGACGGCGTCCTCCAGGAGGAGACCTGGAGCGCCCCGGCGCAGGGCAACCTCCAGGGCATGTACCGGGAGCTCAAGGGCGGCCGGATCCTGGTCATGGAGCTCCTCTCCTTCTCGGAGGAGGCCGACGGCCCCTGGCTCACCATGCGCCACTTCGGACCGGGCCTGAAGCCCCGGGAGGAAACCCCCCTGCGCTGGCGCGTGGCCGAGGCCGCCCCCGGCCGGGCGCGCTTCGTGAACGAACCCGGCGGCGCGACCCTGGACTACGTCCGGGACGGCGATACGATGCGGGTCCGGCTGGAGATCCCCCGCAAGGAGGGGAGCCGGGTGGAGACGTTCGTCTTCCGGCGGAAGCAAAGCTAGCGCGCCGCGGATTTCCTTGGGGACCCAGGGTCAAGGGTCCTCGCGAGGGTGCCGGGCTCCTGCGGCACGTTTCCGCATCGACAAGGTGCAACGGTGATCGAACCAGATCGCCGATAACCCCTTGCCAAAGGTTTGGAGGGAGCTAGACTGGTTTGTGAAAAACACGCACTGGATTTTAGAATGAACAAATATTTAATAGACTTATTTTCTTTCTATATGCTTCTAACAACGGGAAATCTGGTCGCCCAGGTGTCCGCCAACGGCATCATGCCGGCCGAAGTCGACCTTCGGGCAAGCGGGTGGAGGACCACGCTCCAGAATGGGAATCTGACGTTCGCAATGCCCATCTCCGCCGTTCCAGGGGAGGTGCCGATTCCTGTAAGCTTCGGGTTCGACGCGACGTGGCAGGCCAGGCTGTGGGGGCACACGGAAAACGAAGGGGAACGCTGCGCCGCCCGGGTCGTCCGGTGCCGGATGGATTGGCCGATTTCCGCGGGAATCCATTTCGGCTATCTGACCGACAATCTCTACGGCGACGCTCCGGTTTCGTCCATGCCCGGGGCCCCTTCCGGCCGGGGGATGGTCGTTCTGGAGACCGGGAAGCAGATCCCGGATCCCCGATGGACGGCCCTTGCGGGCGACCCCGGCCTGGGCGCCGCGTTGAACCTGCCCGAGGCCTTCGGGTTTGCGTCGGCCGCCCTCCAAGGCGTCCGAGTGGATTCCACCGCGACCTGTCTACAATGCACGACCAGCGAGGCCGGACTCGGAGCGCAGTGCCAGAACCTGATGCCAGGGCTGGCCCCCTCGGGATTCGGCGGGCAGGGTGAGCATCTGGGATCCTTCCGTATCGTGCTGGATGAGCGTCTCGCCCGTGTCTATTGCTACGCGGCGGAAAAGGGGGCATGGTTGCCGGTGATTTGGACAGACCGGTCCGGCCATTGCGTCACCTTCAAATGGGAGCGCTCCACGACCGGCATACCGCCCGGCTTCAAGTCCATCACCAAGGTCACCGCGTTGAATCAGCATTCCCAGGGCGTGGTCGTGAGGTGGGCCGACCCCGGGAGCATCACCTTCCTTTCGGACCTCTGCCGCGTGGATTTCGTTGGGGTTCATGCCCCCTCGGCCTTGATCCAGGGTTACGGGGGGCCGCCTTCCCGCGGTCCTGCAGGATTTTCGCTCCCCGCCCATGATCGCCTTTTCATTGTCGGCCAGATGGATGCGGGCCTTCTATGCACGCCGGGTTCCCTGGCAATCGGAAGCTGCGCTGCGTTGCCCCAGCCAAGCTGGGCGGATTCCGGATGCTCGCCATCCGTGACCCCAACTGTTTCTCCGGAGGCTTGGATCACCGACTCCCCCAACCGTACATGGCGTTTCACCTACGATGACAACGCAGCCGAACTGAAGTCGATCACCGACCCGATGGGAGTCGTTACTTCCTTCTTGTATTCCACGTATTACAGCGCCGCCACGAATTACGTAAGGGGGGTTTCCGAAGTCCGCGCGGTGGACACCGACTCGAATCACCGATCCATACGCTGGATGCGGGCTTTTCCGGATGGTTCAGTCCCCATGACCATCAAGGTGGAGAACCGGTGGGATTTGGACACGGGGCACCCAGATTGTTTTCATCTGATCACCCTTCCGGCGGACGCCTTGAATTTCGGCAACGGGGTTCCTCAACAGGATGTCTTGGAGGACGGTTCGGGGAAGACCTTGATTTCGACGTCCATCCAGTGGAGTCCCGAAGGAAGCGGGGTGAATGCAACCCTTTCGAGGGTACAGAAGATCACGATCGCCTCGGAGGGAGCGCAGGCCTGGACGACGACGTTCGCCTCCGACCCATCGGCCAGCGCAGAGGGCCACCGACTTCTCCAGGGGGATTCCATTCGATTTGCTCCCGGTGGGTTCTGGGTATACAAGATCGTCTGTCGGGGCCAAGTCACCATGGCCACCACAAATGAAGCCGAGGCTCAATCGGAGCTTGAACGGCGGCGTGAGCACGGAACCGAAAGTGCCGGCACAGGCGTAAGGTGTGAGATCGTCCGAACGTGGGTGAGTGGCGTTGATCCCATGGGGAACCACGGTGGCTTGAACGACGGTTCGGGTCAGGTGGACGCGCAGGCGCAAGCAAATAGGCAGATCATCAATAACTTGGCGATTGCCAATGATGCTGGCAAGAACAAGGCTGACTGTGAAGCACTTAACCGCTATCTGAAGTCGATTGGGGCAGCGGTACTGATAGGTGCAGGGGGTGGTGCCGTGAAGGGGGGAGAAATCCTTGGGACTCTTGGGACATTGTTTGGGGGCCCGGTGGGGGCCACGACGGCCTTGGGCGCAGGTGCACTCGGCGGAGCGGTCATTGGGGGATTTGCAGGGCTCGTGCCGACTTCCGTGGCTGGAGGGGTATCACTTAGGGACGCTTTTCGGAAAAACGAAGAAAATTGGAAAACAAACCACCGCGCGATTCAAAATTATTCAGACATTTCCTGCGTAGGTGCAAAACCCGAAGTCAGGTATTAGGCTCCGTGTCGAAATATCATGAACACATCGCCATCTAAAATATTTCATTTATGCCTTTTTGAAACGAATTGCCCATGGTTTTTTTGCGCAATGGTCTAGTGCCAACCAGGCATGGGAAATCAAATGGTTTGGAGTGTCGAATGGCCATAAGTCGATCACGTATTTTACAGCTTGCAATCATAGCAATAGCTGCAGGCGGTTACCAAGCCTACATGGGTGCTCTAGGCTTGGCCCATTGTTATCTTGTTCTTCCATTGTATAAGCAGGTAATTCTAGGTATTACGATTGTGTGTGGGCTTTGTGATCTTTTGGAGTGTATAGTTAAAATGATTTTGAAATTAATTTCACAAAATTATAATAATGAACAAGGCGGGTAGCGGCCGCGGGTCGGCACGGCCGGAAGTGATAAATTACCCGATCGGGAAGGAATGACGTGTCCATAAGCAGGTCAAGAATCAAGCAATTGACAATTATCTCTATCGTTACGGGCGGTGGGTTTCCATTCATTAATTGTATTGGTATGGGGCATTGTTTTTGGGGACTTCCATTCTTCGCGCAGTCGTTATTGGTCATTTCAATTGAGTGCGGCTTTTATCTTATTTAATGTTGGGTTGTTGGATCAATCTCTAGGCTCGTTTGCCCATCGTTCTTTCTCCAGAACGACAAATAACAGGGCAGGTAACGGGCCGCCCGTGGAGAATGGACAATTCGATGCGGCGAGCCCCGCCCCTTCTACCCCAGGCCTACAGCCCTGGGACCACAAGCGGATCGAGCATCGCGGCCGGGGTGTCGCGCTGGAAGCAGGGTTGCCTCGCCGGATGCTGCACAGCTAGCGCACCATCCCCATGTAGGCCATCCACAGCGCCGGTCCGTAGAACACCACCACCGGCGTCGCCAGCGCCAGCCCGCAGCCGAAGGGCAGCATCGTCTGGGCCTTGGCCTTTTTCATCAGCAGCAGCGGCACCCCGACGGCGCTCCCCAGGAGTGCCCCCCCGAACAGGATCCCCAGCATCGGCGCCCAGCCCCAGAAGGCCCCCAGCCACGCCAGCATCTTGAAGTCGCCCATGCCGATGCCGTCGGTCCTGCGGATGAGGCGGTAGACGAGGTTGAGGGCCCAGGGCACGCCGTACCCGATGGCCAGGCCCAGCAGGCTGTCCTGCCACGTCACGCGCTGGCCCATGAGGCTCCAGCAGGGGGCGGCCTGGAGGGCGTTGGCGAAGGTGTCCACGCGGAGGATGGTGAGCCCGGGGGCCCAGACGGAGGTGAGGTGCAGGGGCCAGATCAGCTGGGGGATCGTGAAGAGGATCCCCAGGACCATCAGCGGGAACTGGACCGCGTCGGGCAGGATGAACTCGGTGATGTCGGTGAAGAAGAGCACCAGGAGCGCGAAGCCGCACACGATCCCCTTGAGCCAGATGAGGGTGCCGAAGGGGAACACCCACACCGATCCGGCCAGGATGATTCCGCCCAGGAGCTCCACCAGAGGGTAGCGCACCGGGATCCGCCAGCCGCAGCTGGCGCAGCGGCCCCGCAGCCACAGCCAGCCCAGGAGGGGGATGTTGTGCCAGGGGCGGATGCGGGCCTTGCAACTGGGGCAGTGGCTGGGGCGCCTGACCACGTCCCGGTCGGCCTCGGCCTCCTGGGGCAGGCGGTGGATGAGCACGTTGGCGAAGGAACCCAGCACCAGCCCGAAGGGGGCCAGCATCGCCGAAAGGAACCACGTGGGGAAATCGAAGGTCGGCATGCGAAAAGCATAGCAAGATGGGGAACCTGGGACCCTTCGTTGACATCCATAACGAATAAATCACTTAGAATATCCACTGGAGTCGACCATGAAAGCCTTCCTCCTCGCCGCCCTTCTCTGCGCCTTCCCGGCCCTGGCCCAGGCCCCGGACGCGCCGGCCAAGCCCCGCGTCCGGATCGTCACCAGCTACGGTCCTCTCGTGGTGGAGCTCGAGCCCGCCCTGGCGCCCAAGACCGTCGCCAATTTCCTCCGGTACGTCCAGGAGGGCCACTTCGCCGGCACCGTCTTCCACCGGGTGATCCCCGGGTTCATGATCCAGGGCGGCGGCATGCTGCCGGACCTGACGGAAAAGCCCGTCCACGAGCCCATCCCCAACGAGGCGGCCGCGACCCTCCAGGGCGGCCTCAAGAACACACGGGGCACCATCGCCATGGCCCGCACCGAGGACCCGGGCTCGGCCACCGCGCAGTTCTACATCAACACCGCCGACAACGCCATGCTGGACTACAAGGACGCCACGGCGGCCGGCGCGGGCTACTGCGCCTTCGGGCGGGTGGTCGCGGGCATGGAGGCGGTGGACAAGATCGAGAAGGTGAACACCATCATGCGCAAGGGCATGCAGAACGTCCCTGAATACGCGGTGAGGATCAAGTCGGCCGAGGTGGTCGCCGCGCCATGAAAAGGCCTTTCCTCAAGCCCTTCCTGGTGCTGATGTACGCCTTCCTGATGCTCTTCGTTTTCACGGTGGCGGGCTTCCTGATGGCGGCCTTCATGGGCGGCCGCCGGGCCATGGGCAGGGTGGCCCAGATCTACTTCGCCCACATGGGCCGGATCTGGGGGGTGCGCCACGAGGTCGACGGGTGGGAGGACCTGCCCGAGGACATCCGGGAGGGGCGCCAGCCGGTGATCTACATCGCCAACCACACGTCCTACCTGGACGCCATGATGCTGACCTGCAACCTGCCGAACCATCCGGTGTACCTCGCCAAGATCGAGATGCTGCTCATCCCTGTGCTGGGCCCGGCCTGCTGGATGGGCGGGTGCATCTTCATCAACCGCCGCAACCGGCCCAAGGCCATCGCGTCCCTCAAGCGCGCCGCGCGCCTCATCCACGACGGGGCCACCGTCGCCGCCTTCCCCGAGGGCACCCGCACCCGGGACGGGGAGCTGCTGCCCTTCAAGAAGGGAGTCTTCAACCTCGCCCAGGACGCCGACGTCCCCCTGGTGCCCCTGGGCCTCACGGGCGGCTTCGGGATGCTCCCCGCGGGCGGATGGCGGGTGACCCCGGGCACCTTCCGCATCCACGTGGGCCGGCCCATCCATCCCTCCGCTTTTGAGGACCTGGACCTCCTCAGGGAGACGGCCCGGGAAGCCGTGAAAGCGCTGGTGGCCAAAGGGTAGCGAGGGTGGGAACATGGGGGTTGGATCTTTCTGACCTTCCAGGAGTGCGGCAATGGCCCAATTCGACCTCATCGTCATCGGTTCCGGCCCCGGAGGCTACATCGCGGCCATCCGCGGCGCCCAGCTCGGGCTGGCCACCGCCATCGTGGAAAAGGATCCCGCGGGCCTGGGGGGCACCTGCCTGCGCCGGGGCTGCATTCCCGCAAAGACCTGGCTGGAGACGGCCCACCGGTACGACCAGATGTCCGACCTCGCCGAGTACGGCATCGGCGGCGTGGACGTCTCGGCCCTCAGGGCCGACCTTGCCGCCATCGTGAAGCGCAAGAACCGCATCGTCATGAAGAACGGCAAGGGCGTCGAGTTCCTCATGAAGAAGAACAAGGTCACCGTGCTCAAGGGCGCCGGCAGGCTCCTGGGCGGCGGGAAGGTGGACGTGGCGGGGGAGACGCACGAGGCCCGGAAGATCATCCTGGCCACGGGCTCCGTGCCCAAGGAACTCCCCGGCATGGAGACCGACGGCGTGCGCGTGGTGAACAGCGACCACCTCATGGACATGACCGAGCTGCCCAGCCACCTCGTGATCCTGGGCGCGGGCGCCATCGGCGTGGAGTTCGCCTCGGTCTTCGCGCGGCTGGGCTCCAAGGTGACGCTGGTGGAGTTCATGGACCGGATCCTGCCCATCGAGGACGCCGCCATGGGCGAGGAGCTGGCGAAGATCCTGGCCAAGAAGGACAAGATCGACGTTCGGGTGAAGACGAAGATCGCCTCCATCGAGCGCTTCCCCGACAAGGTCGTCTGCCGCCTGGAGGGCGACAAGGGCGGCGTGGTGGAATGCAGCCACCTGCTGGTGGCCGTGGGCCGCGGCCCGGTCACCGCCGGCGTGGGCCTCGAAGCCACCAAGGCCGTGGTGGACCGCGGCTTCGTGGAGGTGGACGCCTTCCTCGCCACCGCCGAGCCCGGCCTCTACGCCATCGGCGACATCGTGCGCACCCCCATGCTGGCCCACGTGGCCTCCGACGAGGGCATCGTCGCCGCCGAGCACGCCGCGAAGGAACTGGGCAGGGACGCGCACCCCCACCCCATCAACTACGACCGGGTGCCCAGCGTCACCTACTGCGACCCCGAGGTGGGCTGCATCGGCCTCACCGAGGCCCAGGCCCGGGACAAGGGCTACGACGTCCAGGTGGGCTCCTTCCCCTTCATGCCTCTGGCCAAGGCCAACATCATCGGCGAGCCCCACGGCTTCGTGAAGATCGTGGCCGATAAGACGTACGGCGAGATCCTCGGCATCCACATCGTCGGCCCCAAGGCCACGGAACTGGTGGCCTCGAGCCTCGCGCTGCTGGGCGGCGAATTCACCGTGGACGAGCTCATCAACACGATGTACCCCCACCCCACCCTCAACGAGGCCTTCCCCGAGGCGGCCCGCGCCGTGTACGGCCGGGCCCTGAACGCCTAGGGAATCACCACATCGGCCTTCGCCCCCGCGGAGCGGCCCTGATGGGTCACGCAGCGCACCACGACGGTTCCGGTACCGGACTGGGCGAAAACGCCATCGGCCTTGATGGGCTGCCAGGTGAAGCCGTCGCCGGTGCGCCGTTCGGCCAGGGTGCCGTCGGGCTCCAGGAAGTCGGCCGTATAGGCGACGGGCAGGATATCGTTCGGGCCGCCCTGCATCGTGAAGCGGGCCTGGCAGGTTCCGCCCCGGGGGTCCACGTTGCCGCGGTCGGCGATCAGGTAGCCGGGGTGGCACGCCTTGATGTCCCAGGGGTCGTTCAGGCAGGGAACGAGACGGGATTCCGGGGCCGGGCCGAAGTCCCGGAAGCCCGGGGCATCCACCTGTCCGAGGCGTGTGGTCACCCTGCCGTTTCCCAGGTTGATCTCCCGCACCGCGTGGCCGTCCAGCACATAGAGCCTGGTCCGGTCGGCCAAACGACGAGGAAGCACGATCCCCTTGAGGTTGGTGAACTGGGCCGTGCGGGGCAGGCCGTCCCGGGTGCCCGGGTTGCCGGGCTGGCCGGCGAAGGTGGAGACCCGGCCGGACAGGTCCAGCCTGCGCACCGCCGCGTTGCCCTGGTCCGCGATGTACAGAGTCGCGTCCAGCCGGTTCCAGGCCAGGCCCAGCGGCGTGCTGAAGCGGGCCAGGCCCGGGTCGTCGGCGGCATTGGCATGTCCCGCTTCGCCGGGCATGCCCGCGAGGGTTCCGACGGTGCCGTCGGCCGCCACGGTCCGGATGACGTGGTTGCCGCTGTCGGCCACCAGCAGGCGCCAGGGCATGTCCCCCCAGGCCATCCGGGCCAGGGTCAGGAAGGTGGGCCGGTTGAACCGGACGGGACCCTTCCGGGCCCCCGTCAGGAAGGCCAGCGCGCGGCCCAGGCAGCTCCGGGCCACGGGCGAGTCCAGGTGGCCCGGCTGGCCCGGTTCCCCGCACCAGGTCCGAACCTCGCCCTCCCCGTCCAGGACCCGCAGGACATGGTCCCCGGCATCGGCCACCAGGGCGGCGCCCTGGGGGCCGTGACCCGGCTTCAGGGCGGCCAGGCCGGAGGGCTCGCTGAACCCGGCCGAGGGGGTTTCAGGGCGGCCCGGCCAGGGGAACAGGCCCCGGGGAAGGAGGGGCCGGGTTTCCACGCAGCTGGCCCAGGCCGTGTCCGGGTCCGGGACGAGCGACTCCACCCGGCACAGGTCGGCCCAGGCGTTCAGGGTGAGGACCGCCCGGTCCTGCCCGGAGACGTCGCGCCGCACGGTCTCCGCGCCCTGCCGGCAGGTGAGCAGCGTGCCGGCAGAAACCGGGCGGGGCTTCCACGTGAGCTGCGCGGGCAGGCCATAGCCCACCTCCAGGGGCTGGGCCCGGATGGTGTCCCGCATGGGAAGCGCCGCGCCGGGACGCCGGCGGGTGTCCCAGTCCATGAAGGGCAGGGCGGCGGTGTAGGGGGACGCCCAGTCGGGGCCGAGCACCTGCCCCACAAGGTCCACGGGGACTTCGGGCAGGGGGAGGGACGTCACCACGGCCTCCCCCCAGATGTCCGGGCAGCCCGCGAGGGTGGCGCGGACCCGCGTGCGGTGGGGCCGCCCCTCGGCCGGCGCCATGAAGACGCCCCGCCCGTCGAGGGTGCCCCGGCCCCCGTCCGGGAGCGTCCAGCGCCACTGGGAGGGATCCTGGGCCGCCCGGGCCCAGGACGGGGACCTGGTTGGCACGGCGCCGGGGGCCTGGGCCAAGGTGGCCCGGAAGGCGCAGGTCTGGCCGGATCCCAGCACCACCGCCGGCGGGGTCACCTGCACCTGGGCCAGGCCCGGAACCCCGGCCAGGACCGCGCTTGCGAGCGAACGCCTCAAGGCCCACCTCCGTGCCGTCTAGGTGTGGCCTCCGGGATGCGGGTTCCCTACGGCCTGAAGGTGACGAACCCCGTGATCTCCGGGGTGGCGAAGGTCCCTCCCTTTTCCGTGAAGCCGAAGCGCCAGCGGGGCAGCCGCTCGTGGCTGAAGACCCAGGTCTGCTGCAGCCCGTACTTGTCCACCCGCGTGAGGTGGGTGCGGTAGGGGGTCTCGTTGTACGCGAAGGAGAGGTCCAGGCCGAAGCCCTTCCAGAAGGAGCCGCCCGGGCCCTGCCAGGCCAGGCCGGCCCACGCCCGCCAGAACTGGCCGCGGGTCACCACCGTGCGCAGGGGGCTGTGCCGCGGGAGGCTGATCCAGATCTCCTCGCCCTGGGCCCAGGCGCGGAAGGGACCGAAGGACGTCCAGGCGGCAGCGCCGGCCAGGAAGTTGGTGCCGCCGCTGCTCTGCAACTCGGAGGCGTGCCCGGTGGGCACCTGGGCGGTGAGGCCGGCGCGTCCGCCCCGGCGGCGGTCCCCCCAGGGCAGCACGTAGCCCAGGTCCACGCCCTGCACCTGCAGCCGGGGCCTTTCCAGGTCGAAGACCGTGACCCCGTTGCGCTCCAGGTGGTAGCGGTCGTCGAAGGTGGGGTCCTGGTCCCGGCCGCCCTGCTCCACGCCCAGGAGGTCGTGCCAGTTCATGATCGCCCGGGAGGCGAGGCCCGAGGAGCGGTAGACCAGGCGGGTCCGGACATTGAAGCGCCCGGGGCCCAGCCCCCCGGCCAGGTCCGACGTGAGCTGCCATTCCTCGCCCTGGAGATGGGCGTGGGTGGTCCCGTTGTTCGTGATGTCCCGGCGGTCGGACCGCAGGAACTGGTTGGTGGCCTCCAGCGAGAACTGGGTGACCCCCTCGGGCAGGGGCTCCGGGAAGATCATCAGCCAGGCCAGCCGGTTGGGGTGGGGCGTCTCCTGGGCCTGGAGCGGGAGGAGGAGGGCGAGCAGCGCGGCCCAGCGTCGCGGATGCATGGCGGCTCCTCTACTTCAAGGTGACCTGCTCGCTCAGCAGGGCGGAGAACGTGGCGTCCAGCGCGTAGGGCCTCACCACCAGCTGCGCCACGCCGTTCCTGCGCGCGGCCAGGACGATGGCGGTGGAGATGTCCTCCGCCGCCAGGACGATGGGCGGCAGGTCCTCGCAGGCCCCCTGGAGGCGCTTGACGAACTCCAGGGACTCCACGACCGACATGTTCCCGTCCAGGAGCAGGACCCCCAGGTTGGGCTGGCGCAGGAGCTCGAAGACCTCCTCCGGGAAGGTCGTGGTGAGCACCCGCCCGTAGCCGTCCTCCTGGAGGAAGCTCCTGAGGATGTCGTCGAAGGCCGCGGTGCGCGAAAGGGCCACCACGGCCCGGCTGCGCTTCTTCAGGCGCACGAGGCTGTCGCTCTTGGCGGCGGGCTGGGCCTCCTCCTCGGGGGGCGGGGGTTCCGGGGCCTTGGGGGCCTCGGCCTTGGGCGCCTCGGGCTTGGCCTCCACCGGCCTGGGCCTGGGCTCTTCCGGGGGCCTGGGGCGCACCAGGGGTTCGTCCGCGAGCGCGCCGGAGGCCGCGGCCTCGGCCTTGCGCCGGGACTTGGCCGGCAGCGACGAGGGGACCGAGGAGGTGCGGGAGGCCACCAGGCCCCGCAGGGCCGCGGCCACGTCCGCCTTGGGCCGGGAGAACGAGAAGCCCATGGTCAGTCCGCCGCCGCCGGCGTCGAGGTAGACGGCCTTCCCTTCCAGCTCCATGGCTGCCGGGCACTTGGGGAGCTTGTTGAGCTTGATGAGCATGAAGGGCTGGCCCACCGGCACCAGCGCCGTGCCCAGGGGCAGCCGCTTCTCGCCCTTGATGGCCATGCCCTTCTCCACCCGCACCCGGGCGCCCGTCTCGGAGATGTTCTCGATGACGCCCGTGATGCCCACGCCGTCGAAGAGCCCCGTGAGGGCCGTGATCGTGGCGCCCTCCTTGGGGTTGAGCCGGGCCCGGGGCGCGCCCCGGCGCTCCTTCAGCTCCAGGGCGTCGGGCAGTTCCAGGACGGCCACGCCGCTGCGGGTCTCCAGGAGGCGGGCCGAGCCCCCGATGCGCAGCCCTTCCTGGATGAAGATCAGCTCGACGGCGTTGCCCTTCTCCGCGATCAGGGGCCCGGTGGTCTGGAAGGTGGCCGTGCCTTCGGATTCGTCGATGCCCTGGAGGATGGCCGACACCTCCGCCTTGCGGGGCCCGGACAGCGTGAAGGGCGCCCGCACGCGCTGGGCGTCCTCCAGATAGGCCAGAACCAGTTCCTGGGAACCCCCGCCGTCCTTCTTGTCCTTGCCGAAGCCAAAAATGGCCATATGCCCTCACGGTTTCCTGATGCTAGCATCGGCCCGCCGGAACCTGCCCTTGAACTGAAGTGAACTCAGAAATTGATGGTAACCTCGTTGCCTATGCCAGAGCTCATTCCCCGATGTTTCCTGATCGCCCACCAAGGACCCCAGGACCGGGATAATGATATCGAAGTGCATCTGGCCGAACTGGAAGAACTGGCCCGGGCCTGCGAGCTGGAGCCCGCGGGGCGCGAGCGCCTGAAACGGGCGACGGTGGAATCCCGGACCTTCTACGGCAAGGGCCAGATCGAGGCGGTGGCCCAGAAGGCCCGGAACCTGGGCGCCACCCTGCTGCTGTGCGACAACGACCTCTCCGGAAGCCAGATCCGCAATCTGGAAAAGGCCACCGGCATGACCTGCCTCGACCGCACCGGTCTGATCCTGGCCATCTTCGAGCAGCGGGCCCAGACCCGGGAGGCCAAGGCCCAGGTGGAGCTGGCCCGGTACGAGTACGAGCTGCCCCGCCTCAAGGGCGCCTGGACCCATCTGGAACGCCAGGTGGGCGGCGTTGGGGTCCGGGGCGGCGCCGGCGAGACCCAGATCGAGGTGGACCGCCGCATGACCCGCCTGCGCATCAGCCAGCTCAAGAAGGAGCTGGAGCACCTGCAGCGGGTCCGGAAGACCCAGGGCCAGGGCCGCAGCCCCAAGGCCCCCCGGGTGGCCCTGGTGGGCTATACCAACGCCGGCAAGACCAGCATCCTGAAGGCGCTGACCGGGGAGGGGGAGCCCCGGGACATGCTCTTCGCCACCCTGGACACCACCACCCGCAAGGCCTGGCTGGGCGTGGACGAGACCACCGGCGAGCCCCGGCAGGCCCTGGTCTCGGACACCGTGGGCTTCATCCGCAAGCTGCCCCACCAGCTCGTGGCCGCCTTCCGGTCCACCCTGGGCGAGGTGCGCACCGCCGAGGCCCTCCTGGTGGTGGCCGACGCCTCCAGCCCGGACCTGGAGGAGCACCTGAAGGTCGTGGGCGCCACCCTCAAGGAGATCGGGTGCGAGGACCATGCGCGGCTCCTGGTGCTCAACCAGGCCGACCGCCTCACCCGTCCCCGGCGCCTGGACCTCAAGCGCGCCCACCCCGAGGCCGTCCTCACCTGCGCCCTCACCCGGGACGGGGTGGAGGAGATCCGCGAGTGGCTCCTGGAACTGATTCCCGGCCCCCCCCGGCCCCGCACCCCCGAGGCGTGGGAGCTCTGAAACGGGACCGGCCCCCGGTCCAGGGGACCGGGGGCCGGGGCGGGGCCGCCTTTCAGTGGCGGCGCTTGTTGATGAGGCCTTCGAGCCGGGTCACGTCCAGCGTGCCGATGCCGGAGGCCGGGTTGTAGTCGGGAATGGCCTTCCAGTAGAGGTTGTCGCCGGTGGTGATGGCGTTGAAGGGGCTCCTGGCGCCGTAGCCGTGCTTCTTGTAGATATCGTAGAGCTGCGGGTTCAGGAAGCCGATGCGGTGGCCTGCGGCCTGGGTGAGCAGGGACGCGATGCCGTTGAGCTGGGGCGCCACGAAGCTGGTCCCGCCATTGCCGGCATAGAAGAGGCCGCCCTCGCAGGTGATGTAGCCCGTGAAGGGGTCGGCGTTGAGCGAGACGTCGGGCAGGTTGCGGCCTGCGTAGCCGGGGTCGATGGTGAGCAACAGCTCGGCGCCGGTCTGGCTGGGGTAGCTGGGGTAAAAGAAGAGGCTGTTGAAGGCCGCGGGCGTGCGCTGCCTGCCGGCCAGGCCATGCTGGTAGTGGGGAGCCTCGAAGTAGCAGCTCACGCCGCCGCCGCCGCCCACGGGGAACAGGTTGTAGTCGTAGTAGAACTGGCCGAACCACTTGACGTAGTACTCCTCGAGGTAGTTCCAGGCCCACGGCCGCTCCTGGGGCACCGTCACGGTGCCGTGGGCGCGCGGGATGACCACGGCCTGGGTGGTGCCGCCTGCGGCCGTGACGTAGGGATCGGACGCGGGGTGGTTCACGGAGTTGATGGGGGAGTAGTAGGGGGTGAACCAGTTGCGGTTCAGGTCGAAGGCGCCCGAATCGCCCGAGGAGGCGATGACGGGGATGCCCTGGGCCGCGGCCTGCATCATCACCTGCTTGTAGGCGGTGGCGGTGTCGCCGTCCAGGTAGACCTCCGCGGAGCCCCAGCTCACGGAGAGGGAGTCCACCTTGTTGTCGGAGACGGCCTTGTAGAACAGGTCGATGAAGCCGGAGGTGGTGTTGGGGGCCTCGTAGACCAGGATCCTGGCCATGGGGGCGATGCCGCCGGACTGCTGGACGTCGAGGGTCGTCTCGCCGGAGCCGTCGGTGCCGGTGCCGCCGTCCAGGGGGATTTCCGTGATGCGGTTGGCCAGCACGGGCAGCCCGATGGCCGACCAGTATTTGTAGGCGTCGGCCTGGTTGAAGGTCGCCAGGGTGGCGATGCCCAGGGTCGTGCCCTTGCCGGTGATGTTGCGGGCATAGAGGGGGTTGATGTTGTAGAAGTTGGCCACGTCGCCCACGGTGTAGCTGCCGGGCGTGTTGGTGGCCAGGGTGCCGGGAACGGGCATCACCAGGGGCGTGGCAGCCTCGCCCATGGCGGCGTCCTGGGCCCGGGCGGTCGTGACGGTGTGGGAATGCACGGCGGGCTCGGTGTCCAGCCCCGCGACGATCAGCACGATGTCCCCGATCTCCTTGGGGACCTTCGGCCTGCGGGTGGGCCGCTGATAGCGGTGGCGGCCTTCCTTCCAGGTCACGAGGTCGGTGGACAGGAGGGCGCTGAACTGGGAGGCGGTGCCTGTGGCTCGCACGATCATGTGGCTGTCGTAGATCTCGTTGATGGTGATGCCGTTCTTCTTCATGAAGGCGAGCACCTCGTGGAACTGCCAGTCCAGAGGTCCGAAGTTTTCTGCGAACTCACGGGTGGAGAGGAAATGGCGGAAGCCCCAGTGGTCGGGATCGACGCTGTTTTCGATGAAGCGTTCGAGGAGCTGGGTGTTGCGGAGCTTGAAGACCAGGGAGACCGTCTGGGGTTCCTCGGGGGCGACTGCGACCGGGGTGTCGGCCAGGACGGGGATGCTGCCGGCGCCCAGGATCAGGGCGAGGCCGGCAAGCGAGAGGTGGTGGCGAAGACGCATTGCTCCCTCCTTCGGTGGGGAAATGGCGTGGAAATGGGCTGAAAGGCGTTCCGGACGCCCGGTTGGGATTTAGGTCATGATTGGCGTTTGCAAAACCCGGGTCAAGATATGAATTGTTAAAAAACATTAAGCCGAGAAAGGGCTATCGGCCTGAACCAATTCCGTAGTTCAATAGTCAACTATTTTCCGCTCCGAACCGATCAGGAAGCAGGTTCCACGGAGTCCCCGCGATGAACAACACGAAGTTGTCCTTCAAGATCTTCCTGTCGGTGGGGGTCGTCCTGGCCCTGGTGGTCCTGGTGGCGGCCTGGGTGGTGGGCTCCCAGGAGTCCACCCTCATGGAGCGGGCCTTCGACGACAACCTCACCACCATGTCCGTGGCTTCCCGGAACATGTTCCACGCCACCGCCCAGGCCTACTGCGCGGCCCACGGCATGGCCTACCACCGGGTGGAGCCGGGGCGCTACGCCCCGGGCGTCGCGGGCGACTTCGAGCGGGCGTCCATGGACGCCTTCGCCGCCGACCCCGGCCTCGAGCTGCGCAAGGGGAACCTGAAGGAGGACGGGAAGGACTTCAAGTACACCCTCGCCCCCGCGCGCCTGAAGGAGGAGTGCATCCTGTGCCACGGCGCCGTGGGCATGGACGCCTTCAAGGACCGCAAGCCCGGCGACCTGGTGGCGGCCTTCGGCGTCTCCGTGCCCACCGGCGACCTGGAGCGCAGCGTGGCCCGCACCCGGCTGGTGACCGCGGCGGCCGGTCTGGCCCTCCTGGCCGTCGTGAGCTGGATGGTCACCTTCTCCGTGCGGCGCAACGTCCTGACGCCCCTCCTGGGGCTCTCGGCCGCCTTCGGGCGCATGGCCGGGGGGGACCTCACCGCCCGGGCCGAAGTGCTTACGGGGGACGAGATCGGGCAGCTGGCAGGGGCCTTCAACCGCATGGCCGGAGAACTGAACCGGGCCCTTCTGGACGTGAACCTGGCCTCCCAGCGGGTGGCTTCCGGGAGCATGGAGCTGGCGGCCAGCGCCGAGCAGATGACCCAGTCCGTGGGGGAGGTGGCCCATGTCAGCGCGGGCCTGAGGGACGCCGGCCGCGGCGTGCAGGATGCCCTGCGGATCCTGGACGAGAACGCCGAGACCATGGCCGCCCAGTCCAGCCACACCGGCACCGAAGCCGGCGCGGCCGTGGAGGACACGGACAAGGGGGCCCGGGAGGGCCGGGGCACCGCCGAAGGGATGCGGGCCATCCAGGAGGCCACCACCCGCATCGTGACCGCAGTCCAGGCGATCCAGGGCATCGCCCGGCAGACCAACCTCCTGTCCCTGAACGCCGCCATCGAGGCCGCCAAGGCCGGCAACGCCGGCAAGGGGTTCGCCGTGGTGGCCGAGGAGGTGCGCAAGCTGGCCGAACGCAGCGCCCAGGCCGCCCGGGAGATCGAGGGGATCCTCCGCCTCACGGAGGAGGCCGTGGCCGGAGGCGGCGCCAGCGTGAAGGTCACGCTGGAGCACCTGGAAGCGGTGCGCGCCCGCATTTCCGGCATCGCCGGCCGGATCGGGACGATCGGCACGCTGAGCCGGGAACAGGCCCAGACCAGCGGCCGCGTGGGCCAGCTCATGGACACGACGGCCCGCCAGCTGGACCAGAACGCCACCGCGGCCCACCAGCTGTCCACGGCGGTGGGGGAGGTGGCGAGGACCTCGGACGACCTGGCCTCCGTGGCGGAAGGCCTGAAGAACCTCGTGAGCAGGTTCAAGCTGTAGCCCATTCTTCCTCGGCGTACCTCGGCCCCTCGGCTACCTCGGCGATGCATTCAGTTTCTTGACCTTGCGGCGCATTGAACGGTTGCGCCGCAGGTTTTGGGAAAAGAAGGCATCGCCGAGGTAGCCGAGGGGCCGAGGTTCGCCGAGAAAAGAGCTCAGGATTCCTTGGCTTCCCTGGGCAGCCAGGCCACTCCGGCGGCCAGGCCGAGGGCCAGCAGCAGGCGAATGAACATCAATTGCCGGGAGATCCCGTGGGCCTTCTGGTAGGCCACCCGGTCGGGATGGTCCTTCGCCAGGGCCTCCACGGGGCCGTCCATGCGGGCCTTGATGCGTTCCAGGCCGGGGCTGACGATGAACTGGCTGGTGAAGCACATGAGCAGGGTCACCAGGAGCGTGGCGGCCCAGAGGCGCTGGGGGCCCACGGGCTGATCCTCGCGGATCTCCTTCAGCCAGCGGGGGAAGAGCACCAGGGCGCCGGCGGCGCCGAAGGCGGCCCAGGCCATCCAGTCCAGGCGGCCTACCACACGACCGGCGATATGGCCGGCCACGTCCCGGCTGGGGAGGATCGAGAAGAGCAGAGGGGCGACCAGGAAGGCGAAGCCCAGGACCATGCCGGTCCAGAGGATGAGAATGCCGGCGGCTGCGGCGTCGGTGCGGACCAGGGGTTTCATGCTCACCATTCGTTATAGGGGATCTGGTTCTCGCCCAGGTCCTGGGACCCGCTGCGGATGCGGAAGATGCCCACCTCCGCGTCGGGGCTGTCGGTGTCGGGGGTCTCGAACTCGGTCACCCAGGTGTCCTTGGACTGGGTCATGGGGTCCACCGGGATATCCCGGATGTAGCCCTGGGTCCGCAGCATGTCGAGGGCGGTGGGATACTTGCCCTTGTCCGCCCGGAACTGCTCCAGGCAGTGGTTGAGCTGGAAGAGGTCCTCCTTGAGGACGGCTTCCTTGGCGGCCTTGGTGTGACGGCGGTAGCCCACGATGCCCACCGTGGCCAGCATGGCCAGGATGGTCATCACCGTGAGAAGTTCAAGTAGCGTGAAGCCGCGCTGTTTTCGCATGGATGGACCCTACCAGGATTGTGCGCCGATCGGCATCCAGGTTCAGGACAATTCTAGCCCAGGCTGGTGGCGGCGAACTTCTCCCGGGTGAAGAACTCCAGGAGGTCGCCTTCCTTCAGGCCCGTGTAGCCGTCCAGGTCGATGCCGCAGTCCAGGCCGTTCTTCACTTCGTGGACGTCGTCCTTGAAGCGCTTGAGGGTCTTGATGCCGCCTTCCCAGAGGGTGTCGGGGCCGCGCTTGACGCGGACCTTGAAGGGCTTCTGGACCTTGCCTTCCGTGACGAAGGAGCCGGCGATGACCGACTTGCCCACGCGGAAGATCTGCCGGACCTCGGCGAGGCCCTGGATGGTCTCGCGCTCCTCGGCGTCCAGCAGGCCCATCATGGCCGCGGTGATCTCCTCCGTGACCTTGTAGATGATCTCGTGGAACCGGATGTCCACGCCCTCTTCCTGGGCGAGTTCCTCGGTCTTGCGCTCGGCCTTCACGGAGAAGGCGATGACCGTGGCCTTGGAGGCCTCGGCCAGCAGGACGTCGTTCTCGGTGACGGTGCCGGCGGCGGCGTGGATGATGCGCACGCGCACCTTCTCGGTGGAGAGGCGCTCGAGGCTGCCCACCAGGGATTCCACGGAACCCGAGGTATCGGCCTTGATGATGAGGGGCAGTTCCTTGATCTGGCCGTCCTTGAGGGTGGAGAAGAGGTTCTCCAGGGTGACGCGCTGCTTGATCTGCGCGGCCGCCTTGGCCTTCTCCTGCCGGAAGGACACGATGTTGCGGGCCTTGGCCTCGTCCTCGACCACCTGGAGGTTGTCGCCGGATACCGGCACGGCCTCGAAACCGAGGATCTGCACGGCCATGGAGGGGGTGGCTTCCGTCACCTTCTCGCCGCGGTCGTTGAACATGGCCCGCACGCGGCCCATGGTGGCGCCGGCCACGAAGATCTCGCCGGCGTGGAGCGTGCCCTGCTGCACGAGGACGGTGGCCACGGGGCCCCGCCCGCGGTCGAGCCGGGCTTCCAGGATGGAGCCGGCCGCGGCGCACTCGTAGACGGCCTTGAGGTCCTTGAGGTCGGCCACCAGGAGGAGGGTCTCCAGCAGGAGATCCAGGCCTTCCTTGGTCTTGGCGCTCACCTTGACGCAGGGGATCTCGCCGCCGAAGGCCTCGGTCTGGATGCCGTACTGCAGGAGCATCTGTTCGACCTTCTCGGGGTTGGCGCCGGGCTTGTCGATCTTGTTGATGGCCACGACCATGGGCACGTCGGCGGCCTTGGTGTGGTTGATGGCCTCGATGGTCTGGGGCATGACGCCGTCGTCCGCCGCCACCACCAGGATGACGATGTCGGTGACCTTGGCGCCCCGGGCGCGCATCTTGGTGAAGGCCTCGTGGCCGGGCGTGTCGATGAAGACCACCTGGCGGCGGGCCCCTTCGGTGCCGTCCTTGACGTTGACGTGGTAGGCGCCGATGGCCTGGGTGATGCCGCCGGCTTCGCCCGCGGCGATCTTGCTCTTCCGGATGGCGTCGAGCAGCGACGTCTTGCCGTGGTCGACGTGGCCCATGATGGTGACGACGGGAGGCCGGGGAAGCTTCTCGCCCTGCACGTCGCTGCCCTCTTCGGCGGCGATCTGCACGTCCTCCTCGAAGGAGACGATGTCGGCCAGGTACCCGAACTCCCGGGCGATCTCCTTGGCCAGCTCCGTGTCCAGGGGCTGGTTGATGGTCGCGAAGATCCCGCGGTGCAGGAGCTTGGCCACGACGTCCTTGGCGGGGCGGTTGCACTTCTCCGCCAGTTCCTTCACCGAGACGCCTTCGGACAGCATCACGATGCCGATCTCGTCGTTCACGTACTCCGTGGCGATCTGCTGGGCGCGGCTGCGGGGCTGCCTGAGCTTGAGCTCGAGCTCCTCGGCGAGGCGCTCGGCCTTGCTGCGCTTGTCGTCCTTCTTCTTGCCGGTGAAGTGGCCGCCGCGGCCCGGGCCCTTCTGGGCGTTGGGGTCGATGGCGGTGGTGGCGGGCAGCGAGGGGCCGCGGCCGGGGCCGCCGGGCCTGCCGGGACCTCCGGGACGGGGACCGCCGGGGCCGCCTGGGCGGGCTCCGGGACCGCCGGGACGGGAAGGTCCGCCCATGCCGGGACGGGAGGGCCCGCCCATGCCGGGCCGGGAAGGACCGCCGGGACGCGCGCCGGGGCCGCCGGGGCGGGGGGCGCCGCCCGCGGGACGGGCCTGCGGGAGCTGGATGTACCGGGCCGGCTCGGTGGTCTTGGGGGCCGGGGCCGGGGTGTCGGACATCTTGATGCGGGTGAAGCCGCCTTCGGGCCGCAGCTCGGTGATCGAGGGCGGGATGAAGGGACGCCGGGAGGGGGCGGGGGCCGTGGGCTCGTGGCGGATCTCGCCCTTCCCGGTGTTGGTGGCCATGGGCAGGACGGTCTTCTCAGGCTGCGGCTGGCCCGAGCGCTGCACCTGGGGCTGCTGGCCGGGGCGCTGGATCACGGGCCGGGCGCCGGCTTCCGGACGGATCCGGGGCGGGGCGGGCTGGGGCAGCTGGATGTAGCGGGCGGGTTCCTGGGCCTTGGCCACGGGGGCCGGGGCCTGGGAGACGCGCAGACGGCTGAAGGTCTCCTGGGCGGGGGCCTTGGCGGGCTCGGCGGCAGGCTCGGAGGCGCGCACTTCCACCGGCACGGGGGCCTGGGCGGGCGATTCCGCGGGGGCGGGCGGCTGAACGGCAACGGGCGCCGGCTCGGCCACGGGAGCGGGAACGGCGGGCTCGGCCTTCTTGATGAGCACGGCCGGCGCCGGGGGCGGCGGAGGGGGGACGGGAGCGGGGGCCGGCGTCACGGACTTCACCACCCGCACGGGCGTCTGGATCACGGGGCGCGGCTGGACCGCGGGCTCCTCGTGGGTCCGGGGCTTGTTCTCAATGACGCGACGCACCGACTGGACCTGGTCGTCCGTGAGGTTGGAGCTGTGGCTCTTGCCCTGGATGTTCAGGCGCTTTTCGAGGGCGTCGATCACTTCGTGATTACTCACGCCAAGCTCTTTTGCTAATTGGTTGATGCGCAGCATGAAGGGGCTTACCTCGATAGGTGGAAGGGGCGGAGGAGATAACCGGGAGGGGCCCAGGGTCTACTCTCCGAACCGGGCGTGCACGGCGTCGATGAGACGGAAGGCCAAGTCCTGATCCATGCCTTCGATGGCGAGCAGTTGCTCTACGGTCATAGTGTACAGGGATTTGATATCCAGATGACCGGCGGCGGCGAGGTTTTCCACGATGGCCTCGGTGAGGCCTTCGACTGCTCCCAATTCTTCGGGAATCTTGGACTTGGGAGCCTCCTCCACAAGGGGGGCCTCGGAGAGGGCCTGCCCCATGGCGGCCTCGGTGTCGCGGCGCTTCTCGGCCTCGCTGCGAACGTCGATGTTCCAGCCAGTCAGCTTGGCGGCGAGGCGAACATTCTGGCCCCGCTTTCCGATGGCGATGGAGAGCTGCTCGTCGTCCACCACCACTTCCACCCGGCGGTGCTCCAGGTCGGTGACGGTGACGCGCAGGGCCTTGGCCGGGTTGAGGGCGTTGGCGATGAAGCGGCTGCTGTCCTCGTCGAAGCGGACGATGTCGATCTTCTCGTTCTTGAGCTCGCGGATGATGGCCTGGACGCGGCTGCCCTTGAGGCCCACGCAGGCGCCCACCGGATCCACGTCGGGGTCCAGGGAGTGCACGGCGACCTTGGCGCGGTCACCGGCTTCCCGCACGCAGGAGCGGATGACCACCGTGCCGTCGTGGATCTCGGGGACCTCCTGGTCGAAGAGCTTGATCAGGAGCCGGGGATCGGTGCGGCTCACCTGCACCTGGGGGTCCTTGGCGGACTTGTCCACGGCGGAGATGACGACCTTGATGCGCTGGCCCTTGTCGAAGCGGTCGCCGCGCAGGGCCTCGGAGCGCCGGAGCATGGCCTCCACCCGGTCCACTTCGAGGATGATGGCGCTCTTCTCGAAGCGCTTGACCTCGCCGACCACCACCTCGCCGATGCGGTCGGCGAAGTCGGTGAAGATGCGGTCGCGCTCGGCCTCGCGCACCTTCTGCACCAGGACCTGCTTGGCGGCCTGCGCCGCGATGCGGCCCAGCTGGCTCGTGTCCTGGGGCAGCCAGAGGGTGTCGCCCTCGGCGGCGTCGGGGTTCAGGGCCTGGGCCTCCTCGAGGCTGATCTCCAGGTCCTCCTCCTCGACGATGGGCACGACCATCTTGAGGGCGTAGACGTGGAACTCGCCGGTCTCCCGGTCCATCTGGGCCTGGAAGTTGCCGTAGAAGTCGAAGCTCTGGAAGTACTTCTCCGCGGCCTTGACGAGGGACTCCTCCACCGCCTTGAACACGTCCTCTTCAGGAATGCCCTTCTCGGCGGCGATCATCTTCACGGAATCGAAGAAACTGGTTGCTACGAGTGCCATGCGGTCTCCTTGCCGGCGCTTTTCTCTACGCGGGCAGCTGTCGGTTGTTCCGGCACGTGCCGGGGTTTGGGGGCCTTGTCCTCGTCGAAGGGAGCGAGGCGGGCCTTCTGGACGGACTCGAAGGGCACGGTCTTGAGGGCGTTGTCCTCTTCCAGGACGACGGCCTCCTCCGTGACTTCGGTGATCCATCCCTTGAAGCGCTTCTGGCCGTTGATGGGGCTTGCGGTCTGCACGCGGCAGAGCCTGCCCAGGAACCGGCGGAAGTGGTCGGGTTTGGTGAGGGGGCGTTCGATGCCCGGGCTGGAGATCTCCAGGTTCATGGTCTCCCGCAGGTTGGGGAACTCCACGTCCAGCCAGGTGACGAGCCCGTCGTTGGCGGCCACGCAGTCGTCGAGCGTGATGGCCCGGTCGCCCTCCGGCCCCCGGTCCAGGTGGTCGATGTAGAGGCGCAGGATGTCGTCCCGGCCTTCCTTGGCGGTCTCCAGGCACACCAGCTCGAATCCCAGCAGCGCCAGCTGCCGTTCGACGGGGTCCTTGAGTTTTTTCACATCCATGGGGGGGAAACCTTAAAAGCTGTTGGGGCGGGCTGAACCCACCCGACAAGGCTCTCCAAAGCTCTGGGTGCAGCGGCCGGGTTCCACCGATTGCCCTGGAGCCCGGAAAAATCCAGGCCGAATTCAACGGAGAAGAATATCGTCCTTCGTGCCGCATAACAAGCGAAATATCCTTGAGGCACAAACCATCCCGCCCCAAGACAAGGTCGCCGATTGAGGGCACCATGGATTCCGGGAGCGCCATCATGACCACGATTCTCGACGGAAGGGCCCATGCGGACCGCATGCTGGGCGAGGTGGCCTCGGCCGTGGAGGCCCGGGCGGCCCGGGGGCTGCGCGCCCCCTGCCTGGCGGTGGTGCTGGTGGGCGACGATCCGGCCAGCCAGGTCTACGTGCGTGGCAAGGTGGCCGCCTGCGCCCGCACCGGCATCCGCTCGGTGGAGCGGCGCCTCCCGGAGGGCGTCTCCCAGGAGGAGCTGGAGGCGGTGGTCGCCGGGCTCAACCGGGATCCCCTGGTGGACGGCATCCTGGTCCAGCTGCCCCTCCCGGCGGGACTGGACGCGCGGCGGGCCACCCACGGAATCGATCCCGCCAAGGACGTGGACGGCCTGCACCCCCTGAACCAGGGCCTGCTCCTGGAGGGCCTCCCCGGGCTCCGCCCCTGCACCCCCTCAGCCTGCATGAACATGCTCGCGACCTACGGCATCGACCTCAAGGGCATGCGCGCCGTCGTCCTGGGCCGCAGCGAGATCGTCGGAAAGCCCATGGCGCTCATGCTCCTGGAGCGGCACGCCACCGTCACCATGGCCCACAGCCGCACCCGGGACCTGCCCGCGCTCTGCCGGGAGGCCGATCTGCTGGTGGCCGCCGTGGGCCGGCCCGGAATGGTGGAGGGCTCCTGGATCAAGCCCGGGGCCGTCGTCCTGGACGTGGGCATCAACCGCGTGGAGGACCCGGCCCTGGGCGAGGCCATCTTCGCGGCGGACCCCGGCAAGCTCCGGATCCTGAAGGAGAAGGGCGGCGTTCTCTGCGGGGACGTGCGCTTCGCGGAAGCCGCGGCCGTGGCCGGCGCCATCACGCCCGTGCCCGGCGGCGTGGGGCTCCTCACCATCGCCGGCCTCATGGCCAACACCCTCCAGGCCTGCGAGGCCCGCTAGAATCACCCTTCACCTTCACGGAGCCGTCATGTCCTATGTCCGCAGGGAGGCGTTCCTCCCCTTCACCCGGCCCATGGTGGGCCAGGAGGAGATCGCAGAGATCATCGATTCCATCGAGTCCGGCTGGATCACCACCGGGCCCAAGTCGGGCCGCTTCGAGGAGGCCCTCCAGGAGTACAACGGCGTTCCCCACTGCCTCGTCATGAACAGCGCCACCACCGCCCAGGAGATCACCATGCAGTGCCTGGGCATCCGGCCCGGGGACGAGGTCATCACCACGGCCCTCACCTGGGTGTCCACGCTCAGCACCGTCCTCCTGCAGGGGGGCGTGCCCGTGCTGGTGGACATCGACCCGGTCACCCTGAACCTGGATCCCTCCAGGCTGGAGGCGGCCATCACCCCCCGCACCCGGGGCATCATCCCCGTGCACCTCACGGGCCTGCCGGCCCCCATGGACGAGGTGTGGCGCATCGCCCAGGCCCACGGGCTCTGGGTGGTGGAGGATGCGGCCCAGGCCATGGGCGCCGCCTACCGCGGGCGCAGGATCGGCTCAGACCCCCGCTCCGTCTTCTCCGTGTACAGCTTCCACCCCAACAAGAACATGACCACCGGCGAGGGCGGAGGCATCGCCTTCCACGACGGCTCGTTCGAGGCCCGCATCAAGCGCCTTCGCTTCCACGGCATCGAGCGCGACGCCTGGAAGCGCCAGTCCAAGGAGGGCAGCCCCCACTTCGACGTCACGGAACCCGCCCGCAAGGCCAACTTCATGGACCTGCAGGCCGCCATGGGCCTCCACCAGATCAAGAAGCTGGACGGCTTCAACCAGCGCCGCGGCGTACTCTTCCGCCGCTACCTCGAGCTGCTCGGGGACGTGGAGGCCCTCGTGCTCCCCGTGCCCGGGGACGAGGTCCACCAGCACTGCTTCCACCTGTTCGTCGCGCGGATCCGGCCCGAAGTGGCCGGCATGGACCGCGACGCATTCGTGGCCCGGCTCAAGGACGAGAACATCGGAACCGGCATCCACTACCGCCCCGCCCACGTGCACAGCTTCTACCGGGACTTCTACCGGGAGCACGCCCACGCCCTGCCCGCGGAGGGCCTGCCCCACACCGAGTGGAGCGGCGAGCGCCTCATGAGCCTGCCCCTCTGGCCCGGCCTCACCGAAGCGGACCAGGACCAGGTGGTGGCGGCCATCCGGCACGTGCTGGCAAACTAGGCCGAACGACCGACAATCTGGGAGATGGCCATGTTTCCAGCGCTCCTCCTCTCCGCCGCCCTGTCCCTCCAGCCCGCCCCCTCCGCCCGCCCCGACTGGGTGGGGCGGCTGCCGGAGGCACCCGGTCGCCTGTACGCCATGGGCACCGCCGACCTGGGCGCCCGGGAGGGCCAGTCCATCACCCGGGCCTCGGACCGCGCGCGCCTGGAGGTGGTGACCCGCCTCCGGGCCACGGTCAAGGGGCAGACCAGCGTCGCCACCCGCACCGCCGAATTGAAGCGGGAAGGCCTTGCGACCGTGGGGTCAGGCGAGCGTGTGGTCCGGGACGACGTGAGCGTGGGCGCCCGGGCGGAGGATCTGCCCGGCCTGGTGGTGGAGCAGACCTTCACCGACCCCGGCGCCCGTACCGTCTATGCCCTGGCCTACCTGGACCTGTCGCTGGCCCGCACCACCCTGGCCAGCCGCCTGGACCGGGTCGGGCAGAGCCGCGCCCGCCTGGGCCGGGAGCTGAGCCGCAAGGCCCTGTGGAAGTTCCGGAAGATGACCCTCGACCTGGACAGGCTGGACGAGTCCATCGCCCTCCTGGCCGTGACCGGGGTGGGGGCGGACCTCCGGCCAGCCCTCCAAGCCGAGCGCGCGGCCGTCGACCTCCGCATGGACCAGCTGAACCAGGCGGACCTTCCCCCCGTGGACTTCTCGAAGACGGCCATGTCCGTCCGCTCCAACGTGGACCTTCCCCTGGGGGTGGAGTCCTACCTGAAGACCCAGGTGACCGCCTGCGGGCTCATCGCCCGGGAGATGGACCCGGATCTGGTGCTGGACCTCGCCTTCGCGGGCGGCGCCAGGGGGCCGGAGTTCATCTTCACGGACCTGGACATCTACAGCGGCGTGACCTACCGCATGGAGGCCAAGCTGACCCTCACGGAAGGGGGCGGCGCCCCCCTGACCCGCACCGTGCCCATCGTCATCGTCCAGGGGGATTCCCCGGAAGGCATGGTGAACCAGTTCCGCCGGCAAATCGAACGCTGGCTCCCGAGGCTTCTGGGAGAGTTCAAGGCCGAGATGCAGTAGCCCTACTCCAGGACCACCCAGACGCGCCGGCTGTCCTTGACGCCCTGGACGAGGCTCATCATGGCTTCGGACAGCTGCTTGCCCTTGGAGGACCCGTCGGCCAGATCCACGACCATCACCACATCCTCGCTGCCGGCGGGGAGGCTGACGCTCCGGGGGAATTCCCGGTCCACCTTGGCGGATTCGGGATGGGACGGGGGATCGGGGATGCGGAACCCCGTGCCCTCCTCCAGGGCCTCGGTGCTGGTTCGGAAAAGGGAGGCCAGGGCCACGATGGCGGACCCGGACGGCTTGATCTTGTCCCGCTCCCAGAAGGAGATGGAGGCCTGATCAACGCGCAGGGCCTCGGCCATCTCCTCCTGCGACCATCGCCAGGTGAGACGAACCGCCTTGATGCGGTCTCCCAAGGAGGAGACGGAGAGTGGGGCGTCGGAATTTGAATCGAATCGCTTCAATTGGATCACTCCTACTGTCGTCCTAAGATTGACTTAAATGCCCCACAATATGCAACGGCACGACCCTTTGATGAAAAGAGATGGAGCTTTGTTCCAAGGCCGGCCAGGAACGTGACTGTGAAAAAGAAGTCAGATCCGTTCGTGCGGGAGTGTCGGCACCGGTGCATAAAGAGCCGTAGAGGGATCTACCAGGTACAGATTACTGATTCGCCCGGTATATGCGCAAGCATACGTTTGAATTTGATCCGCGAAACGGGTTTGTTCATACCCATCGCGGAAAATGGACCCCCATCGGGCATTGAAGGTGGATTCCAGCCGGGCATCCAGACTTGCGATTTCCAGGGCCTGGGCCTGGGTGGCGGTTCGTGAAGCGTCAATTTCGTCTTTCATGGCCCTGGCTTCCAAGTCCAAGGCTTGGAGGGCTTCATGGGAAACCCGGGGGGCCAGGAGGTGCCGATGTTCCCTATTTCTTTTATATAAGTTCTCAAGGAGGGAGGCCCGAATCTCCGATTTCCGCCGGGCGGACTCCAGACGAAGGAAATCCTGCAATTCGGTTGCCTGTTCTTCCAGTTGCTCAAGCTGCCAGGCCAGCTCCGGAATGAGCAGCATGGTGTGCCAGGAAACATTCTTTTTGGACCGGAGGATATCGCCGTAGATATGGTCCCCCACGTAGAGGATTTCCTCCCCCCTGGCGTCCAGCAACTCCTCCATCCATAGCGCATTACCCCCCGAATAGGCGGCCTTTTGCCCGGGGAGCGGCTCGGCGGGGGGCGTTTCCAGGAAAAAAACGGGCTTCCGGGAGCTGACGACGACCAGGTCGAAGTAGTCGGTCCAAAGGGGGCGGGCAGGATCCTGCCCGTCCAGGAGGAAGCTGAGCACCCCCTCCGTGAAGCTCCATTCGCTGTTGCTCACCACGAACAGCTTCTTGCCCGCCCGTTTCCAGCGGTCCAGCGCGGTGGGAAGGTCCGGGTCCCGGAGGATGAAGAGTTCCCGGTTGGCCAGGATCTCCGCCTTCATGACCCCGTTGCGGTGGGCGGAGTCGATGGCCCAGCGCACGTCCTGGAAGACCTGGAGGTAGTCCCGCCCCGGGAGCTCTCCCCCGTCCAGGGCGTCCACCAGCACGGCGTAGAGGTGGCACTCGGGGATCTCGAACAGGGTGTCGATGCTCCGGAAGGCCCCGGCGCGGGACACCAGCCGCCTTCTCCCGTAGATGGCGTCCACCTCCTCCCGCCCAAGGGGCCGGCTGCCGTGGCAGGCCCGCACCACCTGCCGGGCGCTGTCCAGCTTGAGGAGGTTGCCCCGGGAGCCGTCCAGCACCAGACCGCGGATGGCGAAGGCGGGATCGAAGTGGGTGTCCAGGAGCCGGGCCGGGTAGCCCTTTTCGGTCACCAGGAGGCGTACGGAATGGCAGTAGGCCAGTTCCTCGATCTCCGGGGACTTGTAGTGGCTCAGCGTGTAGTCCATGTCGAACCCCACCGCCCGCACGTCCCGGAAGTGGATGTTCCGCAAGGGGAAGACCTTCCGGGCATGGGGCAGCCGGACCTGCTCCCCCTGTTCGATGAAGCGCGGAATGGGGAGCAGGGACGGGATGATGTTCTTCATCAGTCCACCTTGATGGCGAAAGGCTTGAACCCGTGGTTCTTCAGCTTCTGCATGGAGACGTCGGCGGCGTCGCGCTTCGTGGCGGTGGCCAGGCGGACCTTGAAGAGGCCCTTCTCGGAAAGGGTCTCGGTCTTGAAGCCCGCGGCCTTGGCTTTGCCCGCGACCGTCCGGGCCTCGGCGGCGTCGGGCGTGGAAACCAGCTGGAGGGTCCAGCGGCCGTCCTCCTTCTTCGGGGGCTCGGGCTTCTTCGCCTCGGGCTTGGGAGGCTCGGGGGCCTTGGCCTTGGGGGCTTCAGGGGCCTTGGGCTCCTGCGGCTTCTCGAAGCCGGCGCCGGAGCCGGACTGCTCGAGGGCCTTGAGCTGTTCGGCCATGGTGGCGGGGAGTTCCTCCAGCTCCTCCCCGGTGTCCCGGGACAGGGGCCGTCGGAGGGCGGCGCTCTGCTTGCCCACCTGGACCCCCAGCACGTAGCACAGGGTCAGGAGGCCCACGCCCACCGCGGTCACCAGGAGGATGGCCTGACGGCTCAAAACGACGGTCTGGGAATCGCGGACGGCCATGGGGGGGATTATAACGAGTACCGGAGCCAATATCCGGAGGATGACGCTATGATCTCTGAGGCGCCACGCCGCCCCGGAACCCACCATGACCGAACCCGTATCCTATTTCCTGCCGATCCTGCTCCTGCTCATCCTCTCGGCCATCGTGGGGGCGGCGATCCTCGTGGTGTCGGGCTGGATCCTGCCCGGGCTGATGAAGCCCGACAACCCCAAGGGCCACAAGCTCACCCCCTACGAATGCGGGGCGCCCCCCCTCCAGGCGGGGGCCCGGCACCGCTACAGCGTCAAGTTCTACCTGGTGGCCATGCTCTTCATCCTGTTCGACGTGGAAGCCGCCTTCCTGCTGCCCTGGGCGGTCCAGTACAAGGCGCACCTCTGGACCTTCTGGGCGGGGGTTAGCTTCGTGGGGACCCTCCTGGTGGGCTACGTCTACGCCTGGGGCAAGGGCGCCCTGGACTGGGAGCGCTGACATGGCGGCCATCAACCTCGACGATACGGTGATGACCACCCGCCTGGACGCGGTGGTGAACTGGGCCCGCAAGAACAGCCTCTGGCCGCTGCCCTTCGGGACGGCCTGCTGCGCCATCGAATTCATGTCCATGATGGCCTCCCGCTACGACTTCTCCCGGTTCGGGGCCGAGGCCCTGCGCTTCTCCCCCCGGCAGTCCGACATGCTCCTGGTGCTGGGCACCATCACCAACAAGCAGGCCCCCATCCTCCGCCAGGTCTACGCCCAGATGGCCGAACCCAAGTGGGTGGTCTCCGTGGGCGTGTGCGCCTCCTCGGGGGGGATGTACCGCACCTACGCGACCCTCCAGGGCATCGACCGGGTGGTCCCCGTGGACGTGTACGTCCCCGGCTGCCCCCCCCGTCCCGAGTCCATCATCTTCGGCGCCATGCAGCTCCAGAAGAAGATCGAGAAGGAGACGCTCATGGGCCGCCGGGAGCACATCGAGCAGTTCTACGCGTCCATGGACCGGCAGGAGAAGCTCCAGCTGGAACGCGGACTCACCAACTTCCAGGTGGTCCGGGAGATGGTGCTGGCGGCCGGCGAGAACGGCGAACAGAAGATCTGGTGAGCGCATGGTGATCGAACGCATCGACGAACAGCTCCCCGGAGCCATCCTTGACCGGCACGCCTTCCGGGGCGACCAGACCATCGTGGTGGGGCGGGAACGCCTGCTCGAGGTGGTGGACTTCATCTACCGGGAGGGCTTCCAGCAGCTCATGGACGTCACGGCGGTGGACGGCGGGCAGCGGGACCCCCGCTTCGACGTGGTCTACCACCTGCTGAACCTCGCCAGCCAGGAGCGCCTGCGCCTCAAGGTGCGCGTGGCCGACCAGGAGTCCGTGCCCAGCCTGACGGCCCGGTTCAAGTCCGCCGACTGGTCCGAGCGCGAGGTGGCCGACATGTTCGGGATCCCCTTCGACGGCCATCCCGACCCCCGGCGCCTGCTCATGTGGGAGGACTACCCCGGGCACCCCCTGCGCAAGGACTACCCCCTGGACGGCGGCGACGCCTTCTGCAGCCAGGACATCGGCGTGTCCTACGCCCCCGACGCGAGATCCCTCAATGGCTGAGCTGAACGTGGAACCCACCCGCACCTCCGACAGCGATCGCATGATCGTCAATATGGGCCCCTCCCACCCGGTGACCCACGGCACCCTGCACATCGTCCTGGAGCTCGAGGGCGAGATCATCGTCAAGGCCACCCCGCAGATCGGCTACCTGCACCGGGGCGTGGAGAAGCTGGGGGAGAACCTCACCTACCAGCAGTTCATCCCCCTCACGGACCGCCTGAACTACTGCAGCTCCCTCATGAACAACGTGGGCTACACCCTCGCGGTGGAAAAGCTCCTGGGCATCCAGGATCCCCCCCGGAGCCGCGTGCTGCGCGTGCTCTGCTCCGAGCTGGCGCGCATCGGGGACCACCTGGTGTGCATCGGCATCAACGCCGTGGACATCGGGGCCTTCACCGCCTTCCTGTACCTCTTCAAGGAGCGGGAGACCATCTACGACCTGTTCGAGATGATGGCCGGCCAGCGCCTCCACTCCAGCTTCACCCGCATCGGCGGCCTCTTCCGGGACATCCCGGCGGAGTTCGAGCCCCTGTGCGAGCAGTTCCTGGAGAGCTGCCCCAGGGCCGTGGACGAGATGGAGCGCCTGCTCACCCACAACCCCATCTGGGCCGACCGCACCAAGGGCGTCGGCGCCATCACGCCCGAGAACGCCATCAGCTGGGGCTACACCGGCCCCTGCCTGCGCGCCGCCGGCGTCGCCCAGGACCTGCGCGTGGCCCAGCCCTACCTGGACTACGAGACCTACGACTTCGACGTGCCCGTGGGCACCACCGGCGACGTGTACGACCGCTACCTGGTCCGCACCGAGGAGATGCGCCAGTCCTTCCGCATCGTCCGCCAGTGCCTGGCGAAGCTCAAGGAGATCGGCCCGGGGCCCGTCATCATCGACGACTACAAGATCGCCCTCCCTCCCAAGGAGAAGGTCTACACCCGCATGGAGAGCCTGATCCACCACTTCAAGCTCATCATGCACGGCATCGACATGCCGGTGGGCGAGGTGTACAGCGCGACGGAAGCCGCCAACGGCGAGCTGGGGTTCTACCTGGTGTCGGACGGCACCAAGGCGCCGTACCGGATCCACGTGCGGCCGCCCTGCTTCCCCATCTTCAGCAGCTTCGACGAGCAGGTGAAGGGGAGGCTGATCGCCGATGCTGTATCCATCCTGGGGGCGATGAACATCATCGCGGGCGAGCTGGACCGGTAGCGGCCCGTCCGTTTCTCAGGCCCTGCCTTCGAACTTCCCCGCTGGGAACCGCACGGCGAAGAACCACGCCCCGATCACGCATCCGAAGCCCCCCAGCGCCACGGTCGCGGGGGCGCCGATGTGGTTGGCCAGGAGGCCCTCCAGCAGCGCGCCGATGGGCATGGCCGCCGTGAAGACCATGGCGTGGAAGGCCATGACCCGGCCCCGCATCTCGTCGGGGATCAACACCTGCACCAGGGTGTTGTTGCTGGTCATGTGGGCCACCATGGCGCCGCCCACGGGGACGATGAGGACCAGCGACAGCCACAGGACCTTGGAGTAGGCGAAGGCGGCCAGGGCGATGCCGGTGGCGGTGGCGCCCAGGTAGGCGATGCGCTCCAGGCCGTGGATGCTCCTGCGGCCGGCCAGCACGGCGGCGCCCAGGACGGCGCCCACCCCCGAGCCGCCCATCAGGAGGCCCAGGGCCCTGGGGCCTCCGTGGAGGATCCCGTCGGCGAAGATGGGCATCAGCACGGCGTAGGGCATGCCCAGGAGGCAGACGACGCCCAGGAGGAAGAACAGGAGCCTGAGCTCCCGGTTCCCGTGGACGTACCGGACGCCTTCCACGATGTGGTCCAGCACGGGCGGGTGGTCCGTGCGGGAGACCCAGGGGGGCAGGTCCATCATGAGCAGGCCGGTGATGGCCGCCAGGAAGCTCACGCCGTTGACCAGGAAGCACCAGCCTTCCCCGATGGCGGCCACCATCAGGCCGGCCACGGCGGGCCCCACCACGCGCGAGCCGTGGAAGATGGAGGAATTGAGGGCGATGGCGTTGGGCAGGTGGTCCCGGTCCACGGTGCTGGCCACCAGCACCTGGCGGGCCGGGAGGTCGAAGGCGTTGACGATGCCCAGGCCCACGGCCAGCACGATGATCTCCCAGGGCCGGACCCGGCCGGCCAGGGTCAGCCAGCCCAGGAGGAAGGCCTGCACCATCTGAAGGGCCTGGGTGACGACCAGGAGGCGCCGGGGATCCACCCGGTCCGCCAGCACGCCGCCGAAGCTGCCCAGGAGGAAGATGGGGGCCTGGCTGGCGAAGGCCACCAGCCCCAGGAGCGTGGCCTGCCCGGTGAGCCGGTACACCAGCCACGACAGGGCGACGCTCTGCATCCAGGTGCCCACCAGCGACACCAGCTGTCCCGTGAAGAAGAGCCGGAAATTGCGGAACCCCAGGGAGCGGAGCGACTCGGACAGGCGGGACATGGGGCTCCAGGGCGGTGATTCCTAAATTATAGAGTGACGAAGGTTCCAACCGGGCTTTATTCGGGGGCTCCCCTCCGGGGCAGAACCTGGAGCATGATTAACTAAACGGAAGATGCGGTCCGGGCGTTACCTAGAGGTGGGCCCTGGTCCAGGAGGACGTATACATGAAGCCAAAGCAGATGTGGATCCTGGGCGGGGGACTGGCCGTGATCGTGGCCGTGGGCATCGCCGCGAGCCGCGGCGACAAGGGCGTTCCGGTCCAGGTGGCCACGGTGGCCCGGGAGAACATCCAGGCCAAGGTCAGCGCCAACGGGAAGATCCAGGCGGTGGTCAAGGTGGACATCACGGCCAACGTCATGGGCCAGGTCACGGCCCTCAAGGTCAAGGAGGGGGACGTCGTCAAGAAGGGGGACCTGCTCCTGGAGATCGACAACATCCGCTCCAAGGCCGCCGTGGAGAGCCTGCGCTCGGCCTCCCAGGCCATGGCCCACGACTTCGAGACCGCCCGGGCCCGCCTGGAGCAGGCCCGCAAGGACTTCGCCCGGGCCTCGGCCAACCACAAGGCCGGAATCACCTCCCAGAGCGACTTCGACCAGGCCTCCACGGCCCTGCGCACCGCCCAGACCGCCTTCGACAGCGCCCAGCAGCGGGTGGCCCAGTCCCGGGCCGACCTCGCCGGGGGCCAGGACGCCCTGAACAAGACCCGGATCCTGGCGCCCATGGACGGCGTGGTCACCGCCAAGCGCATCGAGCTGGGGGAGACGGCCGTCATCGGCCTGCAGAACCAGCCCGGCACCGTCCTGGTCACCATCTCGGACATGAGCCGGGTGGAGGCCGAGATGGAGGTGGACGAGGCCTCCATCCCCACCGTGAAGACGGGCCAGGCCGCCCAGGTGCGCATCGACGCCTACCCCAACCAGGTGTTCGACGGCGTGGTCACCGAGGTGGGCGGCTCCCCCATCGTCCAGACCAACGTCAACGAGGCGATCAAGTTCAAGGTGAAGGTGCAGATCAAGAATCCGCCCTCCACCATCAAGCCCGGCCTCTCGAACCAGGCCGACATCTTCACCGGGAACCGGGACCAGGTGCTGGCCATCCCCCTCCAGGCCCTGGTCATGCGGGACATCAAGCTGAAGAAGGGCGAGACCTTCGCGCCGGGCGCCCCCCGGGAGGAGGAGGGCGTCTACGTGATGGAGGGCGGCAAGGCGGCCTTCAGGCCCCTCAAGACCGGCCTCATGGGTGAGCTGAACGTGGAGGTGATCTCCGGGCTGAAGGGCGGCGAGAGCCTGGTCACGGGGCCCTTCAAGGCCCTGCGCGAGCTCAAGGGCGGCGAGGACATCCGCGTCGAGAAGAAGAAGAAGACCGACAAGAAGGAAAGCTGAATGCAGCTCACCGAGCTGTTCCTTTCCGCCCTGCGGGCCCTCCGGGCCCACAAGCTGCGGAGCTTCCTCACGCTCCTGGGGGTCATCATCGGCGTGACCACCATCGTGGGCGTGGTGGCGGTCATCTCCGGGCTGGACACCTACGTGAAGGAGAAGGTGATCCGGCTGGCGCCGGACGTGTTCATGGTGGACCGCTTCGGGATCATCCAGTCGCGCCATGACTTCCTCCTGGCCTTCAAGCGGCCCCTGCTCACCTGGACGGACTTCGAGCGCATCTCGGGGGCCAACCTGCCCCACGTGTCCCGGGTGAGCACCCGGGCGGTGAAGTCGCTGCGGGTGGACTCGGGACCCCGGCACCTGAAGAACGTGACGGTGGTGGGCTCCACGGCGAACTTCGCCGGGCTCTTCAAGTTCGAGTTCGAGGACGGGCGCTACTTCAACGAGAACGAGAACGACCTGGCCGCCAACGTGGCCGTCATCGGCATGGACGTGAGGGAGGAACTGTTCCCCGGCGTCGACCCCATGGGCAAGACCCTCCTCATCCGGGGGCTCCCCTTCCGCATCATCGGCCTGTTCCCGCGCCAGGGGCGCTCCCTGGGCTTCAGCCGGGACAGCATCGTGTGCCTGCCCATCCAGGTCTACCGGAAGAACTTCATGGGCGCCAAGGACTCCCTGAACATCCAGGTGGAGGCCCGGGGCGGGGTGGCGGACCTGGACGACGCGGTCTCCGAGGTGCGCTCGCTCATGCGGGCCATGCGCCACACCGCCTACCGGGACCCGGACCCCTTCGGCATCATGACCCAGGACTCCCTGCAGGAACTGTGGAAGCAGATCAGCCAGGCCGCCTTCGTGCTCATGCTGCTGGTGTCCTCCGTGAGCCTGGGGGTGGGCGGCATCGTCATCATGAACATCATGCTGGTGAGCGTCGTGGAGCGCACCACCGAGATCGGCATCCGCATGGCCATCGGCGCGCGCAAGCGGGACATCCGGAGGCAGTTCCTCCTGGAAGCCTGCCTTCTGAGCCTGTGCGGGGGCGTCGTGGGGGTGATGGCGGGGGCCCTGGTGGCCTGGCTCGTGCGCACTGTGGGGGGCTTCCCGGCCCAGATCACCCTGGGCATCGTGGCTTCGAGCGTCACCGTCTCCACCCTGATCGGCCTGGCCGCGGGCTTCCTGCCCGCCAGGCGCGCCTCGAACCTGCCCGTCATCGACGCCCTCCGGGCCGAATAGGAGGGGCCCAGGATGGACTTCATCAGGAACAGCGCCCTCGTCCACGCCCTAGGCAAGGAGAACATGCTCTTCGCCTTCCGGGCCATCATCACCCAGAAGCTGCGGAGCTTCCTGACCCTGCTCGGCATCGTGGCCGGCGTGGCCACCGTCATCGCCATGGTCAGCTTCGTGGCGGGCTTCAACGAGGCCATCACCGGCGCCTTCTCCACCTTCGGCACCACCCTCGTGCAGTTCCAGAAGTTCGAACCGCGCTTCGGCGGGCCCCCCGAGCTGATCCCCGAGGAGCAGCGGCGCCGGCGAAACCTCACCCTGGACGACGCCGCGGCCCTGAAGCGCCTGGCCACCCTCGCCGCCGCCGTGTCCCCGGAGCGCTACCTGGGCGCGGCCACCGCCACCACCTCCGTGAAGAACCGCGAGGGCGCCGAGGCCAACGGCCCCACCATCGCCGGGGTGGTCCCGGACTACCTCCTGGCCAACAACTCCACCCTGGAGGACGGCCGCTTCTTCTCGGAAACCGACGTCTCCCACGCCTCCCACACCTGTGTGATCGGGTACGACGTGGTCAAGGCCCTCTTTCCGGGACGGGATCCGGTGGGCCGCGAGGTCCTGCTCCAGGGCGTCCCGCTCCACGTCATCGGGGTGCTGGAGAAGAAGGGCTCCCAGATGGGCGGCAGCGCCGACAACTTCCTGCTCATCCCGCTGTCGGTCTTCGACGAGATGTTCCCAGAGGTGAAGAACGGCAACGGGGACACCCTGCACATCGCCACGGTGCCCAAGGACCCGGCCTTCGTGCACGACATGACCGACCAGGAGGTGGCCATCCTCCGCCAGCACCGGGGGCTGCGGGCCCACCAGGCCAACGACTTCGCCATCTTCACCAGCGAGGAGACCCTCCAGACCTTCCAGCAGGTCACGGGATCCATCGCCATCGCCATGATCTTCATCGCCGGCATCGCGCTCCTGGTGGGCGGGGTGGGCATCATGAACATCATGCTGGTGAGCGTGACCGAGCGCACCCGGGAGATCGGCGTGCGCAAGGCCATGGGCGCCACCCGCAAGGACATCGCCGCCCAGTTCCTGGTGGAGGCCGTGACCCTCACCTGCTGCGGCGGAGCGCTGGGCATCGCCACGGGCTTCGCCGTGGCCTTCCTGGTGCGCTTCACCTTCGACTTCCCCGCCGCTGCCCCCTTGTGGAGCGTGGTCCTGGGCTTCGGCATCAGCACCGCCATCGGCCTGGGCTTCGGCATGTGGCCCGCGCTCAAGGCCGCCAAGCAGGACCCCATCGAGGCCCTGAGGTACGAATAGCCAAATCGTCATCTTCCTCGGCCACCTCGGCGATGCCTCTTGTTGCATGCCACTTCCGCGAATTGTAATCCATGCGCCGCAAGAGCAATGAGAAGAACGGCCTCGCCGGGGTGGCCGAGAGGCCGAGGTTCGCCGGGGAAGGACCCGAGGCATTCCCCTTCTAGGGCAGCCTGGCCCCCTCCACGGAATTCCGCCTGGGCGTGCCGTCGGCGCCGGCGAAATAGTGGCGCACGCCCTGGGTGATGGCCTGCGCCGCCTTGCGCAGGAAGGCGGGGTCCCTCAGCTTGACCTCCTCCCTGGGATTCGAGATGAAGACCGTCTCCACCAGCACCGCGGGCATGGCGGCGCCCCGCAGCACCACGAAGGGGGCCTGCTTGACGCCCCGCTGCTTGATCCCGCCCAGCTTGTTGAGCTGGCCCTGGATGGCCACGGCCAGACGCTCGGAGTCCCGCAGGAAGGCCTCCTGGCTGAGCGTGTCCAGGATGCCGGCCACCACGTTGTCCGGGTTGGCGTGGCCGGCGCGGGCCTCGGGTCCGTTCTCCTGGGCGGCGATCTCCGCCGCTTCCCCGTCCCCTGCTCCCAGGGTCAGGAAATAGACCTCGGACCCCTTGGCCTGCCGGGCCCGGGCGGCGTTCAGGTGGAGGCTGATGAAGAGGTCGGCCCCGGCCTGGTTGGCGATGCGGGCCCGGTCCCAGAGTCCCACGAAGGTGTCGTCCCCGCGGGTGAGCCGGGCCTCCATGCCGCACTGCTCCAGTTCCTTCACCAGGGCCTCCGCGAGGTCCAGCACCGCGTCCTTCTCCTTGAGCCCCTTGGCCCCCTTTGCGCCCACGTCCTCGCCGCCGTGGCCCGGGTCCACGTAGACCAGGAGGCGGCCCTCCCCGGAAGGAAGCTTGGGAGTTTGCGCCAGTGCCAGTAGGCTAGGAAAGAGAAGCGGCAGGATTCCGTGGAGTTTCAAGATGGCCCAATCCGTTAAAGGCACTCGTGATCTGTTTGGTGGCGAACTGGACTGGTTCCAGCGTATCGAGGATACCGTAAGGCGGTCGTTCCACCGGCACGGCTATTCCGAGATCCGGACCCCCATCCTCGAGGAGATCGAGGTCTTCAAGCGCAGCGTCGGCGAGAGCAGCGACATCGTCCACAAGGAGATGTACGACTTCTTCGACAAGGGCAAGCGCCACGTGGCCATGCGCCCCGAGAACACCGCCGGCGTGGTGCGGGCCGTGATCCAGCACCAGCTCCTGGCCACCAGCGACCCCCAGCTCCTCTACTACATCGGCCCCATGTTCCGCTACGAGCGGATGCAGGCGGGAAGATACCGGCAGTTCTGGCAGATCGGCGCCGAAAGCTTCCAGGTGTCCACCCCGGAATCCGAGGCCGAGTCCCTGGTCATGCTCTACGACTTCCTGCGGGAACTGGGCCTGGCCCAGCTGACCTTCAGCATCAACTCCGTGGGCACCCCCGAGTGCCGGCCGGCCTTCCACGAGGCCTTCCGGGCCTTCTTCCGCACCCGCGAGGCGGAGTTCTGCGAGGACTGCCACCGCCGCATCGAGGAGAACCCCCTGCGGGTCCTCGACTGCAAGAACGCCCGGTGCCAGGCCGCCCTGGAGGGCCACCCGGTCCTGGTGGACTTCCTGGACCCGGCCTCCCTCGAGCACCACGTGCGCCTGAAGGAGATCCTCACCACCCTGGGGCTTCCCTTCGAGGAGAACCCCCGGCTGGTGCGGGGCCTGGACTACTACACCCGCACGGCCTTCGAAGTCCTCTCCACGGATCTGGGGGCCCAGTCGGCCCTCCTGGGGGGCGGGCGCTACGACGGCCTGGTCAAGCAGCTGGGCGGCCCCCAGGTGGCGGCCTTCGGCTGGTCCATCGGTCTCGACCGCCTGGTGACCCTCATGCAGCAGCTGCACGGCAAGGCCCCCCGGCAGGCCCCGCCCGTCCTCATCCCCCTTGGCCCGGTGGCGACCCTCAAGGCCCTGGAGCTGGCGCGCGGCTGGTGGGCCGCCGGTCTCGACGTGGTCCTGGAGACCCGGGGGGTGAAGCTCAAGACCGCCCTCACCACCGCCAACCGCCAGGGGGCGCCCCTGGCGCTGATCCTGGGCGACGGGGAGCTGGACCAGGGCATGGTGGCGGTGAAGGACCTGACCGCCGGAACCCAGGAGACCTGGGCCCTGGACACGGTCCAGGAGCGTCTGGCGGACCTCCGCGGCTGACGCCGCACCCAGCGCCCGAAGGAATGGCAGGTTAATTGTCACAATGGGGCACGCCGGAGGCCCGGGAAGGTCCTCGCCTCGAATTGTTAAATTTTGTTAAATAAAAAATTTATTAAATAATATAGACATATCGCGATTTCAACATTCGTGCCACCCGTTGGCCGGGAGGTCGCATGAGTTTTGCAAAATGAAATATTCTAAAAATTACATTAGATATGAGACTCAATATTAATCAAAAGCGCCTGGACATAGCACTAGGCAATCCAAAATAGTTTGTTAATCATTGTTAATTTCAATATGGTTAATGCTCTTTGTGATTTTGGCCATGAGACATTCTTGCGATTCGGGTAAAATTTGTCATTAAAATTTCATTGACAAGGCTTCGTTTGGGAAGACAATTTACTACGTTGGATCCCTCATCAACGGGAGGTTTGGGAAATGTCTAACTCATCGGAAGTCGGATTGGCGGTTTCAAATATCGGAATGCTGATCGTGGCGGCCAGACGCTCCATCCGACAGCTCGTGGCGGGCAAGGTCGTTCCCCTCGATCTGACTCCGCACCACTTCTGGATGCTCCTGGTCATCTCCAAGGCGGCGCCCTTGTCCCTGGGCGAACTGGCCCGGGCCATGTGGATGGACAACCCCACCGTCTCCCGCATGGTCCAGCAGATGACCCAGCGGGGGTACCTCGTGGTCGGACCCGACCCCAACCATGGCCGGCGGATCCGCATCCGGCTGACTCCGGAGGGCGTCACCCTCTGCGAGAACCTCGCGGGCATCGGCGAGGGGCTCCGCGCCCAGGCCGAGGGGAACATGACCGAGGAGGAGACCTCCGCTCTGCGGGAATTGCTCTGCAAGTACATGCGGAACCTGGACGTGATGGTCGCCAACGACCTGCCCGGCGTACCCATCCGGCCCCAGCACGCGGTCGAAGGGCCCGGGAAGCTCCCCTCCGTCTCGTAGTCCCCCGCCTCCGGACCGGCTTATAATGGCCGCTCCGGAGGCGTTATGCGATTCGCGACCCTTTGGGCCCTCGTGGCGGCCCTGGCTTTCGTCCCCCTGATAGCGGCCGAGCCTGCGCCCCAACGGGTGGAAAAGCTCACGGACCATGCCTACGCGATCTTCGGGGAAGGGGGCAACGTGGGCCTCTTCGTGGCCGCCGACGCGGCCCTCCTGGTGGACGGCCGCTTCGAGGCCGGCGCGCCCGGGCTTCTGCAGGCCGTGCGCACCGTCACCGACAAGCCCGTCCGGTACCTCGTGAACACCCACGTCCACCGGGACCACGTGGGGGCCAACGCCTGGATGGAGAAGCAGGGGGTGACCCTGGTGGCCCACGCCAACGTCCGGGCCCGGCTGGCCAGGACCCAGCAGGCCGGGCTGCCCGCCATCTGCTACGGCGAGGAGAACCCGGCCCTGCGCGCCCGCATGGACCTGCACCTGGGCGCCTCGGAGTTCCATCTGCTCCACCTGGCCCCGGGCCACACGGACGGGGACACGATATTCGGCTACCCCCAGGAGCTGGTGCTGGCCATGGGGGACCTCTTCTTCAACGGGGCCCTCCCCTTCATCGACACCCAGAGCGGCGGGAGCCTGGACGGCCTGGTGGCCACCCTGGACAACCTCGCGACCTGGTTGCCGGACGGCACGAAGATCATCCCCGGCCACGGCCCCGTGGCGGCGAAAAAGGACCTGCTTCGCCTGCGGGACTTCCTCCGGGCCCTCCAGGCCCATGTGAAGGCCCATCCCGACCTGGCGCCGGCGGCCCTGGCGGCGGGCTTCGACACGGCGGCCTGGGCGGACTTCAAGCCCAGCCCGGGCTTCGTATCCTGGGAATCCCTGTTCGCGGGGGCCAGCGGCAAGGGGCCGGGGCGCGTACCCAAGCCTTGAGAAACCGGGCTCCGGGTGCGATTCTAGTAGGCTATGAAACTCGATCGGCTCGGCGACTTCCAACGTACCCACCGCAACGGCGACCTGCGCCTCCCGGACGCAGGCAGGCAGGTGCGGCTCCTGGGCTGGTGCAAACGGGTGCGGAACCTGGGCTCCCTGGTCTTCCTCGACCTGCGGGACCGCTGGGGCCTCGTGCAGCTGGTGGCCAACGAGACCGAGGTGCCCCCCGAGCTCCTGGCCCGCCTCAAGGAGGTTCGCAGCGAGTTCGTCCTGGCCGCCGAGGGCGTGGTGGCCGAACGGGAGCAGAAGAACCCCAACATGCCCACCGGCGACATCGAGGTGCGGCTCACCAGCCTGCGCATCCTCAACACCGCCCAGACCCCGCCCATCCCCCTGGACGACAGCGCGGAGGCCAACGAGGACCTGCGCCTGAAGTGGCGCTTCCTGGACCTGCGCCGGGAGAGCCTCCAGCGCAGCCTGATCCTGCGCAGCGAGGTCACCCAGATCGTCCGGTCCTACTTCCGCAGGAACGACTTCGTGGAAGTCGAGACCCCCATCCTGGGCAAGTCCTCTCCGGAAGGGGCCCGGGACTACCTGGTCCCCTCGCGGGTGCACCCGGGCGAGTTCTTCGCCCTCCCGCAGTCCCCCCAGCTCTACAAGCAGCTCCTGCAGGTGGCCGGCTTCGAGCGCTACGTGCAGATCTGCCGCTGCTTCCGGGACGAGGACCTGCGGGCGGACCGCCAGCCCGAGTTCACCCAGGTGGACGTGGAGATGAGCTTCGTGCGGGCCCAGGACATCCAGGACATCATGGAGCCGCTCCTGGTGGAGCTGGCCGCCCTGGTGGGCCGCAAGGTGGAGGCCCCCTTCCCCCGGCTGCCCTACAAGGACGCCATGGAGTGGTACGGCTCCGACAAGCCCGACACCCGCTGCAAGGTGCGCATCCAGGACGTGACGGCGCTCTTCGCGGAGAGCGGCTTCAACCTCTTCCGGGCGGCCTCCGAAAGCAATGGGCAGCGCCGCGTGCGGGCCCTCTTCTTCGAGGGGCCCCAGGCGGGCGCCTACAGCCGCAAGCAGCTGGACGAACTGCAGGACGTGGCCAAGCACCTGGGCGCCGGCGGCCTCCCCTACGCCAAGTGGGGCAAGGACGGCTTCGGCTCCAGCTTCAAGAAGTTCGTGGACCCCGCCCAGGAGGAGGCCCTCAGGTCGGCCCTGGGCGTCACGGGCGAAGGCCTGGCGGTTTTCGCCGTGGGACCGGACGACCAGACTTCCAAGGTCCTGGGCGAAGTGCGCCTGCGCCTGGCCCGGGCCCTGGAGCTCATCGACGAATCCAAGTTTGAATTCCTGTGGGTGGTGGACTTCCCCCTGCTGGAGTGGAGCGAGGAGGCCGGCCGCTTCATCGCCTGCCACCACCCCTTCACCAGCCCCCACCCCGACGACCTGGACCTTCTCGAAACCGATCCCGGCAGGTGCCGGGCCCAGGCCTACGACGTCATCCTCAACGGCTTCGAGCTGGGCGGCGGCTCCATCCGGATCCACGACGCCGAGACCCAGAGCCGCATGTTCAAGGCCATCGGCATGAGCGTGGAACTGGCCCAGGAGCAGTTCGGCTATCTGCTCAACGCCCTGTCTTTCGGCGCCCCGCCCCACGGCGGCATCGCCCTGGGCCTGGACCGCCTGGTGATGCTCCTGGTGGGCGCCTCCAACATCCGGGAGGTCATCGCCTTCCCCAAGACCGCCCAGGCCCGCTGCCTCATGACCAGCGCACCGTCCCCGGTGGACCCCCGCCAGCTCAAGGAGCTGCGCATCCAGATCGAGCAGGCCCAGCAGTGGAAGGCCGGCGTCATGTTCTTCGAGAGCGTGCCCGCCGAATACCAGGCCCCCCTGGGCGCCCTGCGCACCCTCACGGCCAACGCCCCCACCTCCACCAGCACCCTGGTTCTGGACGGCGAAGTGGTCAAGGTCGAGACCACCCGCCTCTGACCCTTGCGGGTCATGACCTCCCCGGTCATACTTCCGTCCATGCGATCCTTCGCCTTCAACCCCGCCCATTCCCCGCGCCCTATCGAGGCGGGTGATGGCCATGGGGCCGGCTGAACCGCAACCCCAACCGCTTTCCACCCGCCCCCGGCCCAAACCCCGGGGGCTTTTTCGTATCCGGAGGGAATCATGACGACCCAGCTTGCCGTAATCGGCTTCGGGACCATGGGCCAGGCCATCACCGGCGGGCTGGTGGAGGCCGCGGGCTTCCCTCCGGGCGCGATCGTCACCACCGACAAGGGCAAGGGCACCCGGGCCCGGGCCCAGGCCATGGGCGTCGGCTGGGCCGCCACCGCCGCCGAGGCCGCGAGCCGGGCCGAGGCGGTCCTGCTGTGCGTCAAGCCCAAGGACCTGGGCCCGCTCCTGGAGACCCTGGCCGCCGCCGGGGCCCTGGACCACAGGCCCCTGGTGGTGTCCATCGCCGCCGGCACCGACCTGGCCTTCCTGGAGGCCCGGGTCCCCGCGGGCACCCCGGTCATCCGGGCCATGCCCAACACGCCCTGCAGCATCCGCATGGGCACCATCGTCCTGGCGCCCGGCGCCCACGCGGGGGACGAGCACCTCGCCCTGGCCCGCACCTTCTTCGAGCCCCTGGGCGCCGTGCTGGACCTGGAGGAGCACCACTTCGACGCCGTCACGGGCCTGTCGGCCAGCGGTCCCGCCTTCATCTTCGTGATCCTCGAGGCCCTGGCCGAGGGCGGCGTGCAGTGCGGCCTGCCCCGGGGCGTGGCGGTGGAGCTGGCGGCGCGCATGACGGTGGGCGCCGCCTCCATGGTGCTGCAGACCGGGCGCCACCCCGCGGCCCTCAAGGACGAGGTGACCACCCCCGCCGGGTGCACCATCGCCGGCCTCCTGGCCCTGGAGGACGGGCGCATCCGCTCCGTCATCGCCCGGGGCATCGAGCGCGCCTCCCAGGTGGCCAGCGGGCTGGGCCGATGAAAAGGGCGGCCCCCCAGCGCATCGTGGTCAAGGCCGGCACCCAGGTGCTGCTTTCCGGGGACGGCTTTCCCTCCCTGGGGCGGATCTTCGCCCTGGTGGAGTCCCTGGCGTCCCTGCGCCGCCAGGGCCGGGACGTGCTCCTGGTCAGTTCGGGCGCCGTGGGACTGGGGGCCCGGCGCCTGGGGCTCCCCACGCGGCCCGGCACCCTCTCCCTCCAGCAGGCCTGCGCGGCGGTGGGGCAGGGGGAGCTCATGGCCCTCTACCAGTCCGCCTTCGGGCGCCTGGACACGGTCTGCGCCCAGGTGCTCCTCACGCAGGAGGACTTCTCCGACCCCGAGCGCCGCTCCAACCTGCGCGCGACGCTGGAAAAGCTCCTGAAGATGGGCGTCATCCCCATCATCAACGAGAACGACACCGTGGCGACGCTGGAACTGGGCCGCATGAAGGTCTTCGGGGACAACGACAAGCTGGGGGCCCTGGTGGCCGCGGGCCTGGGCGCGGATCTGCTGCTGATCCTGTCGGACGTGGACGGCCTCCACGAGCGCAATCCCCAGCACGACCCCGAGGCGCCGCTCCTGCGGGAAGTTGCGGCGATCACCCCGGAGATCCTGGCCCGGGCCCAGGGTTCGGGCGCCCGGGGCCGGGGCGGCATGGCCACCAAGCTGGAATCGGCGCGCCTTTGCATGGAGTCCGGCGTGGCCGTGGTCATCGCCCGGGGCGAAGGGAGCGGCACCCTGGAGCGCGTGGTGTCGGGCGAGGCGCAATGCACCCGCTTCCTGGCGGGTCCCCGGCCCAAGGGCGATCCCCTGGGCCCCTGGCTCAAGGAGAAGCGGCCATGACCACCGTGCGCGACAAGGCCCGGCGGGCCCGGGCCGCCTCGAACCTCCTGGGCGCCGCCTCCGTCCAGGCCCGCAACGGGGCGCTGCGGCGCGCCGCCGCGGACCTGCGGGCGGCGGGTCCCGCCCTCCTCGCGGCCAACGCCCTGGACCTGGATGCGGCCCGCGCCCTCCTGGCCGCGGGCGGACTGGACGCCTCGGCCTTCCAGCGCCTGAAGCTGGACGCCGCCAAGGTGGAGGAGATGGCCCTGGGACTGGAGGCCGTGGCCGGGCTCAAGGACCCCCTGGGGCGCGTGGACCTGCGCAGGCTCCTGGACGAGGGCCTCCTCCTGGAGCGCGTGAGCGTGCCTCTCGGCGTGCTGGCGGTGATCTTCGAGAGCCGGCCCGACGCCGCCGTGCAGATCGGCGCCCTGGCCATCAAGAGCGGCAACGCCGCCCTCCTCAAGGGGGGAAGCGAGGCCGCCGCGTCGGTGGGCGCGCTGGTGGGGCTCCTGCGCGGGGCCCTGGAGGCCGGGGGCCTTCCCGCCGACGCCCTGCAGCTCCTCCAGGGCCGGGCCGACGTGGACGAACTCCTGGCGCTGGACGCGGACGTGGACCTGGTCATCCCCCGGGGGTCGTCCGCCCTGGTGCGCTCCATCAAGGCGCGCACCCGCATCCCCGTGCTGGGCCACGCCGAGGGCATCTGCCACCTCTTCATCGACGCCGCCGCGGACCCCGCCATGGCCGTGGCCCTGGCCCGGGACGGCAAGCTCCAGTACCCCGCCGCCTGCAACGCCGTCGAGACGGTGCTGGTGCACCGGGCCTGCGCCCCCGGCATCCTGCCCCTCCTGGCCCGCAGCCTGCCGGAGGCCGAGCTGCGCGGGTGCCCGCGCTGCCTCGCCCTCGTTCCGGACCTGCTCCCCGCCACCGAAGCGGACTGGGACGCGGAGTACGGCGCGCCCGTCCTCGCCCTGCGGATCGTGGACGATCTGGACGCCGCCCTGGCCCACATCCGCGCCCACGGCAGCGGCCACACCGAGGCCATCGTCACGGAGGACCCGGAGGCGGCCGAGCGTTTCCTGCGCGAAGTGGACGCCGCAGGCGTCTACCACAACGCCTCCACCCGCTTCGCGGACGGCTACCGCTACGGGTTCGGCGCCGAGGTGGGCATCAGCACCTCCCGCATCCACGCCCGGGGCCCGGTGGGCATCGAGGGCCTGGTCACCGTGAAGTACCTCCTGCGCGGCAGCGGCCAGGTCGTGGCGGACTACGCGGGGCCCGGCGCCAGGCCCTTCCGCCACGAGGACCTCTTCAGTCCAGGGGGATGACCTTCACGTACCAGGTGGAGCCCGCGACCGGGTGCTTCAGGCGCACCGCGCCGCCCAGCATGCCGGGCTGGCGCTCCGCGGGGAGCTGCACGACGTAGGCGCATTCCCCCAGGGCGCCGCCCGCGGCCCGGGCGGCCTCCTTGAAGCCGTCCCCGTCCTGGCCGCCCACCACCTCGACGGCGTAGGTGAATGCGGGCCCCTGGGGGCTCCAGGGGTTCCGGGAGGCGTCCCTGCGCAGGGCGGCCTCCAGGCCGGCCTTGACCTCCTGGGGAGAGCGGCCCTTGAGCAGGTCGCACTCGCCCGCGAGGGCGTACAGTCCGGAATTCAGGTTGGCGACGGCGCCCTTGTCCCGGGCCCGGTCCCGCTGGCCGAGGAAGGCCGGGATGGCGATGGCGCTGGCGATGCCGAGGACCGCCAGGAGGGGGAGGATGGCCAGGGCGATGATGGCCATCACCAGCCCGCCGCTGCCCGGCTTCAGGTAGGCGCCGGGGTTCTCCCGCGCCAGGCGCTGGGCCTTCTGGTTCTGGACGATGGCCGCGACGCCCAGGCCGAGGGCCACGGGAAAGCAGAGGAACATGCTGAGCAGGGACCACAGGCCGCAGTGGAACGCGGCCCGGGCCCCCGGCGCGGGGGACGGGGCGGCTTCGGGGATGGGCGGCGGCGCCGGGGCGTCGAGGAGGGTCGCCGCCGGGACCCAGCCCGCGAGATGGGAGGCCCACAGCAGGCTTGTGGGGCCGATGACGCCGCTGCGGTAGGCGGCCTCGATGTCCGCCCAGGCCACCGGGCCCGTCCTGTCCTGCCCTCCGGTCGAGTAGTACCATGCCACGTCCAAGCCGGCCTCCTGGAGGAGATGATAGCTAGAACCGGTACGTGAAGCCCATGCCAAGCGTGCGCGCCTTGATGTCCTGGCTGAGCGGGGAGTAGCTGTACCGGCCCTCCCACCCGAGCGAGGCGGTGACGCGCACGCCCGCGCCCAGGGACAGGCCCAGCCGGGTGGTGTCCCCGGAGCCCATGCCCACGGTCTGCGTCGACCAGCGCAGGACGGAGGCCCCGCCCACCAGGTAGAACGAATCCAGGCGCCCCGGGAGGTGGTGGAGGTAGTCGCAGCCCAGGCCCAGGCTGGAGTATCTGTTCTCGATTCCCGCCAGCTTGAGCACCGGGAAGAAGCTCAGGTCGGCCCGGGGCCGCAGGGTGTCGCCGTTGACCAGGGCGATCTCCGTGTGGACGCCCAGGCCGTAGCCCAGCCGTCCTCCGGCCACGTCCCTGAGTCCGCCCTGGGGTGAGCTCACCTGGAGCTGCACCCTCAGGTCCGCTCCCGCCAGGGTGGCGGCGCAGGCCAGTGCGATCATCGTCTTGCGCATGCCCAAGCTCCTCAGCCCATGACCTTGTAGCGGTGGCCCTTGTTGTCCGTGGCGACGCCCATGATCCCGGCCCGGTCGCCGCGGAAGAGGAACACCCCGTCGATGACCGTGCCCTTGCTGCCGTAGAGGAGGAACATGCCGTAGTTCCCCGCCAGGGACTCCAGGTCCACGCCGTAGCTCGCGCCCCAGCTCCACCGGGCCGCGAGCGCGTCGCCCGAGGTGGAGGGCAGGGAGGCCCAGGCGCCGGTGGCCTTTTCCGCGGTGCGGGCCATGGTGACCCACTCGCCCTGGAACTTCTCTCCGCCGGGTGCGCTGCACTGCAGGATGCCCCGGGTGCGCCCCGGGTCCCGCGTGATGGACTCGCAGCGCATGAGGTTGGAGCCGGAGAGATCGTAGATGTTGATGGTCGCGGGCACCGGCAGGGCGCACCCCGCCAGGACCATGAGCGGCCCTGCGATGCCGGCACGATGCAAGGCCCTCCTGGGGCCAGTTCCTGTGCGCCTTTCCATGTTCCCATCTCCTCAAGCGGAGCGCGGCTCCTGTCCCCTTTCCAGCAAGGGGCCTGCCACGCCCCCGGGACTCCGGGCGGGCCCCCGCCCAGCGGCGCGCGGGGGATGGCGGACGTCACGGGAGGGAGGGTGAACGTTCCGGCGGCCGCCGAACGGCTCAGGCGCGGGACGCGCCCCGCGACATTTCCCCGACACCCGCTTCACGCGGCCGGTGCCCGGTCATGCCGGCCCCGGCATCGGCCGGGAGGCGCGCGCACACGGGGGCCGCAAGGAAGGAGAGGGCGGTCACCGCCAGGAACGCCGCGGAGAAGTCCGACAGCTGCGGACCGGCGTGGCCCGAGACGCGGATGGACAGGGCCAGCGCGGCCGACGCGATGCAGATGCCCATGGAGAGCATCAGCTGCTGGAAGGTGGAGTAGAAGCTGGTGGCCGCGCTCATGCGCGCCTGGGGGATGTCGGCATAGGCCACCGTGTTCAGCGCGGTGAACTGCAGCGACTGGAAGAACCCCCCCGCCAGGAGCACCGCGTTGATGCAGAGCACGGGCCAGCCGGGGCGGAAGGTGGCGCACACGGCCAGGAAGGATGAGGCGATCATGGCGTTCCAGGTGAGGGTCGCCCGGAAGCCGAAGCGGCGCAGGATCCGCGGCGTGACCATCTTCATGAGGATGGAGCCCGCGGCTGTGCAGAAGGTGATGAGGCCGCTGCGGGCCGCGGAGAGGCCGAAGCCCAGCTGGAGCATCAGGGGCAGCAGGAAGGGCAGGGCCCCGCTGGTGATGCGCGTCAGGGAACCGCCGACGACGGAGATGCCGAAGGTGCGCACCCGCATCAGGGAGACGTCCAGGATGGGGTGGGAGGCTCCGGCCGCGTGGCGCAGGTAGGCCGCCCCCGCGAGCACGCCCGCGGCCAGCGCGGCGGCCGTTCCGGGCAGGGCCGTGCCGCCGCCGCGGCTCCCCGCCTCCAGGCCGAACATGAGGCAGGAGAGGGCGACGCAGGAGAGCAGGAACCCGCCCAGGTCGAAGGGCCCCGGGGGTTCGTCGCGCACGTCCCGGATGTAGCGCGTGACCAGGGAGATGCCGAGGATCCCGATGGGCACGTTGAGGTAGAAGATCCAGCGCCAGGACGCGAAGGTGACGAGGAACCCCCCCAGGGGCGGGCCCACCACGGGCCCCAGCAGGGCCGGGACCGTGAACCAGGCCATGGCCGCCACCAGGTCCTCCCGGGCCACGGTGCGCAGCAGCACGAGCCGGCCCACCGGGACCATCATGGCCCCCCCGAGGCCCTGGAGGAGCCGCGCGGCCACCAGGAACGGGAGGTTCGGGGCCTGGCCGCAGAGCATCGAGCCCAGGGTGAAGACGGCGATGGCCGCCCGGAACATCCGCCGCGCCCCGAAGCGGTCCGCGAACCAGCCGCTGGCGGGGATGAACATGGCCAGGGCCAGCAGGTACGATGTGAGGGCCGCGCTCATGTGCAGGGGCGGCACGCCGAAGCTCCGCGCCATGGCCGGAAGGGCCGTGGTGAGCACCGTGGCGTCCAGCTGCTCCATGAAGAGCGCGCTGGCGATGATGACCGCGGTGACCCGGAAGCCGGGAGCGGGCCGAACCGACGACATGGAGACTCCTTCCGCACCATTAGGCCCCGGTCGGGAGTATCTTGGAATTGCATAATTCCTATGGATCAATGCATGAAACAGATCAATTTCGAACTCGGCGAGCTCCAGGCCTTCCTGGCGGTGGCGGAGACGCTGAACTTCATGTCCGCCGCGGAGGGCCTGTTCCTCTCCCAGCCGGCGCTGAGCCGGCGGATCGGGAAGCTGGAGGGGGCCCTGAAGGCCCGGTTGTTCGAGCGCACCACCCGCCGGGTGGCGCTCACCGAGGCCGGCGCCCACTTTCTCGTCCACGCCAAAACCGTAGTGGAGGAACTTGAGACCGCGATGCGGGGACTGAAGGAACAGCAGGCTCAGCGAAACGCCCGGGTGACGGTGGCCTGCGTCCACTCCGCGATCCGTCCGCTTTCCCGGATCCTGGCGGCCTTCGCGGCGGACCACCCGGAGGTGCGCATCCGGGTCCTGGACGAGGGCGCCCGGGAGGTGCTGGCCCAGGTGGTATCCGGCGCCGCGGAGTTCGGCATCAATTTCCTGGGGGCCCAGGAGCCGGAAATCCAGTTCAAGGCCATCTCCGAGGCGCCCTTCGTCCTCGTCATGCGCCGGGACCATCCGCTGGCCTCCCGCGGGGCCGTGGCGTGGGGCGACATCGCCGGAGAGCGCCTGATCGGGGTGGCCTCAGGCAGCGGCAACCGGGCCCTCCTGGACAATGCCCTGGCCCGGGTGCCCCTGCGTCCGGCGGTCTTCCACGAGGCCAGCCACGTGGCCGGGGCCCTGGCCCTGGTGGAGGCCGGGCTGGGCATCGCGGCCCTGCCGGAACCGGCCCTGTCGCAGACCGGCCTGGTGGGCGTGCCCCTGGTGAAACCGTCCGTCACGCGCACCCTGGGCCTGATCAGCCGCAAAGGCAGGCGGCTGCAGCCCGCCGCGGACGTTCTCCACCGGATGGTCGAGACGGGTCTAAAGATCTAGCGGGAACGGCCGAAACCAGGAGAGCCGGATCTTCCCAGGGGGTGCCATGTTCCGCTTTGCCCTGCTCGCCTTGTTGTCCCTCCAGCTCGGCGCCCAGGCGCTGCGCATCGACGGCGGTGCCGCCCCCATGGAGAACATCTTCAAGCCCGTGCGCGCGGCCTTCGAAGCCCGCGCCGGCCTGCGCCTGGAGCTGCAGGAGAACGGCCCCGAAGTGGCCCTGCTGGCCCTGGACAAGGGCGAGGTGGACGCCGCGGCCGCCGGCCTCAGCCCGGCGTCCTGGTTCGAACTGATGGCCTCCCGGGGCCACAAGGGGATCCGGCAGGAGGCCTTCGTGGCCCGGCGCATCGGCTTCGACAAGATCAACGTCTTCCTCCATGGGGATCTGGTCCTCTTCGAACTGGACAAGGCCCAGCTCAAGGCGCTCTTCACCGGGAAGGCAACCAACTGGAAGGACGTGGGCGGGCCGGACCTCAAGGTGGTGGTGATCCTGGGGGAGAAGATGCCGGGGACCAACAAGATCTTCCAGGAGCAGGTGATGGATGGCGCTGCCTATGCATCTGCCGTCCGGTGGTCCGGCTCTACGCCCGAAGTCATCCAGGCCCTGGCCGCCACCCCGGGCTCCATCGGCCTGGGCCCCCTTTCGGCCCTCAAGGCCGAGAAGCTCACCAGCCCTTCCACGCCGGAGGTGGGGCGCCCCATCACCCTGCTCACCAAGGGCGCTCCCGGGCCGGGCCTCGCGAAGCTGCTGGCCTTCGTGGAAGGGGAGGGGAAGGCCCTCACCTCCCGGTAGCGGCGCCTTCAGGGCCTGTGGCGATCAACTGGATCGAGAACCCGTTGTCCACGGGAGGTGGCGTAAAGGCCTCCCATGGCCTCAGACTGGAGAGGTGACGCGACCCCCCCGCCCGAATCCGCTCCCCGAGGAAAGGCCCCGATGAAAGGCGGTCTGGGCACCCCCATGGACGCGGAAGGCTTCGCGGAACCGGTCCAACGGCCGGAACCGCCGCGGGTCTCCACCCTCCGCCAGCAGGCGGAGCTCATCCTCCGGCAGGCCGGCTGGGACCTGGCGCCCTGTCCCATCGTGTGGTCCCCGCGCATGAGCCGCTGCGCCGGCCTTTTCGTCATCGAGAAGGACCGGCGGGGCGTCTGGCGTCCGGAGATCCGCCTGTCCACGCCCCTGCTGCGCCGCCGGGACTGGCCCTGGCCCGTCCAGGTCTGCGGCTGCAACTGCCGGAACCCCGAGGATGTGGTGCGCCGCATCCTGGAACACGAGCTCATCCACTACAAGCTCTGGAAGGACGGCGTGGACTGGGGCCACACGGAGCGCTTCCGGGACCTGGCCTGGGCCGCGTTCAACCACCAGAGCATCACCCACGGGATCGGGACGGAGGCCTGAGGCTCCGGACTTCCGCCCTGATCGGGTGGCCGGCCCGCATATATTGGAAGTTAATAACCAAATGCCAAGGATCGCGACCCGGGGGAAGGACCATGCATCATCCGTTCTGGCTGCTCGCGCTGTCCATGGCGCCGCATTGCGCTCCGCCCGTCCGGGCGAATGACAAGGACGGCCTGTTGCACCGCACCGACACGCTCCACATGCGCGTCCACGGACAGGAGAACCTCCTCCTGAAGCCCTTCGGGGCCATACCCCAGGATGACGTAGCCGACTGACAGAACTCATGGCGGACGCAAGGACCTTCATCGATGGAGACACCCCGGCCCCGGACCTCCGCGTGGCCATGGCGGCCATGGACAGAGTGGGCGCCTCATCAAGGTGCGGCAGCGCAACTGGAATGACACCGTCCTCCGGTGCACCGACCTGCCCAATCCTGACCTGGACCTCCCCCGCCTCGACAGGGCCATGCTGAAGCAAGGGAACGATGTGGACGCCCTCAGGCGGGCCTTGCAGGAAAACCGGAATCTGCCGCACGTAGCTGGCGTCCGTCGCGGGTCCAGCATGTCCAGGATCTGCCCCCAGGCATACGCCGTCTGAAATGCTCATGGGCACGAGGCCGGGAACAGGACCGCCCGTCCGCCGGAAAGGCGCGAGGCCTGCAGCGCATCCGGGAGTTGAGTGCGGCCCCCGAAAAGGAGCATAGTGGAAGGATCCCGATAACCCATCGCCCGTGAATGCAAGGAGCTCCCTTGGTCATCCCCTTTCCGCTCACCTACCTGTGGCTGGCTGCCGGCGGCCTGGTCCTGCTCCTGATCCTCCTGAAGTCCTTCACCATCGCCCGGGGCGATCAGATCGTCGTGCTGGAGCGCCGCTGGTTCGGGCGGCAAATGCCGGACGGGCGCTCCGTGGCCCTGCGCCACGAGGTGGGCGTCCAGGCTCGGGTGCTGGGGCCGGGCTTCCACCTCCTCATCCCCTTCCTGTACAAGACCAGCAAGCGCGATTTCTGCGTGATCCAGACGAACAAGGTGGGCGTCGTGCGGGCCGTGGCGGGCGCCGCCATCCCTTCGGGCCAGTTCATGGCCAAGTCGGTGGAGTGCAGCCTCTTCCAGGACGGGGAGGCCTTCCTTTCCAATGGCGGCCAGAAGGGCCCCCAGCTGGCGATCCTGCCCGAGGGCCAGTACAAGATCAATCCCCTCCTCTTCGAAGTGGCCATGGTGGACGCGACCATGATCCACGACAACGAGGTGGGCTACGTGGAGTCCATCGCGGGCCAGCCCGTGACCCGGGACGGGGGCAACTTCGGCTCGCCCGTGGCGTGCGACAGCTTCCAGGACGCCGAGGCCTTCATCAAGAACGGCGGCCAGAAGGGTCCCCAGATCGCCTTCCTGCCCCCCGGCTACTACCGCATCAACACGATCATGTTCCAGGTCCAGAAGATGCCCATCACCAAGATCCCAGGCGGCCAGGTGGGCCTCGTGGAAGCCACCGACGGCGCCAAGATCCCCGAAGGCCGCCTTCTGGCGGCCCGGGTCCAGGGGCACGGCAACTTCTTCGACGGAGAGGCCTTCCTCAGGAACGGGGGAGAGAAGGGCCGGCAGCTGGACGTGCTCATGCCGGGCGTGTACCGCCTGAATCCCAAGCTCTTCAAGGTCATCGACATCGTGGACTGGACCCACATCGAGGCCGACCAGGTGGGCATCGTCACCATCAACGAAGGCAAGCCCATCATCGATTCCTCCAAGATCGCCGCGGAGGAGCTCCCCATGGGCACCCACGACAACTTCCAGGACGCCGACGCCTTCCTCAAGGCCGGCGGGCAGAAGGGCCTGCAGATTCCCGTGCTGCGGGCCGGCAACTACGCCATCAATCCCTGGTTCGCCACCATCGAGAAGGTGGACATGATCCAGGTGCACATCGGCAACTGCGGCGTGGTCACGAGCTACGTGGGCGCGGACGGGGACGACCTCACGGACGACGCGGTCAACGCCAAGATCGTGACCAACGGCTGCAAGGGCATCTGGGCCGATCCCCTCCAGCCCGGCAAGCACCCCCTCAACACCAAGATCTGCAAGGTGGACATCGTGCCCACCACCCAGATCCTGTTGAACTGGGCCGACAACCGCTCCAGCGCCCACGAACTGGACTCCAACCTGAAGACCATCACCCTGCGCACCGCGGACGCCTTCAACGTGAACATGGATGTGAGCGTCATCATCCACATCCCCGTGAAGAACGCCCCCAAGGTCATCGCCAACCTGGGCTCCATCAACAACATGATCAGCCAGGTGCTGGAGCCGGCCATCAGCAGCCACTTCCGCAACGCCGCCCAGTACATCCAGGCCCTGGATCTGTACACGCGGCGCAAGGAACTCCAGGAGAAGGCCAAGGAGCACATCGACGCGGTCCTGAAGGTCCACCACATCGATTCCAAGGACACCCTCATCGCGGACGTGGTGCTGCCCCCGGAGCTCACCAAGACCGTGACGGACCGCCAGATCGCCGAGCAGGAGAAGAAGACCTTCGCCACCCAGAAGGAAGCCCAGGACGAGCGCCGCAACCTGGAGAACGCCAAGGCCCAGGCGAACATGCAGCCCAAGGTGGTGGAATCCGAGCGCAACGTGGAGATCCAGAAGAACCTGGCCGAGAGCCACATCAAGGAGGCCGAAGGCTCAAAGCAGGCGGCCATCCTCATGGCGGAAGGCCAGGCCACGGCCATGCGCCTGGAAGCCGGCGGCCAGGCGGAAGCCACCAAGCTGAACGCCGCCGCCAACGCGGAAGCCACCCAGAAGGTGGGCAGCGCCGAGGCCGAGATCATCCTGGCCAAGGGCACCTCCACCGCCGAAGCCTACAAGCTGGAAGTGGCCGCCATGGGCCGCGACGTCTTCGGGCAGATCCGGGTCATCGACAAGATCGCCTCCAGCAGCCTCAAGCTCATTCCCGAGAACCTGGTCATGGGCGGTGGCGGCGGCGAAGGCAACGGCATGGTCAATGGCCTGTTCGGCATCGCGCTCCTGGAGAAGCTCACCGGCAGGAGCTTCGTGGTGCGCGAGGCTCAGCCTTCCCCTGGGGAGACCGGCAGCATCCAGCGGTAGCCTTCCCGGTCGAGGGTCTGGATGAACGGGGACCGGTCCGTGTCCCCGAGCTTCTTGCGCAGGGTGCCGATGTGCACGTCCACGGTCTTGGGCATGGGCTTGCCGTCCGGGTCCCAGGCCATGTTGAGCAGTTCCTGGCGGCTGTTCACCCGGCCGGGGTTGGACACGAGCACTTCCAGCAGCCGGAATTCCCGCAGCGTCAGGTTCAGGTTGGTGCGCCCGCGGTGCACGTCCAGCTGGAGGAAGTTGATGCGGAAGGGGCCGCTGCGGAGCACCCGGGGCAGGCTCTCCTGGTTGCGCGTCCTGCGCAGGATGGCCCGGATCCGGGCGATGAGCTCGAGGATGGAGAACGGCTTGCCCAGGTAGTCGTCGGCGCCCTGGGACAGGCCCTGGATGCGGTCGGCGTCCCCGGTGCGCGCCGTGAGGATGAGGATGGGCACCGGGTCGCGGCGCCGCCGGAGGACGTGGAGCACCTCGAAGCCGCCGACCTTGGGCAGCATGAGGTCGAGCACGATCAGATCGGCGGGCTGGCGCTCCTGGATCGCCAGGCCGGCGGCGCCGTCGCCCGCGGCCTCCACCTGGAAGCCGGCGGCCTCCAGGTTGAGGGTGAGCATCTCGGCGATCTCGGGTTCGTCCTCGATCACCAGGATGCGGTCCGGGGGTGGGGGTTTGGCGGCCATGATCCCTGATGGTAGACGCATTGCGGCTGGGTCGCGCGCTTCTTCCGCCCGGAAAAGTTCGCCGCCGGAAGGCCGGCCCCGGGCCTCCAACTGTTCGGTTCGACTGCAGGCATGATCGTTCCATAACCCATCTATATATAATAAATGCATACGTCGCGCCGCTTCGTTAAAATTGAAGAATTCCTTTGTCCGCCTTTACTGGACGTGGTCCTCCCGGAAAGCAAGGATCAGACAAGCCAATTAACCAATCCACAATTCATCCGGGAGCCTTCACATGACCATACGTCATACAACCTGGGGCACGATGCGCATCGCCGCCCTGATCGTGGCCTCGTCGGGGCTGCTCTTCAGCCAGAGCAGCGCGGTCGGCAACATCACCGGGACCGTCAAGGGACCCGACGGCAAGGCCGCCAGCGGCGCCCTGGTCCAGGCCCACACGTCCCGGGGCGTGCAGGAAGCGAAGACCGGCGCCCAGGGCGAATTCACCTTCCGGCAGATGGTTCCGGGCACCGTCCGGATCAAGGTTTCCAGCAAGGGGGCCGCGGCCTTCGAGGGGGCCCTCACCGTGGTGGCCAACCAGACCAACCGCATGGACATCAAGCTGGGCGCCCAGGGCATCACCGTGGAAGTGGTGGACAGCCAGGGCCTGGAAGCCATCGACACCGCCCAGGCCACCACCGGCATCGTGATGACCATGAGCGAGATCAGCGAGCTGCCCATCTACTACATGGGCACCAACCGCCTCACCGCCACCACCTTCCGCGCGCCGGGCTCGGTGATGGACACCATCCACGGCACCGACAGCCAGCACAACACCTACGTGGTGGACGGCGTGGCGGCCTCGGACGCCAACTACGGCGGCCAGAACGTCTCCCTGAACAACGATTTCATCGACCAGGTGCAGGTGCTGACCAGCGGCATCTCCGCGAAGTACGGCCGCTTCACCGGCGGCGTCCTCAACGTCACCACCAAGAGCGGCACCAACGAGTTCACGGGCACCAGCCGTTTCGAGATCACCAACGAGAAGTGGAATTCCAAGTACCGCATGCCCGGCGTGGCGTACTACTACTCCAACCTCTACCACTTCCCCCTCACCTGGTCCCCCGTTCCCGACCACCACCAGACGGTGCAGAGCTACACCCTCACGGGCCCGATCATCAAGGACAAGCTCTTCTTCGCGGTGGCCTACCAGACCAACAGCCCCGAGACCCGCCTCGTCTCCAAGACCCAGCCCTCCATGGGCGCGGAAGTGCCCTATACCATCGTCCGGGACTCCTACCTGCTGGACGCCAAGGTGGACTGGCAGATGACCCTCGGACAGCGGCTGTCCGTGGAGCTGAACGAATCCAATTCCAAGGACCTCAACGGCATCTCCAACGGCACCGTCTCGACCCTGGAGACGCTCAGCGGCCTGACCAAGTCCAAGAAGGGCTACCATTCCCTGGGCTACCTGGCCCAGATCTCCTCGTCCCTGGCCCTGGACATCAAGCTCAACGACGCCTATTCCAGGAGCGGCGGTCCCGGCACCGGTCCCACCGGCGGCAAGATCCTGCCCACCTGGAAGGAAATGGAATCCAGCGACGTCCTGGACAACGGCTACGGCTCTGACAGCCAGGCCGACAGCCACACCAAGACGGGCGGGATCAACCTGACCTGGGTGACGGAAGCCATGGGCACCCACGACGTGGAAGGCGGGTTCCAGTTCTACCACTACAACCGCACCGGAGCCGCTTCGCCCACGCCCTCGAACTACGAGATCCTCTTCCGGAACTACGCCGACGGCGCGACGACGCCCAGCCTGGTCAACCGCGTCCTCACGCCCCTGAACGCCACGGACACGGTGCTCTACCAGTACTTCCCCACCCAGGGCGAAGCCGACACCAAGGTGAACAGCCTCTACGTGAACGACACATGGAAGGTGGATTCGCACTGGTCGTTCAACCTGGGCCTGCGCTTCGACCAGTACAAGAGCGCGAACAATCCCGAGAACATCACCTACTCGTTCCAGACCTTCGCGCCCAGGCTGGGCGCGAGCTACGACCTCAAGGGCGACAAGCGCCACGTGTTCCATGTGGGCGCGGCCCAGTACTCCGGGATGATCAACCAGGGCAACCTCGCCGCCGCCACCGTCACCTCCTCGCCCATCACCCGCGAGTACGTCTACATCGGCACCGGCGGCCCCAACCAGGGCAACGGCCTGGACGCGGTCCTGCCCAGCGGCGCCATCAACTGGGCGGCCTGGGGCAACCACTACGGCCAGACCGGAAGCGCCAACCCCAACCACGTCTCCGATCCCCTCACCGAGCGCAACATCTTCGTGGATCCCAACATCAAGGCCCCCAGGACCTTCGAGGCCACCGTGGGCTACGCGTACACCGACGAGCGCCAGAACCTCACCGTCACCTTCGTGCGGCGGTGGAACGACCAGTTCCTGGACGACTTCCACTACGGCAACGGCATGGGCCCGGGCAAGGCCAAGGTGATCATCAAGAACGATCCCGACGCCAGGCAGCACTACTACGGCCTGGAAATGGCCTACCGCCGCAAGCTGGGCGAGAACCTGCTCGTGGGCGGCAACGCCACCTGGAGCCGCACCTTCGAGAACGCCGGCACCAACCTGGGCGGCGCCGCCTCCCAGGCCAACGACTTCGGCACCGGCAACATCCCCACCGGCCAGCTGAACCCCATGGGCCCGGCCCCCGGCCTGGACGTTCCCATCATGGTGAACGCCGATGCCAACTACCGCATCACCCTGGGTTCCGGAACCCTGAACCTGGGCCTCGTGGGCACCTACAAGTCCGGTTCCGCCGTGGCCTTCCGCTCAGCCCAGGCCAATGTCACCAATGCCCTCCAGGACCAGGGCTACGCCTCCTCCTACAGCCGCTACTTCCCCGAACTCGGGATCGTGCGCCAGCCGGAAGTGTGGACCATGGACCTCCAGACGGGCTACGAGCAGAAGCTCTACGGCAAGGTCGCGGCCTACGCCAAGATCAATATCATCAACGTCTTCAACCGGGTCCGGTACATGACCCGGGACACCAGCGGCACCGTGGTCAGCCAGGGGATGACCTTCCCCCACGCGCCGGGGGCACCCGACGGCTCCGTGGCCAGCAACACGTTCAATCCCAACGAGACCTACGGGCTGGGGCAGGGCAACACCTTCCCCCGCATGGTCCAGGCCGTGCTGGGCTTCAAGTTCTGAACGCCTACCGGGCTAGAATGATGTCCATGCCCTCCCTCCAGGTCTGCAGACCCAGGCCCCGCCGCTTCCGCTGGCGGTTCCGGCTCCTGCGCGGCTACGGGAAGCTCCTTTCCCCGCCGGCGCTGCTGGGTCTGTGGGTCCTGGCGGCGGGGCTGAGCGCCTTCCTGCCCGGCGTCTTCATCGGCCACCGCGTGGCGGTGGCCGCCCAGATCTGGGAGGACCAGGCCCACGAAATGGGCAAGGCCGTGGTCAAGGCCTGGACCCAGCCGCTTCCCCCCGTCGCCTTCACCCGGGGCGACGAGGCGGAGGTGGGGCGGTGGCTGGAGGGGGATCCGCTCCTCCATGCGCTCGTGGATCCGGCCCGGGGCGACGTGTGGCTCCGGGACGGCCGTCGGCTCCTCAAGGCGGGCGGGGCCGGGAACGAGGAAAGCGTCCGGCTCCTCGGGTGGGCGCGCCAGGCCCAGGGCTCCGCCCAGGCCACCTGGATCCCGCCTTCCAGGGAGAATCCGCGGGCCGTTGACGAGAGCGTGCTGGCGCTGTCCGCGGGGCGCCGGTGGCAGTTCAAGGTCTGGCGCCCCTCCTCCCCGGAGACCGACCTTTTCCTGGGCCGCTTCATGGACAGCGCAGCCCCCTTCCGGTTCGCGATCACCCGGTACGACCGGAATCCCCAGGCCGGGCGCCAGAACACCGAATCCGGCGCCCTGCCCCCGAAGAGCCGGTTCTTCCCCCGGGTGAAGGCCCCGCTCGCCTACATGTTCCCTGACCTGAGCCTGGCCTTCGGCGACCCCTGGGTGGCGGGCCTGTGGGGCACCAAGGCCCAGGCGGACTTCATGGAGCACCGGGTCCGCACCTGGACCCGCATGGCCTGGAGCGCCCACGCCGCCTTCGTGACGCTCCTCGGCCTGGCCTGCCTGCTGCACATCTACATCAGCCGGCGGGACAAGCTCCGGGCCGACCAGCTGGCCTTCCTGGCCCACAGCCTCAAGACGCCCCTGACGGTCCTGAAGCTGCGCTGCGACACCGTGCGCAACGCGAACCTCGCCAAGGAGGTCCAGGAGTCCCTGCTGGCCCGCATCGGCGACGAGGTGGACAAGCTCGTGAAGATCATCGAGGCCGGCCTGGAAGGGGTGCGGCCCGAGGCCCGGCCGCCCGTTCTCGAGGTCATCGACGCCGCGTTCTTCCTGCGGCTCAAGGAGCAGATGGAGCCGATCTTCGCGGGGGAGGGCAGGGCCCTGGAGCTGGAGGTGGAGGACCTCGCCTTCCGCGCCTCCGGCCAGGCCCTGCAGCCCGCGCTCAACACCCTGCTGGAGAACGCCCTGATCCACGGGGCGGGCGCCACCCGGGTCCGGGTTGCGCGGCGCCGGAACCTCGTGGAGATCCTGGTGTGCGACGAAGGCCCCGGCATCCCCCCGCACAAGCTCTCCGCCCTGGCGACGCCGGGGCAGGGCGGCGCCCAGGCCGGGCAGGGCGTGGGGATCTTCCTCCTGCGCCAGATGGCCGTGCACGAAGGGTGGGGGCTCCGCTTCGATTCCGTGGGCACGGGGGGCTTCGCGGCCGTCCTGGAGATTCCGGCCTGACGCTGGCGCCGGATCCGGAAAGTGGCGCCGCCGATGGGTCCGCGTGGACCTGGGCGGCACGTTAAAACAAGGCGGTTCCCTTTCCAGTCTTGACTGGGCCGCACCTCCGGCCGGGGTGATCCTTGCCGTGGCAGTCCGGGAATTCCGAACACCCAACCGATGGAGCAAGGCATGCGACGTACCCTTCGAATCGTTCTCCTCTGCGGCTTCGCCGCCCTGGCCGGAAGCCTGGGCGCGGCCCAGCCGTCCTACCTGAAGATCGGGGACCCCGCCCCCGGCATCGCCTCGGCCGCCTGGATCAAGGGCAAGCCGGTGAAGGCCTTCGAGAAGGGCAAGCTCTACGCTGTGGAATTCTGGGCCACCTGGTGCGGCCCCTGCAAGGAGGGCATTCCCCACCTCACGGAACTGGCGAGGACCTACAAGGACAAGGTCACCGTGATCGGCCTGGACATCTGGGAGGCGCAGAAGGCCGGGGGCGGCGACACCCTTCCCAAGGTCAAGGCGTTCGTGAAGGCGCAGGGCCCGAAGATGGGCTACCGGGTCGCCGCGGACGGCGCCGACGGCCGCATCGCCGACGCCTGGATGAAGGCGGCCGGCGAGAACGGCATCCCCTGCGCGTTCCTGGTGGACCGGGAAGGCCGCGTGGCCTGGATCGGTCATCCCTCGGCCCTGGACGGCGTCCTCAAGGAGGTGCTCGCGGGCACCTACGACCTCGCCGGGGCGCGCACCAGGCGCGAGACGGAGCTGGAGATCACCCGCCCCATCGGGGAGGCGATGGCGGCCAAGAACTACCCCGCGGCCGTCAAGGCCATCGACGCGGCCATGGAGAAGCGCCCGAACCTGAAGTACGGCCTCGCCTACCAGCACCTCGTGGCGCTCTACCACGCGGACCTGGATCGCGGCATCAAGGTGTCCCGGGACATCCTCGCGGAGTCCAACCACGAGCAGGGCGCCTACTACATGATGCAGGCCGTCTTCGCGGTGGAGACCGACCTGTCCCCCGCCGCCTACGCGTTCGGCAAGGAACTGGCCAGGGACCTGGAGGCCCGCGGGCTGGGCAACTACATGCTCACGGCCATGAAGGCCGAGCTCTACGCCAACTCCGGTGACCGGCAGGAGGCCATCCGCCTCGCCGAGGAGGCCCTGGCCGCGGCCGAGAAGGACCCCCACGCCACGGCCGGGAACCTCGCCCTGATCCGGAAGAACCTCGCCCGGCACCGGGAAGGGAAGTAGGAGCCGCCATGCGGAACGCGCTGTTCGCCCTCCTCCTCGCCGCCGCGCCCCTGCCGGCGCAGACCGTGCCCCTCGTGGAGCGGACCCTGCCCAACGGGCTGCGGGTGCTCCTGGTGGAGCGCCACAACCAGCCCAGCATCGCCTGCGGGTGGGTGGCCCGGGCGGGCAGCGCCAACGAGACCGCAGGGGCCACCGGCATGGCCCACCTGTTCGAGCACATGATGTTCAAGGGCACCGACACCATCGGCACCCGGAACGCCGCCCGGGACCGGGAGCTCAACGCCCTGCAGGACCGGGTCAGGGCCGGGATCCGGCAGGAGGTGGACCGCCTCCGGGAGCGCCAGCGCCGGGGCGGGCTCGGGAGCCTGGAGGATCCCTCCGCCCGGAGCCCGCGCCACCAGGAGCTCCTGGACGAATTCAACCGCCTCGTGGCCGAGCAGCGCAGCCTCGTGGTCAAGGACGAGCTGCCCAAGCTCTACGACGAGATGGGGGCCACGGACCTGAACGCCAACACGACCCCGGACCGCACCTTCTTCCACATCACGGTCCCCGCCAACAAGCTGGAGCTCTGGGCCTGGCTGGAGTCCGACCGCCTCAAGAACGCCGTGTTCCGGGAGTTCTACAGCGAGCGGGACGTGGTCCTGGAAGAGCGCCGCCAGCGCACCGACGGGTCCCCCGCCGGGAGGATCATGGAGGCCTTCGCCGCCCTCTCCTGGGAGGCGCTGCCCTACCGGTGGCCGGTCATCGGCTGGCCCAGCGACGTCACCCAGATCACCCGGGAGCAGGCCGACGCGTTCTACGCCACCTACTACGCCCCCAACAACCTCTCGCTGATCCTGGTGGGGGACTTCCGCACGGAGGAGGCCTTCGCCCTGGTGGAGCGGTACTTCGGGCGCCTCGCCGCCAATCCCGCGGGGGTGCCTCCGGTCCTCACCACCGAGCCCCTCCAGGTGGCCGAGCAGCGCATGGTGGCCGAGGCCGACGCCAGCCCCATGCTGCGGGTGAGCTACAAGACCGTCTCCGGCGTCCACCGGGGCGCCCCGGCCCTGCAGGTGCTGGCGGGCGTCCTCAACGGCGCCTCCGGGCGCCTGCACCGGGCCCTGGTCCTGCATGACCAGGCGGCCCTCTCCGTGCGCGCCGGCGCCTTCGGCATGCGCTACGGCGGCACCTTCAACGTCATGGCGGAGCCGGCCCCCGGCCGGGGCCCCGCGGACCTGGAACCCGTCCTCTACCGGGAGCTGGAGCGGATCCGCACCGGAGGGGTCACGGAGGAGGAACTCACCCGGGTGAAGAACCAGGCCCAGGTGGCCCTGTTCCGCATGCTGGAGAACAACGGCGGCCTGCGCTACGCGCTGGCCGAGGCCGAGGGCATGGGCACGGCCGCCGACCTCCTGGACGCGCCCCGGCGCCTGCGAGAAGTCACCCGGGACGATGTCATGCGGGTCGCCAGGACCTACCTGTCGCCCGAAAACCGCACGGTCCTCCTGCTGAGCCGGAAGAAGGCTCCCGGGGGCCCGCAGCCCGTGGAGGTCAAATGAAGATCGGACGCATGGGTCTCATGCTCGCCCTGGCGGCCCCGTTCCTGGCCGCCCAGGCCATCCCCGCCCGCCCCGAGCAGCTCACCTTCGCCCCCCTGGCCTTCACGCCTCCCCTCGCCGCGGCCCACCAGGCCCGGCTCGCCAACGGCATGGCCGCGTTCCTCCACCCGGATCCCGCGGGCGTTCCCCTCGTGCGCATCGCGGTGCAGTTCCGGGGCGGCGCCTACCTGGACCCCAGGGGCAAGGAGGGCCTGGCCGCCCTGTTCGGCCAGGTGCTGCGCAGCGGGGGCACCCGGGGAATGGCGGCGGAGGACCTGGACCGGCGCCTGGATTTCCTGGGCGCGACCCTCTGGAGCCACAGCGGGCCGACCTCGGGCGAGCTGGCCCTGGAGGTGCTGGAGAAGGATCTCCCCGAAGGCCTGGCCATGTTCCTGGACGTGCTCACCCACCCCGCCTTCCGCCAGGACCGGCTGGACCTGGCCCTCAAGGGCGCCCGGCGCGCCATGGAGCGGCGCAACGACGACGCGGATTCCATCGCCGCCTACCAATCCGCCTTCCTTTTGAACGGCCCGGGCCACTTCACCACGGCCTTCTCCACGAAGCGCAGCCTGGACGCCATCACCCGGGCCGACCTGGAGGCCTTCCACGGGCGGCTCCTGCACCCCGGCAACCTGGTGGTGACGGTCACCGGCCGCTTCGAGCGGGCCTCCATGCTGGCCCTCCTGGACCGCACCCTCGGTTCCCTGTGCCCGGGCCCCGCCGCCCTGCCGAGCCCCCCCGTCCCGGCCCCCGCACCGGTGCGAAAACCGGGCCTCTACGTCGTCGACAAGGACCTGCCCCAGAGCCTGGTCCAGCTGGAGCTGCCGGGCCTGCGCCGGCTGGATCCGGACTGGCCCGCGGCCCTGGTCATGAACCAGGTGCTCGGCGGCGGCGGCTTCACCGCGCGCCTCACCAAGAAGATCCGCAGCGACGAGGGCCTCACCTACGGCATCTACGCCGGCTTCGACGAAGGGGCCCACTGGAAGGGCGACTGGACCTGCTCCTTCCAGACCCGGAACGCCGCGGTGCCCTACGCCCTGCGCCTGACCCTGGCCGAACTGGAGCGCATGCGCAGGGAACCCGTCCCCGCCGCGGAGCTCCGCACGATCAAGGACGGCCTCATCCAGTCCTTCCCCTCCCAGTGGTCGGATCCCCAGGCCGTGGTGCGCTTCTTCGCCGAGGAGACGTTGAAGGGCTGGCCCCTGGACTATTTCAGGGACTTCCGCGCCCGCATCGAGGCCGTCACCGCCGAGGACGTGCAGCGGGCGGCCCGCACCTACCTGAACCTCGACCAGCTGGTGGTGCTCGTCGTGGGCAAGGCCGCCGAAGCCGAGGCCGGTGAGCCGCGGGACCATCCGGGCCGCCTCAAGGACGTGCTCCCGCTGCCCCTGACGCGGCTGCCCCTGCGGAACGCCATGACGATGGAGCCGGGTCCCTGACGCTTCCGGAACCTCCAGGGGCGCCGTCCTGCGAAGGAACGTCTGCCGGATTCGCGCATCAGATCAGGGAAGCATCCTGAGGTCTTTCGCGTGCCGCCTATCCAGAATTCCTATATTTCCCTCTTTTCAGACATCAAGCAACGCATCCAGACAGCCAGATCCCGGGCGGCCCTCGCGGTGAATGCTGAGCTCATCCGGCTGTACTGGGACATCGGCCGGACGCTCCTCGTGCGCCGGGAAAAGGAGGGCTGGGGGGGGAAGGTCGTCGACAGACTGGCCGCCGATCTCCAGGCCGCCTTCCCGGGGATGAAGGGGCTTTCCAGGGCAAACCTCAAGTACATGCGCTATTTCGCAGAATGCTGCCCCGACCTGCGAATTGGTCAGCAGGCTGCTGACCAATTGCCGTGGTTCCACCTGGTGACCTTGTTGACCAAGGTCGACCGGGATCCCGAACGGGAATGGCTGTGCTGCCGGGCCGTCCAGGAAGGCTGGTCGCGTGCCGCCCTGGAAGCCAACATCTCGAACAGGCTCTTCGATCGCCAGGGGCAGACCGTAAACAATTTCGAAGCCCGGATGCCTGCCGTGGAAGCAGCGATGGCCAAGGAGGCGTTAAAGGATCCTTACCTTTTCGACTTCCTCGGTATTGGCGAGCAGGCGCAGGAACGGGATATCGAAGATGCCCTGACCCGGCACATCACACGGTTTCTCCTGGAACTGGGAGCCGGATTCGCGTTTGTCGGAAAACAAGTCCCGCTGACGGTTGGCGGGGACCGGTTCCTCCTTGACCTGCTCTTCTATCACACGCGTCTGAAGTGCTACGTCGTAGTCGAGTTGAAGGCGAAGGACTTCAAGCCCGAACACGCGGGCAAGCTCAATTTCTACCTGACCGCCATGGATGCCCAGGTGAAGGCCTCCGACGACCGTCCCACCATGGGCCTCCTGCTCTGCCGGAAGAAGAACCGCATGGTCGCGGAGTATGCCCTTTCGGGCATGGAGAAGCCTCTGGGCATTTCCGAATACCAGCTGCTCCGGGCGCTGCCCGATCCCCTCGACAGGAACCTGCCGACCATCGAGGACCTCGAGGAGGCTCTGAGCGGGGAACTGGAACTTCGTGCCTCCGAGGAAGCCGGGTGACGTCTTTTGGCGCACGGCCGGGGAATCAGACTCCCGGCAGGCGCTTCTCATAGCAGAGGAATCGCCGGCCGGGCCTGAAGGCCAATCCGATCTCACCCGCAAGGACGTACCCGAGCTTGGGGAACAGCCGCCGGGTCGCTTCGTTCTCCGTGTTGGTGTCCAGCCGCAGCGCGGTGATGCCGCGCTCGCGGGCCACCTCCTCCGCCTGCAGCATCAGCGCCTCCGCCACGCCCCGGCCCCGGAAGGCGGGGTCCACGGCCAGGCGGTGCACCACGATGGCCGGTTCGTCCGGATCCAGGCCGGCGTCGGCGTACTCGGGCTCCTGGTCCTCGGTGATGGCGGCCATGCCGGCCACCTGCCCGTCCTCCTCGGCGATCCACAGCTGGCCTTTCGCGGCGTCCCCGGCGAACACCTCCGCGTTGGGGTAGGTGTCGTCCCACTGGAGGTTGCCGGCCTGGCGCATGAGGGGCACGGCGCGGCGGACCAGCGCCATCACGGGTTCCACATCCTCCGGGTGGCCAAGGCGGACGAGCATGCCTAGTCGATATCCCCGGCCGTCTTGAGCAGGCGCTTCTCCGCCAGGCGCAGCCAGTGTTCCGCGGCCAGGACGCCCTCGCCGTGGTGGATGCGCTGGAAGTGGCCCAGGAGATGGCGGATGGTGCGGGGGATGGCGGGGGCGAAGTGGGCCTTGCCGCGGTTCACCACCTGGTTGCCGAAGGTGCCCAGGGTCTTGAGGTTGCGCTGGATGCCGCTGAGGTTCAGCTCCTCCCACAGGAGGGTCTCGCTCCAGCCGGTCTCCTCCTCCACGCTGCGGATCATGATGGCGCGGGCCTCCTCGGACCAGTCCCAGTACCCGTCGAAGAGGATGGAGGCCAGGTCGTAGGTGGCGGCGCCCTTGCGGGCGTCCTGGAAGTCGAGGGTCACGAGGCGGTCGCCGTGCACCATGAGGTTGCGCACGTGGAAGTCGCGGTGGGAAAGGGAGTGGGTGCGCGACTCCAGGCCGTTGTGCACGTCCTCCATCATGCGGTCCAGCCAGAGGGGGGCCTCCTTGCCCAGGAAGTCGGCGAAGAAGTGCTGCTTGCAGAACTCCCACTCGAACTGGAACTTGGCGTGGTCGAAGCGGCGCAGCATGAAGAAGGCCCGGGGCGGGGCACCCTCGGTGAGCAGGCCCAGCCAGGTGGCCAGGAGGCCCCCCACGTCCCGGGCCCAGGCGAGCTCCTCCTCGGGATGCGCGATCAGGCGCATCTCCAGCGTGGTGGAGCCCAGATCCTCCACCAGCATGGCGCGCAGCTCGTCGTCGTACTGGATGATGGTGGCCACCCGCACCACCGGGTCCAGGTAGGCCTGGAGGGCCCGGTACTCGAAGTAGGAATCGTCGGTGCCTGCGGGATCCGCGTTGGGGTAGAGGACCACCAGGGCGCTGCCCAGGTGGGGGTGGTCCACCCGGAAGTACTGCCGCAGGCCGGCGTCCCCGTTCAGGAGGACCGGGTTCCTGCAGCCCCAGCGATCGAGGACGGACTGGAGTTGAGCGCTCATCGTTCCAGTCTATAGCGCGAGGCGCACAAGGTGTCCCCCTTCCTCGAACCAGAAACCGTCCTGGTCCCGGAAGGCGGGGTGGAGCCGGGCGCCGGGACCCAGCACGCAGTGCCGCAGGTCCCCGGCCGGCCGGGCCTCCGGATGGACGTAGCAGCCGGGGATCCGGCCCTCGGCCTCCGGGGCCACCCGGGCCGCGGCCTCGATGAGCTGGTCCGGCGACCCGATCTCGTAGAAGGGGAAGGGGTCCACCACCACCCCGAAGGCCCGGTCCAGGTTGGCCAGGACGTGGACCTTCACGTCGGCGGGCCCTTCCTCGGGGAGGAGGGCCAGGGCCCGGGGACTCCAGAAGGCGGGGCCCACGAAATGGTAGGGCCCTTCGCCGGTCTGGCCGGGGGGGAGAATGCGGCCGGTCCGGTCCAGCCACACCGGGTTCCAGGGGCCGCCGGGGTGGGGGATGAGGAGCCAGCTCAGGTCCGAGCCCAGGGCCCGGTGGCGCTCCCGGAACGCCTCCCAGGGAGGATCGGCCAGGATGTCGCCGTTCCACACCGCCAGTTCGCCGGATGCCCGGTCCCGCACGTGGCGCAGGCCCCCGGCCGTGCCCAGCAGGACGGGTTCCGGGCACACCTCGATGCCGGTGCCCCGGGCGGCCTCCCGGATGCGGTCGGGCAGGACGTGGGCGTTGCAGGCCAGGTTCATGATCCCCGCCCGGCGCAGGCCATCGGCGGCCAGGGCGATGAGCGGGCGGCCGTTGAAGGGCCAGGCCGGCTTGGGCAGCGCCCGGGACAGGGGTCCCATGCGCGTTCCCAGTCCCGCCGCCAGGATGAACCCGTCAATCGTCACTGGGCTCCCCGGTGGCCACGGGCTTGAGGAGGAACTTCCGGGGGGCCATGCCCCGCATCTCCAGCACCCGGATCCGCCAGCCCTGGATGCGCAGCTCGTCCCCGGCCCGGAGGATGCGCCCCAGCCGCTCCTGGAACAGCCCGCCCAGGCTCACGGAGCCCTTCTCCACCTCCAGGTGGAGGTCCAGGTGGTCCTCCAGCTCCTCCAGGGTGACGTTGCCCTGGGCCAGCCAGGCCCCGCCCCGGGTGCGCCGGAGGTTGATCACCTCCCGGTCGAACTCGTCCTGGATCTCGCCCACCAGCTCCTCCAGCACGTCCTCCAGGGTCACCAGGCCGTCCACGCCGCCGTGCTCGTTCACCACCAGGGCCAGGTGCTGCTTCTGCTTCTGGAAGTCCAGCAGCAGGTCCTGAATGAGCCGCATCTCGGGCACCATGAACGCGGCCCGGGCCAGCCTGCGGAAGTCCAGCTCCGGGCCCTGGTCGTTGAGGGCCCACAGCAGGTCGCGCAGGTGGATGACGCCCACCACGTGGTCCAGGTCCCCGTCGCAGAGCGGCAGGCGCGTGTTGACGCAGCTCCGGGCCAGGGCCAGGTTCTCCTCGAAGGTGCGCTGGAGGTCGAAGTAGACCACCTGGGCCCGGGGCACCGCGACCTCCTTGACGGTGCGCTTGGAGAAGTCGAAGAGGTTCTCGATGAGGTCCTTGCGGGAGATCTCCAGCTTGCTCTTCATGAGCATGCGGCGGAACTCGTCCTCGGTGGGGGCGTGGTCCACGGCGGGGGGGACCCCCAGGAGCCGCTCCAGTCCGTGGGTGAGGCCGGTCAGGGTCCGGGTCACGGGAGCGATGGCCTGGGACCAGAACAGGAGGGGGCCCGCGGTGCGCAGGGCCCAGACCTCGGCCGAGCGCAGGGCCACGCCCCGGGGCAGCAGCTCGGCCAGCACCACCTGGAGCAGCGTGATGACCAGGATCCCCATGAACGAGCCCAGGACGAGCCCCACCCGGGGCCAGGGCGTGCCCCCGAAGAGCGCCTGGAACCCCTTGACGAAGACGTCCTCCCCGACGGCGCCCAGGCTGATGGTGAGGAGCGTGATGGCCACCTGGATGCTGGAGAGGTGGCGGTCCAGGTTGCGGTGGACCTCCAGGGCCTGGGCCGCCCGGGGATCGGCGTCCAGCCGGGCCTCCAGCTGCGTGCTGCGCACCCGCACCGCGGCGAACTCGGCGCAGACGAAGAACCCCGTGGCGAGAATGAGCGCCGGGGTGGCGATCAGGGCGCTGGTGTGCATGCTCAGCCCTTGGCGAGGTCCAGGGCCTGGCGGGCCTTGTCCCCGAGTTCCGCGAGCACGGTCCCGATCGTGTCCAGGCGGTCCTGGCGGCCCTGGAGCTCGGCGGCGAGGTCGGCCTTTTCACGGTTCAGCTGGTTGATGCGATCCTGCCCGGCATCCAGATCGGCGTGCAGGCGGCCCAGGTTGGCCTCCCGCTCCTCGATGCCGGCGAGGAACTCCCTGCGCTGGCTCTCCCCGGCGGCCTCGGCGGTGTCCAGGCGGGCCTGGAGGTCGTTGGCGGCGCGTTCCAGCTGCTCCCGCAGCCCGCCCAGGGTGTCGCGCTCCTCCCGCAGGTCGCGGGACGTGGCCTCCTGGAGGCTGAGCTTCTCCTGGAGGACGAAGATCTCCCCGGCCTGCTCCGTCAGCTCGTCGTCCTTGGCGGCGCACTCCGCCTCGAGCTTCGCCCGCGCCTCGGCGAGGTCGCGCTGGGTCTGCTCCTGGAAGGCGACCTGCTCCCTGGCGGAGGCCAGTTCGGCCTCCAGCTCCGCCACCCGGCCCTGGGCGCCTTCCAGCTCCTGGATGCGGGCCTGCTTCACGGCCGCGTCGGCGCGCACGCCTTCGAGTTCATGGAGGAGGTCCGAGCTGTGCTGCTCGGCGAGGGCCGCCTGGGCCCCGGCGGTGCGCAGGGTCTCCTGGGTTTCCGAAAGGGAGGCTTCCAGGTCCTTGACCTTGGCGGCGGCCTCCCAGGCCTCCTCGAGCTGGGCCTGGAGCAGCTGGTGGGATTCCATGAGCTCGGCGTTCTGCTGGTTCTTCTCGGACAGGAGGGCATTGACCTCGTCGAGCTGTTCCACCAGGCGCTTCTGCTCGTCCAGGGCGTCCTGGAGGTCGCCCCTGAGGCCGTCCTCGGCCGCCGTGCGCTCCTGGAGCGAATGGCGAAGCGCCTCGGCCTCGCCCTGGCTGTGCTGGATGTCGTCCAGGTTGCGGGTGACGGCGGCGTTGCGCTGGATGAGCTCCTCGATCTCCCGGGTCTTGCGCTCCAGCTCGTCGTGCTGGGCGGAGAGCTTGAGTTCCAGGTCCTTGACGCGCCACTCCAGGAGCTCGATCTCCCCCTGGTTGCGGATGGGCTTCTCGGGGGCGGGCGGCGGCTCCGCGGCCCAGCCCGGGATGGGGGCGATGGTCCGGGGCGCCGGGGCCGGCTCGGTCTCAAGCTCCGTGCGCAGGCTCTCCAGCCACTCGTCGCCCAGGTCGGCCCCGGCGAGGTCGCCCAGGGGGTTGTCCGGATCGTCCTCCTTCATGGGCACCAGCTCGGCCAGCGCGGGGATGAGGGCGGTGGTGTTGATGGGCTTGTGCAGGTACAGATCGGCCTTGCCCTTGGTGCCGCGGTGCCGGGAATACTCCTCCTCGGACGCCTTGGCGCTGATGAGGGCGATCTTCAGGTCCGCGTGCATGGGGGCCCTGCGGATGGCCGAACACAGGGCGTAGCCCTTGTTCTCGGACGTCTCCACGCACAGGAGGATCCCGCCGTACTGCCCCGACTCCAGGCGCGTGAGCGCCCCCTCCGTGGTGTAGAGGAAGTCGACTTCGAAGGCGGATTCCAACGGGGATTTGTGATCCTGGATGAATCTCCGATCGCTGTCCACGACGAGGAGACGCTTGCCCATATTCGATCCTTGCAAATGGACTTATACGATAACCCAGAAAAAAAGCTGCCGGGAAAGAATCCCGGCAGCCTTTGTGCTTCCGCCGTCTAGCGCGGGGGGATGGCGATCGTAAGCGAGGCGCCCCTGGGGGGCCGCACGAGCAGGAGCAGGGGCTTCTTGCCCCCCGCCTTCTTGACTTCGGCCTGGAAGGCCGGGAGCCCGTCGATGTCCTTGGGACCCACGGCGGTGATGACCAGGCCGGCCTGGAGGCCCTTTTCCGCGGCTCCCGACCGGGCCGCCACGAAGGTGATGACCACGCCCTTGACGTCGTTGGGGACGCCGAACTGGTGACGGTTGGCGGGGGACAGGGCCTCGACGGTGAAGCCGTAGGTCTTCTCGAGGTTCATCTGCTTGGGGTTGTCGGGGTCGGTCCTGGGCGCGGAGTCGTCCTCCTCTCCGTCCTGGGCCTCGCCCTTCTGCAACTCCTTGCGGTCGCCCAGGGTCACCTTGATGTCCTTGAACGCCCCGTCGCGCCACACCGTGACGGTGACGGACTCGCCGGCCCTTCGGCCCGCGATGGCGGCCACCAGCTGATCGCCGCTGCGGACCTTCTGGCCATCCACGGCGGTGATGACGTCCAGGCGCTGGATGCCGGCCTTGTCCGCGGGCGTGCCCCGGTCGACGTTGGAGACCACGGCGCCTTCCTTGATGCCCAGGGAGGACTGGAACTCGTTGTCCAGGTTGCGGGTGCCCACGCCCAGGTAGCCGCGGCTCACGGGCTTGCCGCTCTCCAGGTCCGCGATGACCCGCTTGATCATGTTCACGGGTACCGCGAAGCCGATGTTCTGGCCGTCGGGGCGGATGGCGGTGTTGATGCCGACGACCTCGCCCCGGAGGTTGAGCAAGGGTCCGCCGGAGTTGCCGCGGTTGATGGCGGCGTCGGTCTGGATGAAGGACTCGAGGCCGGGGCCCGTGAGCTGGCGGCCCTTGGCCGAGACGATGCCCTGGGTGACGGTGTGCTCGAGGCCCAGGGGGTTGCCGATGGCCACCACCCACTCGCCGATGCGCATGGCGTCGCTGTCGCCCAGCTTGGCGTAGGGCAGGTGCTTGGCGTCGATCTTGATCAGCGCGATGTCCAGCTCCTTGTCCTTGCCCAGGATCGTGGCCTTGAAGGTGCGGCCGTCGGCCATCTTCACCTCGATGGTGCTGTCCCCGCCCCGCACGCCGTCGATGACGTGGTTGTTGGTGAGGATCTTGCCGTCGGGGGAGATGACCACGCCGCTGCCGCCGGCCTGGACCCGCTGCTCCTCCTCCTGGGGCTTGCGGGTGCCGGGCCGCTGGGGCCCGAAGAACCAGTTGAAGAAGTCGTCGCCGAAGGGGGACTCGCCCTCGAAGCGGCCCCGGTTCTTGACGAAGCTGGTGTTGGTGATGGCCACCACCGTGGGATTGAGCTTCTCCGCCACGTCCGCGATGGGCGGGAGGCGGTCGAGGCCCTTGGCGTCGACGGTGACGGGCTGCTCCTCCTGGGCCCTGGCGACCCAGCGGTAGCTGAGCCCCATGCCCACGGCCATGCAGACGCCCGCGAAGGCGGAAAGCATGAAGAGTTGCTTGATCTGACGTTTCATAGGTATTCCCTCGTGAGAGTTGCCCGACCCGGGCCAGGTGATGGGTCTGGTTGCTATATGATGTAAAAGATCAATAAGTTCCGCGTCGTGAACCTCATACGCCATCTAGTATAGACGAGGAAAAAAGGCGCGGGTTTAGCTCCTCGCCGCCGGGACCCGAGATGGCGCTTCCCAGGGGGGCACGTTGCGGATATTCTGATAGATCCAACGGCGGATGTAGCTCAGTTGGTTAGAGTACTGGATTGTGATTCCAGGTGTCGCCGGTTCAAGTCCGGTCATCCGCCCCAGATCGAAAGCCCCGTGGAGTCTCCCTCCCCGGGGCTTTTCCCCGTCGCGCCGGACCTCCCCTCCATGCCTGACCGGAGCCTCCCCCTCGAGATTCCGGTGGAGCTGGTGGGCACCCGCGCCATCCGTCCCGCCCCGGAGGGGAACGGATGTGCGGGGGTGGGACGCCGGATCCCGATTCCGGGACGCCGCGTCCCCGGGTGTTGAATCCAAAAGGTAGGAATAAAGGGGTTTGTTTTTGGCACCCATTTGGCTGACCTGGACCGGATTCCCCGGAGCAGCGTCATGACAGGTCTTCTCATCGACATCCGCCAGGCGGTCCGGAGCCTTCTCCGCGCTCCGGGCTTCCTGGCCGCCGCGACCGGCTGCCTGGCCCTGGGCATCGGCGCGAACCTGGCGGTGATCTCCCACGTGGACCGTCTTCTCCTCAGGCCGCTGCCCTTCCCGGACAGCGGCCGGCTGGTGGAGGTGGATCCCGCGGACCTCCAGACCGGTGAGACCGGACCCATGACCATGCCCGACTTCCTGGCGCTCCAGGCCGCGGGCCGAGGCTTCAAGGCCATGGCGGCCTGCACCGCGCGGACCCGCACCCTGACGGGGCTGGCCGAGCCGATTCGCGTGGACGTGGGGATGGTCACGGCGGGCTTTTTCGACGTCCTGGGCGTCCGGGCCGCCCTGGGCCGGGTCGTCTTCCGCCCCGACGAGGAGGTGCTGCCCGCCACCGTGGGCGTGCTCCGGCACGATTTCTGGATGGCGCGGTTCGGCGGCGATCCCGCCGTGCTGGGCCGCACCCTGGACCTGGACGGCAAGGCCGTGCAGGTGGTGGGGGTGCTGCCGAAGGACTTCCGGTTCCACCGCCGGATCTCGGACTCCCAGGTGTTCGTGCCGGAGGCGGCCCCCTTCGGAACGCGGAGTCCCGGCATGGGCACCTTCCTGGCGATCGGCAGGCTGAACCCGGGGGTTCCCCTCGTCCAGGCCCAGGCCCAGGTCCGGGCCGCCGCCGCCGGCATGGAGGCCCGCAGGCAGAATCCCCGGTTCGACCTGCGCGCCTCCAGCCTGCTGGAGGAGACGGTGAGCAACTACCGTCGCGTGCTGCTCCTCCTGCAGGGGGCGGTGGCGCTGGTGCTGCTCATCACCTGCTTCGACGTCGCCGGGCTCCAACTGGTGCGGGACCTGGGCCGGGGGCGGGACCTGGCCATCCGCCAGGCCCTGGGCGCGGGGCGGGGGCGCATGGGGCGCCTCTTCCTGATCGAGAGCCTGATGCTCGCCGCCGCGGGCGGCGCGGCGGGGATCGCGCTGAGCTATTTCATCCAGGGCGGGCTCCGCTGGCTGCTGGAGGACCTCCTCCCCATGCCGGCCGCCTCGGTCTACCCCGCGCTGCTGGCGGCGGCCCTGGGACTGGTCCTGGCCACGGGCCTGGCCCTGGCCTTCCTGTCCTGGTTCATGGCCTGCGGCCCGCGCCTGGTGGAGGTGCTCCGGGCCGGGTACGGCGCCAGCCACTCCCGCGGCCACTGGCGCGTGCTCAAGGGCCTGGTGGTGGCGGAGGTCGCCCTGTCGGTGATGCTGCTCACCGGAGCCGGACTCCTGATCCACAGCCTCGTGAACCTCCAGCGCGTGCATCCCGGCTTCGAGGCGGGACCGGTGCTGACGGTGAACGTCCCCCTGCCGCCCTCCCGGTACGACCTGCCGGCGCAGCGCGCGTTCCTGGCGCGCCTGGAACCCGCCCTGTCGGCCCTGCCGGGCGTCGGGGGCGCCGGCGTCAACGACACCCTCCCCTTCGTCAAGGCCACCAACGGAGGCAGCGTCACCGCGGATCCCGGACGGGCCCAGGGCTCGGAGATCTATGTGCGGGTCCACGTCGTCACCTCGGGCTATTTCAAGGCCATGGGCATCCCCCTCCTCGCGGGAGGAACCTTCCCCCCGGCGGACCCCGGCACCTGCATGATCAGCAGGCGCCTGGCGGAAAAGCTCTGGCCGGGCCAGGACGCCGTGGGCCGCCCTCTGTATTCCGACGGCATCGCCCCCCAGCGGGTGGCCGGCGTGGTGGCGGATACGGCCGAGAACCGCCTCGACCGGCCGGAGGACCCGCAGGTCTACCTGCCGGCGGAGTTCCATGAGCTCTTCGGCGGCCCGGTGGTGGCGGTGAAGGTGCAGGGCGACCCCGCCCGGTACGGCGCCCAGGTGAAGGCCGTCCTCCGGTCCCTGGATCCCGGCCTCGCGCTGCCCGAGCCCCGGCCCCTGCGCGAAGCGCTCAAGGAGAGCATGGCCGTGCGCACCATGGCGGGCATCCTGTTCACCGCGTTCGGGCTCCTGGCCCTGCTGCTCTCGGGCGTGGGCCTCTACGGGGTCCTGGCGCAGATCACCCTCCAGCGGCGGCGGGAGATCGGCATCCGCCTTTCCCTGGGCGCGACCCGCGCCCAGGTGGTGGGGGGCATCCTGGCGGGCGCCGCCGCGATGGTGGGGCTGGGCCTTGGCCTCGGGATCCTGTTCGGGTGGCAGGCCGGGAGGATCCTGGGGCCGCTGCTCTTCGGCCTGGGCGGGGCGGGTCCGGCCATCCACCTGGGCGTCCTGGCCATCCTCGTTCCGACGGCGCTCCTGGCCTGCGTCCTGCCGGCGCTGCGCGCCGCCCGGGTGAACCCGTCGGAAGCCCTGCGTCAGGAGTGACATGAACCGGCTCGCCACCAACCTGAGATGGGCCCTCCGCTCCCTGGCGGGCACCCCCGGCTTTACCGCCATGGCCGTGCTCATCCTGGCCCTGGGCATCGGCGCCAACGCCGCCATCTTCGGCCTGGTGGACCGGGCCCTGCTGCGGCCCCTGGACTATCCGGGCGCGGAGCGCCTCGTGGCGGTGTGGGAGACCCACACCAACGACGGTTCCATCACCTCCGTCTCCCCCGCGGATTTCCTGGATTGGCGGCGCGAGGCCCGGGGCTTCGACGCCCTGGCCGCGGTGTGCAACACCTCCGTGAACGTCGCCGGGGGCATCGAGCCGGCGCGGGCCTTCGGTCTGCGGGCCTCCTGGACATTCTTCCGGGTGGTGGGGGTGGCTCCGGCCCTGGGGCGGGGCTTCCTGCCCGAGGAGGACGCCACGGGGGCCTCCCGGGTGGTGATCCTCTCCCACGGCTTCTGGATGCGGCAGTTCGGCGGGGATCCGGCCGTGGTGGGCCGCAGCGTCTCCCTGGACGGATCGGACGCGCTGGTGGTGGGGGTGATGCCCCGGGGCTTCCGGTTCGATTTCATGGGGGACCGGCTGGACCTGATCCTGCCCGCGGCCTTCAGCGCCGAGGAGACGGAACGGCGCGGGTGGCACTTCCTGGGCGTGGTGGGGCGCCTGGCGCCGGGCATGAAGCTGGCCGGGGCCCGGTCGGAGATGACACGCGTCGCCGCGGCCCTCGCCGTCGCCCATCCCGCCTCCAACACCCGGCGTTCCGCGCAGGTGGTCCCCCTGCGGGACGAGCTGGTGCGCGACGCCCGGGGCACGCTCCTCTTCCTCCTGGGCGCCGTGGCCTTCGTGCTGCTGGCGGCCTGCGCCAACCTCCTGAACCTCATGCTGGCCCGCAAGGCCCGCCGCCAGCGGGACCAGGCCATCCGCACGGCCCTGGGGGCCTCGCCCTGGGACCTGGGCAGCCAGGCCCTCACCGAGAGCGCCCTGCTGGGGCTCCTGGGGGGCCTCGCGGGGTGGCTGCCGGCCCAGGCCGCCATGTCCGGCCTGGTGCGGCTCCTGGCCCTGCCGGCCCACCTGGACCGCCCCGGCTGGGACTTCCGCATGGCCGGGTTCATCCTGCTGCTGTCCGTGGCCACCGCCCTCGTGCTGGGCCTGGCCCCCGGGCCCGGCGCCACGGCGCACAACCGCCTCCGGGGCGTCCTGGTGACGGCCGAGGTGGCCCTCACCACCCTGCTCCTGGTAGGCGCGGGCCTCATGGTGCGCAGCCTCTCCCACCTGCGCACCCTGGACCCCGGTTTCCAGCCCGACCAGCTCGTCATGGCCACGCTCACCGTGCCGGCCCGCGCATACCCCGCCCTCGAGGACCGCGCCGCCTTCATCCGGCGCCTGCGGGACCGGGTGGAGGCCATCCCCGGCGTGGCCTCCGCCGCCGCCAGCGATACGCTGCCCTTTGCCGGCTCCACCTGGACCACCTCGTACGACGTGGAGGGCCAGCCCGCCCAGGAGGGCCGCATCGCCATCGCCCACCACGTCTCCCCCGCCTACTTCCGCACCATGGGCATCCCCCTGCTGCGGGGCCGGGAACTGGAGCAGGGGGAACGGGACGGCGCCGTGGTGAGCCGGCGCTTCGCCCGCAGGCACTTCGGCGAAGGGGACCCCCTGGGCCGCCGCGTGGCCCTGGAGCGGGGCCAGTGGCTGCGCGTGGTGGGGGTGGCCGGCGACGTGCGCCACAACGGTCTGGCCCGGGACCCCGAGCCCGAAATCTACCTCCCTCTCACCCTGGGCGGCCCCACGTCCCAGAGCCTGGGTTCGTTCGCCCTGGTGGCTCGGGGCCCCGCGGCCCTGGCCCCGGCCCTGCGCGGGGCGCTGCGGGAAGTGGACCCGGACCTGCCCCTTGGCACCGTGCGCGCCATGGCCTCGCTTGTGGACCAGGACCGCCAGGCCACCCGCGCCGGCAGCGTGCTGCTGGGCGCCTTCGCGGCCCTGGCCCTGCTGCTGGCAGCGGTGGGGATCTACGCGGTCCTGAGCTTCATCACCGGCATGCGCAGGCGGGAGCTGGGCATCCGCATGGCCCTGGGCGCCACGGCCCGCGACATCCTGGGCCTGGTGCTGGGCCAGGGCCTGCGTTGGATCGGGGCCGGCATCGCCTGCGGCCTCGCGGGGGCCGTGGCGCTGGGACGGTTCATCCAGTCGCAGATCCACGGGGTGCGGGCCGGGGACCCGGCCACGCTAGGCGCCGCGGCCCTCCTGCTGGTCGCGGTGGGGCTCGCGGCGTGCCTGCTGCCGGCGCTTAGGGCGCTGCGGGTGGATCCCTGGGCGGTGCTGCGGAGCGAGTAGCCTCGGGTCCGGATTGGGATCGTTGCGCCATGAATGGCCTCCTCGCGACCCGGCCAGAGAGGGTTTCGGCCCCTCCCGCCCTGGGAACCATCCCACGCGGTTCCTGAAGGTGCCTGCCAACGTCTTCCCCTTCGTCACCGGCATGGCGTAGCGTTGCGAACCCGTGGGGAGGGCCGGCCACCGCAGCCTAGGAGGGCCTGGCCCCGTGCCTCCTACCCACCTTGCGCGCCGGCACCCCGCTCCAGATCTCCCCGGCGCCCACCCGGGTCCCCTTGGACAGCACCGACCCCGCCGCGAGGACCGCTCCGTCGCCGATGACGCAGCCCGGGAAGATGACGGCCATGAGGCCCACCGTGACGTTCCGTCCGATGACCACCGGCGCGGCGTAGAGGCGGCCCCGTTCGGCCACGTGGGCCACCAGGGTGACGTCCCCGCCGATGACGGTGTCGTCGCCGATGGTGATGAGGTTCTGGTCGGCCACCACGGCGGTGTTGATCTGCACCCGGGCCCCGATCCTCATGCCCATGAGGCTGTGGTACGCGGGGAGGAAGGGCGTGAGCCGAACCCAGTTCACGAAGGAGAAGCGCAGGAAGAGGGTCAGGGCGTTGTAGCTCGCCCAGCGCCACCCCTCCCAGGACACGTACGTGAAGGTGCCCACGGGGGTGCCCTGGGCGAAGGTGACCCAGCGCGCGATGGGCAGCAGGACCATGAGGGTGATGCCGAAGACGAAGTAGGCCGCCCCCAGGGCGATGCCCAGGGCCAGCACGTGGAGGTTGCCGGCGAGCGGTAGGCCCTGGGCCCACACCACCAGCTTGATGGCGGGGAAGGCCGCCAGGCCCAGCACGATGGCCGCCTCGGCGAACAGCGCCAGGGAGAGAAGGAACTGCAGCGGAGTCAGGATCCTGCGCTTCCAGACCTGCTCTGCCATGGGGACTCCGGGGGTTGGATGTATCGTGCCATCCCCGGGGCCGCCCTGTCAGCCGCTCAGATCACGTAGGCGGCGCCGCCCCCGGCCTTGACCCGCTCGGCCAGGTCGGCCAGCGTGTGCCGGCGCAGGGAGGCCTCCATGGCCGCGGCCAGTTCGCACCACACGTCCCGGGTCACGCAGTCCGCGGCGCGCCCGCACAGCTCGGGGTCCAGGGTGCAGTCGGCTGCGCTGATGCGGCCCTCCAGGGCCTCCACCACGTCCAGGGGCGTGATGCTCCGGGGCTCCCGCGCCAGCTCCAGGCCGCCGTTGGGGCCGCGCACGGCCGTCACCAGGCCCGCGGCCTTCAGGCCCCCCACCAGCACGTGGATGTACTTGCCCGGGAGCTGCTGGTTCTGGGCGATGGTGGTCACCAGGACCGGGCCGGACCCGTGGTGCACGGCCAGCTCGACCATGATCCGCAGCCCGTACCGCCCCCTGGTGGAAACCTTCATCGCCCGCCTCCAGGTCCCAGTATAGGGGGAGAACGTAATTCTTCCTATTGTCCATGGATAAACTTGACAATTAATTCCGGATCCCCCATTCTTGGGTTCCGAAGGTCCCCCAACCCCGAAAGGAGAGTCCCATGCCCCGTCCCAATCGCGTGGATTACGCCTACCAGCTCATCGGCAACACCCCCGTGGTCCGCCTGAACCGCATCGCGGAAAAGGGCAGCGCCACCATCTACCTCAAGCTCGAGAGCGCCAACCCCGGCGGCAGCGTCAAGGACCGCATCGCGCTCAGCATGATCGAGGACGCCGAGCGTTCCGGGGCCCTCAAGCCCGGCCAGGAGATCCTCGAGGCCACCAGCGGCAACACCGGCGTGGGTCTGGCCTTCGTGGCCGCCGCCAAGGGCTACCCCATCACCCTGATCATGCCCGAGACCATGACCCTGGAGCGCCGGGCCATCCTCAAGGCCTACGGGGCCAACCTCATCCTGACCCCCGGCCCCCTGGGCATGAAGGGCGCCGTGGACAAGGCCGAGGAGCTGGCGGCAGCCGACCCCAAGTACTGGGTGGTGCGCCAGTTCGACAACCCCGCCAACCCCGAGGTCCACCGCCGCACCACCGCCGAGGAAATCCTCGAGCAGGTGCCCGAGCTGGACGCCTTCGTGGCCGGCATCGGCACCGGGGGCACCATCACCGGCGTGGGCGAGATCCTGGCGAAGCGCAAGCCCGGCACCCTCGTGGTGGCCGTGGAGCCCGTGGACTCCCCGCTCCTCACCCAGGGCAAGGCCGGCCCCCACAAGCTCCAGGGCCTGGGCGCCAACTTCGTCCCGAAGATCCTCAACCGCGAGGCCTTCCAGCGCGTGGAGGACGTGGGCTACGACGACGCCATCGCCATCGCCCGCCGCCTCACCCGCGAGGAGGGGATCTTCACGGGCATCAGCACCGGGGCCATCGTCTTCACGGCCCTGAAGGTGGCCAGGGAACTGGGCGCGGGCAAGACCGTGGTCGCCGTCGTTTGCGACACCGGCGAGCGCTACCTCACCCACCCGCTCTTCTCCGAGGCGTAGAAAAAGGGTTCTTCACGGATTTGAGGGGTGGCGCCGACCCACACTCACTTTAGCTTGGTGCTGACGAGGAGGCCGGGTCCGGTCGATAGGGGCCGTTCTGAGCCCGTCATCCAGGTAAGTTGAAACGAAAAGCTTATCGCCGAGGCGCCGAGGGGCCGAGGTTCGCCGAGAAAAGATCTTCTTTTTATTCCTCGGCGATCCTCGGCTCCTCGGCGCCTCGGCGATAGGCCCTTCGATCGAGATTGCCGGATTCATCGGGTAACAGGTCGGCAGCAGTGGACTTCAGGCATCTTGGAGTTGTCGAGAAACCAGGATGAGAGGAGGCCGCTGCTGCCTACCAAGGAGCTTATTGCCCGTTTGGGCGGATGGAAAGGGCATCGCGTCGGAACCGTGGAAAGGTTCGAACCGGGGGAGAAGGGTACCCGCGCCCAGGTCTGGATCGAGTTGCTCGGCTTCGGTGTCCACCCTCGGACCTGCAGCGGCTGCCAGCGCAAGGTTTCAGCGGTGCACGACTGGTCCCAGCGAGAGATCCGGGACCTGCCCGTGTTCGACGCGGATACCGTGTTGGTGGTCTGGCGTGTCCGGGTGGCCTGCCCTGCCTGCGGACCCAAGCTGGAGGCCCTGGACTGGCTGGAACCCTATGCACGGGTCACCAACCGCATGGCCGAGAGTGTGGCCCGCATGTGCAAGGTCATGCCCATCAAGCGGGTTGCCGAGCATTATGGCCTCCACTGGGGCACAGTGAAGGACATCGACAAGGCCTATCTGGAGCGCACGCTGGAGCCAGCCAGACCAGGCAAGGTCCGGCTGCTCATGATGGACGAGTTCGCCCTCCATAAGGGGCAGAGCTACGCCACGGTGTTCGCCGATACCGAAACCCGCCAAGTGCTTTGGGTGGGCAAAGGCCGGGGCAAGGCGGATATCAGGCCCTTCTTCGAATGGCTCGGCAAGCGGCGGTGCCGCAAGGTCGCGGCGGTGGCCATGGACATGTCCCCCACTTTCGAAGCGGAAGTCCGCCAACACTGCCCCAATGCCGAGATCGTCCTGGACCAGTTCCATGTCCTGGCCAATTTCGGAAAGCAGGTGCTCGACCGAATCCGGGTCAACGAGGCCAATCGGTGCCGGGACGACAAGGCCGCCCGGGAACTCATCAAGGGGGCCAAGTGGCTCCTGCTGGGCAACTGGGAGAACCTGCCCAACCGGGAGAGCAAGACCAGGCTCAACGCGCTCCTGGAGGCGAACCAAGCCCTCATGACGGCCTACGTCATGAAGGACGCCCTTAAGGCCCTGTGGGGCTTTAATAGTCAGTAAATCGGGTTCGCGGAACCCAGGCCTTCGGCTGGGTCGGTGCGATGACGCGCAACCCGATTTACGGTCTTGAACAAGCCCGGAGCGGCAGGGGCCGGCGCGACTGGGCTGCTATGGGCAAATCGAGCTTGGCAGGCCGCCTGAGGATGGTGGAAACGCCTTGGCCATCGTCTCCCTGACCTTCGATTTCACGCTCTGTTCTGGCCGCGATGGTTCCGCTCCTGTCCATGAGCAGACCCTCTCCAGCCCACCGTGGTGGCAGGTTGCGGCGCGAGAAAGCCTGGTCGTTGTGGGGACGGTCAGCATGGGGCGTCAACTTCGGGAGGTGCCCGGGGGGCGGTGGGATCCAGGCGGACCCGGTGGAGCATGCCGCCGCAGACAGGGCAGGCGCGCATCTCTTGCTCCAGCCATGTCACCGGGGATGGAGTTGCCTTGACCTTGGTCTCGCCCAGGGCCTGCCGGGCCTGGTCCAACAGACCTCCGGGCTGGGCGGCGGCGTAGAGGCCGGCGTGGCGGATTTTTCGGAAGCCCGGGGGGAGGACGTGCTGGACCAGGCGGTGGAGGAATTCCGGCGGCTCCAGGGTCGCGGTGAGGCCGTGCTTGGTGCGAAAGGTCACCTGGTCGTCCGTGACATCCACCAACCGGGAATTGGCGATGCCCACCCGGTGGGTATAGCGCCCGAGGTAATGGAGCACGTGGCCGGACTTGCGGAACGGCTTCTTGACGTAGGCGATCCAGCGCTTCTCTTTCACCTGTGCGATCAACTGGGCGTAGGCGGCCACGGTACGTTCCGGGAACTTGCCCCCATCCCGGGCGGCCCCCAGGGCGGCCAGGACCTTGCCGCGGAACACGTCGCCCAGCATCTTCAGGGGAAACAGGTAGCGGTGCTTGAGCCGGATGAAACGGCCGCCATCCAGGCTCAGGCCGCCGGTGCTGACCAGCGCGTGGACATGGGGGTGGAAGGCCAGTTCCCGGGTCCAGGTATGCAGGATCAGAGTCAGGCCAAAGGTCAGGCCCTTGCGGGTCCTGCCCAGCTCCAGAAGCGTATCGGCCACGGCGCGCAGCATGGCTTGGTAGACCTCGGCCGGGTGGAGCCGGGCCAGAGCCCGCAGTTCAGCCGGCAGGGTGAACACCACGTGGAAGTGGCCAATGGCCAGGATCCGTCGACTGCGCGCGGCGATCCACTTCTCCTGGGCCAGGGCCTGGCACTTCGGGCAGTGCCGGTCCCGGCAGGAGTTGTAGGCGATCCGCTCATAGTCGCCGTGCTCGCAGACCAGCTTGTGGCCGCCGAGGGCGGCGGTGCGGCAACGACTGATCGCGGTCAGCACCTTCTTCTGTCCCGGGGCAAGGCGATGCCTGGCCTCCAGGGCGGGGCGGTGCCTGCGGACGATCTCGCCGATGTCGAACCGGGGCCGGGGCCCCACGCCTCAATCCGGCAGGTCTTCCAACGGGCTGCGGATGGCAGCAACCTGGCTTGGTGCGACCTGGGTGTAGATCTGAGTGGACCGGATGCTGCCGTGGCCCAGGACAACCTGGATCCGGCGCAGGTCCTCCCCGTTCTCCAGCAGATGGGTGGCGAAGGCGTGGCGGAGCATGTGCGGACCCACGATCTTGCCGATGCCGGAGGCGGCTGCCGCGCACAACAGGGCCCGGCGCGCCGTCTCAGGGCAGATGGGGTTGCCCAACTTGGAGGCGAACAACCAGGGCTTCGGCGGCTGCTCGTGCTTGTAGTAGGTCCGCAGCAACCCGTAGAGCTTGCCGTCCATGGGCACCATCCGCTCCTTGCCACCCTTGCCATGGCGGACATGGATGACCTTCTGCATGGCATCAATATCACGGGTTTCCAGCAGGCTGGCCTCATTGATACGCAAGCCGGTGGCATAGATCAGGGTGAAGAACATGCGGTACTTGGCGGTCGTGAACCCGTCCAGGAGCCGCTGGATCTCAGGCCGGCCGAGGATCGAGGGCAGGTGCGCCTTGGCCTTGGGGATGGTGATCCAGGCCACCTTCTCCGGCTGGCCCAGTGTCCTTGAATAGAGAAATTTCAGGGCCGAGTAATGCTGCCCAAGCCGGGACGCCCCGACCGCCTGGCCGCGGAGATGGTCAACCCAGCGCCGAATCGCCTCCTGGCTCGCATCCGGCAGGTCCTGGCCGAGGAACTCCTCGAAACGCCGGGCCGAAGCGACATACAACTCGATGGTTCTTTCCGCCCGGCCCGCCATTCGGAGATCGCCGGAAAATCTGGACAGAGATACACTATCTGCACGCATGCAGTTCCTCCTTGGTTATGGGGACGGTGCTGACACACCGCCATAACCAAGGAGCCTGCTTTTATATACTTCCGCAAGTCCCCCGGTGAGCGACCGGACTGGACGGGCGTTTTTCACCCTGCCGCGAAGCGGCTTCGTTCAAGCGAGAGGGCTGGGCCCGGAAGGCCTGGGAGAACTGGCTGGCCATGGCCACCTCAAGCGGCCTGCCGCCTTTGGTACGTTTTGCGAAAAACCTGGCCAAGCGGATCGAGGACATCCTCTCGCACTGCCGGTGGCACCTGAACACCAGCATCCTGGAGGGGATCAACAACAAGATCAAGGTCCTGAAGCGGATCGCCTATGGGTACCGGGATGAGGCCTACTTCTTCCTCAAGATCCGTGCGGCCTTCCCCGGAAATCCGTGAAGAACCGAAAAAAGGGCCGCGAAAGCGGCCCCTTTTTCCGTACCGTCCCATCGATCAGGAAGCCATCCTCGGCCGTCCCTTGCCGAAGGCGTAGCCCCCGGCCAGGACGATGGTGTAGATGCCCAGCACGAAGGTGAACGCGAAGAACTTCCACATGCCGCCCATGGTGGTGAAGGCCAGGTAGAGGCGGTAGGAGAAGAGGGCCGTGAGGGCCTGGCAGGCCAGGACCATGCCCAGGGCCGGCAGCCGGTCGAATTCCAGCCGGAAGAAGAGCACCGGCAGGGCCCACAGCGCCATGGCCCCGATGAGGGGATACCACAGGTTGTTCCACACGGCGTAGAAGATGCCCTTGCGGGCCGCGATGTCCACCAGGAAGTCGCTGTTCCACTGCAGGAGCAGGATGAAGCCGATGCCCATGGCCGCGAGCACCGCCACCCAGTCGAAGAGCTCCTGGACGGTGGCGTCCACCCGGATGGCCGTGTCGATCTTGTGGCCCCGGGTCTCCTTGATGAAGAGGGCGCCCACCACGAGGGTCAGCAGGGCGATGCCGATGGGATAGATGAGCCCCGCGTAGATGGCGCCGCTGCCGAAGGCCTCCTTGGCCATGGCCGAGGCGGTCAGCGCCGTGGCGATCAGGGGCAGGAAGCCGCCGAACCAGCCGTTGCCCAGGTGGTAGGGCAGGGACATGGACGTGTAGCGGACGTTGGTGGGGAACAGCTCCACCAGGAAGGCGGCGATGGGGCCGTAGACCATGGTCACGTAGATGATCTGGATGAACACCAGGCCCATGAGCATGACCAGGTTGAAGGCGGGAATGGCGGCGAGCTCGACCACCTTCTGGCCCGGCTGAAGGGCCGGCACGAAGTACCGCATGGCCATGTAGATGGGCACGTAGGTGAGGGCGGCCAGCAGGCAGCCCCAGAGCATCACCTTCTTGCGGCCCACCTTGTCGGACAAGTGCCCGAAGAACAGGAACAGCGGCGCGCCGAAGAGCAGGGCCACCGAGATGATGAGGTAGGCGGGGAGCCAGTGCACCTTGAGGACGGCCTGGAGGAACGTGAGGGCGTAGAACTGGCCGGTGTACCACACCACGCCCTGGCCCGCGGTGGCGCCGAAGAGGGCGAGAAGCACGTAGCGCAGGTTCACGGGGTTGGTGAAGCTCTCCTTCAGGGGGTTCTTGGAGACGGAACCGGCCTTCTTGAGCTTGGCGAACAGGGGGCTCTCCTGCATCTTCACCCGGATGTAGAGGCTGACGGCCAGCAGGATGAAGGAGAGGAGGAAGGGGATGCGCCAGCCGGAGATGAGGTGGCCGGTGCCGTTCTTGAAGCCCTCCTCCCCCATGATCCAGCGGGTCGCGCCGATGATGGCCATGCTGGCGAAGAAGCCCAGGGTGGCGGTGGTCTGGATGTAGCTGGTGTAGTAGCCGCGCCGCGCGTCGGGGACGTGCTCGGCCACGTAGGTGGCCGCGCCGCCGTACTCCCCGCCCAGGGCCAGGCCCTGGAGGAGGCGCAGCAGGACGAGGATGATGGTGGCCCAGATGCCGATGTGCTCATAGGTGGGCAGGAGCCCCACCAGGGCCGTGGAGAGGCCCATGGTGGCCATGGTCACCAGGAAGGTGTACTTCCGCCCGATGAGGTCGCCGATGTGGCCGAACACCAGGGCGCCCAGGGGCCGCACGCCGAAGCCCGCGCCGAAGGTCGCCAGACTGGCCAGGAGCTGGGCCGTCTCGTTCTGGGCGGGGAAGAACTTGCCCCCGAAGAAGACGGCGAGGCTTCCGTAGAGGTAGAAGTCGTACCACTCGAAGAGGGTTCCGAGGGACGATGCCGTGATCACCCTTCGCAGGGTGGCCTTGTCCGTGAAGACCTCTGGGGCGTCCAAACTGGCGGCGGCCTGTTCACTCATGCGCGACTCCTCAGGGAAGTGAACGTTAAATCCCTCCAGCCCGGGATTGGGTTTGGAGGGAGCGGTGGTCGGAAACACAATAAGAACTTGATGGCGCCGCTGAGAATAAGTCTGGTTTCAACCAAAGGAAAGAAAATATTTTGGGAACTTCTAATCCAAGCCCAGATCGCCGAGCCGGTCCTCCCCGATCCCGAACCGGTGGGCCACCTCGTGGAGCACCGTCCGGGCCACCTCTAGTTCTAAGTCAAGGATGTTATCGGCTTCCTCGAGATGGGGGAGGCGGTAGACGGTAATCCTGGCGGGGAGCTCACCGGACCCCGGCATCTCTTCATCCAGGGCAGGCCCGGTGAAAAGTCCGAGGAGGGTCTCCTCCTCCGGAATGCCCATGGCCTCCCGGAGTTCCAGGGAAGGTTCATCCTCCACCACCACCGGGAGGCCTTCGAGATAGGGCTTGAACTCCTCGGGGATGAGCTCGAGGGCCCTGGCCACCACATGCTCGAACCGCCGGCGGGTCATCTGCATGATTCCAGTGTACGCCCGATGGACACGGACTGTCGCGCGGGAGCCCCCATCCTGGAGGCGAGGTGTCCCCATGTTCCCGTCCCCCGCATACCCCCGTCGCGATCCCTGGCGCGAACTCCAGGCGCGGTTCGGCCAGGGCCCCTGGGTGCTCTACCTGGCCGGCCCCCTGCGGGGCGACGGCTCCCCCGAGGCCATCCGCCGCAACCAGGTGCGCATGCTGGCCCGGGCCCGGCTGGTGCAGGACCTCCTGCCTTCGGCCGTCCTGGTGGTCCCCCACGCCAACTTCGCCTTCGTGGACGAATCGGGACCGGGGGGCCTGGGCGTGCGCGCCCGGGTGCTGGACGCCTGCGAGGCGCTGCTCCTGCGATGCGACGCCCTGGTTCTCTGCGGCGGAGAACTCACCGCGGGCATGGCCAGGGAGAAGGCTGCCGCTGAAAAGGCCGGTCTGCCGGTGCTCGTCCTGCCGGAGACGCCGGCCCTGGAGCGGCTGCAGGCCGGCTAGCGCCGCGTCCCGGAGCGTTCCGTCCTGGTTTTAATTGCAGGCAGGTGCCTAATGCTGCACCAGGCGGCGGGCGGCCCCGTTCCGGCGGCGCCCCCGCGCCGCTGGGCGGCGGCGCAGAACCCGGGCCCCCCGGACCGCACCCTGGGGTGTACCTGGAGGCGCCATGCCCAAGAATCCCCACCTGCCCGCCCTTGCGGCCCTGGCGTTGTCCCTGGGGTGCGCGGCGGGCCTGACCAGCACCGAGTCCACCGCGGGCACCACGGCCACCTACTACCAGAGCGGAGGCTCGGCCTCCTACGCCTGGCAGGCCATCTCGGCCACGGGCGCCGACCAGTCCGCGGTGTGCGTGGCCAACGCGGGCACCTTCACCCTCTCCAATTCCACCGTGACCACGTCCGGGGACACCTCGTCCTCCTCGGCCAGCCTCGCCAGCGGACTGGACGCGGCGGTGCTGGTGAAGTCCGCCAGTGTGGTGAGCCTGGTGAACTGTTCCGTGACCACCACCGGCGCCGGAGCCACCGGCGTGTTCGCCACCGGGTCCGGCACCACCGCCGGCATGTCCGGAGGCAGCATCCAGTGCTCGGACCAGTGGGCCCACGGCGCGGCCGCGGCCTCGGGGGCGGCCCTGACCCTCTCGGGCGTCACCGTCGCCACCGGCGGTGCGGACGCCGCGGCGGTGGCCTGCGGCTCGGGCACCCTGCTGGCCACCAGCTGCACGGTGTCGGCCACGGGGGTGGATTCCCCCGCCCTCCACAGCGCGGGGACCACCACGGTCACCGGCGGCACCTACACGGCGAGCGGGGCGGAGGCCGCCGTCGTGGAGGGGGGCGGCACCCTGACCGCCACCGGGGCCGGCTTCACCACCACAGCCACGGGCAAGCGGGGCGTGCTCATGTTCCAGAGCGGCACCGGCACCGCCTCGGGCACCTTCACCCAGTCGGGCGGCTCGCTCACCGCCACCGCGGGCCCGCTCTTCCTGGTCACCAACGTCACCGGGGCCATCAACCTCACGGGGGTCAGCGCCACGGCCGCCTCCGGCGTCCTGGTGGAGGCGGGCGGCACCTCCGCCTGGGGCACCTCGGGCAGCAACGGGGGCGTGGCGAACCTCACCGCCAGCGCCCAGGCCCTGACGGGCAACCTCGTCACCGACGATGCCTACAGTTCCATCCGCGCGACCCTCCACAACGGTTCCACCCTCACCGGCACCATCAACCGGGCGGCCTTGACCCTGGACGCGTCCAGCACCTGGACCGTCACCGGGACCTCGTACCTCACCACCCTCTCCGACGCCGCCGGCCTTGGCGGCTCCACCTTCACCAACATCGTCGGCAACGGCCACGACGTCTACTACGACGCCGCCCTGGCCGCCAACAGCTACCTGGCCTCGGGCACCTACGCCCTCACCGGCGGGGGCCAGCTCCTGCCGCAGTGAGCCCGGTCACCCCGGGCGTCGCGCCAGCACCACGGCCCGCCTGAAATCCAGCCACAGGTGAGGCGTGGGCGCCTCCCGGGCGGCGGCTTCCAGGCGCCGCTCCAGCAGCCCCGGTTCCCACCGGTGGCGCAGGTAGGCCCAGGCCAGGGGCAGGAAGACCTCCTGGATGCACAGCAGGGCGTCCTCCCCGTGCAGCGCCGAACCGTAGTTGCGCAGCTCGGTCTCCGCCAGCCCCAGGCGCTCCAGGTGGTGGGCGATCTTCAGGCCCACCGAGAGGTCGGAACCCCGCGCCTCCACCACGTCCAGCAACCGGTCCATGAGGAAGTCGAGGTTCGGGCACGGGGGGTGGATGTCGCTGAACCGCCGGGCCTGCTGAACGGGCTCGAAGCAGGCGATCCAGCCGCCCGGTTTCAGGGTGCGGGCGAGGCGGGGGAGCACCTCCCCCAGCTCCCGCACGTGGGCGAGGGTGACGGACGTGAACACCAGGTCGAAGGCCCGCTCCGGCAGGTCCAGCGCCCGCAGGTCCTGGAGCAGGAACGACGCGCGGGGGACCCCGGGCAGGTCCAGGCGCTTGCGGGCCAGGGCCAGGAGTTCCCCGGAGCGGTCCAGGCAGGTGATGCTCCCCTCCGGGACCCGCGCCGCGAGCCGCAGCGACCAGAACCCCGTGCCGGAGCCCAGGTCGAGGATGGCCCCGTCCGGGGCCGTGGGTGGCAGCTGGTCCAGGGGGCGGGCCTTCTCGAACAGCAGGTTCTGGGCTTCCAGGCGGGCCACCTCCCCGCCGTCGCTGTCCCGCTGCACCCGCTCGAAGGCGTAGGGCACGGGGGAATCGGGAGACAGGTGGCCACCGGCCAAAGCCGAAGGCAGGCCCTGCGACGATGCAAAGTCCATATAAGTCTCTTTAAAATTAATACTTAGTTAAAAAGTCCGGGCCCTTCCCGGGATGCCTCAGGATGGCACCCCGGGAGGATCCCGTCCAGGGGACGATTCATGCCGGCCAGGCCCCGTCCGCCACGTCGATGTCGGCGTCCGTGCGCTCCCGGATCCAGTCCGGGGGATAGGGCCCCAGGCACTCCCGCAGCAGGAACCGTCCGTCCCGCACCTCGAACAGGCCCAGGTCCGTGACCACCAGGTCCACCTCCCGGGCGGCGGTCAGCGGCAGGGAGCAGCGCCGGCGCAGGCGGCTGGCGCCGGTGGGCTCGAAGTGCAGGGTGGCGGCGATGACCTTGCGGGCGCCGGTGGTGAGGTCCATGGCCCCCCCCATGCCGGGCACCATCTTCCCGGGCACCTTGTAGTTGGCCAGGTTTCCCTCCTGGTCGACCTCCAGCACGCCCAGCACGGTGTAGTCCACGTGGCCGCCCCGGATGATGCCGAAGCTCGCCGCGGAGTCGAAGAAGCACCCCCCGGGCTGCACGGTGATGGGCGCTCCGCCGGCGTTCACCATGTCCCGGTCCTCCTGTCCGGGCGGGGGCGCCGGGCCCAGGCCCATGAGCCCGTTCTCGGACTGGAGGATGATGGAGACCCCCGCGGGCAGGTGGTTCACCACCAGCGTGGGCAGGCCGATGCCCAGGTTGACCACGTCGCCCGAGCGGAAGATCCGGGCGATGCGCCTGGCGATGACGTCCTTGTCGGGAACGTAGTCCATTCACATCTCCAGGCGTTCGGCCATGACGAGGAAGTCCACGAAGATCGAGGGCGTGTGCACGTGGTTGGGGTCGAGGGCGCCGATGTCCACCAGCTCCTCCACCTCGGCGATGACCAGGTCCGCCGCGGTGGCCATCATGGGATTGAAGTTGCGCGCGGTGCCCGCGTAGGCGAGGTTGCCGGCGCGGTCCCCCACCTTGGCCTTGATGATGGCCACGTCCGCCCGCAGGGGGAGCTCCAGCAGGAAGGCCCTTTCCCCGACGGTGATCACCTGCTTGCCGTCGGCCACTTCGGTGCCGATGCCCGTGGGGGTGAGGAAGCCCCCGAGCCCCGCGCCCCCGGCCCGGATGCGCTCGGCCAGGGTGCCCTGGGGCACCAGGTCCACCACCGTCTCCCCGGCGTTCATCTGGCGCTGGGTCTCCTGGTTCAGGCCGATGTGGCTGGCGATGATGCGCCGGAAGGCGCGGTCCTGGACGAGGTGGCCGATGCCGGTGACCCGGCCCGACTTCAGGTCGTGCATGGCCGTGTCGGTGCTGATGAGGGTCAGGTCCTTCAGGTTCCTCGCCCGCAGCGCGTGGATGAGCGTCTGCGGCGCCCCGCACCCCATGAAGCCCCCGGACATGAGCACCTGGCCGTCCCGGATCTTCGAAGCTGCCTCGGCTGGGGAGAGGATGGGCTTGTCGAACACGCGTAAGAGACTAGCGCGTCCGGGGGAAAAGCACCTGGTTTTCCAGGTAGAGATGTTTCTGGAGCCGGCCCGAGAGGTGCTTGATGCACTCGTGGAGCCGGATCTCGGGGCCTCCGGGGGAGGAGGTGGCGGCCAGGGCCGACGCCAGGCCCCGGATGCTGCGGAGCAGGCCCGCCTCGGCCTCGTGCTCGCCCTCCAGGAGGGCCCTCACCGAGTCCAGGTGCTCCTTGCGGCCCTCGGGGACCGTCCCGGCGTCCATGGCCAGGATGTAGGGGAAGAGGTTGCGTTCCTCCAGGGCGAGGTGGGCGCGCATGGTGGTGCAGAAGCGGCTGATCATGTCCCGGATCTCGACCAGGGTGGGATTGCGGCGCCCGTCCTCCAGGGCGATGAGCTCGGCCAGGGTCTCCAGGTCCGCCATGTCCGTCCGGCATTCCAGGTGGCAGGTCCCGACCAGGTGCCGGACCAGGTCCGCCACCGGCATCACCTTCCACGCCTCACGTTCCTGTTTCTCGTCGAGATGCACACGGCCTCCAGGGGGGTCGATCCTCCCGGCCGCAGGCGGTCCCGGGGATCACCCATCATAAAGGGGACCCCTTGGTACCTAGATCACATATCTAATATAAAAATTCCGTAAAAAGAGAAAATATTATATTTAAATCATAGGATGGCGGACGGCATTTTCCTAGGTCTTCTGCTCCACCGCGGGTGCGTCGCCGGGCTTCATGAGGATCTTCATCGGCTTGCCTTCGCGCAGGACCTCGAACTCCAGGGTCTGGTCGGGGGGGATCATCTCCAGGAAGTCCATGAGCTCGATGTCGGTTTCCATCTTCACGCCGTTGATGCCGATGATCAGGTCGCCCAGGACGCAGTCCTCCACCTTGGTGGCCTTCTCCAGGCCCGGCTTGAGGGTGATGCCGCGCAGGCCGGCCTTGTCGGCGATGCCGCCGGCGTCCACGCCCCGCACCGCGATGCCCCGCGTGATGCCCCACTCGGGCGCCCAGTGGGAGGGCAGGGTGTCGAAGCCCAGGACGGGGCGGTAGGTCTGGCCCTTGGCGATGAGCAGGGGCACCACGCGGTTGAGGGTCTCCACGGGGATGGCGAAGCCCACCCCGGAGCTGGCCCCGGACGTGGAGGTGATGGCGGTGTTCATGCCCACGAGCCGCCCGGTCCGGTCCAGGAGCGGGCCGCCGGAATTGCCCGGGTTGATGGCCGCGTCGGTCTGCACCGCGCCGGAGATGTGCGTCCCGAAGCTGGTGACGATGGGCCGGCCCAGGGCCGAGACGATCCCGGCGGTGAGGGTGTGGTCCAGGCCGAAGGGATTGCCGATGGCCAGGACGTCCTGCCCCACGATGAGGTCCTTGGCGGTGCCGATGGGCAGGGGCTTGAGGGCGTCCAGGGGCGCGAAGACGTGGAGCACCGCGATGTCCTGGGCGAGGCTCCGCCCGATGACCACGGCCTTGAAGATGCGCCCGTCGGCCAGGGTCACCTGCAGATCGTCCGCCTCGCTGCGGGGGGCGCCCACGGCCACGTCCTCGAAGGTGATCACATGGTGGTTGGTGACCACGTGGCCCAGGTTGTCCCACACGAAGCCCGTGCCGGAAGCCGGGGGGATGGCGATCTGGTCGCCCTGGTTGTTCTCGAAGTGGCCGCTGGTGATGGAGCGGATGAACACCACCGAATTGCGGGCCCGCTTGAAGGCGTCGGCCTTGGCGCGCTCGGCGGGGGTAAGGGCGGGGCGCGGCGTGGCGGCCCGGGGCTTCGCGAGCTTGCGGTTGAAGTCGACGGTCTCCTGCTCGGCGGGCGTGAGCTTGGTGTGCGGGCGTTCGTAGGGCTCCTGGGCGGCCAGGGGCAGGCTCAGCAGCAGGGCCGCCCGCATCGCAACGTGCCTCAGGTCCATGTCCATCCTCCCAGGTCCTTTGCCATGATGCGACAAACCGGGGAGCAAGCCCATCACAACCCGCCCCGGAATAAGTCTCGCGGGAACGTCCGCGGGGCGGATAATCGGGCATCCCGGAGAATGGCACCACCCCATGCGACGCTTCGTTCTGCTTTTCGCCCTCCTCGCGGCCGCCGTCACGGGCGTGCTGGAATACCGGCGCAACCTCCGGCCCTCCTCCAGGGCCCCCCTCGAACTCCGCCTGGCCCCCGCCACGGCGTTCCAGGGCCTGACGCCCCTTGAGCGGCGCGGGTTCGGAGTCCTCTTCAAGGACTGCCTGGAGTACCGCACGGGGCTGGCGGTGGTGGAGAGCGAGGCCGTCCTCCCCGGCGGGCCCCAGGAGGCCCTCACGGTCTCCCTGGAGCGGCCGGAGGGGAAGGTCCGCATGCACCTCGTCCTGCAGCGGGCCGGCAGGCCCGTGAGGACCGGGGACCTGAATGCCGACTCCCCCGACGCGGCCGTGGGCGCGGCCCTGGCGTGGCTGGGGCTGGAGGACCGCGCCAGGGGCCTGCTCCTGCCCCGCGATCCGGCCTTCTTCTGGGACCTGGCGCGCATGACCGCTTCACGGCCCGCAGGCTCCATCGAGGGCGACCTGGACGTCTGCGGCCGGATCCTCGCGCAGGAGCCCGGCTGCGCAGGCGCCTGGCTCGCCCGGGCACGGCTGCTCAACAACCACATCCTGGACGACAACCGGGCCCCGGCCCACCTGCAGGACCGCTGCGAACAGGACTTCCTCACGGCCCTGGCCCTGGCCCCCGACTGCCCCCGGGCCGCCACCCTCTTCGGGCGCTTCCGCACGGAGATCGGGAACCAGCGCGCCGCCCTGGATCTGCTGCTCGACGCCATCCGCCGGAGCCCCAGGGCCCCGAGGCTCTACGAGGCCGTGGCCTACGCCGCCCGCAGCGCGGGCCTCCTGGAGGGGGCCTCCCGGGCCCTGGCGCGGCGGGACGCGCTTTCGGGCCCGAGCCGCGGCGAGGCCGACATCACGGAGAACACCTACCTCTACCGGGGCGAGCTGGACCGCTTCGAGACGGTCCTGGGGCCGGGGTCGGCCACGGAGCCCGACGCCCTCCGGGACTTCTACCGGGGCTACGCGCGCCTGCTGCGCGGGGACCGCGCCGGAGCCGCGAGGCACTTCCACCGCGCCGCCGCCACCCCGGGGGGCAACCGCGCCTTCATGGACCTGGCCGGGGTCTACGAACTGGGCCTGGCGGGCAGGCATGAAGCGGCCCTGGAGGAGCTGCGCAGGCTCTGGGCGGAACGCATCCCCATCCGCATCCCCGACGGCGAGTTCACCTTCAAGCTCGCCGAGGCCTTCGGCTTCCTGGGCAGCCCCGCCGAGGCCCAGGACGTGGCGAACCGCGCCTTCGCCCAGGGTTTCGGGTGCCTGCGGTGGTACGAGCAGAGCCCCTTCCTGGCCGGCGCCCGCGGCACCCTCCGGTGGGCGGCCCTGGAGCAGCACCTGTCCGAGCGCCTGGCCCTCATGGAGGCGACCTACCCCAGGAGCCGGTTCGAGTTTTGAACTCCGAAAGGAACCTGAGGCGGGCGCGCGGCACCTTGACTGCACCGATCCCGCGGCCTGCCCGGAGGTATGGATATGAATGCTCTGTTAGGCGTAGTGCTGATTCTCAGCTTGTTGATCATCATCTTCTTGGGACCCGAGTATTTACAGACGGTCCGCCGGAAAACCCGTTCATATAAAAAAATAGGCCCTCAGCGAACCCTTCAAGGCCGCGACGCCCAGGCGTAAGCTGAATTCCCTTTTCCCGGAAAGGACCTGCCCATGACTTCACGAACCCCGCTCCCCTATGACAAGCTGCTGCTGACGCTCCTCGGCGGCGCCGCCCTCGGCGCCCTCGCGGTGGCCTTCACCACGCCCCGCACGGGCCGGGAGGTCCGCCGGAAATTCCGGGCCATCGGCGACCTGTTCCGGGGCCACACCCGGACGGCCGAGGACGACCTGATCGAGGCGATGTTCATCTAGAGCGGCGGCCCGCGGGCGGAACGCCCGTGGGCCGCTGGACGGGCGCGTTCCTCAGTTCGCCGGCGCGGGAGGCGCTGGCGGCGCGGCGGGCGCCGGGGGTGCGGGAGGCGCGGGAGGCGCCGCAGGGCCGCCCTGGTCCAGGCGGTCGAGGCGGGCCTTGAGGCGGGCGATCTCGGCCTTGAGTTCGTCCACCTCGGCGCTGCGGGGACCCACGCGCATGGTGATCACCCGGTTCTCGCCGGGCTTGCCTTCGCCTTCGGGCCCATCGACGCGCTTGCGGATGACGATGTGCCGCTCGCCGGGGCCGCCTTCCAGTTCATGGAGGGTTTCCAGCTCGGCGAGGTCGATCTCCTTGTCGTTGAGGACGCGGAGGTGGGGCAGGCGGAGGCCGATGAGCGCGACCTTCCGGGCCTCGGCGGCCAGTTCCTTGGCCTTCTCCTGCATCTCCTTCTGGAGGCGGTCCAGCTCGGGATCGGCCTTGGCGGACTTGCGGGAGCTCTCGAACTTCTTCGCAAAGGCTTCGGCCTTGGCCTCGAAGGCCTTGGTCTTGGCGTCCAGGTCGCCCCGCTTCTCGATGCGGACGATCTTCTTCTCCACCTTCGGGGCGCCCTCGGGGGCCTTGGGGGCGGCCTCCTGGTGGAGCCCCAGGCCCGAGGCGGCGCCCAGGGCGGTGACGGCCAGAACGGCCAGCAGGCCCGCGCGCCCCAGGGGGGAGGGCGGCAGATTGGGCAGGATGAGACGTTTGATGCGGTTCATGAGAATTCCTCCGTTGGCCGCCAGGGCGAGGCCAGGGTTGGGTTCGAGGGACTGGCGCAGATCCTCCAGGCGCTCAAGGGCGCGGGCATAGAGGATCGGATCGCCGCAGACTTCCACCGCCGCGTCGTCGCAGCAGTTCTCGCGTTCGGTGCGGATCTGGCGGGAGACCCACCAGGCCGCGGGGTGGTAGAAGAAGAGGGCTTCCACCATGGACTGCATGAGGTTGACCAGGTAGTCGTGGCGCCGCACGTGGGCCAGCTCGTGGGCGAGGACGGCCTCGAGGGCCGCGGGATCCATGCCCGCCAGGGCCGCCGCCGGCACCAGGATCACCGGCCTTATCCAGCCGATGACCATGGGCGCGTCCACGGTCCAGGACCGCAGCAGGCCCACGGGGAAGGTGATCCCCATGCGCTCCGCCAGGGCACCGGCCCGTTCGATCCACTCGCCGGGCGCGGGCTCGGCGCCGACCCGGCGCAGGCGCTGGATCCAGTACCACCCGCCCAGGAGCCGCAGGCCCATGACCGAGACCCCCAGCATCCAGAAGGCGCAGGCCTGGGGCAGGTAGGGCCCCAGCAGTTCCCGCCAGCCCGGGGGCCGCAGCGCATCGGCCACCAGCACCACCCCCGGGGGGAGCGGCGCCGGCCAGCACAGCGCGAAGGTCGCCAGGGCCGCCAGGGGCATGGCCGCCAGGGCCGCGCAGGCCAGGACATACCGGGACCCCGGCGTCCGGCTCCGCAACAGCCGGGTCCCGGCCCAGGCCAGCAGGCCCAGGCCCGCGCCCTGCCACAGGGAATGGACGAGGGTCCATCCCAGGGCCTGGAAGAGGGGAGATGCCCAGAGATGCGTCATGACTGCCTCCCTTCGGCCGCATCCAGGAGCGCCCGGATCTCATCCAGCTCCGCCCGGGACGTCTTCCGGGAGGAAAGGGCCTGGATGACGAGCTTCGCGGCGGATCCGCCGAAGGCCCGGTCCAGCAGATCGCCCACCAGGTGTTCCCGGGTGCGCTCCGCGCTCTGGGCCGCCTGGTACACATGGGACCGCTCGCGCTCGTCCCGGGTGACCAGGTTCTTCTCCGTCATGACCTGGAGAAGCTTCAGCACCGACGTGTAGCCCAGATCCTTCTCCCCCGCCAGCACCTCGTGGATCTGCCGGACCGTCGACGGTCCGCGATCCCAGAGCACCCGGAGAATGGCCAGTTCACCGTCGGTGGGCCGGGGCAGGGGATGGTTCATGGAGGGGACTCCTTGGTCTACGAAGATATGTGTACGTTCTTTTTCGTAGAGGGCAAGGGAAAACTTCAGGACCCTGTCATGGTGCTTAAAGAAAACGAATTCTAATTCTGCGATCCGCCGGTCAGGAGGGGGTGTCAGGTCAAGGCATCGAGGTTTTCATTGCAGCCGTGGACCCCGAGCCCGTTCCCTGACGGAAGGGTGCACGGAACCTGCCTGAAGACGCCGGGGTTCCTTCTTCAAGGCCGTTGCCCATCCTTCGCCGCCTGCCGGCCGGATGGAGACGGCGTCCGATGGGGCGAGGCGACCGGTTCAAGGTCCGGGTCCGGAAGGGCGGGACCGTCCCGGCGACGCGCCAACCAGACGGTGCGGGAGCCGCAGGCCGGATCCTCCGGCGTGAAGGCGACAACCTCGAAACCGTAGGCCTCGAGCAGGCCGCGGTATTCCTCCGGAGACAGGCTGGCGTGGAAAAGCGGGTCGCCATTGAGACACCCGATCGCCTCGCCGTGCCTGGGACCGCTCGTGAACATGAGGGGGGCCCCGGGGGCCGAATGGGCGGCAAAGACCTGGAACATCCCGCGCTGGCTGTCGTGGTCGAGATGGAAGAAGCTGTCCCAGGCGAGGACTCCGGAGAATCTCCGGCCCAGGGCCAAGGAGCGCATGTCGGCTTCGATCCACGCCTGGCCGGGCAACGCCGCGCGGGCCTGGGCGAGCAGGGAGCCGGCGGTATCGACGCCGGTGAGCGCGAATCCGCGCGCCGCCAGCCACGCCCCGATGGGCCGGCCGCTGCCGCAGCCCAGGTCCAGAACGTCCCCGCCATCCGCGAGACCTGATGCGAAGCGTCCAAGCCAGCCGGTTTCCGGAAACGGCTGCGCGTGGCGCAAGGCGGCCCAGTGCTCGCCGTGGCGGCGGTAGAGGTCGATGACGGAGGCGGCAAGGGGATTGGACATCGGTTCAGGCCATGACGGCAACGGTCTCCAGCAGGGGCATGGCCAGCGCCTGATCGCCCGTCAAGCGAACACGGCCCAGGGCCTCCTCCCGGCCCAGCGCCTTGGAGAGCAGAAGCCAGGCGGTTTCCGGATCCAGCGCGACCGTGGACCGGGCAGGGCCTTCGCCGAGGTGAAGCGTCCAGAGGTCCACGTCCCGCCTCAGGCACCAGACGCGGGGGGCGTCCCCGGTCAGCTCCACGCGAAGCGTGGCGCCCGGCTCGCAGGCAACGCCGCGATACGCGTGGGGCAGGGCCCGCAACAGGGTGTCCATCACCGGATGCAGCAGGTCGGCTTCGACCAGGGGCGGCGCGCCGACGGCGAGGCGAATCTGCTGCTGGTGGATCCAGTGTTCGGTGAGGTCGCGCGCAAGGTCGAAGCGGGTGGTGGATGCGGTCTCGCCTGCCCAGGCCACCGGGAAGGTGGCCGGAGCGGCCAGGTCGAGGCCCGACATGGCGGCCGCCAGTTCACCGCCGGTCCAGGCCAGCAGGCCACGCAGCACCTCCGGACTCAGCCGCGCCGAGGCCTCCACCCAGGTGGCGTTCAGGCGGTTGAGGAACGCCACGAGCGGCTCACCGGGCTCCGGACGACCCGAAAACCAGCCATCGCGTTGAACCGCGAGACGGCGCAACTGCCCGTCCAGGAGGTGGGCGGCGACGTCCTTGACGCACCAGCGTCGCGCCACCGTTGGCCGCCGCCAGTCCTCCGGCGTCAAGGTGGCCAGAAGGTCGAGCAGGCTGGCATGGACACGTGCGATGATGGGTCTGGGATCGAAAATCGGTGAAGCCGTCATGCGCCCTCCAGCGCCATTGGGAAGGTGGGACAAAGAGGTGGGACATGGGACGGAACGGGGATCAAGGGGCATCGCCAGGCACTGCATCCATGCGGCCGGGCCTGCCGGATGGGTCCGATTGGCAACGACCGGAGGCCCTGGGCCAGCATCTTACCTAGTGCTGGATCGCCTGATCAAGCGGTGTGGCGGGCCTGGGCGGCGCCGGAGGCCTGCCGATCCATGCGAGTCCCTTGGCCAGATCGAGCGTCACCACCCAGTTGCGCAGGAAGGGCATGCCCAGGTTTCCATCCATGATCATGTCCGGCGCGAAGGCATCCGGCGTTGTCGCGCGGATATCGCCCAGGATTTCGAAATCGGCGAGCTGTTTGCCATCCTGCTTCGGGTCCATGCCGACCAGATGGGCGATCGCCTTGGAGGCGAGCACCGTGCCGCCGTTGCCGGAATCGAGCTCGAACCACAGCGTGCCTTTCTTCGACGGAACGGCGGCCATCACCGCCAGTGCGCAGCCGTTCACCTCGCGTTTCAGCCGGATGCGCAGGGGACGCAGGGTCGCGATTCGCGCCGTCCGGCTTGCCTCCGACTCGAGCGTCAGCGTCCCTGCGGCGAAATCCAGCGTCACGGTTCGGCCCTCGAACAGGTTCAGCCCGATGATGCCGTCCAGTTCCGCATCGCGGGGATTGTGCTCGGCCATCCGGATCAGGCCGAGCACCGGCGGCGCAAGGGCGATGCCGGCCACGGTGACCGGGATGGAATCGCCGCAATGCGGCCCGTCGTGGCGCGTTCCCATCATGTCGTAGCCGGTGATCCGGCCCCAGGGCTCGCAGCCTGCGCGCCTGGCGCTCTCGGGCGATACGAGCGTGATCCCCGCCCCCGTGTCGAACAGGTAGAGGCCCTTCCTGCCGCCGACTTCGGCTTCCATCGCCCAGCGCGTGCGCCACGGCTTCATCTGGATCACCGCAGCCGGTGCGGCGGCCGGCTGCTGGGCCTGGGCGGCGGGCAGGATCGAGGCCAGGACGGCGAGGACCGGAAGGCGCAGGGATTTCATCGGGCATCTCCACGTATCGAATCAGGTCGTGCGGCGAATTCTACAATTCCTGTTTCCAGGGAGGGGCTTTTCCCCACAGGTTCCGCCACCCGGTCCTGCCAGGGCGGGACGGGAACGGCGCTAGGGCCGAAGGCCCTGGGGCCCGGTGGCCGGCGCCGGGTCGGCAGGCGAGGGGGGAAGGGCGGGGAATTTCAGCGTGAGCACCAGGTCGGGCCAGCCAAAAACCCGCAGGTAGCCTTGACCGGCCGGGAGGGGCGAGGCCAGGTCGATGGATTCGTGGCCCTCCCCGATGGCCACGCTGGCTTTCTCCCAGGGCCCGGAGGGCGAGGGCGCCAGGGCTTCGATGGCATCCAGCGACGGCCCGACGAGCCTCGTTCCGGCGGGGGTCCTCTGGACCGCGGCGATGGTGGGCAGGTCCAGGAAGGTGGCGGGGAGGGGGAGCCAGTCGCCGGCGCCGCAGTGGTCGTCCAGGACCTGGACCTCCAGCCGGCCCGAAGCCCGGCCTCCCAGGAGTTCGGCCGGTGTGAACGTGAAGGTCGCCTTCAGGTTGTTGCCCATGACCTTGATCCTGGCCTGGGGGATGGCGCGGATCTCCTTGGGCTCGTCGGCGTTCCGGATGGCGGCGTGGAAGCCTCGGTCGGACGGGAACCGGTAGCCCCTGGCCGCGATGAGGCCCACCTGGCTCGGGGAACCGGTGGCGGCGATCGGAAGGCTGGAGGTCAGGAGGACGCGGGTGGCCCTGGCCTCCACGGGAACGACCTGCGCCTCGGCGAGGCGGGGTCGCGCCGCCAGCAGGGCCGCGTTCTCGAGGGGGACCTTCCGGTCCGCCGCCAGGACCATGGAAGCGGCCAGCTTCGTGCCGGGGGTCCCGTCCAGGGGCTTGCCGTCCTCGGCCCGGAAGGTGCGGAGGCCGGGCGCATCCGAGCCACTGGGGATGAACCGGCGATTCCCCAGTTCCATCGCCTGGATGCCCTCCAGGTGGCATCCCTTGAGCGCGATCCGGTCCTCGCCCAGGCGGGCCTCCAGTCCCGCGGGCTCCGGGGGCGCCTCGAGCAGGGTCATGGGCAGGGCGAGCATGGGCTTTTCCTGGCCAAACGCCAGGATCTCCAGGACCCCGGCCCCGGCCTGGTCCGGCCTGGGCTGGAAGACGGCCGATCTGCCGCCGTCCTTCCCTTCCGTCAGGTTCGCGATCAGGGGCGCCGAACCGGCCTTGGCCGGCCGGAAGGCGACCTTTTCCACCACGGGGGCCCAGGTCCTGGGCAACCCGATCGCGCAGCCCTTCCCGATCTGGAACGCCGCCCGCTCCTCCGGGGTCGGGGCCCAGGCCGGGTCGACGCCCACCGGAAGTTCCAGGGGGTCGGTGGCGATGCTGGTGAAGCCCCAGCGCCCGACCACGCGGACTTGCACCTTGGCGGCGCCCAGCTTCCTCAGGGGTTCCTGGAGCGGGGCCGGAGAGGCCACGAACGACGCCTTGCCCGGGCTCGCGGTGAGCCCCAGGGGGGGCAGGGCCTCGCCCTTGGGTCCGGTGACCAGGAGCTTCCAGTCGTGCCCGAACAGCGAGAACGGGTTCCGGTTCTTCTCCCGGGGGCGGACCTTCAGGAGGGCCTGGTTCTTGAGGATGGATTCCCCGCCGGGCAGTTCCAGCTCGAAGGACGGGGGCGTCTGGTCCTCCCATTGGCCTGGACAGCACATGAGGGCCCCGAGCGTGTCGCCGGTCGTATGGATCCAGTCGCTGTAGTAGAGTTCGGCGCTGGCCCCGTGGAAGTTCCGCGCCAGGGCCGGCAGGTACTGGAACTGGTGGCCCGGCCAGAGGTTCTTGATGATGGAGGCAAGGTCAAAGAATATCGAGACATAGGCCGAAATGGGGCGGTTCCCGCCCGCCCCGGCCGTGACCTGGGCTTCCACCGGCGCCGAGCCCGATTCCGGGACGAGGACATTGGTCTTCCTGAACTCCTGGGTGATGAACTGGAATTTGGCCAGGTTGGACCTGGAACTCCCCACGAAGGCCTGGAGATCCCCGGAAACGGCGTTGCCGTAGGAATGGAGGAAGCCCAGCACGGCGTTGTCGTACTGCGCGGGGGAGAGGTTCTTGTCGATGGCGTCCAGGTCCGCCAGGAACCTGTCCACCGAGGCGCGCTCCTCGGAAAGTTCGAAGATCCTGGTGCAGAGGTTCCGGAAGGCTTCCAGGTGGGTGTTGAGGTCCTTGAGCACCTTCTTGCGCCCGTTCTTGTCGGGGACCAGGAAGATCATGGGAATGGAATCGTAGGGCACCGGGATGGAAGGCACCATCATCTCGTCGCCCTTGCGCTTCAGGCGGAAGCTGACGACACCCTGGTCGGTGGGGGCGACGGTCTTCGGCAGGAAGACGACGACCAGGGACCAGTCGGCACGGGTGACCCGCTGGTCGAAGGCTTCCCCGGAAAAGGAAAGCTCCAGCCTGTCCTGGAATTTCAGGACCGGCACCTGGAACACGGGGAGGGAGGACTCCTCGGGCGTTCCCTGGGCATGGACCACGGTCGCGGTGATGGCTATCGGGCCCTTCTGGAAGGCCTCGACCAGGGTCGGGGCATCCGCCTGCTTCTCCTTGGCCTTGGGCGCTTCGGGGGGCGCTCCGGCCAGGGGGGCAAGGCAGCCCGTCAGGGCACAGACGCAGAACGCCTTCCTGAACAAGGCGTGAACGGGATTCGAATGCGTGCGCATCTCCATGAGACCCCAGCGGGCGGCAAAGGGTTGAGGCGTCCGGTCCCTTCGGTTGCTTGCACGCTTCAGCGAGGATCGCGTCCCGCGGGTCCTTCCCCGGAAGAACTCGGTGGATCGGGTGCGGGCTTGGTTCCCCCTGCCGCAGGTGCCTTCAGGCGAGTGAGTTCCGCCTCCAGCCGGGCGATCCGGTCCCGAAGAGGCCGGACCGCCTGGGCGACCTCCTCCTCCGTGAAGCGTGGGGTTATGAACTTCGGACAGTTCCAGTCGAAGGCCTCGACCCGGATTCGGAACAGGCGCTCGGTGACCGTCTCGCTTCCCGGCGGGATCAGGCGTTCGGCCAGGGCGGGATCCTCCTCGACGCCCAGCACCTCCGCCCGGCCCAGGAGCTTCAGCCTCGTCTGGTGCGGATAGCTCATCAGGAAGAGGCAGACGCGCGCGCCTCCCTGGAGGTTGCCCGTGGTCAGGAGCTGCCGGTTCCCCCTGAAATCCGCGAACCCGAGCTCGGCCGGGCCCAGCACCTTCAGGAAGCCGCGGGGACCCCCCCGGTGCTGGATGTAGGGCCATCCCTCCGGGTTCACCGTGGCCAGGTAGAAACTGTCCCGGTCCTCGATGAAGGCGATCTCATCCGCGCCGAGGGTGTCCCCGGCGGCCGATCCGGGCCGGGGGAGGCTGCGGCCGTAGTAGCGCTCCTGCGCGGCCTTCACGGCGGGGGTGAGGGTCCTGTGGAAAAATGCCTTGGTCATGGGTCCTCCACGGGAAGGGCTGCAGTGTCTCCAGGCGGCCCTTGACCCGGCCGGGACCGGCGGAGCCCGTTCAGCTACCAGGCCACATCTTCCGGGCCCGCCTCCCTCATGTCCAGCACCAGGTGCAGGCTGGCCATGCGCAGCACGAGCACGACGCGCGGCCTGAGGCCGCACAGGATCAGCCGCCCTCCCCTGTTCCGCGTGGACACGAAACTCGCAACGATCTGGCCCACGCCCAGGCTGTCGATGAATTCCACCGAGGAGCAATCGAGCAGGATCTTCAGCACGCCGGCGTCGAGGGCCTCATGGACGGCCCTGGACAGGTCCTCCTTGCCCTCCGAGGCCGTCAGCTTCTGGCCGGGGACCAGGACGAGGACATCCCGGTCCATGTGCTGGGTAAGGTGCATGCGGCCTCCCTCGGCGCTGGAACGACTCATTGGACCAGAACGTTGTAACAACCCGGTAACATTCAAACCCGCGGCCGGGCGGCCCGTAAAGATTCCGTTGCGGCAGCCGTTCCGCGGGCGGTTCGCCCTTTATGGAACTTTGACGGACGACCCTGGATTCCCAACCTTTTCTTAATGAACTTCAGGCCATATTCATTGGCGGCCTGGATCAGGCGATCCGGCAACTTCTGGAGCCCAAATGCGCATCCTTCTCACCGCCTTCCTGGCGGCCGGGGCCGTCGTGCCCGGCCTTGCCCAGGCTCCCAAGCCCCCGGCGCCCAGGGTCGCCGAGCCCTTCGCCTTCGCCGATTTCACATGGCTGAACGGCAACCCCCGGACGAACGACGCGATCCTGGACTCGAAGTACTTCACCGGCGAATTCCGGGCGGACGTGAACGCGGTCTACGACTTCAACCACCCCAAGGACCACACCCTCGGCGGCTCCAGCGAGCTGGGGCGGACCGGAGAGGTCCAGGTCCAGCAGCTGGGCATCGGCGGCGACTTCCACTGGGATCACGTCCGGGGCCGGATCCTCACCCAGTTCGGGATGTACGCCACGATGACCCCGCGCAACGACGCCAGCACGGCCAAGGGCCAGTGGGCCACGGACAACGCGTACCGCTACGTCTCGGAAGCCTACGGCGGCTACCACTGGGATGCCCTGAACGGCGTCAACCTCGACGCGGGCATCTTCATGTCCTATATCGGGCTCTTCAGCTTCTACAACTTCGACAACTGGGCCTACCAGCCGTCGTACGTCTCCTCGAACACGCCCTGGTTCTTCAACGGCATCCGCCTCCAGGTGTTTCCCACCGACAAGCTCAAGGTCGAGTTCTGGCTCACGAACGGTTGGCAGTCCTACAACATGTTCAACAACACACCGGGCGTGGGAGCCTCCATCTGGTGGCGGCCCACCGGCGACCTGGCGTTCATCTCCAACAACTACATCCTGGGCGCCGACACCCCGGGCAACCCGAAGCGCACGCGGAGGCACACGGACAACAGCGTCGAGTACAAATACTACGACCGCCCCGGCGCGGGCCTGAACCGCATGGCCCTGTCGTTCACCTTCGATCTGGGGGATGAGCAGGGCGGCGGCGTCAGCCGGAGCGGCACGGCCTCCGACCCCAAGCAGTACTTCGCCGGCTGGATGCTCTACAACCGCTTCTGGTTCGGCCACGACCGCCACGCCGTCACCCTGGGCGGCGGCGCCATCACCAACCCGGGCCGCTACCTGGTGCTGATGCCCCCCATCAACGGCGCAACGGCCGCCTCGGGCACCCCCTACTTCACCCAGAACCCAGGCGATCCCTTCCATGCCTGGGACGGTTCCGTCACCTACGACTACATGCCCAGCCCGTTCATCACCCTGCGCGCCGAGTTCAACCGCCGGGGCGCCAGTGTGCCCTACTTCACCGGCCCGGGCGGACTGACGCCTCCCGGAGGGAACCAGGGCCCCCTGGGGTCTGCGGTCGAGGGGTGGTCCCCCGACCTCAGGAAGACGGAAAGCAGGATCACCCTGGCCTTGATGGTCAAGTTCTAGGAATGACCCCCATGTTCAGCCTCCTCCTCGCCATCGCCCTCGCTGCCGCTCCCAACGCCACCTGCCCCGTCACGGGCCGCCAGGTCACGAACCATCTGCTCTACCACCACGTGACGGTGCGTGGCCGGGCCTACTACGTGTTCGACCGGGAGGCGGCGATCCGGCTGAAGAACTGCCCTGACTGCTACCTGGCCAAGGACGGCACACCTTTTCTAGAGCTCGGCCTTCAGTTCCCGGTCCAGCCGCCCCGGGCTGAAGCCCATCCAGGCCCGCTTCACCTTGCCGTCCCGGCCCACGATCAGCGTCGTGGGGATGGCCCGGATCTCCCCCACCTCCTTGGCCAGCCGCGCCGGGTCCGCCGGGACCATGGCGGCCAGCGCCATGGACGGGTTGGCCGCGAAGAAGGGGGTCACCGCTCCGAAGCCCGTGCGGTCCAGGGAGACCGGAACCACCGCGTAGGCCGGCCCCTGGGCGGCCTGGAGTGCGGCGAGTTCGGGGAGGCTCATGCGGCAGGGGGGGCACCAGGTGGCCCAGAAATCCACCACGACCACCTGGCCCCGGAACTCGCCCAGGGTGCGGGTGCGGCCTTCGGCGTCCCTGAGGACGAGGGCCGACACGTTGCGGCCGACGAACGCGGAACCGGAGTCCCCGCCGCCCGAGAAGGCGCGCACGGCCATCCAGCCCAGGCCGAGTACGCCCACGGCGATCAGGAGGAGCGAGAGTCCGGTGCCCAGCCCCTCGGTGCGCTTCTCCTCGAGCCATTCGCCAAATGAAGCCATGGGTGCCTCCCCTGGACCATTCTGACCCGGATCGGGCCGGCCGGGGTCCTTCCGCGCCGGGGAGGCCTTCTGCGCAGGCGGGCCGATCCGGGGCACCCGGGCCGGGCAGGCAGACGTGGTCCGGACCTTCTCCTGCGAGGGGCGGGCCGTCCGCACCCGGGCCGGAATCCGGAGAATCAGGCTAAAACTCCGGATCTTTGGGCAATCAATTGCGGCCGCCGGTTCCTAAACTCAGAGGTGCAGCACCTTCCGGAGGAACCCATGCCCACCCCAGTCCGCGCCTATGCCGCCACGTCTCCCACGTCCAGCCTGACGCCCTACCGCTTCGACCGCCGCGACCCCCGTCCCGACGACGTGGTCATCGAGATCCTCTATTGCGGCGTCTGCCACTCGGACCTGCACACCGCCCGTAACGACTGGGGGTGGTCCACCTACCCCATCGTCCCGGGTCACGAGATCATCGGCCGGGTGACGGAGGTGGGGGCGGAGGTGACGAAATTCAAGGCGGGAGACGCCGTGGGCGTTGGCTGCCTGGTCGATTCCTGCCGGCACTGCAAGCCCTGCGAAGACGGGGACGAGCAGTACTGCGGGGACTTCACCGGCACCTACGGCGGGGTCGACCGCCACGACCAGACGAAGACCCAGGGCGGCTACTCCGAGAAGATCGTCGTCTCGGACGCCTTCGTCCTGCGCATTCCGGACGGGCTGGACCTGAAGGCGGCCGCGCCCCTGCTGTGCGCGGGCATCACCACCTGGTCGCCGCTGCGCCACTGGAAGGCGGGCAAGGGCAGCCGCGTGGCGGTGGTGGGCCTGGGCGGCCTGGGGCACATGGCCCTGAAGCTGGCCAAGGCGCTGGGCTCCGAGGTCACGCTGTTCACCCGCTCCAAGGGCAAGGAGGAGGACGCGCGCCGGCTGGGGGCCGACCGCATCGTGCTCTCCACGGACCCGGCCCGGATGGCGGAGGTGGCCGGCCGCTTCGACCTCATCATCGACACCGTTCCCTACGTCCACGACCTGAACCCCTACATGCCCACCCTGGCCCCCAGCGGCACCCTCGTGCTGGTCGGCTACCTGGGCGGCCTGGAACCGGCCCTGAACTCGGTGCCCATGATCCTCGGGCGCAAGTCCGTGGCGGGCTCCCTCATCGGCGGGATCCGGGAGACCCAGGAGATGCTGGACTTCTGCGGCGAGCACGGCATCGTGTCCGACGTGGAGGTGATCCGCATGCAGGACATCAACGAAGCGTACGAGCGCATGCTCAAGAGCGACGTGAAGTACCGCTTCGTCATCGACATCGCGTCCCTGAGGAGCTGAAGATGCACAAGCGCACGATCGGTACCCTTGAGGTCTCGGCCCTGGGCCTGGGCTGCATGGGCATGAGCCATGCCTACGGCAACGTCCCGGACCGGACGGAGATGATCGGCCTGCTGCGGTCCGCCGTGGACCGGGGCGTCACCTTCTTCGACACCGCGGAAGTGTACGGGCCGCTGGTCAACGAGGAGCTCCTGGGCGAAGCCCTCCAGCACCTGCGCTCCAAGGTGGTCCTCGCCACCAAGTTCGGCTTCGCCATCGGGGTTCCCCCGACCGCGGACGGGCCGGCCCTGGACAGCAGGCCCGAGAACATCCGCAAGGTGGCCGAGGCCTCCCTCAGGCGGCTGCGCACCGACGTCATCGACCTGTTCTACCAGCACCGGGTGGACCCGGCCGTGCCCATCGAGGAGGTGGCGGGGGCCGTGAAGGACCTGATCCGGGCGGGCAAGGTGCGGCACTTCGGCCTGTCGGAGGCGTCCGCGGCCACCGTCCGCCGGGCCCACGCGGTCCAGAAGGTCACGGCGCTGCAGAACGAATACTCGCTCTGGGAGCGCCGGGTGGAACCGGAGATCCTGCCGGTCCTGGAGGAGCTGGGCATCGGCCTGGTCCCCTACAGCCCCCTGGGGCGGGGCTTCCTCACGGGGGCGCTGGACGAGAAGACCGCCTTCGTCCCCGGGGATTTCCGGAACAGCCTCCCGCGCTTCGCACCGGAGGCCCGGAAGGCCAACCAGGCCCTGGTGGAGCTGCTGGGCCGCATCGGCGCCCGGAAGGGGGCGACGCCCGCCCAGGTGGCGCTTGCGTGGCTCCTGGCCCAGAGGCCCTGGATCGTGCCCATCCCCGGCACCACGAAGCTGGCGCGCCTGGAAGAGAACCTGGGGGCCGCCGACCTGGAGCTCACGGCCGGGGATCTCCACGACCTCGAGGCCGCCCTGAAGGCGATCGACGTGCACGGGGCGCGGTATCCCGAAGCCCTGGAACGCCTGACCGGACGCTGAGGAGCGACCATGGACACCCAGGCGGCAGCGCAGGACCTGGCCCGGCTCGCCGGGCTCATCCGGGCCCATGCGCCCTACGACGGCCACTTCAAGCTCCGCCAGCCCGGGCTGGAGGTGGTCCGGGCCTCCCGGGCCAGCCAGGAGCTGGCGCACGGCGTCGCCCAGCCCGGCATCTGCATCGTCGCCCAGGGCGCCAAGAAGGTGTTCCTGGGCAGCGAGGTCTTCGACTACGACGCCTCGCGCCTCCTGGTCTACTCGGTGGATGTGCCGATCTCGGGCCAGATCACCCGGGCCAGCGCCGAGGAACCCTTCCTCTGCCTCAAGGTGGACCTGGACGCGGAGCGCGTGGCCGACCTGGCCCTGAGGGTGTACCCCGCCGGCCTGCCCCAGAGCTCCAGGAACCTCGCGGTCTGCGTCACCCAGGCCGATCCCGCCATCATCGCGGCCTCCGCGAGGCTGGTGGAGCTCATGGCCCGGCCCGGCGACGCGGAATGGATCGCGCCCCTGGTGGTGGAGGAGATCCTCATCCGCCTGCTGCGGAGCCCCATCGGAGCCCGGGTGGCGCAGATCGGGCAGGAGGGCTCCCGGGTGCAGCGGGTGGCCAAGGCCGTCTCCTGGGTGCGCATGAACTACGACCGACCGCTGGACGTGGAGCGGCTGGCCACCCTGGTGCACATGAGCGTCTCCACGTTCCATCAGCACTTCAAGTCGGTAACCTCCATGAGCCCCCTGCAGTACCAGAAGGTCCTGCGGCTCCACGAGGCCCGGCGGCTCATGCTGAGCCGGATGATGGACGCGGGCACGGCCAGCCGGAAGGTGGGCTACCTGAGCGCGTCCCAGTTCAGCCGGGAGTACGGCCGATTCTTCGGGAACGCGCCGATGAGGGACATCTCGAACATCCGCGAAGGCGGAATGGGCCCCGGCCTGGATGAGGCCTAGATCCGCACAACGGGAGGCGTGAAGGCACGAGCCCTTCCGGAACTGCCGAACGGAACCGGGCGCGGGGGGGGCCCGGGCCATGCGCCGGCCCTTCGGAACGACCGGAATTCTCGTTTCCGGCCAAGGTGGTCCTGGGCAATAACCGCGACTGATGTATGATATTTTCAGTAACCCATCCCAGGAGGCGATATGCGGAAAGCACTTCTCTTCATCCTGGCCGCGTCGGCGGTCGGCCTCATGGCCCAGGAGGGGCAGTCCTACGGCACCATCCAGGGCGGCGCGGCCTTCCGGAAGGTCTCGAACTACTTCAACGACGGCGCCACCTTCGGCCTGGGGGCGGGGCACTGGTTCTCCGACACCTGGTCGCTGGACCTGAAGGCGCTGCGCACCAACCAGGACATCCGCGTGACGAATACGGGGACCCATGAGTACCAGGGCCTGGTGTCGGCGCTCTACAACCTCAATCCCGGCGCGCCCAACTGGTACCCCTACCTGGCCGCGGGCACGGGCATGACCCGCCTGCACCCGCCGCTGGCGGACGGCGACAAGAACAAGATCAACTACCACGCGGGCGTGGGCCTCATGGTGCACCTGACGGAGCGGGTCATCTTCCAGGGGGATCTCAAGGCCCTGCGGGTCAACACCAACGGCGGCCATTCCAGCGAGGTGCTCGCGCTGGCGGGCATCGGCTACACGTGGGGAGGCCGCAAGGCCGCGCCTGCCCTTCCGCCGCCTCCGCCCCCCGCCCCCGCGCCGGTGGCCAAGCCCGAACCGCCGCCGCCCCCGCCCCCGCCCCCGGTTCCCGAACCCCCCAAGGAGGAGATCAAGCCCGTCGCGCCTCCCCCGCCGCCCCCTCCTCCTCCGCCACCCCCGCCGGCGAAGATCGTGCTGGATGAGGCGATGCTGCACTTCGCCAACGGCAAGGTGGACATCGACGCCGAAGGCGCCGCCGCCGTGGCCAAGGTGGCCGAGGGCCTCAAGGCCTACCCCGGCGAGTACACGCTGGTGGTGAGCGGCCACACCTCCTCGGTGGGCGGCAAGGCCCTGAACACGTCCCTGGGCAAGCGCCGCGCGGACGCCGTGGCGAAGATCCTCGTGGCCGGCGGGATTCCCGCAGCCCGGATCACCACCGTGGGCGTGGGCCCCGACAAGCCCATCGCCGACAACAAGACCAAGGAAGGCCAGGCCAAGAACCGCCGCGTGGAGATCGACGTCAAGGTCGCCGACGCCCAGGTCGAGGTCCGCAAGCAGGAGACCAAGGTCCAGTAGGTAATCCACCGTATGGGCACGTGAAGGGGCGGGATCCAGACTGATACCGGAAGCTGTTCCAATCTCCGGGTCCCTGGATCCCGCCTCTCACTGGATTGAACCATGCGCTTTGCCGCCCCCCTCCTCGCCCTCACCTGCCTGGTCGCGAACGCCCAGACCTCCGAACGGACCCAGGCCGAACGCATCGTCCAGAAGGCCATCGCCTACGCCAGGCAGGACGGCATGGACAAGCTGATCCTGCAGACCAACCTGCCGCACGGCATCTTCCACGTGGGGAGCGGCAGCGACCTGTACCTCTTCGTGTACGACCTGAAGGGGGTCGCCAAGGCCAACGGGTTCCAGTCCGAGCTGGTGGGCACCAGCCGATGGGACGTGAAGGACGCCAAGGGCCTCTACCAGGTGCGGGAGTTCATCAAGGTGGCCCGGACCAAGGGCAGAGGCTGGGTTGACTACCACTTCGTGAACCCCATCACCCGGAAGGTGGAACCCAAGGCGACCTACGTGGAAGCCCACGAAGGCTTCGTCTTCTGCTGCGGCAGCTACCGGAACTAGGAGCGGACGGAAGTCCCCTCCCTTTGCGTAGCGGGGGATGGCTTTCCAGCCGAGCCTCCTGGGTATTCTGAGCGTGGAGGTTCCATCCATGACCAAGATCCTTGTGCTCCACGGCGCCGGCATGAACATGCGCGGAAAGGTCCAGCTCGAGACCTTCGGCCCCATGACCCTGCCGGACTACGACGCGAAGATCCGCGGCTACGCGGCGGAGCTGGACGTGGCGGTGGAGATCTTCCATTCCAACATCGAAGGCGAGGTCATCAACCGCATCTACGACGCCTGCGGCGAGGGCTTCGACGCCGCCATCTTCAACCCCGCCGGCTTCGGCACGGGGTATCCCGCGCTGGTGGCGGCGCTCTCGCAGGCGAACTTCCCGGTGATCGAAGTGCACATCAGCAACCCGATCCGGAGGGGGCCGGCGACCCAGACGGCGGCGGTGAGCCTCGGGGTGGTGGCGGGGTTCGGGGTGGCGGGATATGAATTGGCACTCAGGGGCATCTGCGGTCATCTGACAACCCGAGCCTGAACTGCATTCATCATCTTTTCTCGCCGAGGATCGCCGGGAAAAGATTAAATGAGTCATTTCATCATTTTCAAATGGGCGTTCACGGCCTTGGCCGCCTTGCGTCCGTCGGCGATGGCGTGCACCACGAGGCTCTGGCCGCGGGCCTGGTCCCCGGCGGCGAAGATCCCTTCCACGCTGGCCTGGAAGTTGGACGTCCGGACGTTGCCGCGCGGGTCCATCTCCACGCCCAGCTGCTCCAGGAGGCCCTCCCGTTCCGAGCCGGTGAAGCCCATGGCCAGCAGGACAAGTTCGCAGGGGAGCTCGAACTCGGTGCCGGGAATGGGCGTGAAGGTGGGCGCGGGGCCCACGCGCACGGCGGCCAGGGCGCGCAGGCCGCCCTTGCCGTCGTCCAGGAAGGCGGTGGTGGCGATGCCCCAGTCCCGCTCGCCGCCCTCCTCCTGGGAGGAGGAGGTGCGAAGCACCTGGGGCCACGCGGGCCAGGGGTTGGCGGCGTCGCGGGTGGCGGGGGGCCTGGGGAGCAGCTCGAGCTGGTGGATGCGGGCGGCCCCTTGGCGGATGGAGGTGCCCAGGCAGTCGGAGCCGGTGTCGCCGCCGCCGATGACGACCACGCGCTTGCCGGTGGCCAGGATCGGGTCCGCCGGGGTCTCGCCGGCCACGCGGCGGTTGGCCTGGGCCAGGAAGTCCATGGCGAAGTGCACGCCGCGCAGCGCCCGGCCCGGCACGGGGAGGTCCCGGGGCCTGCGGGCGCCGCCGCAGAGGAGGACGGCGTCGAAGCTCCTGCGCAGCTCCGCTCCGTCCACGTCCTTACCGGCGTGGACGCCGGTGCGGAAGACCACGCCCTCGGCCTCCATCTGGGCCACGCGGCGGTCGATGAGGGTCTTCTCAAGCTTGAAGTCGGGAATGCCGTAGCGCAGGAGCCCGCCGACGCGGTCGTCCCTCTCGAAGACCGTGACGGCGTGGCCCTTGCGGGCCAGCTGCTGGGCCGCGGCCAGGCCCGCGGGGCCCGAGCCGATGACGGCCACGGTGCGCCCGGAGCGCGCCCGGGCGGGACGGGGCAGGATCGCCCCCGCATCCCAGGCGCGGTCGACGATGCTGCGCTCGATGTCCTTGATGGTCACCGGGTGGTCCTCGAGGTTGAGGGTGCAGGAGGCCTCGCAGGGGGCGGGGCACACCCGGCCCGTGAACTCGGGAAAATTGTTGGTGGAGTGGAGGATGGCGAGCGCGAGGTCCGGGTGGTCCCGGTACACGTGGTCGTTGAACTCGGGGATCACGTTGCCCAGGGGGCAGCCGCCGTGGCAGAAGGGGATGCCGCACTCCATGCAGCGGGAGGCCTGGTCCTTGAGCAGGGGCAGGGGGGTCAGGAGCTCGAACTCGCTCCAGTCCTTGACGCGCTCGGCCACGGGGCGCTTGCCGTGTTCCAGGCGGGAGACTTCGAGGAAGCCGCGGACGTTGCCCATCACTTCACCCCCACGGACAGGTCGGCCAGGCCGTTGGTGGCGGGGGAGGCGGCGGCCTCCAGGGCCCTGCGGTACTCGCTCGGATAGACCTTCACGAACCGGGCCGACCGGGCATCCCAGTCCGCCAGGACCTCCGCGGCCTTGACGCTGCCGGTGCGCTCCACGTGCTCGGCCAGGAGGTTCCGCACCCGCAGGGCGTCCTCCCCGCCCAGGGGCAGGAGCTCCACCATCTCCTTGTTGCACCGCCCGGCGAAGGTCCCGTCCTCGTCCAGGACGTAGGCCAGTCCGCCGCTCATGCCCGCGGCGAAGTTCCGGCCCACGGTGCCCAGCACCACCACCAGGCCCCCGGTCATGTACTCGCAGCCGTGGTCGCCCACGCCCTCCACCACCGTGGTGGCGCCGCTGTTGCGGATGGCGAAGCGCTCCCCGGCGCGGCCGTTGAAGAAGGCCCGGCCCGAGGTGGCGCCGTAGAGCACCACGTTGCCCACGATGACCATGTCCTCGGCCCTGAAGGGCGCCCGCGGGTGGGGCCGCACGGCCACGACGCCGCCGCAGAGGCCCTTGCCCACGTAGTCGTTGGCGTCGCCCACCAGCTCCAGGGTCATGCCGGGGGATGCGAAGGCGCCGAAGCTCTGGCCGGCGCTCCCCGCGGCCCGGATGCGGATGGTGTCGGGGGGCAGGCCCCCGCCGCCCAGGCGCCTGGCGATCTCGCCGCTGAGCATGGCGCCCGTGGCGCGGTCGCTGTTGCGGACCCGGGTCTCGAGCACGACCGGCGTGCCCGCTTCCAGGGCCGGCATCGCCTGGCGGATGAGCTCGTGGTCCAGCACGTCGTCGAGCTTGTGGTCCTGGGCCTCGGCGCAGGCGCCGGAGAGCTTGGTGGCGCGCGAGGAGCGGTGGAGGATCTCGGAGCAGTCCACCTTGCGGGCCTTGGGATTGAGGCCCTCCCTGCGGGGCTTCAGGCAGTCCGAGCGGCCCACCATGGACCGCACGTCCCGGAAGCCCAGGCTGGCCATGAGTCCGCGCAGCTCCTCGGCCACGTAGAAGAAATAGCGGATCACGTGCTCGGGCTGTCCGGCGAATTTCGCGCGCAGCACGGGGTCCTGGGTGGCCACGCCCACGGGGCAGGTGTTCAGGTGGCACTTGCGCATCATGATGCAGCCCGAGGCCACCAGGGGCGCGGTGGAGAACCCGAACTCCTCGGCCCCCAGCAGCGCCGCCACCGCCACGTCCCGGCCCGTGTTGAGCTTGCCGTCGGTCTGGAGCACCGCGCGGCTGCGCAGGTCGTTGAGGACCAGCACCTGGTGGGCCTCGGCCAGGCCCAGCTCCCAGGGCACGCCGGAGTGGTGGATGGCGGTGAGCGGGGAGGCCCCGGTGCCGCCGTTGTCCCCGCTGATGAGGACGACGTCCGCGTGGGCCTTCACCACGCCCGCGGCGATGGTGCCCACCCCGGCCTCCGAGACCAGCTTGACGCTGATGCGGGCCCTGGGATTGACGTTCTTCAGGTCGAAGATGAGCTGGGCCAGGTCCTCGATGGAATAGATGTCGTGGTGGGGCGGGGGGGAGATGAGGGTGACCCCGGGCATGCTGTGGCGCACCTTGGCGATGGTGGCGTCCACCTTGGCGCCGGGGAGCTGGCCGCCCTCGCCGGGCTTGGCGCCCTGGGCCATCTTGATCTGGATCTCGTCGGCATCGGCCAGGTACTCGGCGGTGACGCCGAAGCGGCCCGAGGCCACCTGCTTGATGGCGCTGCGCCTGAGGTCCCCGTTGGGATCGGGGGCGAAGCGCGCCGGGTCCTCGCCGCCCTCGCCGGTGTTGGAGCGGCCCCCCATGCGGTTCATGGCGATGGCGATGTTCTCGTGGGCCTCCTTGGAGATGCTGCCGAAGGACATGGCGCCCGTGGCGAAGCGGCGCACGATCTCCGAGGCCGGCTCCACCTCGGAAAGGGGCACGGGGTCGCCCGCGGGCACCAGGTCCCACAGGCCGCGGAGGGTGGCGGGGTACTCCACCTGGTCGTTGATGGCCCGGGCGAAGGCCTCGTAGCTGCCCGCGTCCTCCAGGCGCACGGCCTTCTGGAGGCTGGCGATGGTCTCGGGGTTCCACAGGTGGCGCTCCCCGTCCACGCGGTAGTGGAAGTGGCCGCCCTGCTCCAGCACGCCCGGGGCGTCGGGGTCGAAGGCCCCGGCGTGGCGCGCCAGGGTCTCCTCGGCCAGGTCGCGCAGGCCGATGCCGCGCACCCTTGAGGCGGTGCCGGTGAAGTACTCGTCGATGACGAACTGGTCGATGCCGATGGCCTCGAAGATCTGGGCGCCCTGGTAGCTGGACAGCGTGCTGATGCCCATCTTGGCCATGGTCTTGAGCAGGCCCTTCTTGAGGGCCTTGATGTAGTTGGCCTCGGCCTTGGGGCCGGGTTCGGCGAGCACGCCGCGGGCGCACAGGTCCCGCAGGGTGGCCAGCGCCAGGTAGGGGTTCACCGCGCCCGCGCCGAAGCCCACGAGGGCCGCCATGTGGGCCACTTCCCTGGGCTCCCCCGACTCCACGATGAGGCCCACGCGGGTGCGGGTGCCTTCGCGGATGAGGTGGTGGTGCACGGCGGCGGTGGCCAGCAGGCTGGGGATGGGCGCTCGCCGCTCGTCCAGTCCGCGGTCGCTGAGGATGACGATGCTGATGCCGTCGGCCACGCACCGGCTGGCGGCGCGGCAGAGGGTGCGGATGCCCTCGAAGAGGTTGCGCTCGGGGTCCCCCTCCAGGTGGAAGAACATGGGCAGGGTGGCGCTCTTGAAGTCGCCGAGGGGGTTGGCCCGCAGCTTGGCCAGGTCGCCGTCGGTGAGGAAGGGGTGGGGCAGCTCCAGCATGCGGCACTGGCGGGGGGACTCCTCCATGAGGTTGCCCTCGCCGCCCACGCAGGTCACCGAGGACATGACGATCTCCTCCCGGATGGGGTCGATGGGCGGGTTGGTGACCTGGGCGAAGTGCTGCTTGAAGTACCGGAACAGCAGTTGGGGTCTGGCCGAGAGCACCGCCAGGGGGATGTCCACGCCCATGGAGCCCACCGGCTCCTCCCCGCCGGCCCCCATGGGGGCCAGGATGATGCGCAGGTCCTCCTCGGTGTAGCCGAAGGCCTGCTGCAGCGCCGTCAAGGCCGGGCCCGGGGCGGGGCTGGACGCGGGCGCGGGGGGCAGCGAGGCCAGGTCGATCTTGTTCTGGGCGAGCCAGGCGGCGTAAGGCTTGGCCGAGGCCACCTGGTGCTTGATCTCCTCGTCCGAGACCAGGCGCCCCTCCAGGGTGTCCACCAGGAACATCTTCCCGGGCTGGAGGCGGCCCTTCTGGACGATCGTCGCGGGGTCGAGGTCCAGCACCCCGAACTCGCTGGCCACCACCACCAGGCCGTCCGAGGTGACGACGTACTTGGCCGGGCGCAGGCCGTTGCGGTCCAGGGTGGCGCCGATGAGGCGGCCGTCGGTGAAGGCCAGGGCCGCGGGCCCGTCCCAGGGCTCCAGGAGGCAGCCCGCGTACTCGTAGAAGGCCTTCTTCTCCGGCGACATGTCCGGGTCGTGGGTCCAGGCCTCGGGCACCAGCATCATCATGACGTGGGGCAGGCTGCGGCCCGAGCCCTGGTGCAGGAAGTCCACCACCTGGTCCAGGGCCTGGGAGTCCGAGGCGTCGGGCCTGGCGATGGGCCGGAAGGCGTCCACGGTCTGCTGGGAGAAGGCGGGTCCGGCGAGGTTGGATTCGCGCGCGGACATCCAGGCGAGGTTGCCGCGCAGGGTGTTGATCTCGCCGTTGTGCGCCAGGAGGCGGTAGGGGTGGGCGCGCTTCCAGGCGGGGAAGGTGTTCGTGGAGAAGCGCGAGTGGACCATGGCCAGGCGGCTGCGGGTGCGGGGGTCGGCCAGGTCCGGGAAGAAGGCCGCCAGCTGCTCGGCGAGCATCAGGCCCTTGTACACGACGGTGAGGGAGGAGCAGGAGCAGATGAAGAAGTGCTCGAACTTCGCGTTGCGCCCGGCCATCTTGCGGATGGTGCAGAGCACCTGCTCGAAGGATTCGGGCTGGCACCGCCTCCCGATGAAGAGCTGCCGGAAGCTGGGCATGGACGCCACGGCCGTGGGGCCCAGGGCCGAGGTGACGGTGGGCGGCGTGCGCCAGCCGATGACGGTCTGGCCGTAGTGCATCACCGCCGCCTCGAGGATCGCGTAGTGGTGGCGGCATTCCGCCGGGTCCGCGGAGAAGAAGCACATGGCCACGGCATAGTCGCCCGGCTCGGGCAGGTCGACGCCTTCGGCCGCCATCTCCTCCTTGTAGAGCTGGTGGGGGATCTGGAGCAGGATGCCGGCGCCGTCCCCGGTGAGGGGATCGCTGCCCGCGGCGCCGCGGTGGGTGAGGTTCGCGAGGATCTCGAGGCCCTTGGCCACGATGTCGTGGGAGGCCTCGCGGTTGAGGGTGGCCACGAAGCCCAGGCCGCAGGCGTCGTGCTCGAAGGAGGGATCGTAGAGTCCTTGGCGGGGCGGCAGCGACATTTCGATTTCCTCGGGTGTAGCCGTGCGGAGGCCGGATGGCCCCGTTCATGCTGCATGGCTCAACCGTAGCAAGGTGCCGGAGGCATGAACCGGTTATTTGTAAAGGTTATAGCTGGATTCGGACATCGAACGCGACCCGGATCGGTTAATATAAAAAATGGTTATTTTGATATAAAAAATACAAAATGAAAAATAAAAATCATGTAAATAATGCCAAATTCGATGAGAATTAGCCACCAAGGAGGGGCTCGTGAACGCTGCCGACACCGCCTGGATACTTGTCTCCACCGCCCTGGTCCTGCTGATGACGCCGGCCCTGGCCTTCTTCTACGGGGGCCTGGTCCGCGCCAAGAACGCCCTCAACACCATGATGATGAGCCTGGTGTCCCTGGGCTGCGTGGGGGTGGCGTGGTTCCTCCTGGGCTACTCCCTGGCCTTCGGCCCGGGCAGCCAGGCGCTGGGGGACCTCTCCTTCGTCCTGCTGCGCGGCGTGGGCCTGGACTGCGCTCCGGGGGCAACCATCCCCAGGCTTCTGTTCATGGCCTACCAGGGCACCTTCGCCATCATCACCGCGGCCCTCATCTCGGGCGCGGTGGTCGAGCGCATGAAGTTCCTGGCCTACGCCGTCTTCATCACGCTCTGGAGCCTGGTGGCGTACGGCACCGTGGCCCACTGGGTGTGGGGCGGGGGCTGGCTGGCCCGCATGGGGGCCCTCGACTTCGCCGGGGGCACCGTGGTTCACATCACCGCGGCCACCGCGGCGCTGGTGGCCGCGACCTTCCTGGGTCCCCGCAAGGACTTCGCGCGCCAGGCCATCCTGCCCCACAACGTGCCCTTCACGATCCTGGGGGCCGGGCTGCTGTGGTTCGGGTGGTTCGGCTTCAACGGCGGCAGCGCCCTGGCGGTGAACGGCCAGGCCGTGCTGGCCTTCGTGAACACCCTCGCGGCCCCCGCGGCCACCCTGCTGGTGTGGATGGGCCTGGACCTGGCGCGCTCGGGCAAGGCCACGGCCGCCGGCGGCGCCACGGGCATCGTGGTGGGCCTGGTGGCCATCACCCCCGCGGCGGGCTACGTGTCGCCGGTGTCGGCCCTGCTCATCGGAGGCCTGGCGGCGGTGCCCAGCCACTTCGCCATCCTCTGGCGCGCCCGCACGCGCCTGGACGATTCCCTCGACGTGGTGGCCGCCCACGGCCTGGGGGGCACCGTGGGCGCGCTGCTCACCGGGGTCTTCGCCGACCGGGCCTGGGGCGCGCCGGTGAACGGCCTGCTCCACGGGAACCCGAGGCAGTTCCTCGTGCAGGGCCTGGCGGTGCTGGCCACCGTGGCCTTCACGGCCCTGGCCACCCTCGCCCTCCTCAAGCTGGTGGCCTTGTTCGCCGCCCTGAAGGCCACGCCCGCCGAGGAGGGCCAGGGCCTGGACTTCAGCCAGCACGGCGAGGAGGCCTATGCGTCGGGCGACGGCGCCCTGCTGCTGCTGCCCGATGTCCGGGCGCGCGTCGAGATCAGCCTTCTGCCTTCCGAAGGAGCCGTCCATTGAAACTCATCATCGCCTTCATCCGCCCCGAAAAGCTCACCGACGTGCTGGAGTCGCTGTACCGCCTGGACGTGAAGGGCTTCACCGTCACGAGGGTCCAGGGCCATGGCGGAGAGACCGAGCGCGTGGAGACCTACCGCGGCGCCACCGTGAAGATGGAGCTCTCGGACAAGGTCCGCCTCGAGATCGGCGTCTCCAACCCCTTCGTGGAACCCACCGTGAAGGCCATCCTCCGCAGCGCCCGCACGGGTGAGGTGGGCGACGGGAAGGTGATGGTGGTGCCCCTGGAACAGGTGTACCGCATCCGCACCGGCGAGGAGGACCGCGCGGCGGTGACGCCCGTGGGCGTGGATCCCCATCTGGAGTCCTTCTAGGTCACAATGGGGCCTGGAGGGCGATCCGTGCGAATCGGCATTCTGGGCTACGGGAAGTTCGGCCAGGCCCTCGGCGGGCTCCTGGAGCAGGGGGGCTGCGCCTTCCGGGCCCTGGATCCCGTCGCCTCCGTGCCCGCGGAGGTCCGCGCCCCGAGCCTGGAGGCCCTGGTCGAAGGCTCGGACATCCTCGCCCTCGCCGTGCCCGTGGGAGCCCTGCCCGAGGCCCTGGACCGGGTGGCGCCCCGGGTGGGGCCCGGGCAGATCGTCTTCGACGTGGCCAGCGTCAAGGTGCTCCCCGCGAAATGGATGGCCGAGCGGCTCAAGGGGCCGCACGTGGGCGTCCACCCGCTGTTCGGGCCCGTGAGCCTCGCCCGGGCCGAGCGGCCCCTGCGCACCGTGGTGTGCGCCGTCCCCGGGTTCCAGGGCGCGGCGGACCAGGTGGCCGCGCTCTTCCGGAACCTGGGCTGCGAGGTGCTGGAGCAGAGCGCGGAGGACCACGACCGGCTCATGGCCAGCACCCACGCCCTCACCTTCTTCCTGGCCAAGGGCCTGCTGGAGATGGGCGCGGGGGCGGACCTGCCCTTCGCCCCGCCCTCCTTCCACGCCATCCAGCGCACCCTGGACGCGGTGCGGGAGGACGCCAGCCATCTCTTCACGTCCATCCAGAACCTCAACCCCTTCGCCGGGGACGCCCGGTCCAGGCTGCTCCAGGCCCTGCAGGCCATCGACGCGGGACTGGCCGGGCCCGGGGGCGGGGACGAGGTGCCGCCCCTGCTGTCGATGCCCGACCTGGGTCAGCGGTCCCCGGCCCTGGTGGAGGCCCGGGCGATGATCGACGACCTGGACCGCGAGCTGGTGGAGCTCCTGGCCCGCCGCGCCGAGCTGAGCCGCCGGGCCGGCCGGGCCAAGGCGGTGCTGGGCGCCCCCGTGCTGGATCCGGGCCGGGAGGCGTCGCTCATGCGGGACCGGAGGGCCTGGGCCCAGGCCGATGGCCTCGACCCGGAGGTGGTGGAGGGGGTCTTCCAGGCCATCCTCAGGGCCAGCCGCCGGGTGCAGGGACCGGGAGGCGCCTGATGCGGCGCCCGGATCCCCCGCTGCCCATGCCGGGCGATCAATCTGGCCAATGGCAGGGACACTACCACATGCAAGGTTCATGTCGATGCCGCCCGGCGCCTCTACACCCCGCGCTACGGCTGCGGCGAGTGCCAGACCGGCGTCGCCTGCGAGGCGCGGATCCCGCCCCGGACCCGGAAGGGGGCGTGATTGAAATCTCCATCAACCGCCACGGGAAAACGATAACCTAGGCCACGAACCCGGAATCCCGATTCGACATCCGCGGTGGGAGATTCGATCCATGGCCTCCCGTTCTCCAGAGAAATGGCGTCCGCCGGCACTCCTCATCGTCCTGGCGGGGCTCCTGGTTGCGGGCATCGCGGTGGGGGCCGTCCGGCATGTCCGCACCCTGTGGAACCTGGAGCGGGCCAAGGCGGAGAGCCACCTCTCCACCGTGGGGGCGCTGAAGGCCAGCGAGATCGCCCTCTGGCGCGAGGAGCGGCTGACGGACGCCTCGACCCTCTCGCGCATCTCCGCCTTCACCCGCCTGATGGGACCGGCGGAGGGTTCAGGTCTTCCGGATGCCACGCCGCTGCTCGAGGACTGGCTCAGGGAGCAGAGCCAGTACGACGAGATGCGCCTGCTGGACACCCGGGGCGAGGAGCGCCTGGCGATACCCCCGGGGCGGCCGCCCCTTCCCGGCGGCCTGAAACGCGAGGCACGGGAAGCCCTCGCCGACGGCCGCCCGCGCTTCCTGGATCTCTCCCGGGACGCGGACGGTCCGGGCATCCACATGCATCTCCTCATCCCCGTGCTGGACGCCAGGCGGATGGGACGGACGCTTGGTCTGTTCCTGCTGCGCATCGACCCCACCCGGACCCTCTATCCCATCGTCCTGCGCTGGCCCACCCCCTCGGCGTCCGCGGAGACCCTGCTGGTGCGGCGGGAGGGGGAGGAGGCGGTGGTCCTCAACGACATGCGGACCCGCGCCGGGACCGCCCTCACCGAGCGGGTCCCGATGGCGGACCGGACGCGGGCCTCGGTCCTGGCCATCCTCGGCCGGAAGGGCATCGTGGAGACCCGGAACTACCGGGGCGTGAGGCTCCTGGCGGACGTGCGGCCGATTCCCGCCTCCCCGTGGTTCCTGGTGGTCCGCGTGAACGAAGGGGAGGCCATGGCCCTGTTCGAGCGGCGGCGGAGGGACACGATCCTCCTGGCGCTCGCCTCGGCCCTCGCGGTGCTGGCCGCGGCCGCGGCCCACTGGCGGAACGGACGGGCGAATGATTTCCGGGCGCAGCTCGAAGCCGAGCGGCTCCGTCGCGAGGGCGAAACCCGCTTCCGCCATGCCGTGGAGGAGGTGCCCTTCCCCATGATGATCTTCGCCGAGGACGGCGAGATCCTCATGGTGAGCCGCGTCTTCACGGAGCTGAGCGGCTACTCCCGCGCCGAGGTCCCGACCCTGGGGAAATGGGCGGAGCTGGCCCACCCCTCCCGCAGGGAGGCCATCCTGGAGATTGCCCGCGACCTCTTCGACCGGCCCCGGCGGGAGGGCAGCATCGAGTACCCCATCCGGTGCCGGGACGGCTCGACGCGGATCTGGGACTTCTCCTCCGTGTCCCTGGGGCCTCTGGTGGACGGGCGCCGGGCCGTCATGAGCATGGCCCACGACGTCACGGGCCGCAAGGAGGCCGAAGCCGTGCTGCGGCGCTCCGAGGAGCGCTTCGCCCTCATCTTCAACGCCAGTCCCGACGCCATCGCCATCACCCGCCTGGCGGACGGTCTCTACCTGCTGGTGAACGAGCGCTATGTCCAGTTGCTGGGCCGGTCCATGGGCGACGTCCTGGGCCACACCTCCCTCGAACTGGGTGTCTGGGCGGATCCCCGGGACCGGGAACGGTGGGCCGGGGCGCTGGACCGGGAGGGCAGGGTGGACAACCTGGAGCTGGACTTCCGCAGGGCGGACGGCACGCCTGTCACCTGCCTGGTCTCCACCCGCATCATCACCTGGGACGGGGAACCGGTGCAGCTCTCCATCACGCGGGACATCACCGCCCACCGGGAGCTGGAGCTGGCCCTGCGCGAAAGCGAGGCGGAATACCGGCTGCTCTTCGACCGGAGCCTGGACGGGATCATGCTCGCGGCCCCGGACGGCGCCATCCTGGACGTCAATCCCGCGGCCTGCGCCATGCTCGGCCGGACGGTGGAGGAGATCCGGGCCGTGGGCCGGGACGGCATCGTCGACATGACCGATCCCAGGGTGCCCGTGGCCATCGAGGAACGGGCGCGCACCGGGCGCTGGACCGGCGAGCTGACCTTCCTCCGCCGGGACGGAACGAAATTCCCGTGCGAGACCGCCTCCGTGCTCTTCATCGACAAGCACGGCCAGACCCGGACCAGCCACATCCTCCGGGACGTCAGCCTCAGGAAGCAGGCGGAGGAGCTCCAGCGCAAACTCGACGCCGAGATCCAGCAGTCCCACAAGCTCGACAGCCTGGGCAGCCTCGCGGGCGGCGTGGCCCACGACATGAACAACATCCTGGCGGCCATCCAGGCCGTCATCGAGACCGTCAAGCTGACCCACGCCGGGGACGCCCCCCTGGCCGAGGCCCTGGGCCTCGTGGAGAAGGCCTCCACCCGCGGCCGGGACCTGGTCATGGGCCTGACCAAGTTCTCCCGCAAGAACCTGCAGCAGCCCGAGGTCCTGGACCTCAACGCCCTGGTGCGGGACGAGCTCGATCTGCTGAACCGCACCACCCTGCAGAAATACCGGCTGGTGGCCGATCTCGAGGAAGGGCTCCTCCCCGTTTCGGGCGAGCGCGGCTCCCTCGCCAACCTCCTGATGAACCTCTGCGTGAACGCCATGGACGCCATGCCCGAGGGCGGCACCCTCGTCCTGCGCACAAGGAACCTGCCCGGGGCCCAGGTGGAGGTCGCCGTGGAGGACACCGGCACCGGCATGCCTCCCGAGGTGGCGGCCCGGGCCATGGACCCCTTCTTCTCCACCAAGGCCATCGGCAAGGGCACGGGGCTGGGCCTGGCCATGGCCTACGCCACCGCCAAGGCCCACGGGGGGACCCTGGCCATCCGCAGCGAGAAGGGCCGGGGCACCACCGTCAGCCTGCGCCTGCCCGCGGCCGCCGGGGACGTCGCCCCCTTGCAGGGTCCGCCGGGCCCGGCGCCCGGGGAGGCCCCCCTGAACGTGCTGCTGGTGGACGATGACGACCTCATCCGGGCCGCGGTGCCCAGCATGCTCAAGACCCGCGGCCACAGCGTCGCCATCGCGTCGGGCGGCGCCGAGGGCCTGGTGCTCCTGGGCTCCGGCCCCCCGGTGGACCTGGTGATCCTGGACCTGAACATGCCCGGGATGAACGGCATCGAGACCCACGCGCACATCCGCCGCCGCTGGCCGGACCTGCCCATCCTCCTGGCCACGGGCCACCTGGACGCCCGGATCCTCGAACTGCTGGAGAGGGACGGGCACATGCTGGCCATCACCAAGCCCTACTCCATGGAGGAGCTGGTGGGGAAGCTCCAGAACCTGAAGGCGATGGCCTGAGGCACCGCCTTTCGGGCGCAAGCTTCGCCGGAGGAGCGGAATGGGAGCACCATCATTCAAGATCGGCGGCCCGGCCTGACGGGGCCGCCCAACCGACAGGAGGTCCACCATGATCGATCCCGGCAAGGTCGCCGTCGTCACCGGGGCCGGAAGCGGCATCGGCAAGGCAACCGCCCTGGCGCTGCTGGCCGCGGGCTGGAGGGTCGCCCTGGCCGGACGCAGGCCCGAAGTCCTGCTGGAGGTGGCCGCGGAATCCGGCGCGGGACTGCGCGCGCTGCCCGTCCCCACCGACGTCACCCGGCCGGACTCCGTGGCCGCGCTCTTCGCGGCGGTGAAGCAGGACTTCGGCCGGGTGGACCTCCTGTTCAACAACGCGGGCATCAACGTGCGGGGCAAGCTCTTCGAGGACCTGACCTACGAGGACTGGACCGGGGTCGTGGACGTCAACCTCACGGGCATGTTCCTCTGCGCCCAGGCGGCGTTCAGGGTCATGCTGGACCAGGCTCCCCGCGGCGGCCGCATCATCAACAACGGCTCCATCTCCGCCCACGTGCCCCGGCCCGATTCGGCGCCCTACACCGCCACCAAGCACGCCGTCACCGGCCTGACCAAGTCCATCTCCCTGGACGGCCGGAAATACGACATCGCCTGCGGCCAGATCGATATCGGCAACGCGCTGACGGGCTTCACGGCGGGGATGACGGTGGGCGTGAAGCAGGCGGGAGGCGACATCGCTCCGGAACCGATGATGGACGTGCAGCAGGTGGCCCAGGGGGTCGTGCACATGGCGGAGCTGCCCCTGGAAGCGAACGTGCAGTTCATGACGATCATGGCGACCAAGATGCCCTTCATCGGACGGGGTTGAAGGCGTCATCGGTTCCATCGATTCTAAAGATCAGAACCATTCGTTTGCGGCGATGGCATGCCTGGCCGAGACTGGAACATGCCAAGGGGTCGGGGCATTCCCGTCACGGGCGTTTCCAGCAACCTGGCCGGCCCCAGCCGGCATGGGAGATAGTCGATGGTCAGCCAGAAGAACGATCGTGTTTCCGTGAAGAACCGCTGCAAGGCCAGCGTCCGCTCCGGCGGCAAGACCCACAGCAACATCAGCCTCCTGGACCTGGGCACCCACGGATGCCGGGTGGAGATGCCCGAGTACCTCCTGGAGCGCGTCAGCGGCGACTCCGTGCTGGAAGGCTGGTCCCTCATCCACCCGCTCCTGCCCATGGATCTCATCCAGGCCAGGGTCCTCGAGACCCGCCAGGCGGACCGGGCCGGCTTCGTGGAGGCCGAAGTGCAGTTCCTGGGCGCGACCGAGAGCTACCACCGCGAGGTCCAGACCTGCATGACCAACCTCGCGCGGCCCTGGTGGCCCTCCAGCAGCGCCACCGGGATGCCCTTTCCGGGTGTCTGCTGAAGCTTCCGGGAATCCTAAGCAGCCTCTGAAATCCCTTTTTCTCGGCGAACCTCGGCCCCTCGGCTACCTCGGCGATGCCTTTCGTTTCCTTGAACCTGCTGCGCATATAGTAAATGCGCCGTTGGGGCTTGAAACAGAAGGCATCGCCGAGGTTGCCGAGGGGCCGAGGTTCGCCGAATAAGGAAATCAGCTTGCCGGGATTAAAAATTCGCCTCAAATTTCTCAAACGAAAGATCCTGATCACGATACCGCCCGAAATTTTGCCGCCATGAATCATCCAGGTCGACAAGTTGCAATAAACGGTGAATTTTTATTATATTGTTAAATTATCAGACAGATCCATGCAAGCTGATACCCTGTGGCATGCCTGGAATGAAGATCCTCCTGGTGGATGACAACGCCATGTTCAGGACCCTGGCCACCCGGGTCCTCGAGGAGGCGGGTTTCGAAGTCCGCTCCCTGGATCCGGCGTCCGTCTTCGAGGTCCTGAAACTGGCGCGGGAATTCGCACCCGACCTGGCGATCATCGACTACCACCTGCCTCGCTGCAACGCCGAGACCCTGGCGGTGATCCTCAAGCGGGACGAGACGTTCGGCCGCGTTCGGATCCTCGCCATCTCCACCAGCCGCGACTCCGCCGTGGTGGAGGCGATGGCGGCCTGCGGCGCCGATGCGTTCGTCTTCAAGGGCGCCATGGCCGGGCTCGTTGAAACGGTCCGGGAAATGGCCAGGACGGCCCCCGGTCAGGCCGGATGAACGGCCACTAAGAGCATTTATACAACCACGTGCCGTTGCTTCCCTTTTTCATCACTTCCCGGCCTGCGTCCGGAACGTCGCCGTTGGCGAGGGCGCATCTTCATTGGCCGGTTCGCGGACGCTGTGCATCATCCCCCGCACGTGCTCCAGGAAGGCGTGCCCCGCGGCGTCCAGGTGGCGCTGGGGGTTCCACACGAGGTAGGTGGAGACCTGAAGGCTGGGACCGTCCCACCGCAGGGGGACCAGGCGGCCGGATTCCAGTTCGTCCTCCACGGCCATGCGGGGCAGGGGCGCGATGCCCAGGCCCACCTCCACGCAGCGCTTGATGGTCTCCACGTGCTGGAACTCCATGCCGTTGCCGGGGCGGGCGCCGGCGGCGATGAGCTGGCGCTCGAACTGGTCGCGGTAGCTGCAGCCGTTGGTCTTGAGGAGGGCCGGTTCCCGCACCAGGTCGCCGCTGGAGACGGAAGCGCTGGACGCCAGGCGGTGGCCGGAGCAGCCGAGTATCAGGATCTCCTCGTCCCGCAGCTTCTCGACGGCAAGGGTCTTGGAGGGGAAGGACGCCTCCAGGATGAAGGCGAAGTCCACGGCGCCCTCCAGCACCTGGCGCTTGAAGTCCCGCGAGAAGCCGGGAAGGAACTGCAGGCGGATCTTGGGGAAGGCCTTGGTGAAGGCCTTGAGGACCGGGGGCAGGAGGTAGGTGCCGATCGTCTCGGTGGCGGTGAAGCGCACGACGCCCACGTCCTCGGTCTCCATGTTGGAGGACATGGCCTCGTCCGTGAGCGCCAGGATCCGGTCCGCGTAGACCAGGAAGCGCCGCCCGGGCTCCGTGAGCTGCAGGTGGTTGCCCACGCGGTTGAAGAGGGCGTAGCCCAGCGTCTCCTCCAGGGCCTTCATCTGGGCCGTGACGCTGGACTGGGCGTAGCCCAGCGTGGACGCGGTCCTGGTGAAGCTGAGGGACTGGGCCGCGGTCCGGAAGGTCAGCAGGGTCTTGGTCTCCACGGGGCTCCTCATCGGTTGAATCGATTCTAGCAATCAAATCGATTCGTTGGCGCCGATGGTTTACCGGACCGAGACTATAGCAAGCCAAGGAGCCGGGGGACGCCCCCGGGGGACCCCGGCGCACTGCAACCCATCCGGCCACACGCCGGTAAACGAGGTGTCGAATGACGAACCGAGTCTCCGTATTGAACCGTTGCGAAGCCAGCTTCCAGTCCGAGGGCACGACCTACGGCAACATCCAGATCCTGAACCTGGGCACGGACGGCTGCCACATCGAGGTCCCCGAGCAGGCCAAGGTTTCCGGTGATTCCGTGGTGGAGGGCTGGTCTCTGAGCCACCCCCTGCTCCCCGCCGAGTCCATCCAGGCCCGGGTCATCTGGGCCAACGGCCCGGCACGCGAAGGCTACCGGGAGGCCGAGGTGCTCTTCCTGGGCGCTTCGGACGGCTACCGGCGCGGGCTGAAGAAGTACGTCAACCTGCTCCAGACCGCCAGTCCCGAATGCACCGCCAACGACCTGGTCGGCATGCCCTAGCCCCTCCTCGGCGAGCCTCGGCCCTTCGGCCACCTCGGCGATGCCTTCCTGTTCTCCCCTTCATCGGCGCAAGGATCGGATGCGCCGGAAGGCATTGAAACAGCTGGCATCGCCGAGGTGGCCGAGGGGCCGAGGCACGCCGGGAAAAGAAAGGATCAGCCACGCTCCCGCAGGCGCTTCGTCTGGCGCTGGATGAGCAGTTCCACGTCCGCGACGTCCAGGGCTGCCATGGTCAGACCCCCGCCACGTAGCCGCCGTCCACGCGGATCGTGGAGCCGGTGACGTAGGACGCGGCCGTGCTGGCCAGGAAGGCGGCGACGTTGGCGTACTCCTGGGGCTCGCCGTAGCGGCCCATGGGGATGGCGGCGGTGCTCTCGGCGGTGACCGTCTCCACCGCCTTGTTCTCACGCTTGGCCTTCTGTTCGTCCAGGAACCGGGTGCGGCCGGTGCCGATGCGGCCGGGGACCATGATGTTGGCCGTGACGCCGTCCCTGGCCACTTCCCGGGCCAGGGTCTTGGACCAGCCCACCAGGGCGACCCGCAGGGCGTTGGACAGACCCAGGTTGGGAATGGGGGCGAGGACCCCGGAGGAGGTGCTGGTGATGATCCGGCCCCAGCCCCGGGCCTTCATGCCCGGCAGGACCCGGTCGGTGATGGCGATGACCGACAGCACCATGGACTGGAAGAACCTCGCCCACTGGGCGGGATCCTGGCCGGCCACGGGGGTCGGCGGCGGGCCGCCCGTGTTGTTGAACAGGACGTCCACGGGGCCCAGGGCGCCTTCCAGGGCCGTCACATGGGCGTCGATGGCGGCCAGGTCGCCCAGGTCCCAGAGGATCCCCAGGGCCGTGCCGCCCAGCGAACGTATCTCCGCTACCGTCTGGTCGAGGGCTTCCGGGCTCACGTCCGCCACGGCGACCCGGGCGCCCTCCCGGGCGAGGGTCGTGGCCACGGCGCGGCCGATGCCGCCTCCGCCGCCGAGCACCAGGGCTGTCTTCCCGCTGAGTCCGAATTCCATCACATCTCCTTTAGACGGGGGTGAGAGCCTCGCCCCCGCCCAGCACCGCATGCAGGTTGTCCAGGGCCATGCGAAGCATGAGGGCACGGGTCTCGTGGGTTGCGGAACCGGCGTGGGGGGACAGAAGGACGTTGGGGAGGTCGAGCAGGGGAGAAGCCCCGAGGGGTTCCTCCTCGAACACGTCCAGCGCCGCGCCCCTCAGGGTGCCCCGGGCGAGGGCGTCGCACAGGGCGGCCTCGTCCACCACGGAACCCCGGGCGAGGTTCACGAGGTAGCCGGGACCCAGGGCGGCCAGCACCTCGGCGTTGACGAGGTGGTGGGTGTCCGGCCCGCCCTTGCACGTGAGGATCAGGACGTCCACTTCGGAGGCCATGGCCCGGGCGTCGGGGAAGTGGCGGAAGGGGATGCCCGCCTGGGGGCGCCCGGCATAGGCCAGGCTGGGGCCGAAGGGGAGCAGGCGTTCGGCGATGCCCTTGCCGATGCGGCCCAGCCCCACGATGCCCACGCGCTTGCCGGCGAGACCGGTGGTCAGGGGGTAGATGCCCCCGCGCCAGGCGCCGGTGCGAACGTGCCGGTCCGCCCGGGGGATCTCCCGCAGCAGCGCCAGCAGCAGGCCCACGCCCAGCTCGCACACCGCCGCGTCCAGCACGCCCGGGGTGTTGGTGACCACGATGCCCCGTTCCCGGGCCCAGGCCACGGGGATGCCGTCGAACCCCACGCCGGAGGTGGCGATGATCCTCAGGGCGGGCAGGGTTTCGAGCACCTCGGTTGAAAGTTTCATGTTGCTGCGGGTCAGGAAGCCTCGCACGGAGGCGCGAAGGGCCGCGTCCCGGCCAGCCTCCTCCGGCGTGTGGCAGGCGAACTCCAGGTCGATGGCCGCCTTCTGGGGCGCGGTGAAGTCGCCGACGCGGATCAGGTCCTCCATGATTCGCCTCCCTGCCTCAACCCTACCCTAACTTCCCTGAAATCCACCCTCCTGGGAGAAGGGGCCGGACTGAAAGGCAACTGAAAGGCACCCCCCCTAGAATCCGGTTGATACCTCCACGTTTCCAGCCTCAGCCAGGAGCGCCCATGCGTCGACTTACCCAAAGTCTCTATGTGCAGGTCATCGCCGCGATCATCATCGGCATCCTCCTGGGGCACTACAACCCCCACCTGGGCTCCGCCATGCGGCCCCTGGGCGACGGCTTCATCAAGCTGGTGAAGATGCTCATCGCGCCCATCATCTTCCTGACCGTGGTGCAGGGCATCGCCCACATGGGCGACCTCAAGAAGGTGGGCCGGGTCGGCGCCAAGGGCATCCTCTACTTCGAGATCTTCACCACGGTCGCCCTGGCCCTGGGCCTGCTGGTGGCCAACTTCTTCAGGCCGGGCTCCGGGATGAACATCAACCCGGCCACCCTCGACACCAAGGCCATCTCCATCTACACCACGGGCAAGCACCTCTCCACCGTGGATTTCGTCATGAACATCATCCCCAAGGACGTGGCCGACGCCTTCGCCAAGGGCGACATCCTGCAGATCCTGCTCTTCGCCATCCTCTTCGGCGTGGCGCTGGCCTACCTCAAGGCCGACGGCACCCTGGTCATGAAGGTCATCGACGGCCTGAACAAGGTCTTCTTCCGCCTGGTGGCCATGGTCATGCGGCTGGCCCCCGTCGGCGCCTTCGGCGCCATGGCCTTCACCGTGGGCGCCTACGGCCTCAAGAGCCTGATTCCCCTGGGCAGGCTCATCGCGTGCTTCTACTTCACCAGCGCCCTGTTCGTCGTGCTCATCCTCGGGGCGGTGCTGTCCTGGACCGGCCTGAACATGTTCAAGTTCCTCCGCTTCATCCGCGAGGAGATCCTGATCGTGCTGGGCACCTCCTCCTCGGAATCCGCCCTGCCCCTGATGATGGAGAAGATGGAGCGCCTGGGCTGCTCCAAGTCCGTGGTGGGCATGGTCATCCCCATGGGCTACTCCTTCAACCTGGACGGCACCTCCATCTACCTCACCCTGGCCTGCCTCTTCATCGCCCAGGCCACCAACACCCACGTCACCTTCGCGCAGCAGCTCTACATCCTGGCCATCCTCCTCCTGACCTCCAAGGGCGCGGCGGCCGTCACCGGGGGCGGCTTCATCACCCTCGCCGCCACCCTTTCCGTGGTGGGCAACATCCCCGTGGCGGGCCTGGCCCTGCTGCTGGGCATCGACAAGTTCATGAGCGAATGCCGGGCCATCACCAACCTCATCGGCAACGGCGTGGCCTCGGTGGTGGTGTCCAAGTGGGAGGGGGAACTGGACCTGGAGCGGGCAAAATACTTCCTGGACAACCCCAAGGTCGTGGAGGAGGAGGAGTACGAGCTGTCCCGGGTCCCCGCCATCGCGGGCGTGCCCGAAGAAGCCTAGGATTCCCTCGGCGATCCTCGGCCCTTCGGCCACCTCGGCGATGCATTCCGTTTCAAGCCTCAACGGCGCAATTAAGATGCGCGCCGCAGGTTCAAGGAAAAGGAAGGCATCGCCGAGGTGGCCGAAGGGCCGAGGTTCGCCGGGAAAGGATCAGGGGAAGGTGACGGTGACCACCAGGCCGGTTCCTTCCTTTGGATCCGACAATTCGATCACGCCCCCCAGGGCGTGGGTGACCTCCTGGGCGATGGACAGGCCCAGGCCGCAGCCCTGGGTGCCGTCCACCTGGAGGCGGCAGAAGCGCTCGAAGACCCTCTGCCGGTCGGCCTCGGGGATGCCGGGGCCGTTGTCCTCCACCTTCAGGACGAGGCCCACCCCGGGGCGGTCCACCGACACCGTCACGACGCCGCCGGCCTGGGTGTAGTGGAGGGCGTTGTCCACCAGGTTGGCCAGCAGCTCGTGGAGCATGGAGGAGGAGCCCGGCACCTCGGTCTGGTCCGTGCGGACCTCCAGGCCCAGGTCCATGTCCTTGGACTGGGCCAGGGCGGCCTGCTCCTCCAGCACCCGCTGGGCCAGCGCGGCGACGTCCACGCGGTTCCGGAAGGGGAGGAATGAGGCTTCGGCCCGGGAGAGGCTGAGGAGCTGGTTCACCAGGCGGGTGCCGGCGCGCACGCCCTGGAAGATGGCGGTGAGGGCCTGGTCCTTCTGGGCGGGATCGGGGTTGCGCAGGCCGAAGTTCACCTGGGTCTGCAGCACGGTGAAGGGGGTGCGCAGCTGGTGGGCGGCGTTGGCGATGAAGCGGCTGCGCACCGCCATCTGGGTGTCCAGGCGCTCCACGTAGCCGTTGATGGCCCCCACCAGCGGCTGCAGCTCCGTGGGGACGGGGCCGGGGTCCAGGGGTTCCAGGGAGCCGGCGTGGCGTTCCTGCACCCGGTCCCGCAGCAGGAGGATGCTTTTCAGGGCCCCCCGCAGGGCCAGCCACACCAGGACGGCCACCAGGGACAGGGTGAGCAGCTCCTGGCGGATGTTGCCGAGCCAGACCCGCTGGGCCAGGCTGTCGTGGGCCTGGAAGGTCTCGGCCACCTCGATGACCACCGGGCCTTCGCCGGGTGCCCCGAAGACCGGCTGGGCGTAGGCCACCACGCGCACGGGCTCGTTTCGGACCCGGGTGGTGAAGTGCAGGGACTCCTCGGGACGCAGGTCCCCGGGGGGCGCGGGCACCTCCGCGTAGCCCGACAGGAGCACGCCCCGGCTGGAGGCGATGCGGTAGTAGACCCGGTCGCCGGTGTCGCCCTGGAAGAGCTCCAGGGCCGAGGGGGGGATGGCCACCTCGATGATGCCGTCCTCGTAGCTGATCTGCTGGGCGATGGTGCGGGCGGAGCCCAGGAGCAGGCGGTCCTGCACGACCGTGGCCATGGCCGCGGCGTCCCGGCGGGACAGGAGGATGCCCAGGCCCGCGCTTCCCGCCAGGGGCACCAGGAGCCACGCCAGGATGCGGCTGCGCAGGCTGGTCAGTCTAATCGACATGGCGCGGCTTCAGCAGGTAGCCCAGCCCCCGCAGGGTCACGATCACGGCGTCGCCGGGCTCGAGCTTGCGGCGCACCCGGTGCACGTAGATCTCGATGGCGTCGGGGTTGACGTCCTCGTCCAGGGAGAAGAGGCTCTCGGCCAGCCCGCGCTTGCTCACGGTCTTGCCGGCCTTCATCATCAGCATCTCGAGCACCGAGTGCTCCCGGGGCGTGAGCGAAAGGGGCGCGCCCGCCAGGGTGAACACCCGGGAATTGGTGTCGTAGGCCAGGGAGGCGCAGGTGAGGACGGGGTTCTTCTGCTGGTTGGAGCGCCGCAGCAGGGCCCGCATGCGGGCCTCCAGCTCGTGGACCTCGAAGGGCTTGGCCATGTAGTCGTCCGCGCCGATGTCCAGGCCGTCCACGCGGTCCCTGGTGCCGTCGAAGGCGGTCAGGATCAGCACGGGCACGGGGTTGCGCCGGCTCCGAAGGCGCTTGAGCACCTCCCGGCCGTGGAGGCCGGGCAGGGCCAGGTCCAGGATGACCAGGTCGTAGGTCTCGGTGGTCAGGCGCAGGTCGGCGTCGGCGCCGTCGTACGTGCACTCCACCGTGTAGCCGTCGGCGTGGAGCGTCCGGGCCAGCCATTCGGAAAGCGCGCGGTTGTCCTCGACCAGCAGGATCTTCATGGGGCGTCGGGCTCCTTCAGCGGATGGCGGTGACGAATTCGAGGGTGTAGGTGCTGGCCAGGTCGATGGTCTTGCCCTGGAGGCTCTTCTCGGTGCTTCGGAGGACCTTGAGCACGTGGGCGGGGCCGCCCTCGGGCATGCGGCCGTCGGGGATGAAGATGGCCTTGCTGCGGCCCAGGGCCTTCACGTACGTGGCCCGGTCCCCCCCGTAGTAGTCCGCGGGCATGTGGGCGGCGATCTCCGCGGCGGTGTGGGTCTGGATGTAGCGCAGGGCCTTGACGAGGGCGTTCACGAGCTTCTGGACCTCGGGCTTGTGGCGGGCCACCCAGGCGGTCTGCATGTAGACGCAGGCCGAGGGGTAGACGCCGCCCAGGGCCTTGATGGTGTCCTCGGGAGTGCGCAGGTCCACCAGAACCCGGGCCTGGCCGGAATTGAGCATCCGGGAGGCCGTGGGCTCCGTGGTCATCCCGGCCTGGATGGCGCCGCGGGTCATGGCGTTGATGAAGTTGTCCCCCGTGCCCACGGGCAGGTAGTTCACCTGGCCGGCCTTGAGCCCTGCGGCCAGCACCAGGTACCGCGTCAGGAACTGGGTGGAGGAGCCCAGGCCCGTCACGCCCAGGGTGCAGCCCTTGAGGTCGGCCATGGACCGGACGCTGCCCGGGACCTTGGCCGAGACCAGCTCCACCTCGCCCGGCGCCTGGGAGAACTGGATGACGTTCACCAGGGCCTTGCCCTTGGACTGCATGTAGAGGGTATGGTCGTAGAAGCCCACCACCCCCTGCACGGCCCCCACCAGCAGGACGTCCGCCCCGTGGATGCCGGACCACTCGCTGCGCAGCTCCACGTCCAGGCCCTCGGCCCCGAAGTAGCCCAGCTGCTCGGCCAGCTTCACCGGCAGGTAGATGATCTTCTCGACCCCGCCCACCATCAGGGTGATGCGCTCGCCGGCCGCCGCGCGGCCCGGGCCGGCAGCCAGGGCAAGGGCGAGCAGGCACTGCAAGAATCTCGAATCCATGGCGGCTCCTGCCGGGCGGGTGGGGCGGCCGGCCCCATGCCAGGATGGCCGATTTCCGGGGGAAAGGGTCGGGTCGCGTGATGGTTGTCACAGGGACGGCCGCTGAAAGCTGACCGAAAGGTCCGGTACCTAAATTCAATACCAGAACCTGTCATCCGTCTGCCTTGAAGTCCGACCTTCCGGCCTCCGCCGGAGGCCTGGGCTTTGTCCGAAACGCCCCCTTTCCGAAAGGAATCCCCATGAACTTCACCCGGATCCTCGGCCTCTCCACCACGCTCGTGGCGGGCTGCCTCCAGGCCCAGACCGTCGACGTGCAGGCCGAGTTGGCCGCCCAGAAGGCCCGCATCGCCGAGCTGGAGAAGAAGGTCGCCCCCCAGAAGCCCGCCGCCGGTCCCCTCACCTTCCCCGAGGCCCTCACGCCCTACATCCTCATCGACCTGACCCTGGTCAACAAGACCAACGCCACCGCCGACGGCCGCAACAAGTTCGACATGGGCGAGCCCTTCTTCAGCGGCAACCGCTGGGGTCTCAAGGGCCTGCTGAAGACCAACGTCGAGGATCTCGACATCATCTACAAGCTGGAAAGCGAATACTTCCTCTTCGACGGCGAGCAGGGCAAGACCAACGTGCTCTTCAACCGGGACGCCTGGATCGGCATCAGCGGCAAGGCCATCGGCAAGCTCACCATCGGGCGCCAGAACACCCTGGCCCGGGACTTCTCCGTGATCTACTGCGACCCCTTCAACCACGCCGAAGTGAACTACGACGAGGGCGGCTGGACCAACAACTCCTTCTTCAAGTCCCTGGTGTACTACGCCGGCGCCGTCAGCCTCAGCCCCACCACCGGCGGCCCCGCCCAGACGCGCCAGGACAAGGGCATCGTCTGGAAGAAGATGAACGACGAGGGCCTGTGCTTCGGCGCCTCCTACAACCTCAACTACGAGACCAACACCACCGTGAAGAACTCCACCGGGGCCGTGGCCCTGGGCTGGAACGCCAGGAACTGGCACATGTCCGCCTTCTACACCCAGGCCAACAACGCCGGCTTCACCCAGAAGTCCATGTCCGTGGGCGGCAACGTCCTCTTCACCCCGGCCCTCAAGGTCAACGCGGGCTACTTCCACTACACCGCCGAACAGGGCGGCGCGCATCCCGACCGCTCCGACAACGCCTACACCCTGTCCGCTTCCTACAAGGTGAACCCCAAGTGGACCCTGTATGCGGGCGTCCAGACCATCAAGGTCGACCACGCGGGCATGGCCACCGCCATCGGCACCATCCCCAACGCCTTCGCCAACGGCGCGAACCTGGCCTTCTACACCACCGGCAGCAAGGACTCCTACTACGCCGGCGTGCGGCGCCACCTGAGCAGGAAGATCGAAGCCTACGCCATCTACGACTACCAGAAGCTGCACGACGCCTACAAGCTGTCCACGACCATCCTCAAGGACAACCAGGCCGAGTACGGCGTCGGCCTCCGGATTTCCGCGCTGTAGCGCCGGTCGAAAGGAAACCCACATGTCGAATCCAACGCCCGAAAAGAGCGGATGGCAGGGCGCAAAACCCTTCCAGCTGCTGGCGACCGTCCTGGTCGGCTGCCTCCTCTATTTCGTCCTGCCCCGGTTCGCTCCGGTGCCGGACGCCAAGCTCTTCGCGGGTTCCGCGGGAGCCAAGGCCGCTTCCGCCAAGAAGGACAAGGCTCCCGCCAAGCCCGCCGGCGACAAGACCGTCGCGCCCGCTCCGGCCGACAAGGCGGCCAAGGTTCCGGCCGCTGCCCCGGTGGCCGACAAGGCGGTCAAGAAGCCCGCACCCTCCGCCAAGGAGCTGGCCGCCGCCCAGATCGAGGCCGAAGTGAAGGCCAAGGTGGAGGCCGGCCTCAAGGCCAAGGCCGACGCCGAAACCAAGGTCAAGGCCGAGGCCGACGCCAAGGCCAAGGCGGCCGCCGAGAAGCTGCGCCAGGAGGACTGGGTCCGGGCCCTGCACCTCTTCGCCATCTTCGTGGCCACCATCCTGGGCATCATCCTGCGGCCCCTGCCCATGGGCGCCGTGGCCATCATCGGCGTGGGCCTCACGGCCATCACCGGCACCCTGTCCATCGGGGACAGCCTCAGCGGGTTCTCCGAGAAGACCCTCTGGCTGATCATCGTGGCCTTCATGTTCGCCCGGGGCTTCATCAAGACGGGCCTGGGCACGCGCATCGCCTACTTCTTCATGAAGCTCCTGGGCAGGCGCACCCTGGGCCTGGCCTACGGCCTCGCCGCCACGGAGTTCTGCCTGGCCCCCGTGGTGCCCAGCAACACGGCCCGCACCGCCGGCATCATCATGCCGATCATGCGCAGCCTGGCCCGGGCCTACGGCTCCAACCCAGGGGACGGCACCGAGCGCAAGATGGGCGCCTATCTCACCATGACCTGCTTCAACATCGACCTCATCGTCAGCGCCATGTTCCTCACCGCCATGGCCGCCAACCCCATGGCGCAAAAATTCGCGGCCGACTTCGGGATCACCATCACCTGGAGCAGCTGGTTCGTGGCGGCCATCGTGCCCGGCCTCGTGGGCCTGCTGGTCATTCCCTACGTGTTCTACAAGCTCTACAAGCCCGAGATCACCGAGACCCCCGAGGCCGTGGAGATGGCCACCAGCAAGCTCAGGGAGATGGGCCGCCTGTCCATGTCCGAGTGGCTGATGACCGGCGTCTTCGCCATCGTCCTCCTCCTGTGGGTCTTCGGCGACAAGTACCTGGGCATGGACGGCACCACCGCCGCCCTGCTGGGCCTGGGCCTCCTGCTGCTCACCGGCGTCCTGCACTGGACCGACGTGCTGGCCGAGCACAACGCCTGGGACGTGCTGATCTGGACCGGCGGCCTCATCATGATGGCGGGCTTCCTCAACAAGCTGGGCATGATCCCCTGGTTCAGCAAGGTCGTGGGCGCGTCCATGGCCGGCCACGGCTGGATCTTCGGGTTCCTGGTGCTCTGCCTCACCTACTTCTACGCCCACTACTTCTTCGCGAGCATGACCGCCCACGTGGGCGCCATGTATGCCGCGTTCCTGGGCGTGTCGATCACCCTGGGCGCTCCGCCCATGCTGGCCGCGCTGGTGCTGTGCTTCTTCTCGAACCTGCACGCCAGCATGACCCACTACGGCACCGGCCCCGCCGCGGCCATGTTCGGCATGGGCTACGTGCCCATCGGGACCTGGTGGCGCCTGGGCTTCATCATCAGCCTCGTGAACATCGCCATCTGGGTGTTCGTGGGCGGCGCCTGGTGGAAGGTGCTGGGCCTCTGGTAGCCCCGGAACCTCGGGAACGGGAACGGGCCGCGCAAGCGGCCCGTTTTGTGTAACGAAACTGGACAATGGTCGTTTACGTTCGTCCAGTCCTGGCACCCGCCGGCCGGGGCGGGGCCGGGGGGCGGATGGCGTAATCAAAGGATAAGAAGGTAGTTATATCCAGTGCGAGAACTGGCAAGGCTATTGCTAAGTATATGTGAAACCAAGAGCAGAGCCTGAACAGTCCCCCGGACGGGGCGGAGGCCTGCCCACCCTTCGGCGAGGACGTCCATGGCAGAGATCATCTATACGAAGTACCGCTGGTTCGTCCTGGTGACGATGTTCATCGTGACGGCGGCCTCCCTCTCCATCATGATCGCGCCCACGCCCTTCGCCGGCGAGATCGCCCGGGACCTGCACGTGGACCTGGGCGTGGTGCTGGCCTCGACGATGCTGGTCTTCGTGTTGTGCACGGCCATCTCGGCCCTCGTCGGCGGGTTCATCATCGACCGCATCGGGCTGGTGCCCATGTGGATCATCTGCTCGGTGGTGGCCATCGTGGCCACCCTCCTGATCCCCGTATTCGGCAAGACGATCGGGGGCCTCATCGCCCTGCGGGCGGTGCAGGGCCTGGTGAACGGGCCCGTCTCCAGCTCCATCACCACGTGCTGCGCCCAGTGGTTCAAGTACGAGGAGCGCACCTACGTGGCCGGCGTGCAGGGCTTCTCGGTGTCCATCGGCATCGCCATGGGGGTGGTCTACGCCCCGGCCGTGTTCAACGTCACCCACAGCTGGCAGCTGGCCCTGGCGGCCACGGCCCTGCTGCCGGCCATCGGGCTGGTGTTCGCCCTCATCGTCCACTTCGGCCCCAAGGCGCCCAACAGCGCGGCCTGCGAAGGACGCGACAGCCAGCAGGCCTCCTCCGCCGACTTCAGGAAGGCCGTCACCTACATCACCTTCTACGTCCTCTGCCTCATGGGCTTCATCGACTCCTGGTGCCAGCAGGCCTACAACGACATGGCCAACGGCTTCTACGCCGTCGCCCAGCCGGTGGGCCTGGGCCTGGGGCCCATGGGCGCCGGTTCGAAGCTGGTCTACGCCTCGTACGCCATGGCCATCGGCACCCTCCTCGCGCCGGTGATCACCGAGAAGATCTTCAAGGGGAACCCCAAGCCGACCATCTTCTTCGGCTGCGGCATCGCCGGCCTGCTGGTGCTGACGGTGCGGAGCCTCCACCCCGCCAACACGGCCCTGCTCATCCTGGTGCCCTGCGGGATCCTCTTCTTCTCGTCCTTCGTGAACCCCACCGTCTACGGCTACATCGCCAAGCATTATCCCGCCAACATCTCGGGGCGCCTCGGCGGCCTGGTGATGGGGCTGACCATCTTCGGGGCCACCGTGGGCCTGGGGGTCAGCTCGGCGCTGCTGCACAAGACCGGCTACTACTGGGCGTCCATGAACGTCCTGGCCGGCGTCACGCTGTTCGGGGCGGCGGCCGTGCTGGCCCTGCGGCTCCCGAAGGGCTTCAACGTGGCCGCCGAAGCGTCCCAGGCTGAGAAACAGTAACCTAACTCAAGGAGTGACCCATGAAAGTACTGGCGGTCCTGGCAGGACGGCGCGGCGGCAACGGCGAGATCCTCGCCAAGGAGGCCCTGATGCGGGCCGAGGAGCTCGGCGCGGAGGTCAAGATCCTCAACCTGCACGACTACGACATTCGCCCCTGCACCGGGTGCGAGTCCTGCACGGTGAAGTTCACCCAGAAGCACGAGGCCCCCGAGTGCGTGAACAAGGACAAGGACGACATGGACGCGATCATGAAGGAGTGGCTGGAGGCCGACGGCGTCATCGTCGCCGTGCCCGCGTACTCCTTCATGCCCGCGGGCATCTGGCGGGTCTTCTCGGACCGCTTCCTGGCCTATGAGCCCAACTTCCATAAGCAGGTGGGCAACCAGGCCTACTTCCGGCACCGGGTGGGCGCCATCATCGGCAACGGCGGTTCCACCCGCAGCTGGATGTCCCTGACCCTGGAGTGCATCAACATCAACATGCTGAGCCAGGACATCAAGGTGGTGGACCAGATGATGGCCAACCGCGCGCCCCGCCCCGGCCAGATCCTGCTGGACGACGAGGCCCTCCTCCGGGCCCGCCAGCTGGGCGAGAACGTCGTGAAGGGGATCAAGGACTACGAGGGCACGGGCTTTTTGGGCGATCCCGGCCTGGGCTGGTGCCCCGAGTGCCACTCCAACGTGCTGTCCCTGGGCCAGCCGCTCTGGAACGGCGGCGGCTTCCCCATCGAGTGCCCCATCTGCCACTGCGGCGGGGACCTGGAGAAGGGCGCCGACGGACGCTGGACCTTCGTGCTGCAGGCCAACGGGCGCGAGCGCTCCATGCTCAACGGCATGGGCGCCAAGGACCACTTCTTCGAGATCAAGGAAACCATGCAGAAGTTCTTCATGAACATGGAGACCATCAACGGGAGGCGCAAGAAGTACGTGGACTACAAGCCCGAGCGGGTGAAGGCCAAGGTTTAGCGCTGGGTCTTCTTGATCTGGATGCCGTGCTTGCGGATCTTGTTGTACAGGGTCGTGCGGCTGATTCCAAGCCGCTTGGCCGCCAGGGTCAGGTTGAACCGGTCCAGCTCCAGCGCCTCCATGAGGGCGCGCCGCTCCGATCCGCCCAGGGAGACCTGGGCGGGCCGGGGCAGGGGGGCCTGGGCCTCGTCGTCGTCGGGGTCGGCCAGGACCTGGAGGACCTCCTCGGCGGTGATGGGGGCCTCGGATTCCAGGAAGCTGCACCAGCGCACGACGTTGCGCAGTTCCCGCACGTTGCCGGGCCAGTGGTAGCCCATGAGCACCTCCATGGCCCCGGGGGACAGGGACAGGTTCAGGCCGGCCTTGGCGATGAGGTGGCGGGCGATAAGGGGGATGTCCTCCCGCCGGGCCCGCAGGGGGGGAATGCGGATCTCGGCGGAGCTGAGGCGGTAGTAGAGGTCGGGCCTGAACTTGCCGCTCCGGCAGGCCTCCTTGAGCTCGTGGTTGGTGGACGCGATGATCCGGGCGTTGAGGGGCATCACCCGGGTGCCGCCGATGCGCTCGTACTCGCCCTCCTCCAGGACGCGCAGGAGCTTGCCCTGGAGCCGCAGGTCCATGTCGCCGATCTCGTCCAGGAGGATGGAGCCGCCCGACGCCAGCTCGAACTTGCCCTTCTTGGCCGCCACGGCCCCGGTGAAGGCGCCCTTCTCGTGGCCGAAGAGCTCGGACTCCAGGAGGTCGTTGGGGATGGCGGTGCAGTTGATCTTCACGAAGGGGCTGAAGGACCGGTCCAGGCTCCCGGAGTGGAAGGCGCTGGCCAGGATCTCCTTGCCGGTGCCGGTCTCGCCGAGGATGAGGATGGGGTGGACCCGCTTGCGGGCCACGTTGCGGCAGTGGGTCAGGAGCTTCTGGGCGGCCGGGCTCTCCCCGATGAAGTCGTCGAAGGTGTAGTTGGAGTCGATGCGGGCCACGGCGTTGTAGATGTCCAGGCCCTCGGCGTCGCTGCTTTCGGAGAGGCTCGTGATGATCTTCTTCAGCCGGCTCATGGACCGGAAGAGGAGGGTGCCGATGGCGCCGGTGACCTCGCCCTTCCAGAAGACGGGGTGGAGGTCGGTCATGCACTTGCGCCCGTTGATCACCACCAGGATGCCCAGCTCCGGCCGCCCCGTGGCCAGCACCTTGTCGAAGGGGCTGGCGGGGTGCTTGATGCTGATGTGGCTGCCGATGGTGTTCTCCAGCGGGTCGCCCGTGAGATCCACCGACTTGCGGGTCTGGTGGAGGATGATGCCCTTGGCGTCCAGGACCACGGCCCCGTCGAAGGCCTCCTCCAGGAGCTCGTCCAGCACGCCGCCGCGGGTCTTGAGGTCGTTGAGGGACAGTTCAAGGGCCATCGGATGCGTCTCTCCATGGGGGCTGCCATCCGCTCACGCCGATAAGACGATGAGATGGTAAAGAATGTGAACACGTGCGGTGAACGATTGTCCACTGTTGGTCCGGCGGCCGATTCGCGTGTGGGCCCATCCAATTTGTAAATATTGATTTTGATTGATTTTTGGATATGCAAACACTTGGCATAGTTGCTGCATTGTCAATGTGAAATCTGAACACGGGGATTGTCAACCCCTCCTCAAGACCCAGGAATTCGAAGGCCTGCCGCCCTCGATTCGGCGTAGCCCTGCCGGCTATGGCCTTCCGGCCTCGGGAGGAGCACCACCCCAGTCCGCCTTGGAATCCCCGCACCCTTCCCAACTCATCCGGACAGCCTGTCCGGCCCTCCCCACTCAATTTCAACCAACGAGGTTGTAATGAACAGAACCCTCACTGCCCTGACCGCGCTCGGCTTCGCCGCCATCGGCATGGCCCAGGCTCCCCCCGCGGAAGCGCCCGGTCTCAAGTTCACGGGCTTCATGCAGTTCCGCTACGAGTCCATCGAGAATCCCCGCGTGACGGCTTCCGAGGCCGGCCTCGCCCAGGTCGCCAACTACGGCCCGGCCTACAACAAGAGCGAGACCCGCGAGCTGGTGTGGTTCAACGTCGACAACCAGTTCGACGGCAAGACCCGCTTCCACGCCATCGTCGCAGCCGAGCACCTGGGCGGCCGCACCACCAAGACCGACCTCCAGATCAAGGAAGGGTACGTGGCCGCCAAGTTCGGCGCATCCGAGATCGCCCTGGGCCGGTTCTTCTTCGACGTGGGTCTGGGCACCCTGGGCGGCGCGCCCTTCATGGACGGCGTGCACCTCTCCACCGGCAACAAATACGTCAAGGCCCAGGCGTTCCTCACCCGCTTCGGCAACCCCGGCGAGCGCACCACCGCCGTGGCCGACAAGAGCTCCTACACGTACCTCGCCGGCGACGTCAAGCTCACGCCCGTGGCCGGCCTGACCCTGTCCGCCGCCTACTTCGGAGAGACCAGCGACCAGACCGTGGCCTCCGACCACCTGGGCGGCGCGCTCTACAAGTCCACCGCCTTCGGGTTCCAGTACAAGTACGAGACGAACCACACCCCCTGGTTCACGCTCACCGGCGAGTACGCCACCAACAACGGCGCCATGGCCAAGAAGATCAACTGCACCTACACCCCCGTCGCGGGCGTGGGCAACCCCTTGAGCCCCACCATCGAGGGCGACGCCCCCAAGGCCTACTTCGTCAAGGCCCAGGTGCTCGGCGCCAATCCCTTCATGCCCGGCACCGGCGGCCTCTACGTGCAGTTCCGCAAGGCCGACGCGGGCTTCGACGCCATGGGCATGGCCTCCCCCACGACCTGGAACGCCCCCTTCAACTGGACCACCCCCGCCGGCGGCGGCAGCGCCGACAACCACAAGGGCATCGAAGTGGGCGCCGAGATCTGCGTGCTCCCCCGCCTCATCCTCAAGGCCCAGGCCGGCTACATGAAGCTCGTGAACATGAGGTCCACCCTGGACCTGGGGTCGCCGGCCCTGATGGCGGTCGCCTCCGTGACCCCCACCAACGCCGCTCCGGTGGTCGAGATGGTGACCGGGGCCAAGAACAGGGAAAGCCAGAAGTACTTCACCTGCGCCGCGTTCTACATCTTCTAGGGAAACGCGGGCGCCTGCGCGGGGAGGAACCCTCCCCTGCGGGCGCCCTTTCCCTGGACTCCCCGAACCTCCTTCCGAGAAAGGAAGAAACATGTCCGATCGCGCGTATCCCGCATACCGCTGGTTCGTCCTCTTCGTACTGGTCTTCGTGACCGTCGCCCAGGGCGTGGTGCTCATCTGGCCCGCCCCCCTCCTCGAGCAGATCGCCAAGCACTACGCCATGAGCCTGGGCGCGGCCACGGGCGCGCTCATGGTGGCCTTCACGCTCTTCGTCACCCTCGGCGCCGTCGTCGGCGGCTTCTGCTGCGACCGGTTCGGCTGGGTGCCGACCCTGATCGTGAGCGTGGTGCTCCTGTCCCTCTCCACCCTGCTGGTGCCCCTGTTCGGCAACGGCTTCGGGACGCTGGTGCTGGCCCGCATCCTCGAAGGCGCCGGCGCCGGGCCCATCATGGCCTCGGTGGGCGCGGTGAGCGTCGAGTGGTTCTCCCACGAGGAACGCGGCATCGTCATGGGCGTGCAGGGCATGGGCGTCTCCCTGGGCATCGCCCTGGGCTTCGTCTTCGTGCCCATGGCCTTCGTCAAGACCGGTTCCTTCCTGGCCGCGGCCTCCTGGATGTCGGCCTTCCCCATCGTGGGCGTGCTCCTCCTGGCCGTGATCGCCTTCGGCCGGAAGCCCCCCGTCAAAGCCGCCCGGCAGGTCGCCGCGGAAGCCGCCGGGGGCGGCCACGAGTTCGCCGTCGCGGCCAAGCTCCCCGTGTTCTACATGGGCCTCCTTTGCGTCTTCTTCCTCAGCTGGGTCATGCAGGCCTTCAATGACCTGACGCCGGTGTACCTTTCCGCTCCGTCGCCCCTGGGCGCCGGGCACGGCGTGCTCCTGGCCGGCAAGTTCATGGGCCTGGTGCAGGTTTCCTTCATGATCGGCTCCGTGGCCAGCGGCTTCCTGCTGACCAAGGTCTTCAAGGAGAAGAACAAGCTCGTGGTCGGCCTGGGCTTCATCGGCGCCGCCGTGTTCTCCATTTCGGTGCGCTCGCCCCTGGTCTACGGGAACCTCGGCATCCTTCCCGTCTGCCTCGTGCTGGTGGGCTTCTTCCAGGGCATGGTCATCCCCACCACCCTCGCCTTCATCGCCATGCACTTCCCCAGCAACATCGTGGGCAAGATGACGGGCATCTGGATGGGCGTGGGCATCTTCGGCGGCACCGCCGGCGTCGTGGTCGGCGCCACCCTGCTCCACAAGACCGGCCTCTACCACGCCTCCATCGCCGCGGTCTCCCTGGTGGCCCTCTGCGGCTTCCTCTTCTCGCTGTTCCTCAACCCCCCCGAGATCTTCAGGAACTCGGTCAAGGGCGAACGGGGCCTCGCCCTGGGCGGTCACTAGCACTTCCGGGAGCGGGCCTCCGGGCCCGCTCCCCCCCTTTCAATCTTCCGGCGCGTGTGAACCATGATCGAACTCACCATTGACGGACTTCGCGTGGAAGCCGAGGCGGGCACGTCCCTCCTCAAGGCCTCCCTCGACGCCGGCATCTACATCCCCCACCTGTGCTCCCACCCGGATCTCGAACCGCTGGGGGCCTGCGGCCTGTGCATCGTGGAGGAGGGCGGCGCCCAATGCGCCTCCTGCACCACCCCGGTCCGGGAGGGAATGGTCGTGACCACCCGCTCCGAGGGCCTGAAGCAAAAGCGCCGCCTCTCCATCGAGCTGATGCTCTCGGGGCACCCCGCGGACTGCACCGGTTGCCCCGTATACGGAAGCTGCGAGCTGCAGTCCCTCATCCAGTATCTGGAAGTCTCCGACCAGCGCCTGCGCAGGCGCCCCAACCTCGTGGCCGCCAACAAGGCCAATCCCCTGGTCATGCACGACATGACCCGCTGCATCCTGTGCGCCCGCTGCGTGCGGGTCTGCGAGGACGTCCGCGGCGTCGGGGCCCTCACCTTCGTGAAGAAGGACGGCCGCCTCCGGGTGGGCGTGCGGGACGGCCTGTCGCTGGTGGACGCGAACTGCCGCTTCTGCGGAAGCTGCATCGAAGTGTGCCCCACGGGCGCCATCCGGGACCAGGAGGGCCTCCTGGACGGACACGTGAACCGCAAGCTGGCCATCGTCCCCTGCCGCACGGCGTGTCCCGCGGGCATCGACATCCCCCGCTACGTGCGCCTGGTGCACGAGGGCAAGCCCGGAGAGGCCCTGGCGGTCATTCGGGAGAAGGTGCCCTTCCCGGGCGTGCTGGGCCTCATCTGCGACCACCTCTGCGAGGGCGCCTGCCGGCGCAGCGAGCTGAGCGAGTCCATCTCCATCCGCGCCCTCAAGCGCTACGCCGTCGAGCACGGCGACGACGGCTGGAAGGCCGGCTCCCGCCACCTTCCGCCCACAGGCCGGAAGGCCGCCGTGGTGGGTTCCGGCCCCGCGGGCCTCACCGCCGCGTACTACCTGGCCAAGCAGGGCCACGCCGTCACGGTGCTGGAGGCCCTGCCGGAGGCGGGGGGCATGATGCGGGTGGGGATCCCGGCCTACAGGCTGACCCCGGGCGTCCTGGACGCCGAGATCGAGGAGATCCGCGCCGCCGGGGTGGACATCCGCACCGGCTGCAGGGTCGAGTCCGTGGATGGGCTCCTGGACGACTACGACGCCGTACTGGTCGCCGCCGGCGCCCACCAGGGCATCCAGCTCCCCATCACCCGTTCCGGCCTGGAGGGCATCCTCCTGAACACCGACTTCCTGCGGGCCGCCGCCCTGGGCGGACCGCTGCCCGTGGGCGAGAAGGTGGTGGTCCTGGGCGGCGGCAACGTGGCCTTCGACTGCGCCGGCGTCGCGCGGCGCCTGGGAGCGAAGGAGGTGCGCATCGTGTGCCTGGAGGCCCGCGAAGCCATGCGCGCCAGCGCCGAGGAGATCATCGAGGCCCTGGAGGAGGGCACGGAGATCCACACGTCGGTGAACGTCCGCGAACTCGTGGGGCAGAACGGCCGGATCGCCGGCGTGCGCTGCGAGGCGATCAGCGCCTTCCGCTTCGGCCCCGGCGGCCAGGTGGAGGTGGACGTCCTGCCGGAGTCCGGGTTCGTCCTGGCCGCCGACACCCTCATCACGGCCGTGGGCCAGCGCCCCGACCTTTCCGAGGGCTTCGGCCTGCCCCTGGAGCATGGCAACCGGATCAAGGTGGACGACGCCACCCTGGCCACCGCCAGGCCCGGCGTCTTCGCGGCGGGCGACGTGGTCTACGGCACGAGGTCCGTCATCGCCGCCATAGCGGCGGGCCGCGCCGCCGCGGCGTCCATGGACCGCTTCCTGGGAGGCGACGGGCGCATCGAGGAGGTCCTCGCGCCCGTGGCCGAGGCCGGATCCGTCCTGGGCCACAAGGACGGCTTCGCCCCGGCGGGGCGCTGCGAGGAGGCCCTGGAGGAATCCGGGCGGTGCCTCCAGTGCGACCTCCGCCTGACCCTCTCCGAGCCCCGGTTCTGGAGCTCCTATCCCCACCACTGATCGAGGTATGGACGTGTCGCTGGAAATAAGCATCCCGGGCTCCGGCTCGACCCTCTTCTCCGGGGAGAGCCTGGAGTTCCCCGGCGCCCTGGCGGCCCTGGCCCTGGGGCCCGAAGCCACCCGGACGCGGGTGGGCGGCGGGGCCGCGGACATCGTGGTGGCCCGGGCCCTGGACACCCTGCCGGGCGCCGCCGTGCGCTCCGCGCTGCTGGAGCGCGCGCCCCTGGCGTTCCTGGAGGGCCTGTGGCTCGCCGCCTTCGCCGCGGGGGCCGCCGAGGCCGTGGCTGCCGTGGAGACGGAAGCCGGACTGGCGGAAGGGATCGCCGCCCTGGAGCGCCTCGGGGGGCCCGCCCTGCGGGTGGCGGTGGTGCCGCGCGCCTTCATGGCCTCAGAGGACACGGCGCTGATTCGCCTCCTGGAAGGGCGGCCCGCCCTGGCGTCGGCGCCCCGGGTGGAACTGGGCGGCAAGGCCGCGGCCGTCTTCTCCATCGAGGACCTGGTCGCGCTCTCGCACCGCTTCGCCGGGAGGGAGGCCGGTTCGCTGGTGCAGGTGCGGGGCGCCGTGAACCGGCCCGGCCTGCTGGAGGTTCCGCCCGGAACGACGCTGCGTTCGGTGATCTTCGAACGGTGCGGCGGGATGAGGGGCGCCAAGGCCTTCAAGTTCGCGCTGGCGGAGGGAAGCTTCATCCCCGCGGACGGCCTGGATGTTCCGGCCACCGGCCTGATCACCGTGGGGGATGAAGGGGACTGCGTGGTGGACCAGGCCCGCCGCGCCCTCGCCCTCACCGCCTACGAGAACTGCGGGATCTGCACCATCTGCCGGGAGGGGAGCCACCAGCTCGAGGAACTCCTGGCCGACGCGTCCTCGGGGGAGACCCGGGGCACCGACGAGGCCCTGATCCAGGAACTCGGCGCCGCCCTGCGGGAGGGGTCCCTCTGCGCCATCGGGCGCCGGGCCCCCGATCCGCTCCTCTCCGGCCTCCGGCACTTCGCCGGGGACTTCGACGCGCACCTGAAGCGCAAGCGCTGCCCGGCCCTCGTCTGCAGGGCCTACGTCACCTTCCACATCCTGGGCGAGACCTGCACGGGCTGCGGCAAGTGCCTGGCGGTCTGCCCCGAGGGCGCCATCGAAGGCGAGGAGGACTACATCCATGTCATCGACCCGGGGGCCTGCACCAGGTGCGGTCTCTGCCTCGACGTCTGTCCCCCGGAGGCGGCCGCCGTGGCCAAGGCCGGCGCACTGAAACCCCGAACCCCCAGGGAGCCCATTCCCGTGGGCACCTGGAAGAAGCGTTAACGCACACCTCCAAGGAGCAACCCCATGAAGCAGATCGAAACGGACGTCATCGTCGTCGCCGCGGGCCTCTCGGGCCTGGCTGCGGCCATCTCCGCCGCCGAGAACGGCGCCAGGGTCGTCGCCTTCGAGAAGGCCGGCACCACCGGCGGCGCGGCCAACATGGGCATGGGCCCCCTGGGCATCGGCTCCAGCGTCCAGAAGCACCAGATGGTGAGCATCACGCCCTTCGAGGCCTTCCGCAAGCACATGAACTTCACCCACTGGAAGGTGGACGCGCGCCTGGTGCGGGACTACTACATGAAGTCCGGCGAGACCATCGGCTGGCTGCAGGAGATGGGCGTCGAGTTCGTGGGGGTGTCCCCCGCCTACGCCGCGCCCGAGACCGTGAAGGGCTACGCGACCTCCGAGGCCGTGTGGCACCTCGTGAAGCCCATCGGCGGCGGCATGCCGGGCCCCCGCGCCGCCGGCGCCATGATCAAGTGCATGACGGAGCGGGCCAGGGAACTGGGCGTCGAGATCCTGCTGGAGACCCCCGCGAAGAAGATCCTCGTGGAGGACGGCAGGATCGTGGGCGTCCTCGGCGTGGACAAGAACGGCGAGGAGATCGAGGCCAGGGGCAGGGCCGTCATCGTCGCCACCGGCGGCTTCGGCGCCAACCCCAGGATGATCCAGGAGGCCACGGGCTACGAGTGGGGCAAGAACCTCTTCTCCTTCGCCGTTCCGGGCATGGTGGGCGAGGGCATCCGCATGGCCTGGGAAGCCGGCGCGGGCAGGACGGACATGAACCTGGAGCTGATGTACCAGATTCCCGACAACATGAACCACTTCGTCCTGGACGGCGCCTTCCGCCAGCCCTGCCTCTGGGTGAACAAGCTGGGCGAGCGCTTCATGAACGAGGACGGCATCCCCAACACCACCTTCACCGGCAACGCCATCGCCACCCAGCCCGACCACATCGCCTATTCCATCTTCGACGCCAAACTGCTCAAGCACTACAAGAAGGACGGTCCGGACATCCAGTCCCACGTCCATCCCCACGACCTCTACAAGCAGTTCGACAACGCCATGAAGGCCGCGGCCGACGAGGGCTACAGCCACGTCTGCGAGGCGGACTCCATCGAGGAGCTGGCGGAGAAGATGGGCATCGACCCCGCGGGCCTGGCCCGGACGGTCGAAGAGTACAACGCCTCATGCGCCAAGAACTTCGACCCCCTCTTCGACAAGGACCGGCAGTTCATGCAGCCCATCGGTTCGCCGAAGTACTATGCCTGCCGGCAGTTCGTGGGCGCCTACGGCACCCTGGGCGGCATCAGGATCAACCACCGGACCGAAGTCATGACCGACGACCACAAGGTGATCCCCGGCCTCTACGCCGTGGGCGTGGACGCCTGCGCCATCTACGGCCAGAGCTACCCCTTCATCCTCCCCGGCAACACCATGGGCTTCTGCCTCAATTCCGGCCGCATCGCCGGCGAGAACGCGGCCGTCGCCGCCAACGCCTAGGACCGACACCATGACGACGTACCCGCACCTCACGAGTCCCATCAGGATCGGCAAGCACACGTTCCGCAACCGCATCGAGTCCGCGCCGACGATCTTCTCGTCCCTGACCCTGGTGCCGTTCCTGTCGGCGCGCGTGCTCCGCATGATCGAGGACCGCGCCAGGGGCGGGTGCGCCAGCGTGGTGCACGGGGAGATCTCCGTGAACTTCGACGACTCCCTCCGGCCCATCGTGGCCGGCGAGGGGAAGATGATCCGCCTCACGGTCGATTTCAAGGACCATGAGGCCCCGGCCTTCGCCACCTTCCGGAAGAACGCCGACGTCATCAAGCGCCACGGCGCGGTGGCCATGGCCGAGTTCTCCCACTTCGGCATCGAGAAGCCGCTCCTGGAGGACGGCATCCAGCCCCTGGGGCCTGTGGCCTTCACCCGGCCCGACGGCACCCCGGTGCGGGCCTTCGACGCCGGGACCATGGCCAAGGTCCAGGACGACTTCGCCACCGCCGCGGCCTTCATGCAGGCCGCCGGGTTCGACGGCGTCTTCGTGCACTGCGGCCACGGCTGGATGATCGGGCAGTTCCTGTCCCCCCGGAACAACACCCGCACCGACGAATTCGGCGGCAGCATCGCCAACCGGGGGCGGTTTCCCATGGCCATCCTCCGGGCCATCCGCGAGCGCTGCGGGCCGGACTTCCTCATCGAGATCCGGCTCAGCGGGCAGGAGAACCTGCCCGGAGGCATCACCCTCGAGGACACCGTGGGCTTCTGCAGGCTGCTGGAAGGCACGGGCCTGGTGGATCTGATCCACATCTCCGCCGGGCACTACTACAGCCCGGCCCGCTCCAACGAGTTCTCCACCATCTTCCGGCCCCACGGCCTGAACGCGGACTACGCCGCGGCCGTCAAGAAGGCCGTGACCATCCCCGTGGCCGTGGTGGGGGGCATCACCACCGCCGCCGACGCCGAGCGCATCATCGCCGAAGGCAAGGCGGACATCGTATCCATGGGCCGGCAGATGATCGCCGACCCCGACTTCGCCATGAAGGCCGTGAAGGGCAAGGGCGACGAGATCCGCGAGTGCCTGCGCTGCTGCGTGTGCTACCCCGGCCCCTCCGGCGAGCACGAGACGGACCCTCCGGGCCGCCACTTCCCCGGCCTGGGTTCCTGTACCATCAATCCCTACAGCGTGAATTCCTTCTCCCACCACAAGGTGCTGCCCGAGGACCGGCCCCGGCCCGAGGGGTCCCGCAGGCTCCTGGTGGTCGGCGGCGGCCCCGGCGGCATGCAGGCCGCCATCGACGCCCACGACCGCGGCCACAAGGTGATCCTCATGGACGAGGCGGACCGCCTGGGCGGGACCCTGCGCCTCACCGACCACGACGTCTACAAGAAGGACCTCTTCCACTTCAAGGAACTCCTGGTGCGGGAGGTGGGCAGGCGCGCCATCTCCGTGCGCCTGAACACCCGGGTCACCCCCGAGGTGGTCCGGGAGATGGCCCCCGACGCCCTGGTCCTGGCCCTGGGCGCCGAGGCCGCCGTGCCCCCCATCCCGGGGGTGGAGCGGGCCCTGAAGGCCTTCGACACCTACTTCCTGCCCGATGAGCGGATCGGCAGGCGCGTGGTCATGGTCGGCGGCGGACTCGTGGGCTGCGAGGTGGGCCTGGAACTGGCCCACAAGGGCCACGAGGTCGTGGTCGTGGAAATGAAGGAGCGCCTGGTGGCCGAGTTCATCGGCATCCACCGCACGGCCCTCCTGGACCGCATGGACGAGGTCGGCATCCGCAACCTGGTGCGCACCACCTGCAGGGAGATTCGGGAGGACGGTGTCGCGGCCGTCGACGCCGAAGGCAGGGAGACCTTCCTCCCGGCCGACACCGTGGTCCTCGGCCTGGGCTACACGGCCAGGAGCGAGAGCGCCCGGCTCCTGAGGGAGGCCGCGGGCAAGGCCCAGGTGTTCGAGGTGGGCGACTGCGTCCGCCCCGGGAAGGTGGGCGAGGCGGTGCAGGACGGCTACACGGCCGCCATGTCCATCGTCTGACCCGCAACGAACAGGCTCCGGGTCGCCGCCGTGCGCTGGGAATAGTTGAAGTTGAACGGCACCAACCTGAATCGACACTGGAGTCCCGAATGATAGGTCCCTACCTCAACCTTGCCACGGTGGTCGTCGGCAGTTCCACCGGCGCCTTCCTGGGCGACAGGATCAGCCAGAACCTGCGCACCCGCCTTCCCATGGTCTTCGGCCTCTCGGCCATGGGCCTGGGCATCGCCACCATCATCCGCGTGAAGTACTTCCCCGCGGTCATCCTGGCCCTGCTGGTGGGCACCACCCTGGGCGAACTCCTCCACCTGGAGGACTGGATCATCAAGCTGTCCACCCACACCCGAACCCTGGTGGACCGCATCGCCAAGCCGAGGAACCAGGCCCTCTCCCACGAGGAGTTCCTGAACCAGTTCGTGGCCATCCTGGTGCTCATCTGCTCCAGCGGTACGGGGATCTTCGGGACCATGAACGAGGCCATGACCGGGGACACCTCCCTGATCATCGTCAAGTCGGTCCTGGACCTGTTCTCGGTGGGGATCTTCGCCACGGCCCTGGGGTATTCCCTGGTGGCGGTGGCCATCCCCAACTTCCTCATCCAGGTGGCCCTGTTCTTCCTGTCCATCTGGATCCTGCCCCTGGTGTCCCCGGCCATGATCGCGGACTTCTCGGCCGCCGGGGGGCTCATCATGGTGGCCACGGGGTTCCGCATCGCCGGCATCAAGCACTTCCACGTGGCCAACATGCTGCCGGCCCTGCTGCTGATCATGCCCATTTCCTTCCTCTGGGCGCGGTATCTTGTGCACTAGGTGAATCCGTGAACCTCAACCAGATCAGCATGCGGCAGATCGACTACTTCCTGGCCGTGGCCCGCCACCTGAACTTCACCGAGGCGGCCAAGAGCCTCTACGTGTCCCAGCCCGCCATCAGCAAGCAGGTGGCGCAGCTCGAGCACGACATCGGCGTGCCGCTTTTCCTGCGCACGAAGCGCTCGGTGCGCATGACCCCTGCGGGAATCGTGCTCCTGAAGGAGCTCTCCTCCATCCAGGAGCGCATCGAGGCGGCCGTGGCCAAGGCCCAGCACCCGGACCTGGGCCAGGACGCCAGCATCACCATCGGCTGCCTGGAGGCCATGGAGATCGGCGTTTTCATGCGCCGGGCCATCAACGACTTCAAGAGCAGCTATCCGGGCGTCAAGGTGGTGCTGGAGCGCCACTCCTTCAAGACCCTGCGCCAGAAGCTGATCCACGGGGATCTGGACCTGGTGTTCACCCTCTCCTTCGAGATCGCGGACTGCCTGGGGATCCTCTCCGACTTCATCCAGCAGGCCAGGCCCGTGGTGCTGATGGCGGCCTCCCACCCCATGGCCTCCCGGGAACGGCTCACCCTGGCGGACCTCAAGGACGAGAACTTCGTCACCATCTCCCGGGAGGAATCGCCCAGGGCCTTCGACGGGACCATCGACATGTGCCGGCGCCACGGCTTCACCCCCAACATCGTCAAGCAGCTGCCCAACGTGGAATCCATGCTGATGTGCGTGGAATCCGGCCTGGGGGTGTGCCTTTTCGACTCCACGATCCGGATCTACAACAGCGAGGACTTCCGGGTCTGCGAGCTGGACGAGAGGCCCATCGACGTGGTCATGGCCTGGAAGCGGGAGAACCTGAACCACGTGGTGCCGCTGTTCACCAACAGGGTCTCGGGCGTCCCGGGTGATAACCGGAACGAATGATTCTGATGTCCAGACGGTATTTCCGCCCTGGGGAGCGGGGACCGAGACTTGAGGCATAAGACCGCGCGATGACCACGCGGTTCCACTTCGAGGGACTCGTCATGGACGTTAGAGACAAAGCACTGGCCGTGATCATCAAGCGCGCCGCCGACGTATTCAAGGTCGATCCGGCCACCCTTTCCGCCGGCACGTCGTTCGAGACCGACCTGCAGGCCAAATCCGCCAACTACGTCCAGATCACCACCGTGCTCGAGGACGAATTCGACGTGGAGATCCCCTACATGGAATTCAAGCGCAAGAAGACGTTTGGCGAGGCCGCCGGCTACGTCGAACAGCTCGTCGAAGGCTGATTCAAACCCCCACCCAACCAGGAGCATTCCGCATGCACGAACAGCGTCCGGCACCGCAGTTGTTCTCCAAGAAGATCGTCTTCGACGGCGAGGAGATCGAGGTCTTCTACCGCAAGGCCCGCGAGCCCATCGACCCCGCCGAGGGCCTCGACCTCTCCAAGGAGAAGGGCCTGGCCGCCACGGCCCACGGCTTCTGCGCCAAGTTCAACCAGCGCACCTACAAGAACGAGGACGGCATCCTCTGCGAGCAGGACATCCCCGTGACCCTGCGTGACGGGACGGTGATCTACTGCGACATCTACCGCAAGGAAGGCGAGGATAACATCCCCGTCCTGGTGTCCTGGAGCGCCTACGGCAAGCGCCCCGGCGACGGCATGTCGGAATGGCAGGTCATGGGCGTTCCCCCCGGCACCATCTCCACCATGAGCAAGTTCGAGTCCGCCGATCCCGGCTACTGGTGCCACCAGGGCTACGCGGTGGCCAACGTGGACCCCCGCGGCGTGGGCCACTCCCAGGGCGACATCTGCATCATGGGCACCCAGGACGCACGGGACGGGTACGACTTCATCGAGTGGGTCGCCAAGCAGCACTGGTGCAACGGCAAGGTGGGCATGGCGGGCAACTCCTTCGTGGCCATGACCCAGATCCGCATCGCCGCCCAGCAACCCCCCAGCCTCGCCTGCATCGCCCCCTGGGAAGCCACCTGCGACATCTTCCGCGAGTCCATCTACGAGGGCGGCATCCCTGCGCTCGGCTTCAACGAGTTCGTCGTGGCGTCCCTGACCGGGCCTTCCCTGGTGGAGGACATGGTGGCCAACGCCAAGGCCTACCCCTTCATGAACAAGTACTGGGAAGACAAGATTCCCAACTTCGCCAACGTCAAGATCCCCGTCTACGCCTGCGCCTCCTGGAGCCACTTCCACCTGCACGGCGCCTTCAACTCCTTCCGCAAGATGAAGTCCACCCGGAAGTGGCTGCGCGCCCACCGGGAACAGGAATGGCCCGACGCCAGCACCCCGGCCAACATCGAGGACCTCAAGCGCTTTTTCGACCGGTACCTGAAGAACATCCACAACGGCTGGGAGCTGACCCCCCGCTACCGCCTGGAGGTCATGGACGCCTACGACTTCGACTACCAGACCTACCGCGGGGAGAAGGAATTCCCCCTGGCCCGCACCGAATACAAGCGCTTCTACCTGGATGCCGCCAAGGGCGCCCTAGCCCTGGAGCCCGTGCCGGTCAAGTCCAGCGTCTCCTATGACCCCGCCACCGAGCAGGCCAATTTCGACCTGGCCTTCGACGAGGACACCGAGATCACCGGGTACCTGTCGCTGCGCCTCTGGGTGGAGGCCGACGGCCACGACGAGATGGACATCATGGTCAACGTCCAGAAGCTCGACGAGGACGGCAACTGGCTGCCCACCAGCATCCTCGGCGAGCCCCATCCCGGCCCCTGGGGCAAGATGCGGGTATCACGCCGCGCCCTGGACGAGAAGCTCACCACCAAGTTCGAGCCCGTGCAGTCCCAGTTGAAGGAAGAAAAGCTCGCCAAGGGTCAGATCGTCCCCGTTGACATCGCCATCGTGCCGGTCTCGAAGCTCTACCACAAGGGCCAGCAGCTGCGGGTCCAGGTGGCGGGCCGCTACATCCGCGAAGGCTGGTTCGAGCCCCTGATCTGGGAGACCGACAACAAGGGCAGGCACATCATCCACACCGGCGGGGAATACGAGTCCTACCTGCAGGCCCCCGTCATCCCGGCCCGCTACAAGACCAAGAGCGGGTACACCCGGCGCTAGTCCCGCTTTTCCCAGCGCCTCTGCGTTTGGCTCCTTGCCTGGATTGGCCAGAGCGCCTGTCCATTGCCCCATCGTCGGGAATGCATTGGCAAGGAAATCAAACGCAGAGGCGCCGGGGAAAATTCATGAAAAGGAATCCTGGTATGAGCAGTGAATTCATCGCCCAATTGACCGCCCGGGCCGTCCAGAATCCGAAGACCATCATCTTCCCGGAATCCGGAAGCGAGAAGGTCCTCCAGGCTTCCGAGCGGCTCCTGAAGGCCGGGATCGCCCGGCCCATCCTCGTCGGGAAGAGGGACGCCATCGAGGCCAGGGCCGCTGAACTCCAGGTGTCCACCAAGGGCTTCGACTACGTGGACAACGAGGACGAGGCCGTCCTGGCCTACCTCATCCCGGCCTTCCTGGCCGTGAACCAGGACTTCTCCGAGAAGGCCCTGAACCGGAAGTTCAGGAACCCGCTCAATTTCGCAGCCGCCTGGGTGAAGCTGGGCCGGGCCGACTGCCTCGCGGCGGGCATCGACTGCTCCACGGGCGACGTGGTCCTGGCCAGCCAGCTCTTCATCGGGCTCCAGGACGGCATCTCCACCGTCTCCAGCTTCGGGGTCGTGGAGGCGCCCGGTTTCGAGACCTCGGAGGGGAACCTCTTCGCCATCGCGGACTGCGCGGTGTGCCAGAACCCCACCGCCTCGGAACTGTCGGACATCGCCTGCACCACCGCAGACACCATGAAGAGCCTCCTGGGGTGGGAACCCCGCGCGGCCCTGGTGTGCTTCTCCACGGACGGCAGCGGCCAGCACGAGATCACCGACAAGGTGAAGGAGGGCGTCCGGATCGCCAACGAGCGCAGGCCGGACCTGGCCATCGACGGCGAGTTCCAGATCGACACGGCCCTCAAGCCGGCCGTGGCCGCCAAGAAGGTCCGGCGCCCCAGCCGGGTCGCGGGCCGCGCCAACATCATCGTGTTCCCGGACCTCAACGCGGGAAACATCGGCGTCAAGCTGATCCAGATGTTCGGCGGCGCCCTGGCCCACGGGCCCCTCCTGCAGGGGTTCGCCAGGCCGGTGACGGACTTTTCACGCAGCGCGCCCATCGACGAAATCGTCGGCAACCTGACCATCCTCGTGGTCCGGGCCGGGGAATAGGGGAAGACATGGACAAGGTCTACACCATCTTCGTAATCAATCCCGGGTCCACCTCCACCAAGATCGGCCTCTTCCGGAACGAGACCGAGGTGTTCTCGGTCAACGTCACCCACGATGCCGCCGAACTGAAGAAGTTCGCCCAGATCAGCGACCAGTTCGACTATCGCCGGGACACCATCCTGGCGGAGATGGCCAGGCGCGGCCTGGCCATGGCGTCCGTGGACGTCTTCGTGGGCCGGGGCGGGGGCCTGGTGGGCCTCGAGGGCGGCACCTACCCGGTGAACGACATCCTCCTCGAGCACGCCCGGGTGGGGTTCACCGTGAAGCACCCCGCCACCCTCGGGAGCCAGCTGGCCCACGCCTTCGCCACCCAGTACGGCGGCCGGGCCTTCGTGGTCAACCCCCCCGACGTGGACGAGATGGACGAGGTGGCCCGGGTCTGCGGGTTCGCCGACCTGGCCCGGGAGAGCCGGGGCCACCCGCTCAACCAGAAGGAGGTCGGGATCCGGCACGGGAAGCGGGTGGGAACCCCCTACGAGGACCTCAACCTCGTCATCGCCCACATCGGCGGCGGGGTCTCCGTGACGGCCCACAGGAAGGGCCGCATGGTGGACACCGTGGACGTGATCAACGGCGACGGGCCCATGGCCCCGACCCGGTGCGGCGCCGTCCCCGCCAGCGGCGTGGTGAAGCTCTGCTTCTCCGGGAAGTTCACCGAGCGCGAGATGTACGACCGCATCACCAAGAACGGCGGTCTCGTGGACCACCTCGGCACCTCGGACGTCCTGGAGATCCTGGAGCGCATCGGGAAGGGGGACGCCTACGCGAAGCTGGTGTACGACGCCATGATCTACCAGATCGCCAAGTACATCGGCGCCTACGCGACGGTCCTGAGCGGCGAGGTGGACGCCATCCTCCTCACCGGCGGCATCGCCCGTGAGAACTACCTCGTGGGCGAGATCCGGAGTAGGGTGAACTACATCGCCCCCGTCCACGCCTATCCGGGCGAGTTCGAGATGGAGGCCCTGGCCAGCGGCGCCTACCGCGTCATGACCGGCCAGGAGCAGGCCAAGACCTACACGGGTGTCCCGGTATGGAGCCACTTCTCACGTTGATCCGCCCCGGCTCGGCCATGAAGGTGGCCGGGGTGGGCGTGGACCTGCTCCTTCTGGAGCGGTTCAGGTGCCTGGGGAGGGACCTGGACGACCCGTTCTACCGGAAGACCTTCACGGAAGGGGAACGGGTGCAGGCGGGCGAGCATGGGGATCCCGTCCTCATGCTCGCCTTTTCGTTTGCCGGGAAGGAAGCGGTGTTCAAGTGCCTTGGGATGGACGGGAACCGGGTCCGCCTGAACGAGATCGAGGTGCTTGGCAATCAAGCCGGAGCCTCCGCGAGCCTCCGGGGGCACCTGGCGCGCCAGGCCTGGGCGAAGGGTATCGGCGGGACCCACCTCCAACTCTGGCATGAGGGTGCTTTCATCCGGGCACTGGCCGTGGCCGAGCGCATGCCTGCCCGCCCCGATCCTCTGGCTGCGCCTGAAACGGAAGCCGAAAGCCCGGAACGACTCGATGGCCACCCCCACGCCACCGCATCCGAACACCGGGTGGGGTCAGGATGAGATGGACGGCAGCCAGGCCCCGTTGGGCTCGTGGTACAAGCCCACGCTCATGAGGGTCAGGGGTTGCACCACCCGCAGCCCTTCGGCCAGGCACCATCGGAACAGCCCGGCGTTCCGGGTCGGCACCAGCACCCCCGGGCCCTGGAAGCCGTCGGCGGATGCGAGCAGGGCCTTCAGGTCGGTGGTCTCCTCCGCCGCCGCGTGGCCGAAGAAGGCGAGGGCGCTGGCGTAGCCGGTGATCCGGCCGGCGCGCGAAACCAGCCGGGCCTCACCGGCGCGGATCATCTGCTCCAGCTCACCCCGGCGTTCAAAGCCGTGAACCCGCTGGGCCACAGCGCAGCAGGCGTCCAGGTCCTCCGCCCGCGCCGGCCGCACGGTGCAGCCGGGAAGGCTGCGGGTCCGGGTCCGCCCCTGCATGCAGGAAAGCGGCTCCCGCACATCGAAGCCCAGACTCGCGTAGAGCGCCATGGTGCGGTTGTGGAAGGCGGCCTGGACCAGCCGCACCCCGGCGGCGCCTCGCCCGCGCTCGCGCTCCAGGGCCGCCTCCATCAGCAGGCGTCCCGCCCCGGCGTTCTGGGCCCCGGGATCGACGGTGATGGGCCCCAGGCAGACGACGGGTGCGCGTTCGTCCAAGCAGATGCTGCCGATGATCCGTCCCTCCCGGAGCGCGACCATGCAGTGGAAGCCCGGGTCCGCGAACGGCACGCCGAGCATGCCGATTGCGGCCTCGGGGCTCGGGAAGTCGGAGGGAAAGTTGTGGGCGCGGCTGAGGGCGGCGAAGGCCTCGTAGCAGATCCGGCCGCAGGCGGGCACATCCCCGGGCGTTGCCTTGCGCAGGTCCAGACGGGTTGCGAGGTTCAAGGTCATGGGGTTCTCCAGGAGGGATGGCCATGGCAAGAGCAAGATAAGGGCCAATTCCTTTGGAGATCGTCGGGATGCTCCAGAACCCCCCAAACATGGGGATCCCAGGGAAGGAGGTGCCCGACCGGAACCCGGACCGGGATCCCGATCGTAACGGAAGGGACACCGTCCAACGGCGGCCCCGAGGATCCGGAGGGGCCGTGGCCGGTGGGTAAGCTAAAGCAAACAATTGGTTTGACCCTGATGCGGGAGGGCCTGCCGACGCTGTCACGGATCCTGACACCTATGCCCGGAACCATTACACCCGCCGGCGGCCCATGGGCAGGAACAGGTACCCAGGAATTGGCCTATTGACTACAAGGGTTACACCTTGCCCAAATACCGGTGCATGGCCTCGGCCGCACGGCGGCCCTGGCCCATGGCGAGGATCACCGTCGCCCCGCCCGTGATGACGTCGCCGCCGGCGAAGACGCCCGGCACCGTGGTCTCCCCGGTGGCCTCGTCCACCCGCACCACGCCGCCCTTGAGGGTCTCGAGGCGGTTCTCGGTCTGGGCGATCAGCGGGTTCACGGAGAAGCCCAGGGCCACCACCAGGGTGTCGCAGGGCAGGGTCACGGTCCCGGCGGTGGCGCGCACGCCCCGGCGGCCGTCGGGGCCGGGTTCGGTGAGCTCCATGACGGCGCACTCGATGTGGGTGATCCAGCCCTTGTCGTTGCCGATGCAGCGCAGGGGGTTGGTGAGGAAGTGGAAGTGGACGCCCTCCTCCCCGGTGTGCTCCAGCTCCTCCTTGCGGGCGGTGGATTCCTTGATGGTGCGGCGGTAGACGATCGAGACCGATTCGGGGCCCAGGCGCCGCGCGGCGCGGGAGGCGTCCATGGCGGTGTTGCCGCAGCCCACGATGACCACGTGCCTGCCGACCGTCACCGGCGTGCCGGATTCGGGGAAGAGGTCGGCGCGCATGAGGTTGATGCGGGTGAGGAACTCGTTGGCGGTGTAGATGCCCTTGAAGTCCTCGCCCGGGATCCCCAGCATGCCGGGCAGGCCCGCGCCGGTGCCCATGAACACGGCGTCGTTTTCGGACCGGAGCTCGGCCAGGGTCATGGAGCGGCCCACCAGGGTGTTCAGGACGAACTTCACGCCCATGCGGCGCAGCGTGTCCACTTCCTTCTCCACGATGGCGTTGGGCAGGCGGAACTCGGGAATGCCGTAGAGCAGCACCCCTCCGGGGCGGTGCAGGGCGTCGTAGACCGTGACGTCGTGGCCCTTCCCGGCCAGCTCGCCGGCGACGGTGAGGCCCGCGGGGCCCGCGCCCACCACGGCCACCTTGCGGCCCGTGGCCGGCGCCATGGGCGGCGTCTCGGGCTCGGCGGCCAGCAGCGCGTCGGCGGCGAAGCGCTCCAGGCGCCCGATGCCCACGGCCTCGCCCTTGATGCCCACCACGCACTTGGCCTCGCACTGCTTCTCCTGCGGGCACACCCGGCCGCACACGGCGGGCAGGCTCGAGGACTGCTTGAGGATGCGGGCGGCGCCCAGGGGATCGCCGGCCTCGATGCGCTTGACGAAGGCCGGGATGTCGATGTTGACCGGGCACCCCTCGATGCACTTGGGCACCTTGCAGTCCAGGCAGCGCGCGGCCTCCAGCCGGGCCTGCTCGGCGTTCAGCGCCAGGGTCACTTCCGAGAAGTTGCCCACGCGGATGGCCGGATCCTGGCAGGCCGCCACCTGGCGGGAGATCTTCATGCGCTGGGCGGGCTTGAGGGAGGGCAGGTCCAGGTTCTGCCAGTCCAGGTCGGCCACCGGCGCGATGAAGGGCATGTCCGCGTCCGTCACCGGGTGGCTGGACAGGCCCAGGTTGCACACGTGGTCCTGGGCGGCGGTCTCGTCCTCCTTGTACCAGTTCTGGCGCATGCGGAGCATGTTGAAGTCGACCTTGTGGCCGTCGAAGTCGGGGCCGTCGAAGCACGCGAACTTCATCTCGCCGCCCACCGACACTCGGCAGCCGCCGCACATGCCCGTACCGTCGACCATGAGGGCGTTGAGGCTCACCAGCGTGAAGATGCCGCGCTCCCGGGTGGCCTCGGAGACCGCCTGCATCATGGGCATGGGGCCCACGGCCACCACCTCGGCCACGGGTTCGCGCTCCAGGATCTCGGCCAGGGGATGGGTGACGATGCCCTTGCGGCCCAGGGTGCCGTCGTCGGTGGTGACGATGAGCTCGTCGGAGGCCAGCTCCAGCTCCTTGGCCAGCAGCACGCGCTCCCTGGACCTGCCGCCCAGGATGGTGATCACCCGCTGGCCCCTGGCCTTGAGGGCCTTGGCCGCGGGCAGGATGGCCGCGCTGCCGTAGCCGCCGGCCACCAGCACCACGGTGCCCTCCTCGACCAGCTCGCTGGGCTCCCCCATGGGGCCCGCCACCGCGTACAGAAGGTCGCCGGCGCTCAGCCTGCCCATGGCCCGGGTGGTGGCGCCCACCTCCACCATGATGAAGCGGATCCAGCCCTCGCGGGCATCGCCGTCGGCCAGGGTCAGGGGGATGCGCTCGCTCTTCTCGAAGGGGGCCACCATGAGGAACTGGCCGGGCCTGCGGCCCCGCGCCACCATGGGGGCCTGGACGATGAAGCTCCAGGTCTCCGGGGCCAGGAGGCGCTTCTCCAGGATCCGGTAGCCCTCGGCGTCCACGTCGGCGCGCCCGTTGAGGGATTTCCCCCGCAGCAGGGGGAGCATGAGGTGCTCCTCGGTGCCGATGTGCTGCCGGATCAGGCCCAGCAGTTCGCGCGCGAGCTCCGGGAAAATGCGGGCGCCGCCGGTGGCCAGGAGGCTTTCCGCGCGCTCCCGGATCTCCTGGTGGTCGGACAGGAGCTGCTCGCACAGGGCCTCGGCCCCCACCTCCTCCAGGAGGGGCAGGAGCTCCAGCTCCTCGGCCCGGTTGTGGGCGCACAGGTCGGTGGCCACCCAGCGCAGGAGGCCGGTCAGGTTCGGCCAGTCCCGGGAGGCCAGGGCCTCCTCCAGGTGATCCAGGCGGTCCAGGGCCGCGGCATGGAAGGCATGCCACGGGGCCATGCTGGTTTCGTCGAAGGGGGAAAGGGGCATTCGGGGCTCCGGTCGTTGGAATGGATCGGGGATGGGAAGGGGCGGCGCGGACGGCGCCAGCCTTCCCATCCCCGGGGCGGAACGTTCGCCTTGCTAGGCCTTGGCGGGCAGGCCAAGAATGGCCCGCGCCTCGGCGGGGGTGGCGATCTCCTTGTTGAGCTCGGCGACGATGCGCCTGGTGCGGTCGACGAACTCCACGTTGGACCTGGCCAGCACGCCCTTGGAGTAGAGGATGTTGTCCTCCATGCCCACCCGGACGTGCCCGCCCAGGGCGAGGGCGGCGTACATGATGGGCAGGTGGCCCTTGCCGATGCCCAGGGCGCCCCAGGTGCAGCCGGCGGGGAGCAGGCTCTTGAGGAACACGAGGTTCTCGACCGTGGCGTCCATGCCGCCGGCGGCGCCCAGCACGAACTGGAAGTGCAGGGGGGCCTTCAGGAAGCCCTTCTTGAGGTAGTGGACGGCGTTGCTGATCATGCCGGCGTCGAAGATCTCGATCTCCGGCTTGACCCCGTTCTCCTGCATGCAGGTGCCCAGCTTCTCAAGGAAGCGGGGGCTGTTCTCGAAGACCGAGGTGTGCAGCCAGTTCATGGAACCGCAGTCGTAGGAGGCCAGCTCGGGCTTCAGGGCGATGAGGTGCCTCATGCGGTCCTCGTCGGCCAGTCCCAGCTGGCCCGAGGTGGTCAGGTTCAGGACGATGTCGCAGTCCGTGGCCCGGATGAGGTTCACGGTCTCGGTGAACTTCTCGAAGCTCATGGAGGACTTGTTGTTGTCATCCCGCACGTGGATGTGGGCGATGGAGGCGCCGGCCTTCCAGCAGGCGTAGACCTCCTCGGCGATCTCCCCGGGCTGGAGCGGGACGTGGGGCGTGTCCTCCTTGGAGGGCCAGGCGCCGGTGGGGGCGACGGTCAGGATGACCTTGCTGCTGAGATCGGACATGGCGTCCTCCGGGGCTACTGCAGGTTCTCTACGATCAGGGCCGTGCCCATGCCGCCGCCGATGCAGAGGGTGGCCAGGCCGAACCGGGCGTTCCTGCGCTTCAGTTCATGGATGAGGGTGGTGGCGATGCGCGCGCCCGAGGCCCCGATGGGGTGGCCCAGGGCGATGGCGCCGCCGTTGACGTTGGTGAAGGCGGGGTCCAGGTCCAGTCCGGCGCTGACGGCCAGGGCCTGGGCCGCGAAGGCCTCGTTGGCCTCCACGAGGCCCAGGTCCTTTACGGTGAGGCCGGCCTTGGCCAGGGCCTTCCGGGACGCGGGCACGGGGCCGTAGCCCATGACGGAGGGATCCACGCCGGCCGAGGCATGGGAGACGATGCGGGCCAGGGGCTTGAGGCCCAGCTCCCGGGCCTTTTCGGCGGACATGACGAGGGTCATGGCGGCGCCGTCGTTGATGCCCGAGGCGTTGCCGGCGGTGACGGTGCCGTCCTTCCTGAACGCCGGGCGGAGCCTGGCGAAGCCTTCCAGGGAGGAGCCGAAGCGGGGGAATTCGTCCGTGTCGAAGACCTTGGGTTCGCCCTTCTTCTGGGGCATGACCACGGGAACGATCTCGTCCTTGAACCGGCCCTCCTTGACGGCGGCCTCGGCGCGCTGCTGGCTGACCAGGGCGAAGGCGTCCTGGGCCTCGCGGCTGATGCCGTACTGCGCGGCGACGTTCTCGGCCGTGATGCCCATGTGGTAGTCGTTGTAGATGTCCCACAGGCCGTCGCAGATCATGGAATCGACCAGGGTGTCGTTGCCCATCTTGTAGCCGAAACGGGCCTTGTTGAGCAGGTAGGGGGAGTTGCTCATGCTCTCCGTGCCGCCGGCCAGGACCACGTCGGCGTCCCCGGCCTTGATGAGCTGGGCGGCGAGGCTGATGGCCCGCAGTCCGGAGCCGCATACCTTGTTGATGCTGAAGCAGCTCACCGTCCCGGGCAGGCCGGCCTTCAGGGCCACCTGCCGGGCCACGTTCTGGCCCAGGCCGGCGGACAGGACGTTGCCGATGATCACTTCATCCACGGCGGAGGGGTCGACCCCGGCCCTCTGGAGAGCCTCCTTGGCGGCGATGCTGCCCATTTCCACGGCGGATAGGCCGGCCAGGGAACCACCGAAGGTTCCGATGGCCGTTCGGACGGCACTGACGATGACTGCTTCACGCATGGTTAACCTCAAACGGAGTAAAGGACTTGATCAGGCGGAGGGGGGCTAGTTCTTCTGGTACAGCACGTCGATCAGATAGTTGATCAGGCGCTTCCGGGAGGCTTCGATGTCCTGGGGGGACCAGGTCTGGAACCCCTGGCCGGACTTGAAGCCCAGTTCCCCCTTCCGCACCCGCTCCACGAGTAGAGGCGACGGGCTGGGGGCGTTCTCCAGGTGGGGGAGGATGTAGGTGTGGATGGCCAGGGTGAGGTCCGTGCCCACCATGTCGGCGTTCTCCATGGGGCCCAGGATCGGCAGGCGCAGGCCGAAGCCCAGCCGGATCGCCTCGTCCACGGAGGCCGCGTCGGCGATTCCGTTCTCGACGATGGAGATCGCCTCCCGCCAGAGGGCGTGCTGGAGGCGGTTGGCGAGGAAGCCCGGAACGTCGCGGTTGACGCGCACGGGGTGCTTGCCGCACCTGCGGAGCACCTCCATGGTGGCGTCCACCACGGCGGGGTCCGTGTATTCCGACCGGACGACTTCCACCAGGGGGATCAGGTAGGGCGGGTTCCAGAAGTGGGTGCCCACCAGCCGGTGCCGCGAGCGCACCTTCGCGCCGATCTCGGTGACGCTCATCACCGAGGTTCCGGTGGCGAAGATGGTCTCCGGGCCGCAGAGCCTCTCCAGTTCGGCGAAGAGGTCCTGCTTGAGTTCCATCTGCTCGGGGATGCACTCCACCACCAGGTCGGCTGCGGCCACCGCCTGCGCCAGGGTCTCGCAGGGCGCGACCCGGGCCAGGATGGCGGTGATCTCCTCCTCGGTCATGACGCCCTTGGCCTCCAGGAGGTTCAGGTTGCCCAGGATGCGCTCCAGGGCGGCCTTGCCGGGGGTGAAACTGTCGTAGAGCGTCACGGCGTGGTCCGCGCGGGAGGCGAACACCTGGGCGATGCCGCAGCCCATGAGCCCCGAGCCGATGACGGCCACGTTCCGGATTTCCTTCATGGTGGTGCTCCTTTCTCTGCCTTCAGCCCGCGGTGAGCCCGCCGTCCACGTAGAGGATCTGGCCGCTGATGAAGTCCGAGGCCGCCGAGGCGAAGTAGACGGAGATGCCCACCATGTCCGCGGGCATGGCGGCGCGGCCGAGGGGGATGCGGTCCAGGAAGATCTTCTTGAGCTTCTCGTCCTGCAGGACCTGCTGGGTGAGGGGGGTCCAGAAGATGGTGGGGGCGATGGCGTTGACGGTGATGCCGTACTTCGCCCATTCGGTGCTCAATTGCTTGGTCATGCCGTCCACCGCCGCCTTGGAGGGGCCGTAGGCGACGTAGCCGCCGGGGTGGCCCGCGAACCCGCGCACGGAGGAGATGGTGACGATCTTGCCGGACTTCTGTTCCTTCATGACCCGGCCCACATGCTTGCAGGCCAGGAAGGTGCCGCGGACATTGATGTTCATGACCTGGTCGAACTCCTCGACCGGGAAGTCCTCGGCCGCGTAGCGCTTGGCGATGCCGGCGACGGTGAACAGGATGTCGATCTTCCCGAACTTCTCCATGACGGTGGCGACCATCCGGACGACGTCCTCCTCCCTCGAAACGTCGCAGGGGATGGCCACGGCCTTGCGGCCGTACTTCTCGATCCTGGCCACGGCCTCGTCGAGGGTCTTGAGGGTGCGTCCCGTGACGACGATGTCGGCGCCGTAGGCGGCCAGGCCTTCGCAGATGCTCTCGCCCAGGGCCCCGGCGCCGCCGGTGACGATGGCGACCTTGCCCTCGAGGTTGAACAGGTTCTTGATGAAATCCTCGGTCATTTCGCTCATGGCGCTCGGTCCTCGATCAGGCGGGGTAGTTGATGACGACCAGCATGGAAGCCGGCAGGTTGGACTCGTTCAGGATCGACCGGCCCTCGTCGGGTCCGATGCGGATGGAGTCGGTCCTGCGCAGGACGATCTTCTCGCCGTTGCCGGTGGTGACGACGACCTCGCCCTCGACCACGAAGTAGATCTTCTCGGCCGGGGTGGCCTCGAACTCGGCGCCTCCGCCGGGGAGGAAGTGGGACAGGCCCATCCAGAACTTCTCGCAGCCGGACTCCTCCTTGCCCTGCAGGCGCAGGGCGGCCATCTTGAAGTGCCTGGGGGGATCGTAGGACGTGCAGTCCTTGAGTTCGCGCTTTTTCATGGTGGATTCTCCAGAGGCTGGCAGGTCGCCGGCGGACTACGTGAGGTGATCGGCGAGGATGAGGTCCGCGCCCGTGCTGGCCACGACGTCCTCGAGGGAGGAGCCCGGCATGATTTCCTTGAGGAGCAGGCCCGCGGGTGTGACCTCGAGCACCGCCTTCTCCGTGACGATGAGGTTGACCTTGGCCTTGGCGGTGAGCGGCAGGGTGCAGCTCTTGAGGATCTTGTGGGCGCCCTTGGAGGTGTGCAGCATGGCCACGATCACCTTGCGGGCCCCGGCCACCAGGTCCATGGCGCCGCCCATGCCGGGCACCATCCTGCCGGGCACCATGTGGCTGGCGATGTTGCCCTGCTCGTCCACCTGGAGCGCGCCCAGGACCGTCATGTTCACGTGCCCGCCACGGATCATGGCGAAGGACATGGCGCTGTCGAAGAAGGCCGCGCCCTTGCCGTAGGTCACGAACTGGTTGCCGGCGTTGATGACGTCCGGGTCCTCCTCGCCGGGGGCGCAGAGGGCGCCCATGCCCAGCAGCCCGTTCTCGGCCTGGAGGGTGATGTGGATCCCCTCGGGCACGAAGTTGGCCACCAGGGTTGGCAGGCCGATGCCCAGGTTGACGACGAAGCCGTCCTCCAGTTCCCGGGCCACGCGGCTGGCGATGAGGTCCTTCTCGTTGAGCTCGCTCACAGGGCACCTCCGGCGACGACGATGTGGTCCACGAAGAGGCTGGGGGTCATCACAAGGTCCGGGTCCAGGTCGCCGGGCTCCACGAGCTTCTCGGCCTCGGCGATGACCAGGTCGGCCGCCATGGCCATCACGATGCTGAAGTTCTTGGTGGTGCCCCGGTAGTACACGTTGCCCAGGGTGTCCACCACCGAGCCCCGCAGGAGGGTGACGTCCGCGCGCAGGGGCTTCTCCAGGAGGTACTCCCGGCCGTCCACCACGAGCTTCTCCTTGCCCTCCTCCACGGAGGTGCCGACCCCGGTGGGCGTCAGGACGCCGCCCAGCCCGGAGCCGCCGCAGCGGATGCGCTCGGCCAGGGTGCCCTGGGGGATCAGTTCGACTTCCAGATTGCCGGCGTGCATGCGGGTGGCGGCTTCGGGGTTCAGCCCGATGTGGGAGGCCACCAGCTTGCGGATCAGGCCCGCGGAAAGCAGCTTGCCGACGCCCTTGCCCTGGACCGAGGCGTCGTTGGAGATGACCGTGAGGGAGCCGGTGCCCTGGGCCACCAGGCCGTCGATGAGGGTCTCGGGCGTCTTGACGGCCATGAAGCCGTTGATCATCACGGTGGCGCCTTCCTTCACCAGGGCCACCGCCTGCTCTAGGGGTATGACTTTGTTCACGGGGGCCTTCCTTTACATGCGTGCAGGACGAGTCGAACCCGGAGGCGGCTGCCTTCCGAGGGATTCGGGGGAACCGGGTTCCCCCTGCGATTCAGCTTTCCCCTTGACGTTGCAGCAACTATGCCAATGCGATCAGGAACACCAAGATCAATAATTTCAATTAATTATCCGATCGCCGCCGCGCCTTCACGCCAACCGGGAGAAAAATATGGACACGTGTCCAACGCATGTGTGCATCCTTACCCTTGCCAAATGGACAGCCACGCCTTCCGCCCCCCGGAGACCCACCCATGCCACTTGAAATGAGCCCGAAGGACCTGCACACGCGAGGCGGCCTGTTCGACGAGATCCTGGAGAAGGCCTTCGACGGGGCCATCGTCCTGGACGCCAACGGCATCGTCCTCCACAACACCAAGAAGTCCGCCCACGTGGGCGGGACGACCCAGGCGGACTCCATCGGAAGGCACGTCAGCCACGTGGACGCCGTCTCCCCCTTCGCGGAGGTGCTGGCCACGGGCAAGGCGCAGCTGGGCATCCTGGTGGTGCTCAACGGACGCAAGTGCATGACCGACGTGCACCCGGTCATCTGGAAGGGCGAGATCATCGGCGCCGTGGGGGCGCTGCTGTTCCACAGCATGAACCGCCTGAAGAAGATCATCGCCAGCCTCAACGACAACCAGGACGCCGACAGCGCCCGCATCTACAACGCCGTGGCCCGCATCGACGCCAACTACACCTTCAGCGACTTCATCGGGGAGAGCGCGGCCACCCAGAAGCTCATCACCCACTGCCGCAACGTGGCCCGCAAGAAGGTGAACCCCATCCTGATCCTGGGCGAGACCGGCACGGGAAAGGAGATCCTGGCCAGCGGCTTCCACTCCGAGCACCTGGACTCCACCTTCAGCCCCTTCGTGAAGATCAACTGCACCGCCATCCCCAACGACCTGCTGGAGTCCGAGCTGTTCGGCCACGAGAAGGGGGCCTTCACGGGCGCGGTGAGCACCAAGAAGGGCAAGTTCGAACTGGCCTCGGGCGGCTCCATCCTGCTGGACGAGATCGGCGACATGGACCTGCGCCTCCAGTCCAAGCTGCTGCGCGTCCTGGAGGAGGGGGAGTACGAGCACATCGGCGGCACCAGGATCCTGCCGCTGAACGCCCGCATCATCGCCTCCACCAACCACGAGCTCAAGGAGAGCTGCCGCACCGGCAAATTCCGGCCCGACCTCTACTACCGCCTCAGCACCGCCGAGATCCGCGTTCCGCCCCTTCGGGCCCGACGGGAGGACATCCCCCTCCTGGTGCGCCACCTGATCGACAGGGCCCACCTCTCCATGTCCTTCACGTCGGGGGCCATGGAGGTCCTCATGGGCTACCACTGGCCCGGCAACGTGCGCGAGCTGCGCAACGTCCTCCGGTGGCTCAGCTTCCTGGACTCCGAGCGGGACATCTCGCCCGAGGACGTCATCCAGGTGCTGGCCGACCCCATGGACACCGGCATCCACATCCAGGGCGACGCGTTGCGCGTCCCCTCCCTGGGGGGCGCCGAGCGCGCCGCCCTGCTGGAGGCCCTGGAGAGCAACCAGTTCAACCTCTCCATGGCCGCCAAGCGCCTGGGCGTGAGCCGGACGACGCTCTACAGCAAGATCCGCAAGCACGGCATCCAGATCCGGAAGAGCCCGGTCTAGCTCGAACGCACCTGCCTTACCGCCAGGGGCCCCACGAACACCAGGGACAGCACGATCAGCACCATGCCCAGGGCCTCGAGTCCCCGGGGGATCTCCCGCAGCTCGATGGCCGCGCTCAGGATGCCCACCAGCGGCGCCGACAGGACCACGATGCCGGCGACGCTCGCGTCCACGCGCTTGAGCAGGACGTTCCAGAGGAACCAGGCCATGGCCGTGGCCGGGAGCACCTCCCAGGCCAGGGCGAAGATGAAGTAGGGGGCGGCCCACTGGGTGGGCCTGCCGGGGAAGAGCAGGGCCACCGCGGCCAGGACGAGGCCGCCGGCCAGCATCTGCCAGGCCGTGAGCAGCAGGGGATCCATCTTGAGCCGGGAAAGGAGGTGCTTGGAGAGCACCGTGGCGCAGGCCCAGCAGATGCCCGAGAGCAGGGCCAGCAGGGCCGCGTGGGTGCGCCCCTGGATGCCCCGGGACACGAACAGGAGGGTGATGCCCATGGATGCCGCGCCCAGGGCCATCCACTGGGGCCGGGTGGGCCTCTCCTTCAGCAGGGGCCAGGCCATGAGGACGACCCAGAGGGGCATGGCGTAGTTCAGGAGGGCGGCGCGCCCGATGGGACCGCCCCGCAGGGCCCAGAGCACCAGGCCGATGTTGGCGGTGTACTGGAAGAGCCCCACGAGGATCACCGGGCCCGGGTGGGGCAGGGCCAGGGGCTGCCTGCGCGCGGCCAGCACGGCGAAGAGGACCGCCGCGCCCAGGATGAAGCGCAGGGCGGCGAATTCGAAGGGGCCCACATGGTCCAGCACCCGCTTCATCACCACCCAGTTGTAGCCGAACACGAGCGGCAGAACGGCAAGGAGCAGCACGGCCCATAGGGTGGATCGGGAAGGTGCGGCGGCTCCGGTCATCCCTCAGGCTACCGTCTCCACCGGAAGGATGCGCCCGAATCGCCGGCGGGCCGGAGAACCCGGCCGGGCGATGCGGGTCCCGTTCCGGGCCTGGAGATCCTCGATGGTCACCCGGGCCAGGGCGTGGGCCTTCTCCGCCTGGAGGGCGTTCCAGGCCCTGCGCAGGGCGCACGGGTTGTCGCGGTGGCCGCACGCGTCCAGGCCCAGGAGGCAGCACGGTTCGGCCGGGGTCTCCTCGAAGAACGCCTCGGCGACCTCTCCCAGCGTGATGAGGCGGGCCGGCCGGGCCAGGCGCACGCCGCCCCCGGGACCGCGGGCGGAGTCGATCAGGCCCCGGGTGGCCAGCGTGTAGAGGATCTTGGCCAGGTACGGCGCCGGAACGCCCACTTCGCGCGCGATGTCGCGGGCCCTCACGTAGGGGCCCTCCACGGGCAGGACCGCAAGGGCCCGAAGCGCATATCCGGTGGGCTTGGAGAAAACCATGTCATGCCTCCGCCCCTCACCAAGCAGCGAGTGTGCCAATTTGCGAATTTCGCTAACCCATTTATATTGTTGATTTGAATCTTCGTGGCCCGGGACGGTGCTTCGCCCGGCCACATTAATGAACACATGCGTCGCACATGTGTTCAGGATTCGAGGTGATTCGAAGCCGCCTTCAGCCGCGTCCTGAGGTCGTCGAAGCTGTAGGGCTTTGAGAGGAGCGTCACCTGCGGATGGGCGAGGATGAGCTCCAGGGCGGCCTGGTCAGCCCTTCCGGTGGCCAGCAGCACCGGAACCTGCGGCAGCAGCGCCCGCAGGCGGGGCAGGGTGCCGGAGCCGCCCAGTCCGGGCATGTTCATGTCCAGGATCACGAGGTCGGGCCGGAAGCCGGCCCCGATCTCGGCCAGGGCCTTCTCGCCGCTGGGGGCGACCCTCGCGGTGTGGCCCAGGAATTCCAGGATGGTGCCCGCGGAGGCGCGCACGAGCTCGTCGTCGTCCACGAGAAGGATGGCCATGGACGGCGCGTCCGGCCCGGGCGCCGGCGAAGCCCCGGGAACGGGGATCGGGGCGGCCAGGTTGCTGGCGGGGAACCGCATCTTCACCCGCGTCCCGACGCCGGGCCTGCTGAGGATCTCCAGTTCGCCTCCGTGGGCGCGGACGGTGCTGTAGGCCAGGGGCAGGCCCAGCCCGGTGCCCTTGCCCACGTCCTTGGTGGTGAAGTAGGGGTCGAGGGCCTTGGCGAGGATCTCCTTGGGCATGCCGGTGCCCGTATCCGAGACCCGGACCTCGATCCAGTCCAGACCGAGGTTGCGGGTGCGCAGCGTGAGGGTGCCGCTGCCGGGCATGGCGTCCACGGCGTTGACGCAGAGGTTCATCAGGGCGTTGCTCAGGGCGGCGGGATCCCCGCGGATGGGCCGGAGTCCCTCCGCGAGGTCCATCGCGAGGGTGACCCTGTACAGGGTCGTGCGCTCCAGGAGGGCGATCTCTCCGCGCACCAGGGCGTTCATGTCCAGGTCCAGCACCTCGACCGGGCTGGTGCGCGCGAAGCCCAGGAGGCGCTTCATCATGGCTCCACCCCTCGTGGCGGCCTGGGAGATGATCTCGAAGGCCTGGTGCACGGGGCTGCCGGGGGCCTGGATCTCCAGGTGCACGGTGGCCAGGCTGAGGATGGCGGCAAGGACGTTGTTCATGTCGTGGGCGACGCCCCCGGCGAGGCTGCCCAGGCTCTCCATGCGGTTGGCCTGCAGCAGCTGGTCCTGAAGGCGGGCCCCTTCGGTTTCGGCCCGCTTGCGTTCGGTGATGTCCTGGAGCGTGCCGCGCAGGCCCTGGATGGCGCCGGACGCATCCCGGTGGACCTCGCCTCGGCCCAGGACCCAGCGGGTCCCGGTGGCGGGGGCGGCGACCTCGAGGATGATCTCGTAGGGCTCCCCGGTCAGCATCGAACGGGTCGAGAGGGCGTCGAGGGCTTCACCCGCCGAGGGGACGTAGAGCAGGAGGCTCTCCTCCCGGGTCATGGACGTCCGCCCCGGGGGGAGGCCGAGAATGTGGGCGAACTCCTCGGACCAGTTCATCTCGTCCCTGGCGGCGTCCCACTCCCACCCCGCGATGTGCGCGAGGCCCTGGGATTCCTTCAGGTCGGTCTCGCTCCTCAGAAGGAGGGTCTCGCTGCGCTTCTGGTCGGAGATGTCCAGGACCACCACGCGCCACACCTGGGCACCTTCCTCGTCCAGGGCCCCGATGGTGGTCATGTGGGCCCAGAAGTTCGAGCCGTCGGGGCGCCTCATCCGGATCTCGAAGGGTCCGGACTGCCCGTCCCTCAGCGCCTGGATCCTCTGTCTTTCATAGAGGTCCTGGTCCGGTTCGAGAATGAAACGGGTTATGGGCTGGAGGATCAGGGTGCTGCGCAGGACGCCCAGAAGGGCCGCCGAGGTCAGGTTGGCCTCCAGGACCCGCCCCTTCGCGTCGAGGATCAGGTAGCACACGGGGGCCAGGTCGTAGCACTCGATGTAGCGGGCGCGGGCCGTGTTGAGGTCGGCCTCGGCCCTGCGGAAGACCTCGTTCTGCGCCTCGAGGGTCGCCTGGCGGAGCCGAAGCTCCTGAACGAGTTCCAGGGTCGCCTTGAGGGTGGGTTCCTCCGCATGCGTCATCGAAAACCTCTAGTGATGGCCGTGGCCGCCCTCGTTCTTCCTGCCGCGCTCGTCGTGGCGCTCCTCCTGCCTGCGCTGGCCCCGGTTCTCGCCGCGCGCGTCGTGACGCTCCTCCTGCCCGCGCTGGTCGCGGCTCTCGCCGCGATCCCAGCCCTCATGGTGCCAGTTGCGATAGTGCCCCTGGGGCATCCGCACGAGGCCACGGGGCACGCGGCGGCCTTCCACGTAGTCGTAGCTGCCCCGCCCGTTGCGCGAGCGGTACCAGCCGTCGGACCTGCGGGCCCAGTACCAGCCTCCCTGGAGGAACACTTCCTCCTCGAACCCCGTGACCACCTGGATGCCGGGGGAGATGATCTCCATTCGCGGGGCCACGGGCAGGCCGATGGAGATGCCGAGGCGGACCTGGGCCCGAGCCGGGGACGGACTCAGAAGGAGCAGTGCGGTGAAGGGGAGGAGGTGCAATTTCATGGTCGATCTCCGGGAACGGCTGCGGGGGGATCCGGGCAGCCTCCAACGGGAAGGAGCATTTCCCGGGCCATTCGCCGGATGCAGGGACAGTGCCCCTTGGCGCCACCCGGCTCCGCCGCGGTCCCGGTCGGCCCATTCAAAATGAAAGGGCGCTTCATTCACTTCGGGGGAGCTCAGGTCGGGGCGGCGTCCAGCCCCATGCGCAGGGCGAGCCGGTAGGGATTGTGCCCATTGAACCGGCCCACGGCCTCCACCAGTTCCCGGGCGTCGCCCGTCGCGGCCATGGCACGGTCCGCGCGGGGCCCGGGGAGGCCGGGGGCAGGGGGGCAGGCCTGGTCGAAGTCGCTGGACACGCCGTCCAGGACCGCCTTCAGCACCTTCCCGCCGGCCCCTTCGGCGAAGGCGGTGAATGCCTGGAGGTTGGCGAAGAGCATCGTCACTTCCGCGATCCGCTCGCGGATGGCGGCTTCGGGACCGCCGGCAGGGGCGGCCGGGACGCCTGGGGGCAGCAGGGCCGCCAGGAGGTGCCCGGACACGTCCTTCTGGGTCTGGATGCGCTCGCAGAGCTCCCTCGCCTCCCTCTGCAGGAGGCGCACCTCCAGCAGGTTGTGGACCCGGATCAGGACCTCGGCCAGGTCGAAGGGCTTGCTGACGAAGTCCCTGGCGCCGGCCTGAAGGGCCCGGAGCTTGTGGCCGGACTGGGCGGTGACCACCAGGACGGGAAGGTAGCCCTCCGTCTCGATGGTCGCGAGGTTCTCCATGACCTGGAAACCGTCCATGCCCGGCATCAGGAGATCCAGGAGGATCAGGTCGTAGCGGTTCAGGAGGTGGAGTTCGCAGACCCGGGAGGGATCCCTTGTGGAGCTTACCGACGTGTAGCCCGCGCCCTTGAGCATCTCCTCCAGCAGGATGACGTTGGCTTCCAGGTCGTCAACGATGAGGATCCTGCCGAGGAGGATGTCCGAAGGTTTCATCCGACCGTCCCGAGGCCCCGGTCCGGTTCGATGGCCAGAGCGAGGTCCAATGCTTCCATGAATTCAGTGACGTTGATGGGCTTGGTGAGGTAGCGGAAGAACCCCAGGGCCAGCCCCTTCTGCACATCGCTGAGCATGGCGTTGGCGCTGACGGCCATGACGGGAATGCCCGCGGTGGCCGGGTCCTCGCGCAGCCGCAGCAGCGCCTGGATGCCGGACATCCCCGGCAGGTTGATGTCCATGAGGATCACCTCGGGGTGGTGGATCCGGGCCATCTCGATGCCCCGGGCCCCGGTGCCCGCGCTGATGAGGCGCAGGTCCGGGCGGCGCTCGATGAGCTGTTCCACCAGGGCGAGGTTGGCCGAGTTGTCCTCCACATAGAGGAGGGTGCGCGGGGCCGCGTCCGCGGAAACCGCCTGGGTGGCGCCCGGGATGGGGTCGGCTCCCTCCTCGGCCAGGCGCGGGGGCTGGGCTGAACCCAGTTCGAACCAGAATTCGCAGCCGGCGCCGGGCATGGATTCCACGCCGATCCGCCCGCCCATGAGTTCCACCAGGACCTTGCACATCACCAGGCCGATGCCTGTGCCCTCCTCGGCGCTGCCTTCCCTGCCCAGGCGGTTGAAGGGCTGGAAGAGCTGTTCCACGAGTTCGGGCGACAGGCCCGAGCCGGTGTCCCGGACGCTGAGGCGCAGATGGCTTCCGATCAGGGTGGAGGCCACGGTGACGCTGCCCCCCTTGCGGTTGTACTTGATGGCGTTGGACAGGAGGTTGAGCAGGACCTGCTTCAGCCGCACCCGGTCGGCCTGCACGAAGCAGGGCCGGTCCAGCACGGGGAAGGCCATGGCCAGGGAGCGCTTCATGGCCTCGGGTTCCATCATGGCCCTGCACTCGAGGAGCACTTCCTCGAGGGAGACAGGTTCCACCGAGATGCAGAGGGTTCCCGACTCGATCACCGCCAGGTCGAGGATCTCGTTGACCAGCTTCAGGAGGTACCAGCCGGCGTTCAGGATCTGCTTGAGGCTGGCCTTCTGGGAGGCGCTCGGATGGGGCGTGGCGGTGTCCATCAGCTGGGCGAACCCGAGGATGGCGTTCAGGGGCGAGCGCAGCTCGTGGCTCATGCCGGAGAGGAACTCGGATTTGGCGAGGTTCGCCTTCTCGGCCACGGACCGGGCGATCTCCAGTTCCGTGTTCTTGGCCTGGAGGAGCTCATCCATGCGCTTGCTTTCCGTGATGTCCCGCGCCGCCGCGAAGACGCCCTGCAGGGTGCGGTCCCGGTCGTAGAGCGTGGTCGCGTTGAAGGAGACCACGGTCTCCCTGCCGTCCAGGGCACGCGCCGTGAGCTCGTAGTTGGTGATGTTCTTCTCGCTGAGGACGCGCTTGATGCTGGCGTCGGCCCGGTCCGGATCCGTGAAGAACTTCCGGAAGGGTGCGCCTATCAGCTCGTCGCGGGTGCAGTTGGTGAGGGCCTCCATCTGCTTGTTGACGTCCGTGATGATGCCGGACGGGTCCGTGGTGATCAGCGCGTCGATGTTGGATTCGAAGAGGGAGCGCGTGTAGAACTGGTGGTCCCGAAGGCGCTGGGCGAGCTTTTCCTGGTCGGCCTCGATCTGCTTGCGGGCGGTGTTGTCGGTGCCGATGAGCAGGTAGCCGATGATGCCGCCCTGGGCGTCACGCAGCGCGGTGACCGACACCACGGCCGGGAAACGGGTCCCGTCCTTGCGGATGTAGGTCAGCTCGTAGATGTCCTCGATGCCCCGGGACGCCTTGAACACCAGGGCCTCGAAGCCCGGGGTGATGTCCGTGTCCAGCTCCAGGCTCAGGGCCCGGGCCCGCAGGATGACTTCCCGGGGATCGGAGATGTCGGCGGGGGTGATCTTGTTCATCACTTCCGCGGCGGCATAGCCGAGCATGCGCTCCGCGCCCACGTTGAAGATCTGGATGACGCCCCTGGCGTCCGTAGCGATGCTCGAGAAGTTGGCGCTGTTGAAGATCGCTTTCTGGAGGGCCCCCGTCTTGAGCAGGCTGCCCCGGGGGCGCGCGCCCACCGGGTTCTTGCCTGCCCCTGCGGGCCTGGGACGGTCTTCTGCGATTCCGGACATCGGCCACCTCGTTGAAGTCGCGGGTATGCTTGCGGATCGCGAGGCCGAGGGGCTGAGATCGTCCCGCCCAAGTATAGGTCCCTTCCGCATGGGCGCTCCCTTTATTTGTAAAAATGCTGCATTTCATGCATTCAGGCACAAGGCCCGGCGCCCGGGTCAGAAGGTGTAGGTGACGCCGAGGCAGAGCGCCGTCAGGGTGTCGTGCCCGGCGTTGACCGACGTGAACCGGGCCTGCAGGCCGAGGTTCCGGTCCAGGTCGTAGCCGGCGCCCAGGTCGATGCCCAGGCCGCTGTCGCGCGAGGTGCCGTCGGGGAAGTCCCGGCTGTAGTTCTGGGCGGAGAGCCCGGCGAGGACGTACACGCCGCGCCGGGCGCGGTCGAAGTGGTAGGTGTAGTCGGCCCCAATGCCCAGGCTGGAGGACCCGTAGCCGTCCTTGCGGCCGAAGGAGGTCAGGTCGGCCCGGGCCATGAGGCCGTGGCCGCGGCCGAAATCCCACCGGGCGTGCCCGCCGACCTGGAGGCCGAGGGACGCGGAATCGGACAGGTCGCCCGAGGGCAGGACAAGCCCGCCCTGGACTCCCAGGCGGAAGTCCTGGGCCGCGAGGGAACCGCCCGCGAGGCAGGTGAGGAGGATGGGAAGCGTGAACAGGTTGGAACGCACGAGGTCTCCTTGGCGTGTGGAAGATGAGCCCAGGGCTTTGGGCCTGGGAGGCTAAGAGTGCACAGGGCGTGCCATTCCGTTAGTAAACGAATCGTTGAAGATAAATTAATTCGTTGAGATATGGGCTTTCCTGCCTCATCCAATTTGAATGGGCCTATGCTTCAAAATGAAAGCTGGGTATCCGCTGTGCGCGCCACCGATCTGGACCTTGAGGAACTGTTGGAACGGGATCCGGGGCACGGGGTCATCAGGTTGGCCGGGCCGGCGAACCGGTGCCGCACCTTGAAGGCCCACCGGATGATCGGCTGCGTCCGCAAGGGCGGGCCGGAGCGAAAGGAAGGCACGTGATGTCAGACTCCACCCCGCTGGAGCGGATCGCATTCCTGGGCGGCTACCTGCCGCGCCTGTGCGGGATCGCCACCTTCACCACCGACGTCTGCGAGGCGGTCGCCGGCGCGGCGCCCGATGCGGACTGCTTCACGGGGGCCGTGAACGACCGGATCGAAGGGTACGAGTATCCTCCGCGCGTGCGATTCGAGCTGGCCCAGAAGGACCTGAACTCCTACCGGCGGGCAGCGGACTTCCTGAACTTCAGCAACGCCGGCGTCCTCTGCGTGCAGCACGAGTTCGGCATCTACGGGGGCCCAGCGGGAAGCCATCTCCTGGCCCTCCTCAAGGAAGTGCGCATGCCGGTGGTGACCACGCTCCACACCATCCTGCGGGACCCCAACGAGGCCCAGCGCAAGGTGATGGACGAGCTCATCCAGCGCAGCGACCGGCTCGTGGTGATGTCGGGCAAGGGCCGGGAGATCCTGCTGGAGACGTACCGCGCGCCCGACGCCAAGATCGACATCATCGCCCACGGCATCCCGGACATGCCCTTCGTCGACTCGGGGTTCTACAAGGAGCAGTTCGGCGTGGAGGGACGCCAGGTGCTGCTCACCTTCGGGCTCCTGGGCCCGGGCAAGGGCATCGAGTACGTCATCGAGGCGCTGCCGGAGATCGTGAAGGAGCACCCCGACGTGGTCTACCTCGTGCTGGGCGCAACGCACCCGCACCTGGTGGCCCGGGAGGGGGAGACCTACCGGCTGGGCCTCGAGCGGCTCGCCGAGGACCTGGGGGTCAAGGAGAACGTGATCTTCTACAACCGGTTCGTCTCGCTGGAGGACCTGAAGGAGTTCATCGGCGCCACGGACATCTACCTGACCACCTACGTCAACGAGGCGCAGATCACCTCGGGCACCCTGGCCTACGTCTTCGGCGCGGGCAAGGCGGTGGTCTCCACCCCCTACTGGCACGCCCAGGAACTGCTCGCCGACGACCGGGGCACCCTGGTGCCCTTCCGCGATCCCCCGGCCATCGCCAAGGCCGTCTGCGCCTACCTGGACGACCCGGAGCGCCTGCTGGCCACCCGGGAGCGGGCCTACGCGCTGGGACGGGAGATGCTCTGGCCCGTCGTGGGGCGGAAGTACCTGGATTCCTTCATGCGCGCCCGCAGGGAGCGGCGGACCAAGCCCCGCTCGGCCTTCGCCCAATGGACCCTGGCCACCCGCCCCTACGACCTGCCCCCGGTCCGCCTGGACCACCTGGTGCGCATGAGCGACGGCACCGGCATGCTCCAGCACGCCACCTTCAACGTCCCCAACTACGACGAGGGCTACTGCACGGACGACAACGCCCGGGCCTACATCCTCTGCGACCTGCTGGACGAGAGCGGCGGCGGGTCCCCCTCCGACAAGCTGGACCACCTGGCCACCAGCTACCTGGCGTTCCTCTCCGCGGCGCTGAACCGGGAGACGGGCCGGTTCCGGAACTTCATGAGCCACGGCCGGGTCTGGCTGGAGGCCCACGGCAGCGAGGACAGCCATGGCCGGGCCCTGTGGGCCCTGGGCACCGGAGCGGGCCGGTCCCGGAACCCGGGCCACCGCAAGCTGGCGTCGCTCCTCTTCGACCGGGGCCTGGGCGCGGTGGGCGGCTTCATCTCGCCCCGGGCCTGGGCGTTCACGCTGCTGGGCATCCACGAATACCTGCTGGGCAATCCCCACAAGGCCCAGGCCAGGGAGATGCGCACCCTCCTTACGGAAAGGCTCCTGACCCTCTGGCGGGAGTGCGCCACCGACAACTGGCCCTGGTTCGAGCCCTGCGCCACCTACGACAACGCGCGGATCTGCCAGGCGCTCATCCTCAGCGCCCAGGGCGAGGCCGCTTCCGGGGCCATGGAGGTGGGCCTCAAGTCCCTGAGCTGGCTCGCCTCGGTGCAGAAGGCCCCGGCCGGCCACTTCCGGCCCATCGGAAGCAACGGCTTCTATGCCCGGGACGGCGCCCACGCCGATTTCGACCAGCAGCCGGTGGAGGCCCAGGCCATGGTCTCGGCCTGTCTTGACGCCTTCCGGGCCACCCAGGACCCGGCCTGGCTCCGGGAGGCCAAGCGGGCCTTCGAATGGTTCCTGGGCCGCAACGATCTCCGGCTCCCGGTGTACGACGCCAGCACCGGAGGCTGCGGGGACGGCCTGCACGTGGACCGCATCAGCGAGAACCAGGGGGCCGAATCCACCCTGGCCTTCCACCTGGCCCTGGCGGAGATGAGCGAATCCGAGTTCGTGGTCCGGCACACGGTGGGCGGCGGGCTATGAGCCGGGTCAAGGTCCGCGCCCACGACATCACGCTGGTCCCCCAGAGCGCCCGCGTCATCATCCGTCCCTTCATCCCCTCCAACGTCAACCGCGTCCTCGCCATCCTCGGCCGGGCCCTGGCGCTGCGCGAGGAGGAGGTGGGCCGGGACCTGGAGGCCGTGCTGAAGGAGTTCGAGAGCCGCCACTTCGACATGGAGGCGGCCCTGCTTGCCAACTTCCGGCGGGTGGCCCCGCACCTGTTCACGGACCAGCCCCTCTCCCGGGACCGCAAGCTCCTCATCGGTTCCCTGTTCTCGGGTGAATACGCCCTGGAATCGGCGGCCCTCTTCAACCCCTCCATCGTCGCCCACCCGGACCAGTTCGGGGTTCCCGAAGGCGGCCTGCGGTTCATCATGAGCCTCCGGGCAACGGGGGAAGGGCACATCTCGTCCATCGAATTCCGCACCGGGGGCATCGCCCCGGGCGGCGGCATCGCCCTGGATCCCGTCTCCCGGATGGTGACCGAGCCCGACATCGACCCCGACCCCAGCTACCGGAAGGGCCCCTTCCTGATCAAGCTCCACGAGATGGGCTTCGACAACGAACACGCCCACGCCGTGATGGAGGTCCTTCCCGAGGGCCTCACCCGCGGTCTCCTGGCCACGAGCCTGCAGCGGGTCCGGCGGGAGACCCGGCCCCACGGCAAGGACCTGGACGCCACCCTGCGTTGCATCCAGTGGCTGGCGGACTCCAACTACGAGATGAACTTCTCCGGCCGGCACACCCTCGGGGAGCGGGTCATCTTCCCCGTATCGGCCAACGAGAGCAACGGCATCGAGGACGCCCGGTTCGTGCGGTTCACCGACGACGACGGGACGGTGACGTACTACGCGACCTACACCGCCTACAACGGGCACGCCATCCTGCCCCAGCTGATCGAGACCCAGGACTTCCTCCATTTCCGCGTCCTCACCCTCAACGGGTCCGCCGTGCAGAACAAGGGCATGGCCCTCTTCCCCAGGCGCATCGACGGGAACTACGCGATGCTGAGCCGCCAGGACGACGAGAACCTCCTTCTCATGTTCTCGGACAACCCGCACTACTGGAGCGACCCCCGGGTGATCATGCGGCCCGCGGAGATGTGGGAGGGGGTGAAGGTGGGCAACTGCGGCTCTCCCATCGAGACCGAGGCCGGCTGGATCGTCCTCACCCACGGGGTGGGGCCCATGCGGAAGTACTGCATCGGCGCCATCCTGCTCGACCTGCAGGACCCCTCGAAGGTGATCGGGCGCCTTCGGGAACCGCTGCTGGCGCCCGAGGGCAGCGGACGGGAGGGGTACGTGCCCAACGTGGTCTACAGCTGCGGCTCGCTGCGCCACGGGCGGGACCTGATCCTGCCCTACGCCATGAGCGACCGGGCCTCGACCATCGTGACGGTGAACCTCGACGAGCTGCTGGGGGCCTTGGGGGACTGACTATTTGATGAACCGGACCTGGGCCGAGATCTCCTTGACGATGGGGATCTTGCGCTCATTGAACGTGGCCTTGTTGGTGTCGATGAGGTTGTTGCCCTTGGTGTCGATGGTGATGATGAGCGGGCCGAATTCCTTCACCCGGGACACCCAGAGGGCCTCGGGCATCCCCAGGTCGAGCCACTCCACGCGCTCGATCTCCTCCACCTGGGTGGCCGCGAGCACGGCGCAGCCGCCGGGGAAGATGGCGTGGACGGCCTTGGATTCGCGGCAGCCCTCCAGGGTCTGGGGGCCCATGCCGCCCTTGCCGATGACGAGCTTGACCCCGGTCTGCCGGATGAATTCGCGCTCGTAGCCTTCCATGCGCATGCTGGTGGTGGGGCCGATGGAGACCATCTCCCAGCCTTCGCCCGCCCTGCGGACGATGGGCCCCGCGTGCAGGATCGCGCCGCCCTGGAGGTCCACGGGCAGCGGGATGCCCAGCTCGATGAGCCGGCGGTGGCCCATGTCCCGGCAGGTGACCATCTGGCCGGTGAGGTAGACGATGTCGCCGGCGGTGAGGGACGCGAGGTCCTCGTTGCTGATGGGGGTGGTGAGGATCTTTTTCACAGCTGGGCCCCTTTGTGGGAAATGATTTCGAAGGAGAGGTCGCCGTTGATGCGGATCGTGCCCCGCCGGTGCGCCCAGCATCCGGTGGAGATGGCCGCGCTGATGGTGGACGGATGGCGGGCCGCGCTCTCGATGTGGACGCCCATGACGGAATTCCGGCCGGAGACCCCCTGGGGGCCGAGGCCGATGCCGTTGAGCCCCTTTTCCATGAGCCGCTCCATCTCCGCGCCCCGGGCATCCGGGTTGCGGGAGCCGATGGGGCGGAACAGGGCCTTCTTGGAGAGGTTCGCCGCCACCTCGATGGAACCGGCGATGCCCACGCCCACGAGGATCGGAGGGCAGGCGTTGATGCCGTACGAGGTCATCACGTCGAACACGAACTCCACCACCCCTTCGTAGCCGGCCGCGGGCATGAGGGTCCGGCCCTGCCCGGGCAGGCTGCAGCCGCCGCCGGCCATGTAGACCTCGATGGTGATGCCGCTGTCGGCGGGAACGATGTCCCAGTCGATCCAGGGGATCTTGTCGCCGGTGTTGTCGCCTGTGTTCTTCTCCTGGAAGATCTGCACCGCGTTGTGGCGCAGGGGGGCCGACCGGGTGGCGTTCAGGGTGGCCTCGCGCAGGATCGCGCGCACCTCGCCCAGCAGGGGGAACTGCGCCCCGGCCTTCACGAAGTACTGGATGACGCCCGTGTCCTGGCAGGCCGGGCGGTTCAGCTCCCCGGCCTTGGCCAGGTTGTCGAACATGGAGTCGTAGACCACCGTCGCGAGGGGGCTGTCCTCCTGGGCGCGGAGCTCCTTCAGCTTGGCGAGGACATCATCGGGAAGGTGCTTGCCGACGTAGTCCGTGAAGGCGGACATGGTGTCCGTCATGGACTTCACTGCCTGCTCGTGGTTCATGGGCAACTCCATTCCTGATGTCGGGGTAGTCAAAAGATAATCCCTTGCGAAACGAAAACTATTGGATAATTCATGAAGACTTGGAACACGAATCGTGAACAATCTGCCCCCCCTCGACGACCTCCGCCTGTTCTGCTTCGTGGTGCGCAACAGCAGCTTCCTGGCCACCGCCACGGAGCTGGGGGTCTCCCCGGCCTACGTGAGCAAGCGCATCGCCCTGCTGGAGGGGCTCCTGAACGTGCGCCTGCTGCACCGGACCACGCGCCGGGTGACCCTCAGCGAGGACGGCGAGACCGTCCACCGGTGGGCCCAGCGCATCATCGAGGATGCCGAGCAGATGACGGAGGCGGTCACCAGCCTCAAGACCGCCCCGCGCGGCGTGCTCAAGATCAGCACCAGTTCAGGCTTCGGCCGCAAGCGCATCGGGCCGGCCCTGTCGGAGCTGGCCCGGCTGCATCCCCAGCTGCGCATCCAGCTGGAGCTGCTCAGCCGCCCCGTGGACCTCATCGGCGAGGGCTTCGACATCGACATCCGCATCGGCGGCGAATCGGATCCCAGCCTGATCGTCAAGCGCATCGCCGCCAACGCCCGGGTCCTCTGCGCCGCCCCCGCCTACCTCGCGCGCCGCGGCGCGCCGGCCACCCTCCGGGACCTTGGCAGGCACGACTGCATCGTGGTGCGCGAAAGGGACCAGAGCTTCGGCATCTGGAAGCTGGCCGGTCCGAAGGGGACGGAGGCCGTCCGCGCCGCGGGCCCCCTGTCCTGCAACAACGGCGAGGTGGCCCACCAGTGGGCCCTGGACGGCCACGGGATCATCCTCCGGTCCGACTGGGACGTGGAGGCCGGGCTGCGGGAGGGCAGCCTGGTGCGGGTGCTGCCGGAGTACCGCCAGGACGCGCCCATCTGCGCGGTGTACCCCATGCGCCTCACGGAGTCCGCCAAGGTGCGGGTGTGCGTGGAATTCCTGCAGTCGAAGTTCCGGTAGACTGGAGCCTCATGGTCCCCTCCCCGAACACCTTCGCCTCCGCCCTCATCCTGCTGGTCCTGGTCACCGATCCCCTGGGCAACATCCCGCCCTTCATCGGCATCCTGCGCCAGGTGGACCCGGCGCGCCGCCGGCGGGTGATCATCCGGGAAGTGCTCCTGGCCACGGCCATCCTGGTGTTCTTCGCCCTGTTCGGCCAGGGCGTCCTGCGGCTCATGCACCTGTCGGACACCTCCCTGGGCATCGCCGGCGGCGTGATCCTCTTCCTCATCGCCCTGAAGATGGTGTTCCCCCACCCCGAGGGCCACGCCGAGTCCGCCCGCAAGGGCGAACCGTTCCTGGTGCCCCTGGCCATCCCCCTCATCGCGGGCCCCAGCGCCATCGCCACGGTCCTGCTGCTGGTGTCGGGCGACCCGGCCCGCCTCTGGGAGTGGCTCGCCGCCATCGGGGTGGCCATGGCCATCTCGGCCGTGGTGCTGGTGTTCGCCGAACGCATCGCCGCCTTCCTGGGCGAGCAGGTGACGATGGCCTTCGAGCGGCTCATGGGGCTGGTGCTCACGGCGATGGCCGTGGAGATGCTGCTGTCGGGCATCCAGAAATTCGCGCGCCAGGTGATGGCGGGCTAGTCCACTCCCGCGGGGGGATCCACGAAGTCCTCGTCGTCCAGGCCGCTGTCGGGGGGCAGCTTGGCCAGTTCGGCCCTGACCAGGGCCTGGTGCTGGAGCTCCTCGTCCCGCAGCTCCAGGAACAGGGCGGCCACCGTGGGGTCCTGGATGGAGGCCAGGGCCCCCTCGAAGAAGGCATGGGCCTTGATCTCGGAGGCGAGGGCGGCCTCCATGGCGCGGCGCGGGGTCATGAAGGCGCGGGCCGCGTCGTAGTCGGGGGCTTCCACGTCCCAGATCATGGCCGAGGTGACCCGGGAGGGCTCGTCCCGGAAGTCCAGGGCCCTGCGGGCCCTCAGGTCGCGGCCGTGCTTGGCCTCGTTCTCGATCATGTACCGGAAGAACTTCGCGGCCTCGGGGGTGCGGTGCTGCTCCATCTGGAACGCGAACTCCTCGTAGCGCTCCATGGCCTCGTCCTCCACCAGGATGGCGAGGTCGAGGGCGTCCTTCAGGGACAGCGCGGCCAGGTCAATGCCTCGGATCGTCATGGGGGCTCCCGTTCACTTCTTGATGAAGAGGTCCAGGATGCGCTCCACCGGGAGGGCATTCTTCGACAGTTCCTCCTGCCGCGCCTTGACCAGGTCGCCGTAGGTGGGCGGCGGCTCGGGGTTGCGGTAGAAGACGCCCAGGTGGAGCTTCCTGCCGTAGTGCTGGGCCAGGTCCATGGCCGCGAGGCGGTCGGTGGAGTCGTGGCCCAGGCCCTCCAGGCTCTCCTGCATGGCCTTGAGGCCCTTGAGCTGCTGCTCCTCCATGCCGTACGTCACGCAGGGGGACTGGATGTTCACGAAGGCGAAGCCGGGGTAGCGGATGGCCGCCTCGATGATCGCGGCCATGCCCGGCAGGTCCGTGGGGGCGGCCTGGGCGACGAAGCCCGCGCCGTAGGCCAGCATGTACAGGAGCGGGTTCACCGGCTCCTCGAGGCTGCCGTGCCGGGAGGTGCAGGTGGTCAGGCCCTTGTGGGAGGTGGGCGAGAGCTGGCCCTTGGTGAGGCCGTAGATCTGGTTGTCCATCACGATGTAGGCGATGTCCATGTTGCGCCGCACCATGTGGGCCAGGTGGCCGCCGCCGATGGAGAAGCCGTCGCCGTCGCCGCCGGCGGCCAGCACCAGCAGGTCGGGGTTGGCCATCTTGATGCCCTGGGCGATGGGCAGGCTGCGGCCGTGCACGCTGTTGAAGCCGTACGCCGTGGTGTAGCCGGGGATGCGGCTGGAGCAGCCGATGCCGGACACGAAGGCGATCTCGTGGGGGGGCCTGCCGATGGCCGCCAGGGCCCGGTAGATGCCCTGCAGCACGCCGAAGTCGCCGCAGCCGGGGCACCAGATGGGCTTGAGGTCGCTCTTGTAGTCCTTGGGCTGGAAATCGCAGGTGGCGGTACCGTTCATGGTCGACCTCACTCCTGGGGCTGAAGTTTGCCCTCGTGCCTGCGCTGCAGTTCCGAGAGGAGATTGTGGAGGGCCGCGACGATCTCGCCGGGCAGGAAGGGGTTGGCGCCGCTGCGCGCCAGGGGGCGCACGCCCGCGGGCAGGTCCAGGTGCATCCGAAGGAGCTTGTGGAACTGGGCCAGGTGGGTCTGCTCGATGATCAGGCCCTTGCGCACGGAGGCGAAGAACTCCCGGTAGGCGCCCTCGGCCACGGGGTAGAGCAGGTAGGGCACCATCAGCTTGACGTTCAGGCCCTCGTCCAGGGCCATCTGGAGGGCCTCGCGGCAGACGCCGGCGACGCTGCCCCAGGCCACCATGGCCAGGGGGGCGCTGGGGTTGCCCAGCACCTCGAAGAGGTCCTTGCGGTCCTTGAGGGGATCGAACTTCCGGGTGCGCTTGTCGTTCATGCGGGCGTGGACGGTGCCGCTGTTGGTGGGGGCCCCGCCCTCGGTGTGCTCGATGCCCGAGGCCAGGTACGTGCCGCCCAGCATGCCGGGGTGGCTGATGGGGCTGATGAAGTTCTCGGTCTGGGCGAAGCGCTTGTAGTCCTTCAGGTCGTGGGCGTTGGGCTGCAGGCGCTCGATGATCTCGAACTGGCTGACGTCGATGGGGTCCAGGGTCTCCTTGCGCTGGCTGATCTCCTGGTCGGACAGGATGATCACCGGGGTCTGGTAGTACTCGGCGATGTTGAACGCCTCGACCGTGATCCGGAAGGTGTCGGCCACGCAGGTGGGGGCCAGCACCGGGCGGATCACGTCGCCGTGGGCCGAGAAGCACGCCGCGAAGAGGTCGGACTGCTCGTTCTTGGTGGGCAGGCCCGTGGAGGGGCCGCCGCGCTGCACGTCCACGATCACCAGGGGCAGCTCGGCGATGGTGGCCAGGCCCATCATCTCGGTCTTCAGCGAGAGGCCGGGGCCGCTGGTGGCGGTCATGGCCTTGACCCCCGCGAAGGAGGCCCCCACGGCCGCGCCGATGCCGGCGATCTCGTCCTCGGCCTGGAGGACCGAGCCGCCGTACTTCCAGACGTGGTCCGTGAAGAACTGCATGATCTCGGTGGAGGGCGTGATGGGGTAGCCGCCGAAGAACCGGCAGCCCGCGAAGATCGCCGCCGCCGCGCACATGTCGTTGCCGTCGGTGATGAGCTTGAGGGCGCCCTTGGTCTCGGAGGGAACGATGTTCATGTTGACCCGGAGCGGGTTCGCCATGGCGAAGGCCCGGCCCGCGTCGAAGGCGCGCTGGTTGGCTTCCACCAGCTCCTCGCCCTTCTTGGCCAGCTTCTTCCGGATGCCCTTCATCACCGCCACGGCGCCGATTCCGAACCAGCCCGCGATGAGTCCGAGCACCACGGTGTTCTTGGCGCGCTCGGTGCCCGCGGTGTCCTTGGCCATCTGGGTCATGGGCACGGGGATCACCTGGCGGGGCACCACGCCCACCAGGGGGATGCGGTCGGGGGGGATCAGGGTGGCGGCCTCGTAGATCACCACCGTGTTGCCGCTCACGGGCAGCTCGGCGCCGAACTTGAGGAAGTCCTCCCAGTTCAGGGCCACGGCCACGTCCAGGTTGCCGCCGGGGTTGAGGATGGGCTCGGTGCTGATGCGCACGCGGCAGCTGGATTCGCCGCCCCGGATCTGGGAGCCGAAGCTCTTGGTCATGACGCCGTGGTAGCCCTCGGCGGCCGCTGCCTGCAGGAGGGAGTCCCCCGCGGAGACGATGCCGTCGCCGCCGGAGCCGGCCATGCCGAATACGAGATTGTGCGCCGGACTCTGGTCGCTCATGGCTAATGCCCTTCAGAAAGGGGGTGTCGGATCGGTTGCGGATTTTCCATGCGTCCGACCCATGGTATCCAGCGGAGGCGGCCGGGGAAATGGCCATCTGGGCAGGGACGGGCAAATCCGGGGAAGCCGGGCCGGAGGGGCGGAATTCGGCATGGAGAAAGCAGATTGAAAGGCGTTTGTGCCTGAAGCCGAGGGCCTGGCGCAGAAATCAAAGGATCGTCCGGTCATCTATGAGTGACCTACGTCACGAGATGGCCATTTTCCGTTGTTTTTCAGCGTTTAGTAGCCCCAGCTACGTTTTGCCCGGGCGTCCTGGCCAAGAATCACTTATCGCCAGGAGAACCCCATGTCCGATTCCATCCGCCAGCTCTGCCAGGCACCCGAAGGCCGCGCCGAGGTGCTTCAGGGCAACATCGCCTTCGCCGTCGGCTGCGTGCGCAGCGGCGTCCACAGCGCCGACGGCTACCCCGGCACCCCCAGCTCCGAGGTCATCGACCGCGGGCTCTCCCAGGTACAGGACCTGATCACCGTGGGCTGGTCCGTGAACGAGGCCGCCGCCGCGGCGGTGGGCTTCGGCCACACCCTGGCGGGCCGGGACTGCGTGGTGACCATGAAGATCCCGGGCCTCTTCCAGGCCGGCGACATCTTCACCAGCGGCTCGGGCATCATCAAGGAGCGGGGGGCCCTGGTCTACTTCATCGCCAGCGACTTCACCCCCAGCTCCACCCAGCACCTGGTGGACCCGCGCCCGCTCTTCAAGAGCTGCTTCGTGCCGGTGCTCGAGCCCCGCAACCACCAGGAGATGCTGGAGGCGCCCCGCCTGGCCGTGGACGTTGCGCGGGCCTTCAACACCCAGGTGGTCGTCATGCCCAGCGGCGGCCTGTGCCACAGCGAGGGCCTGGTGCGCCTGAACCCGGTCACCACCCGCGAGCCCGTGAAGATGCCCGCCGACCTCCACGGCTTCAATGTCCTGCCCAGCATCTGCAGCAAGTCGTACCTCGACGTCATGGCCAACCGCATGCCCGGCCTGGTGGCGATGGTGGAGAACAGCCCCCTCAACCGCTGGGACAAGGGCGCCGGAAGGACCGGCGTGGTCACCTACGGCGTCTGCGACCTCTACCTGCGCGAAGTCATCGAGGCCAGGGGCCTGGACCTGGACGTCCTGAGCCTGGCCTTCTCCAACCCGCTGCCCCTGGAGCTCATCAAGCGCTTCGCCGCCACCGTCGAAGACGTCGTGGTCATCGAGGACGGCTACCGCCACCTGCAGGAGTCCATGGAGGCCGCGGGCCTGAAGGTGCGGGGCAAGCTGCCCTACAGCCCCGTGACCGAATGGACCCCGGCCCTGATCGCCGAACTGCTGGGCCTCGAGGTTCCCAAGGCGGACCTGCCCGTGGCCGGCGTCGTGCGGCCTCCCCTCATCTGCCCCGGCTGCCCCTACCGCCTCATGGCCCAGGAGCTGGCCTACGCCAAGAGCAAGGGCACGGTGGACGCCATCTTCGGCGACATCGGCTGCAACGCGCTCCTCTACTTCATGAACGCCATGGACACCGGCCTGGCCATGGGCGCCAGCGAGGGCAAGCGCACCGGCTACGTCCTCTCCCGGCCCGGGCAGGCCTCGAAGTGCGTCAGCCTCATCGGCGACAGCACCGAGTGCCACTCCGGCATGGACGCCACCCGCAACGCCATCTACCGGAACGTCCCGGGCGTGAAGATCATCCTGGACAACGAGTGGACCGCCATGACCGGCGGCCAGCCCTCCCCCACCTCCCCCAACAACCTCGAAGGCCAACCCAACCGTTTCGACCTTCCCGCGTCCCTGGCCGCCCACGGCGCCAAGGTCGAGGTGATCGGCGCCTACGAGCGCAAGACCATCCGCGCCACGCTGCGCAAGGCCCTGGCCGACGCGGCCGCCGGCACCTTCACCACCATCGTGGTGCGCGACGGCGCCTGCCTCAAGAAGATCAAGCCCAGCAAGCAGCGGGTCCAGGTGGACCCTGACGCCTGCAAGCAGTGCGACCTGTGCCTGATCTGCCCCGGCCTCGCCAAGGGCGCCAGCGGCGTGCCCGAGGTGACCAACCTCTGCTCCGGGTGCGGCGGCCACGAGCCCGCCTGCAGCCAGATGTGCCCCACCAAGGTCCTGAAGGCGGTGACCCTGGACGACCTGGGCATGGCCGCCGGCGGCAGCTTCCCCGCGGCCCCCGCGGAGATCGCCGACGCCCCCGCACCGGGCCTCCCCCAGCGCCTTTCCCTGGCCATCCGCGGCGTGGGCGGGCAGGGCAACCTGTTCTTCGGGCGCGTCCTCACCCAGCTGGCCATGGCCGCGGGCTACGGCGAGCGCAACATCGTCAAGGGCGACACCCACGGCATGGCCCAGATGGGCGGCCCCGTCATCAGCACCTTCGGCTGCGGCGACGTGGTGAGTCCCGTGCTGCTGCCGGGCACCGTGGACTGCCTGATCGTCATGGAGAAGAGCGAAGTCCTGCGGCCCGGGTTCCTGGACCTGCTGCGGCCCGGGGGCACCGTCCTTTTGGCCAACACCCGCATCCTCCCCGAGGGCATGGCGGAGGAGGCCTACCCCACCGACGCGCAGCTCAAGGCGATCCTGAAGCCCTGCCACCTCATCGAGGTGGACCTGCTGGAGAAGGCCATCGCGCTGGGCGACCCCACCGGCAAGATCGCCAACGTCCTACTCATGGGCATCCTCAGCACCCTTGAGCCCTTCGACCGCTTCCCGGTGGAGCTGTGGTGGAAGGCCCTGCAGAAGGTGAACCCCAAGGCCGCCGTGTGGGCCGCCAACTTCGCCGCCTTCAACGCCGGCCGGGCCTCCTCGGCCCAGCCCGCGGCAGCGAGGTAGCCCGTGGCCCGCGTCCTCGCCCTGAACCCCGGCGCCACCTCGACCAAGCTCGCCGTCTTCGAGGATGAGACCGCCTGCTTCCGCCTCGCCGTGGAGCACCAGGGCGCTTCCCTGGAGGCCTACCCCCGGGTCATCGACCAGCTGGACTACCGGCTGGACCTCATCCTGAAGGCCCTGGCCGGGGCCGGCATCGACCTGGCCGGCCTGGATGCGGTGGTGGGCCGCGGCGGCCTGCTCAAGCCCATCGAAGGCGGCACCTACGCCGTGAACGCCAAGCTGTTGGCTGACCTGGCGGTTGGCCGGGAGCACGCCTCCAACCTGGGGGGCATCCTTGCCGACCGGTTGGCCACCCCCAGGGGCATTCCGGCCTTCATCGTGGACCCGGTGTCCGTGGACGAGATGGAACCCGAGGCCCGCCTGTCCGGGCTGCCCGAGCTGCCCCGCATCAGCTTCTCCCATGCCCTCAACAGCAAGGCGGTGGCCAGACGAACGGCCCAGGAACTGGGCGGCACCTACGCCGACTTCAATTTCGTGGTGGCCCACCTGGGCACCGGCGTCTCCATCACCGCCCACCGCAAGGGCCGCATGGTGGATGTCAGCGGCGCGGACGAGGAGGGCCCCTTCTCTCCGGGCAGATCCGCCGGCCTGCCCTCCATGCTGCTGGCCAAGCTCTGCTATTCCGGGAAGTACACCGAGAAGGAGATGATGAGCCTGATGTCCGGGTCCGGCGGGCTCTACGCCCACCTGGGCACCCGGGACGTGCGCGAGGCGGAAAAGCGCGCCGCCGGCGGCGACGCGCACGCGGACCTGGTGCTGAAGGCCATGGCCTACCGCATCGGCCGGGAGATCGGCGCCATGGCGACCGTCCTGGAAGGCCAGGTGGACCGCATCGTCATCACGGGCGGCATCGCGTACTCGGAACGCATGGTGGCCGACGTCACCGCCCGGGTGGCCTTCATCGCCCCGGTGCGGGTCATGCCCGGGGAAGAGGAACTGGAAGCCCTGGCGGAGGGCGCCCTGCGTGTGCTCCGGGGCCAGGAAGCGGCCAAGGTCTATAGCTGAGGAGCTGGTCATGCTGAGGAACATGGAAGAACTGGCCGCGGCGGCCCGCACCCGCGGACCCATCCGGGTGGCGGTGGCGGCGGCCCAGGACGCGGAGCTGCTGGAGGGGATCCAGGCCGGCATCCGCGCCGGTCTCATCACCGCGGTGCTGGTGGGGGACAAGGCCCTCATCTCGCCCCTGGTGGACAAGCTGGAGATCGGCGCCCAGAGCCGGATCGTGCATGAAGCCGACATGGACAAGGCCTCCCTCGTGGCCGCCGGCCTCGTGCGGGACGGCGAGGCCCAGGTGCTCATGAAGGGCCTGGTGAACAGCGCCGTCTTCCTGAAGGCGGCCCTGGACCCGGTCCGGGGCCTGCGCACCGGCCGTCTCCTGAGCCACCTGGCCGCCCTGGAAGTCCCGGGCGAGAGGAAGCTGGGCTTCTACACGGACGGCGGCATGAACATCGCGCCGGACCTGGAGGCCAAGAAGCTGATCCTGGCCAACGCCCTGGACGCCCTGGCCCGCATGGGCGTGGCCACCCCCAGGGTGGCCGTCCTCACGGCCAACGAGCAGGTGAGCCCCAGGATGCCGGCGACCCTGGACGCCAGGGCCCTGGTGGAGGCCTGGGAGGCCGGCGCCTTCCCCGGTTGCGTCGTGGAGGGCCCCATCGCCATGGACGTGGCCCTGAGCCCCGAGGCGGCCCACCACAAGGGCCTCCCCAGCGCGGTCTCGGGTGACGTGGACATCTTCCTGATGCCCGGCATCGAGGCGGGCAACATGGTGACCAAGGCCCTGATCCACTACGCCAAGGCCAAGTTCGCCGGGGTGGTCCTGGGGGCCACCCATCCCATCGTCCTGGGTTCCCGGGCCGATCCGGCCGAGGCCAAGTTCAACGCCCTGGCCATGGCCGCCCTCATGGCCCGCGCCTGAGAATTTCCCCTTAATAGAAGATCAAAGGGTCTTGACATCCAGCGGGGTGCGCCCAAAATTACATGCATGGAGGCATGTAGTGCACAGAGGCATTAGTATCGCCCAGCCCGATGAAGCCCAGGACGAGCTGACCCAGCTGGGCCGGGCCTTCGACCTGATCCACGGCCTGGTCGACTTCCACGTGCTCCAGCGCATGGCCTACGCCCTCCAGGGCGGGGAATTCACCTTCAGCCAGCTGCACGCCCTGCACCGCATCTACCGCAACGGCCCCCAGACCATCGCCGAGCTCGCCAAGGGCCTGGCCCTGAGCCAGACGGCCGCAAGCCGCATGGTGGAGCGCCTGGTGCGCCACGGCCTGGTGGAGCGCAATGAACTCCCCACCGACCGCCGCTCCAAGGTCGTGGAACTCACCGAGGCCGGCATCGAGCGCCTGCAGGACCTGCAGGCGTTCACGGTCAGGACCTACGCCGACCTCCTGGCGCGGGTGCCCGCGGAGTCCCGGCGGCACCTCGCCTCGGTCCTCGCGGAGATCCGCCCCCACCTCCCCACCCACCCCCTTCTGAAGCCCGAATAGACCCACCCGGACCCGGCCGCGAACCCGCACCGCGGGGCGGGGAGGTCCTGCCCCGAGGAGTGAAAGCGATGGAAGTCTCGATGGTCCAGGATGCCATGGGCACCCACCTCGACTGGAAGCACGAGGAAGTCACGGCGCGAATGATCGACTGGTTCTGGTCCAACATGGAGAAGGGCTTCCTGCTCTGGCACCCCGCCCAGCACGAGCCCCTGAAGTGGGCCGTCCCCGTCAGGCACGGCAACCCCGTGGGCTCGATCCATATCGCCCCCCAGACCTGGAACGACGGTTCCCGCCAGAACCTCTACATCCGCTTCGAGAAGCTCGAGGACGTGCCGCCCGAGGTGCGGGACTACATCATCTACGAGCACGTGGTGATCGTGGCGGGCCTGGGCCTGGGGGAGGAGGCCCTCCGGAAGGCCGAGCCCATGGGCTACCGCATCCACCAGTGGGAGAAGACCGACTACGGCGTCGTGGGACGGTCCTCCGCCATCGGGACCCGCAGGAAGGAGACCCGCGCCGAAGGCCTGGTCTGGGCCGAGCACTGCACCGAGGAGGTGGGCTGCTGGGGCGACTTCCTCCCCCAGCTCTACACCCTCTACAAGGTCGTCAAGAACACCGACTACAACCCCTACGCGGACCTCTCCGTGGAGGGACGCGGCCGCGAAGCCCGCTACAAGTTCATCCCCTGAGGCCCCGATGCAATTCGAGTTCCCGATCTTCGAGCACCTGTGCCCCTCCTGGGGCAAGGTGACGCACCTGGGCACGCGCCAGGCCTACGCGAAGGGCGCGCTCATCCTGGACATGGACCAGCCCGCCGACGGCGTCTACTACGTCGCGGAGGGCACCGTGGACACGGCCCTCTACACGCTCCACGGCCCCGAGAAGGTGCTCTACAGCGTGGGCGAGGGTTGCCTGTTCGGGCAGGCCTGCTGTTTTTCCACCGGCACCACCGGGGAGGCCACGGTGTGGGCCCACACCGCCTGCACGGTCTACTTCTTCCGCAGGGAGACCATCGAGGGCCCCATCGCCCGCGAGCACCCCGAACTGCTCCTGGAGATGGCCGGGCTGCTGGGCCACATCGTGCGCATGTACGGCGTCTGGCTGCAGGACAGCCTCAGCCAGGACTTCTTCGAGCGGGTCTGCAGGATCCTGGTCTACTACGTCCGCTGGAAGAAGGGGGCCTCGCCCATCGGCAAGGAGGTCACCATCAACGCCGACCTCACCCAGAACGACCTCGCCAAGCTCCTGGGCCTCCATCGCGTCAGCGTCAGCAAGGCGGTGGGCCGGCTCCGGGACCAGGGGATCATCCGCCGCTTCACCAAGAACGAACTCGACATCGCCGACTTCCAGGGGCTCTGCCTCCTGGGCCAGGTACCCACCCATCCACCCGGAGGAAATCCATGAACGCGATCCTGATCGACGAGGATCTCTGCGTCGGCTGCAAGACATGCTACAAGGCATGCTGGGCGGACGTCATCCGTTGGGACGAGGCCCGCGGGAAGCCGGTCATCGCCTACCCGGAGGACTGCGTGGTGTGCAACTTCTGCGAGATCTCCTGCACGGAGGACGCGGTCAAGGTGGTGGTGGACTACAGCATCCCCTTCCCGTGCTCCTACATCGCCGGCCAGAGCTAGGAAAGGGCAGACCATGAACGAAGCCAACATCATCACGTCCGACGTCCTGGTGGTGGGCCACGGCCTGGCCGGGCTCGCAGCCGCCCTCACCGTCAAGGAGGACAACCCCGGCCTTCGCGTCGTCACCGTGGACAAGTGCTTCCCGGGCTACGGAGGCAAGGCCAACAAGGGCGGGGGCCACGTGGCCTTCATCCCCGAGGGCGACGAGGAGACCTACGTCCAGTACCACACGGAGAACCTGGGCGACTACCTCAACGACCAGGACATGCTGCGCATCTACGCCAACTCGACCCGGAAGACCATGGACCGCTGGGAGACCTGGGGCGTGAAGTTCAAGCTCAGCCGCGAGGACTCCCTCAACGCCCACGCGATCATCCCGTGGAAGGTCACGCTGGTGGACATCGACGTCATGATCCCCATGGCCAGGCGCGCCGCCAAGCTGGGCATCAAGAGCCACGCCAAGGTGGCCATGACGGACCTGCTCACGGAGGGCGGCCGCGTGGTGGGCGCCTTCGGCATCAGCCTGCTCACGGGCGAGCCCTGCGTGTTCAAGGCCAAGGCCGTGGTCCTGGCCTGCGGCGACCAGAACTGGTCGATCATGAACATGTGGAACGGCAAGGGCGACGGCATCGCCGCGGCCTACCGCGCCGGCGCCAAGGTGCGCAACGCCGAGTTCGGCACGTTCGTGAACCTCATGGACCGGGCCTCCAAGACGGTGGCCTACGGCGCCGAGGACGCCCTGGTGAACGCCAAGGGCAGGGCCTGCACCATGGAGAGCCGCGCGGACCTGCCCCCCAGCATGAAGAGCGTGGTGGGCGGCATCGACCTGGGCGGCGGCCAGTCCGTGCTCATGTATCTCGAGGTGCGCGACGGCAACGGCCCCATCTACGAGGACCTGGAGAAGAACGACTTCATCGGCTCCTGGATCGGGCGCAACCTGTGCTGCTACGGCGGCGACGCCGACGAGGCGTACTACCGCCCCCTGGCCCAGAAGTTCTGGAACGTCATCTTCAACAAGAACCGCATGGGCGCCCCCGTGGGCGAAGGCGCCACGCGGCGCGAAGTGGTGCCCGGCGTGGTGGGCGAGTGCAGCCCCCTCTACGTGGACCACGGCATGGCCACCACCCTCGAGGGCCTCTTCGCCGCCGGCGACATCTGCGCCAACGGCAGCGCCTGGGCCGGCGCGGTGCCCACCCCTCCGGGCCGCAACCGCGGGTCGGGGCTCATGCACGCCGTCATGACCGGCATCATCGCCGCAGGGTCCGCCGGCGCCTACGCCAGCACCCACGAGCAGGGCGAGGTGGACCCCGGCCAGGTCGAGACCTTCGCGAAGACCGTCGCGGCCCCCCTGGCCAGCGGCGGCGACCTGAGCCCCCAGGCCTACATGTGGGAGCTCAAGAGCCTCATGCAGCCCGTGGAATACACCGGCCTCAAGCGCGAGGACCGCCTCCGGAGGGCCCTGGACCGGGTGCTGGAGCTCAAGGCCCAGTTCGGCCGAATCGCGGCCAGGGATCCCCACCAGGTCATCGCCGCCAACGAGTGCCGCAGCACCGTGCTCTGCGCCGAGATGTACTTCCGCTCCTCGCTGGAGCGCAAGGAAACCCGCGGCTGGCACATCCGGGAGGACTTCGAGGCGAGGAACGACAAGGACTTCATGAAGTGGATCGTCATGCAGGACAAGAACGGGGAGATGGACCTGACCCTGGAGCCCCTGCCCGTCGCCAACTACAGGTACCTTCCCCAGCAGGAGCAAGCATGAGCGAGAATCCCTCCCCCCAGGCCTTCCTCTCCTCGACCGTCGATCGCGTGAACGCACGCGCCGACAAATTCGCGGGCATCAACTGGACCATGGCCTACGATTTCACCGCCGACGACAACGGCACCTGGTACTTCCGGATCGTCGACGGCGTGGCCCAGCCCGTGGTGGCCGGCGTCCATGAGGCCCCCACCGTCACCGTCTCCGGGACGTACGCGGTGTTCTTCGACGTGATGACCGGCAAGAGCAACGTGGCCGTGGCCTTCATGACCGGCAAGCTGAAGTCCAAGGGCGACAACAAGGCGGGCCAGCAGTTCGCCAAGATGATGGAATAGGTCCCCGACAAGCGTGGGAAGGGGGTGCGGCAGGCGCCCCCTTTTCGCGTAAGGGAAGGTGGGCAGGTGTTCACGGCAGGTGAACAGTTATCCGGACCGCGGGACCCCGTGGCGGGTCCGGAAGGCCCACAGGCAGGGCGTTTCAGGCCAACCGGAAGTCTGGCATGGATGCTGCAGAAGTCCGCGCGGAAACCCATGCCTCCTCCGGAGCCCCCAATGTTCGACAAGCTGGCCCACCTGAAGATCCGTACCAAATTCGCCGCGCTGTTCGGCGCGCAGGCGCTCATGGCCCTGGCGCTCCTGGCGGCCGCCCTGGCGCGGTGCGGTGCGCCTGTCCTGTGCGCGGCCTTCCTGTGCTCGGCGGGGGCGGCCTGGGTTCTCACGTCGTTCGCGGCGCGGAACATGGAGGAGGCCGTGGGCGCCCTGGCCCAGGTCGCCCGGGGCCTCGCCGCGGGCGATCTGCGCGTGGCCTGCGCCCTGGACGCCCGGGACGAGCTGGGCGCCGTGGGCCGGGACCTGAGCCTGGCCGTGGCCAAGCTCAGGGAGGAGGTGGGCGCCATCTCCCACATGGGGGAGCGGGCCGCCTCCGGGGCCACGCAGCTTTCGGCCACCGCGGCCCAGGTGGAGGCCGCCACCCGGGAGATCAGCGCCGGGGCCGACTCCCAGCGGGTGGAGGTCGAACAGGCCAGGGGGTCCGTCCTGCAGATCGCCGACACCCTCCATGCCATCGGCGAAGGCATCAAGGCCGACGTCGTCCAGATCACGGGGATGCTGAAGGTGGGCGAGGGCAGCTGCCGCAACGTGGACGCGTCGACCCGGGCCATGGCCGCCATGGGCGAAAGCTCCGCCCGGGTCTCGGCCATCACCTCCGTGATCTCCGACATCGCCAACCAGACGAACCTCCTGAGCCTCAACGCCGCCATCGAGGCCGCCAAGGCCCAGCAGTACGGCCGGGGCTTCTCGGTGGTGGCGGAAGAGGTGCGCAAGCTCGCGGAGCGCTCGGCGGGCGCCGCCCGGGAGATCGCGCACCTGATCCAGGAGAGCGGGGCGCGGGTGGAGGAGGGCGCGCGCTCCGTGGCCACGGTCCAGGCCGGCCTGGAGGAGCTCATGCAGGACATCCGGCGGCAGGCCGAGGGGGCCCGGGGCGCGCTGGTGGCGGTGGAGCGCCAGGTGGCGGAGAGCGCCGTGGCCCGGGACCGCATGGCGAGGACCCTCCGCATCACCGAGGAGAGCGCCTCCGCCACCCACCAGCTCAGCGCCTCCATGTCCGAGACCGCCCGGACCGTGGAGGACCTTGCGGCCACCGCCAGCGAGCTGAGGGAGCTCACCCGGCGATTCCAGGTGGCATAATCTGGCCAAGGCGACCCGACGTCCGGACGCCATGCCGGGGCCGCCCATGCTCACCATCCTCCCGCTCGCATCCTCCTTCCATTCCGCCGCCCAGGTGCGGGAGGCCGTGGCCGGCATCGGGGCCGCCCTGGAGGCGAGGGGCATCGTCCACCGCATGCTGGAGGCGCCGGGGGAGGCCAGCGCGCTGCTGATCGTCACCGGGGGCACCGAGCACCTGGCGCTGGAGGCCCTGGAAGGCCAGGAGGGGCCGGTGCTCCTCCTGGCCCACCCGAGGCAGAACTCCCTGCCGGCGGCCATGGAGGTGCTCTGCCGGCTGCGCCAGGACGGGCGCGCCGGGCGGATCCTCCTGCTGAACGACGGGGAAGAGGGCTACGCTGCGCTGTCACGGGTGGCGGACCATCTCGCGGTGCGGGCCCAGATGAGGGCCACCCGCCTGGGGCGCATCGGGGCCCCCTCCGACTGGCTCGTGGGGAGCATGCCCGACCCGGCCCGGGTGGCCGCCGTGTGGGGTCCGCAGGTGGTGGACGTGCCCATGGAGGCGGTGCGCGACGCCATCCGGGACGCGGACCCGGAGGAGGCCGAGGCGTTGCGCCTGGACTTCTGCGGGGGCGCCGCCGGCATCCTGGAGCCCACGGCCCGGGACCTGGAACGGGCGGCCCGGGTGGGCGCGGGCCTGCGGGCCGTGGTGCGGGCCTACGACCTGGACGCCTGCAGCGTGCGGTGCTTCGACCTGGTCACCGAGCTGGCCACCACCGGGTGCCTGGCCCTGTCGGCCCTGCTGGACCAGGGCATCGTGGCGGGCTGCGAGGGCGACGTGCCCGCGGCCCTCACCATGCTCTGGATGCAGGCCGTGAGCGGCGGTCCCAGCTTCATGGCCAACCCCCAGGACCTGGACCCCGGGGACTCCACCCTGTGGCTGGCCCACTGCACCGTCCCCCGGGGCCTGGTGAGCCGCTACAGCCTGCGGTCCCACTTCGAGTCCGGCCTGGGCGTGGGCATCCAGGGGACCCTGCCCGAAGGCCCCGTGACCCTGGCCCGCATCGGCGGCCCCGGCCTGGAGGGCCTCTTCGTCTCCGACGGGGAGCTCCTGGCCAACGGCGACTCCCCCCAGCGCTGCCGCACCCAGGTGCAGGTGCGCCTGCAAGGGTCCGTGGCGTCCCTGCTGGAGAACCCCATGGGCAACCACCACGTCCTGGTGCCGGGGCACTGGGAGGCCCGGCTGCGGGACTACCACGCCCTCTGCGTGCGGGCCTGAACGGGGAAGGGGCGCCCCCGCGGGGGCGCCCCTCCTGATTCCAAATGCCTGGGCGGGACGGGGCGGCTTTTCCCCCCCGGGCGTTGCCCCCGCCGCCCCGCCCAGATGGCTAGAACTGGTTCCAGAGGAGCTGGTTGGTCACCTCGTGGTGGAACTGGATCTCGCAGGCCTTCACGATGGCGCCCAGGGCCTTGGGGCAGCGTTCGGCCTGGAGGAGCTTGACCTCGGCGAACTTGGCGTGGATGTCCTCGCCCAGCGCCTCGGCCAGGAACCGGGAGGCCTTGAAGAGGCGGATGGCGTCGAAGATGTTGTCGGGCAGGAAGCGGGTGCGGGGGCGCTTGGTGGTGTCCTCGGGCTCGCCGGCGGGACCTTCCAGGCCGGTCTTCAGGAGCGCGTAGTAGAGCATGTAGGGGTTCGCGTCGGGGCCCACCGAGCGCACCTCGATGCGCGCGGACTGCTCGTTGCCCAGGGGGATGCGGATCATGGAGCCGCGGTCCGTGGGGGAGACCTTGATCTGGTTGGGGGCCTCGAAGTGCGGGTCCAGGCGGCGGTAGGCGTTGACGCTGGGGTTCAGGATCAGGCAGAGGTCGGCGGCGTTGGCGAGGATGCGGTTGAGGAAGTCCCAGGCCTTGGCGGAGAGGCCGTCCCGGCCCGCGGCGTCGAAGTAGAGGTTCTTGCCGTCCTTGTTGGCCGAGATGTTGGTGTGCATGCCGTTGCCGTTCACGCCGGCCACGGGCTTGGGCAGGAAGGAGGCGGTGAGGCCCATCTGGGCGGCCACCTGGCGCGCCAGGAGCTTGTAGAGCTGCACCTGGTCGGCGGCGACGTTCAGCTCTGCGTACTTGTAGTTCATCTCGAACTGGGAGGGCGCCACCTCGGGGTGGTCCTTCTCGTTGGAGAAGCCCATGGCCCGCTGGGCCTCGGCCGAGGTGTCGATGAAGGCGCGCAGGCTGTCCCCGGGCAGGGAGTGGTAGTAGCCGCCGGTGGAGATGAACTCGAAGGCGTTGGTCTCGTGGTAGTGGCGCTCGGCGTCGCGGCCCTTGAAGAGGAAGCCCTCGATCTCGTTGGCGGCGTTCATGACGATGCCTTCCTTGGCGTAGAGCGCCTCGGTGACGTCGCGCAGCCGGGCCCGGAAGTCGGAGGCGTAGGGCGTGCCGTCCTTCTCCATGACGAAGCCGAACACCAGGACCTTGCCGGCCCCGAAGATGTCCGAGGGCAGCCAGTAGAACGCGGGCCAGTCGATGGCCAGGCGCAGGTCGGACTCGGCCTGGGCCGAGAAGCCGCGGATGGAGGAGCCGTCGAAGGTGAGGTTGTCGTACGACTTGAGGAGGTACTTCTTGTCGTAGTCCAGCATGTGGAGCCGGCCTTCGATGTCGGTGAAGGCCACGGTCACGGCCTTGATGCGCTTCTCGCCGGCCAGGTACGCCATGCGCTCCTCGCGGATCTGGTCCAGGGGCACCCGGTCCAGGCGCTGCTGCTTGGCATGGAGGTTCATCTCCTCGAGGGTGTCGTAGGGAATCTCCAGGAAGGTCCTGAGGCTGTCGTTGGCCATGGCGCTTTCTCCGGTGCGAAGCCTAAAATTTGGCTTCTGTAGAATAAAATTATGGGTATTAAGAATAAAAATCAAGAAAATTATTTGACAATCTTTGACAAGAGGTCCTGGCGGGGAGGGCTTCCTGTTTCGCCCAATTTCCGCCATTCTGGAGCCATGCAGCACCCCATGGATCCCTACTTCGCACCTCCGGAAGGCCGCATCTTCAGTTGTTTTCCCGGGGCAGAGGCCCGCGAGGGGCAGAAGGAGATGGCGGAGCTCGTGGCCGACGCCATCAAGGAGGGGGCGGCGAAGTTCGACGCCTGGCGCAACGGGGGCGGCAACAAGGAAACGCGTCCCGACGCCCTGGTGCAGGCCATCGAGGCCGGCACGGGCACCGGCAAGTCCCTGGGCTACCTGGTTCCGGCCCTGGCCTCCGGGCGGCGCCCGGTGGTGGTGGCCACCCGCACCAAGCAGCTCCAGCGCCAGCTCCTGGACGAGGACCTGCCCCGGGCCCGGGGCATCCTGGGCCGGGAGGTGAAGGCGGTTCTGGCCAAGGGGCGCAGCAACTACCTGTGCAAGAGCGCCTGGGAGGCCCTGGAGGCCAATCCCCAGGCGGAGTTCACCTTGGCCGACCACGGCCTCTGGCTGGCCATGGCCCGCTGGGCCAAGGAGACCGTCCAGGGCGACCGGGAGGAGCTGGGCCGGTACGGGGAGGGGGAGTCCGAGCTCTGGGACCGCGTCAACGCCCGGGCCGAGCGGTGCACGGGGCGGCAGTGCCCCCACTACGAGGACTGCCACCTCACGGCCCTGCGCCAGGAGATCCTGGAGGCCGACCTGGTGGTGGCCAACCACGCCCTGCTGCTGGCGGACCGGGTCCTGCGGGAGTCGGCCTTCGGGCAGGTGCTGCCCGACGCGCCGGTGCTCATCCTGGACGAGGCCCACGAGATCGAGGAGCAGCTCACCGACAGCTGCTCGGAGCAGTGGAGCAACCGCGCCATGACGATGCTCTTCCGGGACATCGCCGCCGAGGCCGCCAAGGAGCCCGAGGGCGCGATGATGGACGCCCACCTGGGCCCCTGGGAGGACGCGTGGTCGGCCCTCCTGGCCGCGGTGCCCCTGGACAGCGGCACCTTCGGCTTCGAGGACGACCGGCTCAACCTGAAGCCCCTGGCGGACGCCGTGGGGGCCTGGGTGGAGGCCGGACAGGCGGCCTGGAAGGAGGCCAAGCGCCTCGCCGCCCGCCGGGTGGACGGCAACGCCGAGGACATCGGCTGGCGGAAGGTGGCCGAACGCATCGGCGTGGCCTTCGACCGCATGGAGCAGATCTTCGCCCAGCCCGCCGGCTGGGTCTCCACCATCTCCAGGGAGGGCCCCCAGATGGTGCTCTTCAAGGCCAACCCCGTGGACGTGCGGCCCTTCTTCCACCAGCACCTGCGCCGGGGCTTCGAGACGGTGATCCTGACCTCGGCCACCCTGCGGGACGGCAAGGGCTTCAAGGGCCTGAAGCTGCGCCTGGGATTCACGGAGGAGGAGGCCGACCAGAGCCGCCACGTGGAGAGCCCCTTCGACTTCCCCAACCAGGGTCTCCTCTTCATCCCCCCGGACCTCCCCGCCCGGCGCCCCGGCCGGGACGCCGTGGGCGACCCCGCCTGGGTGGAAGCCAGCCTGGACGCCATGGGCCGCCTCATGACCGCCAGCCGCGGCCGGGCCCTGGTGCTCTTCACCAGCCGCAAGATGCTGGCCGCCTTCCGCCCCCGCCTGGAGGCCGCCCTGCCGGGCATCACCTTCTTCGTGCAGGGCGAGGGCATGACCCGTTCCGCCATGATGGAGCGCTTCAAGAAGACCCCCCACGCCGCCCTGCTGGGCCTGGCGAGCTTCTGGCAGGGGGTGGACATGCCCGGGGAGGCCCTCAGCCTGGTGATCGTCACCGCGCTGCCCTTCACCCCCCCCGACGACCCCGTCCTCCAGGCCCGGGTGCGGGAGGCGGACAACCTCAAGCAGGGCCTGGGCTTCATCGGCATCCAGGTGCCCCAGATGACCCTCAAGCTCAAGCAGGGCATCGGCCGCCTCATCCGCACCCGCACGGACAAGGGGGCCGTGTGCATCCTGGACCCCCGCATGATGCTCCCCCACGAGGACCCCAGCGGCAAGCGCTACGCCGCCCAGGTGCGGGCGGCGCTGCCGCCCTTTCCCCTCAGCCGGAGCTGGGAGCAGGTCGAGGCGTTCCTGAGGGCCCTCTAGCTAGAGCAGGTCCAGCAGGCCGGCCACTTCCATGCGCAGCTCCGGGATGCCGGTGCCCTTCTCGGCGCTCACCCAGGCGATGTCGCCGGTCTCCAGGTGCAGGTCCGCGGCCACGTCCCGGCGCTGGGCCAGGCTGCGCGACGGCTTCACCTGGTCGCACTTGGTGGCCACGATGCGGTAGGGCAGGTCCACGGAATGCAGCCACTCCACCATCTGGTGGTCCAGCTTCGTGGGGCCCACCTCGGCGTCCACCAGGACGTAGACCATGCGCAGGCTCTTGCGGCCCGTGAGGTAGGACTCGATCATCTCCTGCCATGTGGCGCGCTCCTTGGCGGGGCCGGTGGCGAAGCCGTAGCCGGGGAGATCCACGATCCACCGGTCGGGGCCGGTGAGGAAGACGTTGATCAGGCGGGTGCGGCCGGGGGTCTTGGACGTCTTGGCCAGGCCCTTCTGCATGCAGAGGGCGTTGAGCAGGGAGCTCTTGCCCACGTTGGACCGGCCCACGAAGGCCACTTCCGCGTGGCAGACCCCCAGGGTCCGCACGGTGGCGGCGGAAGTCACGAAGCGCGCATCTCGGAGGGGCTGGGCCATGGTTTCTCTCTCGTTTCCATGTCCAGCTTGGCAGATCCGGCGGTTTTTCTCGAACCGATCAGGCCGCGCCGCCCGCGTTGGCGCCCGCGGTGGACCGCAGCAGCTCGGGGAAGGTGTTCACGAAGCTGTGCCCGTAGCCGGGATTCTCGATGCGGAGCTTGCCGGCGTGCTCGTTGCCGATGATGGTGCGGATGCGCACGTGCTGGCCCAGTTCGGCGTCCTCCAGCAGGAAGCCGGAAACCCTCACCACCTGCGGGGTCCGCGCGCCGTCCCTGGGGAGGGCGGGCAGGCGCTCCCCGGGGCGGGAGAGGACCCGCTCGACTTCAACCCAGGTTCCTTTGGCTACGATGCACACAAGATCACCTCTACGAAGGTTTGTCCTGATTCAAATGCATTCAACCGTTCAGACCGTCCGGCATCTGCCGGCTGCGGGAAAGCTGGTTTCACCGAAAATCATGGCACAAATTGATAACCAAAACCCCCAAAGTTTTGCGGATCCAAAGGGATTCCAGTCGATGGCCTCCGTATGTGCAAACACGGTTTTACCAAGTGTCCAGATCGCCTCCGGACGCACCGGTCCCCGGGCCCGGGCCCCCCTGAAAATTCCCAACGGAAATTGACGCTATGTCAAACCAGTGGTCCGTCCACCGGCCGGGGCGCCTCAGGCGGCGGGCCGAGCACCACCGTGCTGGCCGGGGCGGGGTAGTCGAAGGCCACCCGGCCGTGGTCCAGGCCGATGAGGCGCTTGCGCATGCGCTGGATGAGGTTCCGGTCGTGGGTGGCCACCAGCACCGTGGTGCCCTGGCCGTTGATGCGCTCGAAGAGGGTCATGATCTCCTGGGCCAGGTCGGGGTCCAGGTTCCCGGTGGGTTCGTCGGCCACCAGCACCAGGGGGTCGTTCACCAGGGCCCGGGCGATGGCCACGCGCTGCTGTTCGCCGCCGGAGAGCTGCATGGGGTAGCTGGCCAGCTTGTGCTGGAGCCCCACCATCTTCAGGGCGCGGAAGGTGCGCTGCTTCTGCTCGGCGTGGCTCACGCCCAGGATCTTGAGCACGAAGGAGACGTTCTCGAACACCGTCATGGTCCGGATGAGCTTGAAGTCCTGGAAGACCACGCCCATCTTCCGCCGCAGGATCGCGATCTCCTTGTGGGGCATGGAGGCCAGGCGGTGCCCGGCCACGCGGATCTCCCCGGTGGAGGGCACCTGCTCCCGGAACAGCAGCTTGAGCAGGGTGGACTTCCCCGCGCCGCTGGGCCCGGTGAGGAAGATGAACTCCCCGGCGTCGATGTGGAAGCTCACGTCCGCCAGGGCCGTATGGATGCGTCCGTACTGCTTGCCCACGTGGGTGAGGGTGATCATGCCCCTAGCATCCCACAACCTCGGTGTACCAGCCACGGGCCCGTTCGGGGCTGATGTCCCCGTGGAGGAGGGCCCGGCCGTCCCGGAAGAGGATGATGTTCAGGTCCCCCTCCTTGCCCGAGAGGGACAGGGGGTTGATCTTCCAGGCATTGCCCGTGCGCTTCTCGATGCGGGCCCGGAGGGCCTCCAGGTCCAGGGCGCCCGGGGGGTTCACCCGGATCTGCACGCCGTCCAGGCCGCAGAGGCGGGAGGCCTTCACGGTCCAGCGGGCGTTGAGGAACTCGGTGACCTTGTCCGTGCAGTAGCGGCAGCGGGTGGCCGGCAGGCTCAGGAACTGGCGCTCGTTCTGCCAGAAGTCGAACCGGGCCAGCTCTTTGTGGGGCTCGGTCCCGGTGAGGAGCTTGATGGCCTCCAGGGCCGCCCAGCTGCCCACGATCCCCACCGTGGGACCCAGGACGCCGGCCGTGTCGCAGGTGTCGATGTCCCCGCTGGGGGGCGGCTCCTCCATGAGGCAGCGCAGGCACGGGGTCCGGGGCGGGTCGATGGGCCAGACCAGGCCCTCCCCGCCGATGGCCCCGCAGTAGATCCAGGGGGTGCCCGTGAGGATGGCGTAGTCGTTGATGAGGTACCGGGCCTCGAAGTTGTCCGTGCCGTCCATGATGAGGTCGTAGCCGGCCAGGAGCTCCCGGGCGTTGCCGCTGGTGAGGTCCGTGACGGCCGCCTCCACCTGGATCTCCGAATTGGCCTCCCGGAGCCTCTGGGCCGCCACCTCGGCCTTGGGCCGGAACAGGTCGCCTTCCTGGAAGAGGATCTGGCGCTGGAGGTTGGAGGTCTCGACGATGTCCCGGTCGATGAGGGTCAGGAGCCCCACGCCGGCCCGGGCCAGCCAGCCCGCGATGACCGAGCCGGTGGCGCCCACGCCCACCACCGCGACGCGGCGGGTCCGCAGCCGGGCATCGGCGGGGCCCCCCAGGAAGATCCGCTGCTTGGCGTACCGCTCTGACATTCCACCATCATAAACAACAAGGGACGGATGCGTATCCGTCCCTTGGGGCGATGAGCCTGTTTCGGTTAGTTGCCGGCGCCGTTCTGGGCTTCAGCCATGGCCTTTTCATAGTCGCTCTGGAGGCGCTGGCCGTCCGAGATGGCGAACTTGTAGATGTACTCGAAGCGGTCGGCGCCCTTGGTGAGGCCGATGATCACTTCGTAGACGCCCTCGCCGCCCACTTCGAAGGGGGAGGCGATGACGTTGAAGGTGCCTTCCTTGGCGCCGTCGGGGATCTGGACGTCGCTGTCGCGGATGATGTCCTTGCGCTCGCCGCCGGGGGCGACGATGGAGAAGCTGAACTTGAAGATCCCGTCCATGCGGGAGAAGCGGGTGTAGAAACACACCTTGGGGAGGACGAAGGGGATCTGGGGCACCACGATGTGGTGGTCGTAGAGACCCATCAGGGAGGTCTTGCCGCCCATTTCCTGCCGGATGTCGTCGCAAAGAAGGGTGAATTCGTGCTTGGGCGCCTTGATCTGAACTTCTTGCATGGGATCTCCTGGTTGAACTGCAAGTCTACCTCCAGTGTGCTTCCACTCCAAGCAAAGTGCGCCGGAAGCCTCCTCCGGTTATCTTAGGGAGACCAAGAATCCTGGGGGGAATGGTGCTTCGTGCCGTCGGAATCCTGCTGTGCGCCGCCTTCCTGCATGCCCAGGAGGTGCGGCTGCAGATACTCGGCACCACCGACGTCCGTGGGCACGTTTTGCCCCAGGACACCTTCACCCTCCAGCCGGCCCCCGGCGGGTGGGCCCGGCTGGGGAGCCTGGTCCGCACCCTGAGGGCCGCCAACCCCAACACGATCCTGGTGGACTGCGGCGACGGCACCCAGGGGGAGCCCATCAACTACGTGTGGAGCCACCTGAAGCCGGGCTCCCCGGAGCCCACCATGGCCGTCATGAACGCCCTGGGCTACAACGCCATGGTGGTGGGGCACCAGGAGTTCGACAACGGGTTCAAGCTCCTCCGGACCATGGAGGAGCAGGCCCAGTTCCCGTGGCTGGCCGCGAACGTCTTCTTCGCCGGCACGGACAAGCGCGCCTTCACGCCCTACCTCAAGGTGGAGGTGGGCGGCGTGCAGGTGGCCATCCTGGGCCTGGTGACCCAGGCCCTTCCCAGGCTGGTCGGACGCGAGACGACGGAGGGCCTGAGCTTCCAGGACCCGGTCCAGGCGGCCCGGGACCTCATCCCCCGGCTGCGCGAGCACGAGAAGGTGGACCTGGTGGTGGTGGCCCTCCACGGCGGCGTGGGCGACGCGCCCTGCGGCACGGACCTGGAGAACCAGGCCACGTGCCTGGCCGACCAGGTCAAGGGCATCGACCTGATCCTCGCCGGCCACACCGGCCAGCAGGTCGCCGTCCGGCGCAACGGGGTCCCCATCCTCCAGGCCGGCACCGGAGGGCAGGCCCTGGGCGTGGCGGAGGTGGTCCTGCGGCGCGCCCGGTCCCGCTGGGAGGTGGCCGCCTGCGAGGCCCGCCTCGCCGCGCCCGCCGCCGACCTGGAGCCGGATCCCGCCGTCCTGCAGGCCACCGCGGACCTGCGGGCCTTCACCGACACCTACCTGAACACCCTGGCCACCAACCTGGCCACGGACCTGGACGGCCGCTGGTGCCGCATGGAGGACACCCCCCTGGCCCACCTCCTGCACACCGTGGTGCGCCAGGCCACCGGCGCCCAGATCACCGCCGTGCCCGCGCCGCCCTCGAAGGTCTTCATCCCCAAGGGCCCCACCTCCGTGCGCCAGTTCTACGCCCTGGCCCCCACCGAGGAGCCCGTGGTCCGGATCCGCGTGGACGGGCGCCAGCTCAAGGCCTACCTGGAACAGGCGGCGCGGACCTTCAACTTCAGCCACCAGCCCGACCTCTTCCGGCGCGGCGCCTCCCCGGACGCCTTCGACACCCTGGACGGCTGCGCCTACGCCCTGGACCTCTCCCGGGCCCCGGGGTCCCGGGTGGTCAAGCTCACCTACCAGGGCCAGCCGGTGAAGGACGACCAGGTCTTCACCCTGGGCCTGCCCGCGCGGCGCCTGGCGGGGGAGGGCGGCTACCTGGAGGCCATGGGCTGGAAGGGCGCGCCCGACCTCGTCACGCCCTCCTCCCTGCGCAACCTCCTCCTGGCCCACGTGCTCTCCCGGCCCTCCCTGGCCCCGGGCACCTCGGACAACTGGCGGATCATCCCCGCCCTGGACCGGGAGCGGGTGCTCGCCCAGCAACCCTGACGGGATTCGCGGCATCCAATCCCCATTGGGGGGAAACGTGGAACTGACCAGGATCGGCCTCGGCACCTATCTGGGCGCGCCCGACGCGGCCACGGACGCGGGCTACGAAGCCTCGGCGCGCGCCTTCGCCGAAGGCGGAGGCAACGTCTTCGACACCGCCGCCAACTACCGGGGGGGCCGCTCGGAGCGGGCCCTGGGCAGGGCCTTCGCGGGCCGGCCCCGGGAGGGCTTCTTCGTGAGCACCAAGGCCGGGTACCTCCCCATGGGGGACGGCGGGGAGTCGCCCCGGGACTGGTTCCAGCGGGTGCTGGCGGGCCCGGGGATCCTCGCAGCCGCCGACGTGGTCGACGGCTGCCACGCCATGACGCCCCGGTACCTCGCGCACCAGCTGGGGGTCTCCCTGGAGGCCCTGGGCGTGGCCCGGGTGGACCTGTTCCACCTGCACAACCCCGAGCAGCAGCTTCCCGCCATCGGCCGCCCCGCCTTCCGGGAGGCCATCCGGAAGGCCTTCGGAGCCTGCGAGGACCTGGCGGCCCGCGGGCTCCTGGCGGAATACGGCTGCGCCACCTGGAACGGCTTCCGCGCCGCCCCCGGGGCCCCGGACCACCTGAGCCTGGAGGAGCTCCTGGAGGACGCCGAGGCCGTGGGCGGCCCCGCCCACCGGTTCCGCTGGATCCAGCTGCCCCTCAACCTGGCCATGCCCGAGGCCTTCACCGCCGCCACCCAGCCCTTCGGGGGCCGGCTCCTGACCCCCCTGGAGGCCGCCCGGGCCGCGGGCCTCAAGGTGCAGGTGTCGGGCAGCCTCATGCAGGCCCGGATCCTGTCCCGGCTGCCCGCGGCCCTCTTCCCCGGCTGCGCCACCCCGTCCCAGGGGGCCCTGCAGTTCGCCAGCTCCTGCCCCGGCGTGACCTCGGCGCTCTGCGGCATGAGCCGGCCCGCCCACGTGGCCGAGAACCTCCCCGTCCTGGCCCTGCCCAGGGCGAGGGAAGAGGAACTGCGCGCCCTCGTGGGATGATGTCCCCATGTTCGTGCTCGCCATCTCCCCCGGTGAAGGCTTCGACCCGCCCCGCTGGGAACGGGTGCTGGCCTCGGGGGTGGACGCCTTCATGATCCGGGAGCCCGGACTGGAGGCCGCGCCGCTCCTGCGCGCCGCGCGCTGGGTGCGGGACCGCGCCCCCGGCGTCGAGCTGTGGGTCAACGGGCGCCTGGACGTGGCCCTGGCCGCGGGCTGCGGCCTCCACGCCGGCGAGGCCCATCCGGAGGTGCCGGAGGGCCTCCTGCCCCTGTCGCGGCCCATCCACGAACCCGCCCAGATCCCCGGCAGGGCCGGGGCGGCCCAGCTGATCCTCTCGCCCATCTTCGCGGTGCCGGGGAAGGGGCCCGCGTGGGGCGCCGGTCAGCTCAAGGACGTGCTGGACGGGATGCCCGCAGGCGCGTTCCGGGCCCTGGCCCTGGGGGGGATCACACCCGGGAACGCGGCGGCCCTCCGGCATCCCAGGCTGGCGGGAGTGGCCCTGATCCGGGGACTGTGGATGGCCAGGGACCCGAAAGGGGCCATCCAGGACCTGCGGAATGCATGGACTTGAATCCCCTTCATTTCTCAGCGCCGCTGTGTTTGATCCCTTTCCTGGGTGCTTCCGCGCATGGAAATCAAGCGCCGGCAAGGCATGGAAAAAATCAAACGCAGAGGCGCAGAGGATCGCTGAGAACAGATTTCCAATGCCTTTTTAAAGTCCGGCGAACCGGTCCGTCGCAGCCACCAGCGCCCTGCAGTTGGGGGCGTCGAAGGCGCTGTGGCCGCAGTCGGGGGTGATCACCAGGTCGGCCTCGGGCCAGGCGCGGTGCAGGGCCCAGGCGCTCTCCATGGGGCACACCACGTCGTAGCGGCCCTGGACGATGACGCCGGGGATGTGGCGGATCTTCGAGGCGTCGCGCAGGAGCTGGTCCTCGGGGTCGAACCAGCCCTTGTTCACGAAGTAGTGGCACTCGATGCGCGCGAAGGCCAGGGCGAACTCGTCCTCCTCGTAGTGGCCGGTGAAGTCGGCGTCGGGGACGAGCTTGCTGGTGCCGCCCTCCCAGCCGCTCCAGGTCTTGGCGGCCGCAAGGCGCACGGCGGCGTCGGGGCTCGTGAGGCGCTTGTGGTAGGCGCTGAGCAGGTCGCCGCGCTCGGCCTCGGGGATGTGGGCCAGGTAGGGCTCCCAGGCGTCGGGGTAGAGGATGGAGGCGCCGCGCTGGTAGAACCAGTCGATCTCCTGCTTGCGCAGCAGGAAGATGCCCCTGAGCACCAGCTCGGTGCAGGCCTCGGGGTGCTTCTCGGCGTAGGCCAGGGCCAGGGTGGAGCCCCAGGAGCCGCCGAACACCTGCCACTTCGCGATGCCCAGGTGGACGCGCAGCTTCTCGGTGTCGGCCACCAGGTCCCAGGTGGTGTTGTCCTCGAGGCTCGCGTAGGGCGTGCTCTTGCCGCAGCCGCGCTGGTCGAAGAGGATGATGCGGTACTTCTCCGGGTGGAAGAAGCGCCGCTGCTTGGGGTCGCTGCCGCCGCCGGGGCCGCCGTGGAGGAACACCACGGGCTTGCCCTTGGGGTTGCCGCTCTCCTCGTAGTACAGGTCGTGGGTGGCGGAGACCTTGAGCCGGCCGGTGGCGTACGGCTCGATGGGCGGATACAGCCAGGTGAGGGGGTCCTTGACGGGATGGGGGTTCATGGATTCTCCAGGGGTCGGGAACCCGGGGGCCGGGTTGAACAACTATAGGCAATTTCCGGCTGCGCGGGATGCCGGGTTATAGTGGATTTTCCGTCGATCAGCGAGAGGTGCAGCTTGGAAGCCTTGTTCATCTTCGCGGCATTCGTATGGCTCCTCCTGGAGACCCTCCAGAGGAGGTCCCGCGTCTCCCGGCTGGAATCCGACCTGGACTTCCTGAGGTCCGAGCTGGAAGCGCTTCGCGGCGCCCGGCCTCCGGCCAAACCCGTGGAACGTCCCGCCCGCATGGGGGACACCGCCCCGGTGGTGGTGCCCCAGTGGATCAGGGAGCTGCCCGCGCCGCCCCGGCCCGAACCCCCGCCGGTCCCGGCCCCCGCCGGGCCCGAGCCCCCGCCGCTCCCGCCCGTGGCCCGTCCCCTGCCGCCTCCCCCACCGCCCCAGCCTCCCCCCCCGCCGCCTCCTCCCGCCGAGCCCCGCAAGCCCTTCGACTGGGAGTCCCTGGTGGGGGTCAAGCTCTTCTCCTATGTCGCCGGCGTCGCCCTGCTGGTGGCGGCGGTGGCCTTCCTGAAGTACGGCGTGGAGCACGGCTGGCTCGGGGCCCCGGTGCGCATGGCCATCGGCCTCCTGGTGGGCGTGGGGCTGCTGGCGGGGTGCGAGACGGGGCGCGCGCGGGCGTACGCCGTCACGGCCCAGGCCCTGACGGCCGCGGGCATCGCCACGCTCTTCTCCACCTTCTACGCGGCCTCGGCCCTGTGGCACCTGCTGCCCGCGGCGGCCTCCTTCGCGCTCATGGCCCTGGTGACGGCGGTGGCCGTGGGCCTCTCCATCCGCAGGGACTCGGTGTTCATCGCCCTCCTGGGCCTCCTGGGGGGCTTCGCAACCCCGCTCCTGCTGTCCACGGGGGAGGACCATCCCATCGGCCTGTTCGGCTACCTCGCGCTCCTGAACGTGGGGCTGGGGTGGGTGGCCTACCGCAAGCGCTGGCCCCTGCTCACGGCCCTCACGCTGGCCTTCACGGCGCTGTACCAGCTGGGCTGGGTGCTGAGGTTCCTGGACGAGTCCAAGCTGGGCATCGGCCTGGGGGTCTTCCTCCTGTTCCCGCTGCTGGGGCTGGGCGCCCTGTTCCTGTCCCGGGACCGGGAGGCCCCGGCGCTCTTCCGGCACACGGCGTCCCTCTCCGCGCTCCCGCCGGTTCTCTTCGCCGTGCACATGGCCATGAACCCGGTGTACGGGCAGCACTTCGGCCTCATGTTCGGGTTCCTGTTCCTGGTGGCCGCGGGCCTGGCGGCCGTGGCCCTCCTGCGGGGGCCGGAGTGGCTCCACGCTCTGGGCGCGGCGGCCGTGCTCCTCATCTTCGCCACCTGGCTGGCCTTCAGCTACACCTCGGACGCCTGGCCCGGCATCCTCGGGTTCACGGCGCTCTTCGCGGCGCTGTACCTGGCGGTCCCATGGATCCAGGCGCGGCTCAAGGTCAAGCGCCCCTTCCTGGGCGCGGGCCTCCTGGCCGTCCACGCCGCTCCGCTTCTCATGGGCGCCTTCACCGCCCTGGTCTTCCTGGAGCCCGCCACCGCGGCGCCCCTGGCGCTGTTCGGTGCGGTCCTGCTGGTGCTGGCCATGGCCGCGGCTTTCGCCATCCGGTTCGGGGAGGGGACGGTGTGGTTCCTGGCCGCCCTCTTCGCGCTGGCCGCGGAGACGGCGTGGTCCATGCGCCACCTGGACGCGGGGAGCCTCCTGCCGGCGCTGCTCGTCTACGGCGGCTTCAGCCTCGTCTTCCTGGGGGTGCCCCTCCTGGCGGCGCGGCGGGGCCGGCCCCTGGAGCCCGAGGGCAGCGGGGCCATCCTGGTCTTCCTCAGCGTCGGGCTCCTGTTCTTCCTGGCCGGGCCCGGCGTGGCCCCCCACAGCCTGGGCGTGCTCGCCGCGCTCCTGGGCGTGCTGAACCTGGGGCTGCTGTACGAAGCCGGCCAGGGGCGGCGCCCCGTGCTCTGCGTCCTGGGACTGGCCTTCAGCTTCCTGGCCCTGGTGGCCTGGTGGGCCAGCGCTCCGGTGAGCGGCCAACTGATGCCGGCCCTGGCGGTGGTCCTGGGCTTCAGCCTGCTGGTGCTGGGCGGGACCGTGTTCCTGCGGGAGCGCCTCGAAGCCTCCCCCCTGGGCGCCAAGGGCAGCCCCGAGACCCTCATGGGCCTCACGGGCCTCCTCTTCCTGCTGCCCGTGGCAGGCGACCACCGCCTGGCCGAGCCCCCCTGGCCCTTCCTGGCGGTGCTCGGCGTCCTCGGGCTGGCCATGGGCGTGGCGGCCCTGCGCCTGAGGCGGGGCGCCCTGCTCGCGGGCTGCGCCGTGATCACCCAGGGGGTGCTGGGGGTGTGGATCCTGAGCGGCGCCCGCACGGGTCCCGCCACGCTCCTGGCCCCCTGGACTGCCCTGGCCTTCGCGGCCCTGGGCTACGTCTGGTTCGAGCTGTCCCGCGGCCGCGGGGACGCCCTGTTCACGCTGGCCGCGGGGCTGGGCCTGGTCGCCGCGCAGCTGGTGATGGCGGCGTACAAGGACCACGCGGCCCATCCCTCCCTGGCGGTCCAGGTGATCGTGCACGCCGCCCTGGGACTGGGGCTCCTGGCCCTGGCCCGGCGCGGCAGGGCGCAGGCCTGGACCGTGGTCCTGGCAGGCTCCACCGGCCTGGTGCTCCTGGCCCTGGCCGACCCCCTGCGCCTTCCGTCCCACGCCGCGGCCCTGCTGGCGGTGGCCGCGCCCCTCTACGCCATGCAACTCGTCTACCCGCTCCTGCTGGGCGACGAGGGCGGAGAGACGCGTCTGCCCTGGATCGCCGCGGTGTTGGCCAGCGCCGTGTTCTTCCTGGCGGCGCGGCCCGCGCTGGGCGTGCTGGGGTACGCGAGCTTCATCGGCGCCCTGCCCGTGGCCCAGGCCCTCCTCCTGGCCCCCCACGTCCTGCGCATGCGCGGGCTCCAGGGGCCCCGGGCCCTGGCCAACCTGGCCCTGGTGGCGGGGGCGGCGCTGGCGTTCATCACCGTGGCCATCCCCCTCCAGCTGGACAACGAGTGGATCACCCTGGGCTGGGCGCTCCTGGCCGCGGCCCTGGCCTGGCTCTACACGCGGGTTCCCCACAAGGGGCTGCTCGCGTGGTGCGGGGGGCTCTTCGCCGCGGTCTTCGCGCGGCTGGTGCTCAACCCGGCCGTGTTCTCCTACCACCCCCGGGGCGGGATGGTGGTGCTCAACTGGTACCTCTATGCGTACCTCGTGCCCGCGGTGTGCTTCTTCGCTGCCGCGCGCCTGCTGAAGGACCGGGACGACCGCTTCCTGCCCGCCATGCCCGGGCTCTCCCGCATCCTGCCCGCCGGGGGCGCGGTGCTGCTGTTCCTGCTGCTCAACATCGAGATCGCCGACGCCTTCAGCACCGGGCCCGTGCTCACCTTCAACCTGGCCCACGGGAGCCTCGCCCAGGACCTGAGCTACACCATCGGCTGGGCCGTGTTCGCCATCCTCATGCTGGTGGCGGGGGTCACGTCCCGCAGCCGGGTGTCGCGGGTGGCGGCCATCCTGCTTCTGACGGCGACGGTCCTCAAGGCCTTCCTGCACGACCTCTCCAGCCTCAGCGGGCTCTACCGGGTGGCCTCCTTCGTGGGGCTCGCCATGTGCCTTGCCGGGGTGGCGGTCATCCTGCAGAAGTTCGTGCTGCGCCGCGGGGAGGCCTCCGAATGATGCGCCTCCTCCTCTCCGGGATCCTCTGCCTGACCCTGGCGGCCCAGACCCGCCAGATCCGGCCCGCCGGCGCCGGGCCCCAGCGCCTGGACGTGGACCTGGCCCTGCTGGGCGCCACGCGCAACGCCCTCGCCGACCTGCGCATCCGGGACGCCGCGGGTCGGGAGATCCCCTACGTCCTGGTGCCCCCGGACCCCCGGGCCGCGGTGTGGGTCCCCGCGCGCATGCTCCCGCTGCCCGCGACCAAGACCAGTAGCGGCGTGGAACTGGACCTGGGCGCGCCCCTGGCCACCTCCCGCCTGCGCCTGGAGGGCCTGCGCCCGCCCTTCCTGAAGCGGTTCCGCCTGGAGGGCAGCGGGGACCGGCAGCGGTGGACGGAGCTGGTGAAGGCCGGCAGCGTCTTCGACCTGCCCGGCGAAGGCCTGCGGCTGCTGGAGGTGGCGTTCCCGGAAGGGGACTACCGCTACCTGCGCATCGTGTGGGATGACCGCTCCAGTGCGCCGGCCCCGGCCCCCGGGGCGGCCTTCCTGCTCAAGTCCCGCTCCGCCCCGGTCCTGCCGGTGGCCGAGCTGCCCTTCCTGCGGCGCCCCTCCGAGCCCGGCGTGAGCCGCTTCACCCTGCGGCTCCCGGGGCCGCGCATCCCCCTGCGGGCCCTGGTGCTCACCGTGGCCGGGGACGGACCCATCCTGCGGGAGGCCCAGGTCACCGAGCCCCGCCTCTCCGCGTCCAGCCTGGCCCCCCGGACCCTGGGCGCAGCGCGCCTGCGGCGCGCCCAGGGCGGCGCGGCTTACGACCTGCGGATCCCCGTGGAGGCCCCGGAAGGCTCCGAGATCGACCTGCGCGTGCAGGACGGCGACAACCCCGGCCTGGAGCTCACCGGCGTGCGCGCCGAGCTGGAACCCCAGCCCTGGATCTACTTCGAGGCCCCGGACAACGGGACCCTCACCGCCCGGTGCGGCGACCCCCGCCTTCGGGCGCCCAGCTACGACCTGGAGGCGCGCAGGGACCTGCTCTCCCGCGCCCCCGCGGCCCGGGCCTCCTGGGGGCCGGAGGTGGCCGCGCCCCCCGCGCCCGCCGCGGCGCTGGACGGGGGCGTGGGCGCGAGCCTGGACGCCGCCGGCTTCCGCTTCCGGCGCCATGTGCCCGCCGGGGCCCCCGGGCTCTCCGCTCTCGCGCTGGACGCCCACGTGCTGGCCACCAGCCCCCGGCTCCAGGACCTGCGCCTCCTGGACAGCGGGGGACGGCAGATCCCCTACCTGCTGGAATCCCGCGACGAGCCCCTCTCCCTCCCGCTGGTCTGGCCCAGGGGCGCCGCGAAGGACCGCGTCACCACCTACCGCATCCAGCTGCCCCAGGCGGGGATCCCCGCCTCGCGGCTGGTGCTGGAGACCGGGGCCCGCGTCTTCCGGCGCCGGGTGCGGGTCCTGGACGGTGAACCTCCCCAGGTGCGCGCCGTGGCCGACTGGAGCCACGGGGATCCCGGGGCGCCGGCCCAGGCCCTGGTGATCCCGCTGCCCCAGGCGGGGCGCGACCTCGCCGTGGAGGTGGAGGAGGGCGACAACCAGCCCCTGGCCATCGACTCGGCCCGCCTCCTGCTGCCGTCCTGGCGGCTGCGCTTCTTCCGGCCCGCGGACGCGTTCCTGCTGTGCTACGGCCGCTCGCTGGAAGCACCGGACTACGACCTGGCCCTCCTGGCCGGGCGCCTGCGGGATTCCCCGGCCCAGGAGATCGCGCTGGCCGCAGGGACCGAACCCGCCCCGGCGGGGACGGGCACGGGCATGAAGGCGGTGTTCTGGGGCGCCCTGGTGCTCGCCGTCGCGGGGCTTCTCTTTATGCTGGCCCGGGTCCTGGGCAAGGATGCAAAGGATCCTCTCTAGGGCCGGATCACTGCCTGGCCGGTGCTTCCTGATGTGCGCTCTTCATGTGGCTCATTTCCGCCCTCACTCGTAACGCATCCGGGAAATACCTTGTAATAGCATCCAGGACGGAACCTTCCATCCTTCATGGCTTCATGGCCCCAGCGTTTGGATTTTTCTGCCGGAATTCAGGCAGAGCGTCCATTCCCAATTCGCCTGGATTCTTCAGTAGAAGAGAACAAACGCTGCGGCGCTGGGGTCTTGCCGGGGACTGCAAAGAGAGAATTGATGCCAAGCCCGTTGGCCAAGGTCCCTGGGAAGAATCGCGTAGAACGGTTCGGCGGAGAATTTACACCGTTCACGGAAATCGAGCATTTTCCCCAATCGAAATCGCTAAAATTGCCTGAATCCATCAACGCTCTCGAGCATGCCTTCGCGCCGGTTTGATCCTGGCCGTTTCCAACTCACACCCACAAACCCCCTTGATCAGGGATGGCTTATGTTCAACTTTGCCATCAATTGTCCTGGGCTTGCTCCTTCAATCCGGCAGGCGTTCATAGCCTTCCTTCTCGTCTGCGCCCTACCCTTAAGCGCACAGTCCTACCAGAGCAGTTTTTCGGATGTCAAGTTTGACCGGGCCAAAGGACCTGTGACCGTAAGTGCCGGCGTCAACGTGGACGTCGCATCCGGTGCCGCGAGCATGGAGATCCCGTTCGGCCCAGGCATCGGCCAGCGCGGGCTGAATTTCCGTCCAACCCTGAGCCTGCGGGTCGCACCCCAGGTGGGCGTCAGTTCCACCTTCGAAACGTATGTGGCCCAAGTCAGCAGCGCGGGAACCTTGTATTACAACACCAACACGGTGGACACGATGTACCAGCGGGGCCACGGAACCTCGACGTTCTTTCCGGGCACCTTCGATCTTGCCCTTGGAAGCACGGACGAGAGTCAGAGCGCATACAGTCTCCCTGGCGGGGGTGGATCCGTCATCGGCACGGTGCCGCCGGGAATGACCACCACCGCTGCCCAACAGCTCCTCACGCAGTTTGGCGTTCCTGGAAGCCTGGGGCTGCTTTCTGGCGACGTGGGCTCTCCGACCGGACCGTTCATCCAGATGGGGTCCTCGGGCGCTCTCATCCTTGGGATCCAGGATGCTGCCGGGGACGTGCAGGACTGGCTCTATCATGAAAGCATCGACACGCTTGCCATCCAGCACCGCTGGCCCCGGCGGATCCTGGTGGTGCAGGGGGAAGTGGCATACGAAATGGCCTACGTGAGCCATCGCTTCCGGAGTCAGATCCGCCCGTACCTCGTGAACACATCCAGGACTTCCCTCTTCAGCGCCCACTATGCCCTCACCCACATTCGCAACCGGTTCGGGGAGCGCATCGATTTCGCCTATGCCTCCGACGGGATCGGGTACACGGCCACCTGGAGCACAAATCCCTCCGTAGGCATCCAGGTCGCCGTCGTGGGATCCGCCGCGGCACCCTCCATGCCGAGCCTGGTGTCCAGCGGCTATTCCATGGGGTCCCTCACCCAGGTGCGGGTCTCCTACCTGGGCATCAGTCACCCCGTCTCCAGCTTCCTCCTGGACCTGGGTTGCCCCAAGGGCCTGGAGGCGCTGACGCTGGAATCTGGGGGACAACCGGGAAGCGCCATAACCCAACAACTTCATGGTCAGCGGAAGATGAATGTGTTGTGGGGTGAAGCCGCCCTCTGCCTCCAGCCCGTGAAGATCCTCCAGGAGGACACAACCGAAACGGTCCAGTTCACCTATGCCTCGGCCGGCGCCACGGCGACCTGGGACGGCGTCAGCCTCTCCCCGACGGTCCTGCGCAACATCACCCTGCCAAACCGCATCATCACCCTGAACTGGAAGGCCTACACCTACCAGGCAAACAGCGCGCCCAATGCCTGGGGCATCGCCCCTTCCAGCCAGCGCCGCCCGTCCTGGACGTTCGGCGTGTATGCGCTGACCGATACCGACCTGGTTTCCGGCACCGAGCGAAGCACGAGTTATACACGGGTCGTCCCGCAACTCAACTGGCTAACGGAGGTCCCTCCCATCGGGACCGACCTGACAGAAGCCTGGGTCTCCACGGCCTTCTACACCGCCGTCGCGACCCCGGATGGCCAGGTCGTCCTGCACCGCTTCGCGGAGCCCGACCCCACCAATGGGATGCGCTTCCTCGCCTATTTGAAACATGTGGAACGCGAGGCACGGTACTACGCGGCCGGCGTGGCCTGGGAGGCGGATCTGGCCATTACCGACCCGAGCTACAGCTCCGCCTACAAATGGGTCGTGAAGGACCGCTTCAGCGCCCACGCCTCCGGCAACGCCAGCGGCGCGCTGACGGACTACCCCGTGCCCTATCCCACGCGAACCCGAACCTGGGACAAGGATTCCCAGACCTTCACCGCGGAGGAGACGACGAACTGGGATGCGGCGAACCTGGGGTGGACGGTGACCCACCGGACCACGGCCCTTAATGCCAGCCCCTCCCTGGCCTTCGATCCCCTGAATCTCGCCAGCCAAGGTTCAGGCTGGAGCTCCCCGGGAGCCTCCTCAGGCACCGAGGACCTGGTGACCCGGACCCTGGACTCGAGAATCCCCCAATGGCTACTGAACCGGGTGGCTACGGAAACCACGTCCCGGGGGACCGACGGGACGCTGAACGGCTCGACCGGAAACCCTCCACCCAAGATCACCCGGGACCAGGACGGCGTCCTGAACACCCTCCGGTCCGTGACCATCGGGGACCCCGCCGTCCTCGCCGTGACCACCACCCTGGACTACCAAGGCACCTCCGGCCTTACCGCCGCAGAACTCCAGAAGGCGACCCTCACGAGCCCGAACGGTCTTGCCTTCAGCGGCAGCATGGGTGTTGCCAGCTACGGCTACGACATCAATGGCTTCCTTTCGAGCATCGGGATCCGTCCCAACGCCGGCCTGATTCTCACGTCCCGCCAGGACCAGGACGAGATCGGCCGGCCAACGGCCCAGTATGACGCTGACAACCGAGCCACCGGGCTTTCCTGGGACGGGGCGGGACGCCTTACGCACATCGCACCTCCCGGAACCCAGGCCACGGACATCGCCTATGACGACAGCTCCCACCGCGGCATCACCGTGACCCGCGGCGCCCAGGTCCAGGTACTGCGCTACAACGGCTTCGGGGAACTCGTCGTGGAACGGCGGAGGGACCCCAATGGCACCTGGTCCCATAAGATCCACGGCTACGACGGTGCCGGCCGCCCCACCGGGGAGACCGTATGGCTCCTGGGGGACGGGGCCGATCACGAGACCCAGTGGACGCTCCCGAACCTGACCCGGCTGGTGAGCGTAACGGTGACGATCCCCGGGGAGTCCGTATGTAAGAAGTGGGGGGCCATCAATCCCGACACGGGCGAAAGGGCCTGCGTCCAGTGGCAGACCTCCCCCCCGACCACCACCACCACTGAGTACGCTGCCCTTTACAAAGGTTCCTCGCTGACATATGACGCCCGGGGCCGGGCCGATACCGCCGTCGATCCCGCTGGGGTCACCAGTGTGACGACCTACCCGGCGTCGGCGGGTTTCAAGAAGGTGGTGACTGTTGCCGGCAACCGGGTCACCCAGTTCCTCCACGATGCCGCCGGCCGCTTGAAGGCCGTCACGGATGCCCTGGGCCAGGTCGCCAACTACAGCTACGACGCATCCAACCGCCTCACCGGTGTGACCCAGGCCAGCGGTTCCCATACCCAGAGCCGGACCTGGACTTATAATTCCCTGGGCTGGCTCGCGGCCCTTGACCAGCCTGAAAGCGGGACAACCACCTATTCCGGGTGGACCGTCGGGGGCAAGCCCCAGACCACGAACTACAACGGCAGGACCGTGACCGCGGTTCCCGATTGGATGGGCCGGGTGCTTGCCGTCACCTCCAGCGACGGAACCGTGAACCAGAGCTTCACCTATGACACGGCTGCGGGCGGCCTGGGCAAGCCAGCCTGGAGCCAGGACGGTCAGGTCCAGACCTCGTATGGGTACGAAGGTGCCACAGGCCGGCTCAATTCGCTGACCACGGTGGCCGCGGGGCAGACCATCACCCAGAGCTTCGGGTATGACGCCTACGGCAATCGCTCATCGGGTTCCACGGGACACGCGGGGTGGACCCAGAGCTATTTCGACGCCACAGGCCATCCGCGGCTCCTTTCAGCCGGGGGACAGACCATTGCGGATACCAGTGACTGGTCCTCCAGCTTCGATTCCGTGAGTTGGCTGCCCAAGGCCGTGTCCTTCGGGAACGGGGCATCCAGCAATTTCTCCTACGGCCCGGACCAGATGCGGCTCGGCACCCTGGAGCATTTCGGTGCGGGCAAAGTGGCCCTCGAGCGCTGGGGCTATTCCTATGACGGCGCCGGGAATCTGTCCCAGGTGTTGGATCTCCGGACCCTGGGCACGGACCTCTTCGGCTATGACGTCCTCAACCGCCTCATCTCCGCCGCCGTCCAGAGTCCGTCCTATGGCGAGCAGGACCAGCTCTTCACCTACGATGCCTTCGGGAACCGGATCAGTGGGACGACCACCAGTCCGGGTACGGTTTGCCCGAACACCGCCTATGTGAACTTCGATCCCAACGATGCGGCGTTGTGGGCCCACAACCGGCTGCCCGTCCAGATGGCCAACGGGGCGTATACGGGGGCCCTGTATGACGCCCAGGGCAACCTCACCCAAGTCTTCGAGAAGCCTGGCGATTCCAGCAAGGTCATCACCCTGACCTACGATGCGCTGGGCCGCGTCATGAGCGTGGCCCACTCCTCCAAGGGGATCCAGGAGCTCTACCAATACCGGGCCGACGGCCTTCGGACCGTCATCCAGGATTACCTCTGGGGGACCTACCAGAAATCCCAGATCCAGATCTACAATGATGCTCGTCAGCTGGTGAGCCAGTGGGAGGTCAGCACCAGCGGTTCTTTGACATGGAAGCGGGATGTCCTCTATGTGGGCACCCAGGGTGCGGCGGAACTGGATTCCGCGGGCCTCCACGTCACCCAGGTGGACCACCTGGGAAGTCCACGGGTAGTGACAGGCCCGACGGGGGCGCTCGAATCGCGGCAGAAATTCCTGCCGTTCGGCGAGCTGCTCGAGCAGGCCGGGGCCTTCAAGACGGCCAAGGGCTATACCGGACACGAGCAGACGGATGCGTCGGGGTTGATCTACATGCAGGCGCGGTTCTATCTGCCGCAATACGGGCGCTTTGCCAGCCCGGACCCGGCGAGGGACCAGCATTTTGAGTTCACGCAGAGTTGGGACATCAACAGCTATGTTCGGAACAACCCTGTGATGGCGACGGATCCGACAGGCCTTCAAGAGGTCCCCAAAGATACGAGCCAAGTCGAAGAAAAAGCCCCGGTGAAACCGGCAAAGAGAGAAGATTCCGGTTTCGGCGATATGTCCATGAGAAATAAGGAGAATAGGGTTGCGGCGCAAACAAAACCAGATCCATCGCGTCCGCCTCAAAAACTTACTAAGGCGGAAGTTGCTGAAAATTACAAAAAACTAGGGTTCGACCCTAATGGGAAGGGCGAAGGATTGACAGCCGCGCTGAACCCCGCGAAGGCTGCCGCAGCAGCAATAGCTGCACGAATTGCACTTGAAGATTCTAAGAAGCTGTTTCCTTCGCAACTAGGTCTTGGGGATGAGAGAGATGCAGCTAGACACGCCCTGTGGAGTTTCCACTTGACTAAGATGATCGGTGCAGATGGTGCAAAATTAATTACAGACGCTCATGAAAGGGATGACTCGCCTGCTGGAGAACGTCTGCAAGATTTATATAACAATAAGGTTGGTCGCGAAATGGCTCTTGATAGGAGCATCAACGTGAAACCTGAAGTAGCTGTAATGAATGCCATTAGTGGAGGAAGACTCATGACAAGCATTCCAGAGGTGCAATGATGAAATCAATCTTGAAGAAAATTAACTTTTTTATCGTATATTTGTTTATAGCTTTAGTCACCTATAAAGCAGTTTGGGTTCGAATAGTGATGCAAAATAATTCAACTGAGCCAGTGGTTGTTAATGCGATTGAACGCGATGATAGGCAATTATGGGGTGGAATTATAAAACCACATGATTCATCGAGTTTTCATTTTATTCCAAAATTTGATGGGGTTGCCCGATTTGAGTGTGTTAAAGAAAATGAAAAATATGTTGTAAGCAGCGAGTATTATACAAGGAGGTTTGGTGGGGTTATTGTTGTTGATGTTGGCGAACCTAAAAAATAGTTGGCGCAATCAGAATTTCTAACTAAGGCGACACTGCTTAAGATCGGATTTACAAATTCCCAAGCCACCGACTTGGCGGCGGCTCATATCACTGCTCAACAATTAGGTGCGGCAGTTATAACGCATGAGCACCGTGGTGAGACCGATCGGGCTGGCGGTGACGCATCTGGTGTTCAAGCTGGAATCATTGCGTTGATGAACCGAACTATTTCGGAGGGCTGGAAAAATTTCAACGATGGCGAAGCAAGGGCTGCTGTTTCCCAAGAAGGGCTAAGCGCTTCAAGTAATACTCTTCTTCAGGCACTTACTGCGAAGCATCAGTTTGATTCCTTAACGGGTCCAGGCAATAAGAGCAACCGTGGATTTATCTCTGACCTATTGCTTGGGGGGACTCAGATTCAGGATACTCATATGCAATAAACAAAATAAACAGCTTTGGAACAACTGGCATACAATCCTTTAGGCAAATATGGTCGAGTCCAACTTCAATGAAATATGACCTTGGAGGGCGAACAAGATTCCATGGCGCTGGAAAATCGGAGTCAGGTGGGATTGTGATCGGTGGTCATGTTTTCTTCCAGGAGGGGTATCAATGAGAATTGTTCAAATCGTGTTAATGGGAATACTTTCATCTCTGGCGTGCGTTGCGCAGGTTGCTGAATGCAAGGTCGGTATTGATTCCAAAAAAGTAGTCATTTGGTTTGATGGTAAAAAGCGAGAGCTTCGTGGCGATGCTCTACCCCTGGATGACTTGGTTTTCAAGGTGGAGCCAAAACCTGCGTCAGTTATACAAAATGTCTATGTGTGGGAGATAGCAGAGGACCCGACCATGGAAAATGAATTCGGAAAATGCTTTAGTATGTCGGGGCACCGAATTGAATTTCACCCTAAGGATATGGTTGTAAATGTGCTAAAGGGTGATGACCTCGTTGTTTGGGGATCAAAAATTACCAAGGGAGATAAGACGATTCTGAAGGTCAAGAAAATTCGAGGTCTTTCCGAATTTCCAAATGCCCAGGAGGCTGTATTCCGCTCGGTTCAATAACCATTGTCGCAAACAGATGCCTCTGGAGCCCCCGGAGACCCAATCCCACCCTCTCCACCTACCATGATTGCGGCCATCGGCGACAATCCACCGCCGCCACCTGGTTACGACTCGGTCAATTGGCGAACTGGGTTCTGGGACAACGGGAAGACCGTCCTCGTGATCCCGAAACTGGGGACCGGTACACGATTCATCCAGAAGACAGTGGGCATTGGCGCCATTGGGATGTGCAGGATAAGGATGGAAACGATAAAGGGTCCTCACCGCCGAATGCAAGAAAGCCGAGGCCAAATCAAAAGAAAGTCGATCCAAAGAAGGGCCAAAGCTCTGAGGATCCGAGCGGCAATGCTGCGCCCTGGGATCCAAACAAGACCTATCCCCCCTCACAGAGAAGACTCCCAAGCGTGCATGACATGTACATTTTCCCGCTGTTTGGGCCGGCACCCACGTTGACGCCGAGTCCGTCGTTCACGCCTTTACCTGCATTTGTCCCGGCGTGATCTATGCGATGGAATTGGAGGAATGCATGAAGATCTCGCAGGCGATAAGAGATAAGAGACTGGAACTGGGCTTCTCAGAGTCAGAGGTGGCCAAGGCTGCAGGGATTTCCCTGGATTCGTACTGGGACATAGAAAATCACGATGAGGAAATATACCTTTCAGTGTCGTTCGAGGAAGCGGCAATCCTCTGCAGGAAGATTGAGTTAGATGTCTTAGGCCTCATTCGTGAGAGCAACCCGCTCCTTCCATTTCTACTGGACACAGAGTATGAGGGTGAAGCTGGAGAAAACTGGTTTCATCAAAGGCGTATGGAACTTGGATGGAGCCTCGAAGAACTGAACGATTATCTCGGGTTCAAATCCGAGTTTCTAAATGAACTCGATGTGTCCCCTTTTGCCTGGAAGTCCCTTTCGATTTCCGACCTCATTCGGCTCTGTATCTGCTTAAAAGTTCCTTTGGCCTCCATCAACCCACAAGGGTAGACCTGCGCTCAGGCCACGGTTTCTAGGCTGGGCATATCTGCCATGCCTCAAAGAGACTGATTTGCGCGCCGACCCACCCGATCGAGGGCGCCGGCCGGCTCGCCCCGTGCAAAGCCCGCGCCTCCGTTCCGCTGCGCTGCACTCCAGCACGCCCTTTGCGTCGGGGCGCCCGTGAGGCCCCCCGTCCCACGCGGTCGTGCAGAGGGTAAGCGGCGGCCTCGGACGGCGTCAACGCTGCAAGCCCAACGGGTCCCTCCATTTCGTCCGTCCAGCATCCATCCTCGCCATCCGCGGGGGTCGGCAGTCGTCGCAATTTCGATAAGGCAGCCTTATCCAAAATGGTTTTTGCTGAACCCCTCGTGGCCTGCGGCCCCGAGCGTTTCATCAAAAACTCCCGCCGCCTGCCTAGACATAAGCAAGCCTATATCTCCCGCCGCGAAGGGCTCTTTGGCTTCGAGGCAGGTTCGTCCCCATCGAAGGGGTTGGGCAATAGCGGCCTTGCCTGCGACTCCAGCGCATCGTCCGGCTCGCCCTCGGCAGGAGTGTCAACGGCCAATTGACCCCCTGAATGCGGGGCACTCATCCCAAAGGCCTAGACGAAGATCTCCAACACCCCATTGGAAACCAGCATCCCCCGGGCGCTGAACCGCAGGACCTCCCCGTCCCTCAGCAGGATCCCCGCCTTCACGAAGGGCTCCAGCTGCGCCTCCCAGGCCTCCGCCAGAGGCGTCAGGTTCAGGGCTGCGGCCCGGGCCCGGAGCTCGCCCCAGTGCACGCCGCGGTGCATGCGCAGGCCAAGGAGGGGCAGCTCGGCCAGGGCCTCGGCGGCGTCCAGCTCCTGGACCTCGGCGCGGCCCCGGTCCTCGGCCCAGGCGGTGATGACGCCGCTCTCGGTCCACCGCCAGTCGCCCAGCTGGGAGGCGGCGTTGGGTCCCAGGCCCAGGTAGGGCCGGCGCTCCCAGTAGCGGCTGTTGTGGATGGATTCCTGGCCGGGGCGGGCGTAGTTGCTCACCTCGTAGGGGGCCAGGCCCAGGCGGGGCACCTCGGCCTGCAGGGCCTCGAACACGTCCGCCGTCTCGTCCTCCGTGGGGAGGGCGAGCTTTCCGGAATCCACCTGGCCCCGCAGCGGGCAGGCCTTGTCCAGGTCCAGGAGGTAGATGGAGAGGTGGGACGCGCCGGCCTCCACCAGGGTGCGGGCGTCCCGCAGCACCCGGTCCAGGCGCTGGCCGGGAATGCCCACCATGAGATCGGCGCTCACCCGGGAGAACCCGGCGCGCCGCGCCCAGTCCAGGGCCTCCAGGGCGGCGGCGGAATCGTGGATGCGCCCCAGGCGCTCCAGGAGGACGTCGTCCAGGGCCTGCACGCCGAAGCTGACGCGGTCCCAGCCCAGGGCCCGGGCGGCTTCCAGCCAGGGCAGGTCGAGGGTTCCGGGGTTGGCCTCCAGGGTGGCTTCGGCGAGCCGCAGATCGAAGGCCTCCCGCGCCGCGCCGGTGAGCCGCGCGAGCTCGGGGGCCGTCAGGAGGGAAGGGGTGCCGCCGCCCAGGTACAGGGTGTCCACCCGGGGCCGGCCCAGGCGCCCGCCCCAGTCCCGCACGTCCCGCTCGAGGCGCCCGAGCACGGCCTCCTTCAGGGACTCGTCCCGGGTGGTGACGAAGGAGCAGTAGGTGCAGCGGTCCCGGCAGAAGGGAACGTGGAGGTAGAGCCCCAGGGGCTCGCGCGCGGCGGCCTCCCTCAGGCGGCTAGTCGAAATGGGTATCAAGGGCCTCGCACCAGAAGTGGTAGGTCATGAGGTGGATCTCCTGGATCCGGGCCGTCACCGGGCTGGGCACCACGAGGACGTCGTCGGCGAGGGCCTTGAGCTTGCCGCCGTCCCGGCCCGTGAGGACCAGGGTGCGCATGCCCAGCTTCTTCGCGGCCTCGACGGCCAGGATGATGTTGGGGCTGTTCCCGCTGGTGGAGATGCCCACCAGGAGGTCCCCGGGCCGGCCCAGGGCCTCCACCTGCCGGCTGAAGACCTGGTCGAAGCCGTAGTCGTTGCCGATGGCCGTGAGCGCGGAGGTGTCCACGGTGAGGGCGATGCCAGCGAGGGCCCGGCGCTCCTTCACGTAGCGCCCGCTCAGCTCCGCGGCGAAGTGCTGGGCGTCGGCGGCGCTGCCGCCGTTGCCGCACACGAGGATCCGGCAGCCCCGCTTGAGGCGCTCGGCCATGTCGGCGGCCTGCGCGACGATGTGGTCGGCCTCCTGGGCGAAGAAGGCCTTCTTGAGGGTGATGGATTCTTCCACATGCTGGAGGAGCAGGTTCTTCATGGGTTTCCTTTCGCTGGCCCAAGTTTGACGGGTCGGGGGCCCCGTTTCAAATCACCATGTAATAATGGCCCCCAGGAGGATCCCATGGTTCCCGACACCGATCCCGGCTTCCACGGCGACGATCCTGTTCTTTCCAGCCTCGACATGGAGGTCATGGACCAGCTGCTGGGCCTGGACGACGGCGAGCTGGGGCTCCTGGAGGAGATGCTGGGCCTCTACAAGGAGGACACCCCCGGGCGCATCGAGGCCATCGGCGTCGCGCTGGCCGCCGGGGACATGGCGGACATGGCGGACGTGGCCCACGCGGTGAAGGGCTCCGCGGGCACCATGGGCGCCCCCAAGGTGCGGGCCGTGGCCGCCCTCCTGGAGAGCGGCGGGCGCATGGGCAGGTGGGACACGCCCGCGGCCGGCCTGCTGGAGCAGCTGAAGGCGGCCTACGCGGATTCCGTGACGGCGCTGGAGACGTTCGTGGCCCGGCGCAAGGCGGGCTGACCCGGGAGGAAACCGTGGACGCGCACCTGGACCGGCTCTTCAACCATCTGGAATGGGCGGACGGGAGACTGATCGAGGCCCTGGAGGAGGCGCCGGGGGACGCGTTGCGGCTCCTCTGCCACGTCCTGGGCGCCGAGGCGACCTGGCTGGGCCGCATCCGGTGCGGGACCCAGGCCAAGGCGGCCCCCTGGCCGGGCCTGACCCTCGCGGAGTGCAGGTCCCTGGCCCAGGCCAACGCCGCGGGCTACCGGGAGGTGCTGAGAACCTCCACCGCCAGCGGCCTTGCCGCGCCGGTGCACTACGAGAACCTCAAGGGCGTGGAGTTCTGGACCCCCCTGCGGGACATCCTCCTCCACGTGGCCACCCACGGCGTCCACCACCGGGGCCAGATCTCCCTGCTGCTGCGGCAGTCGGGTCGGGAGCCGGTGGACGTGGGGTTCATCACCTTCGCCCGGGAGGAGGAGGATCCGGGCCGGTACGCCTACCTGGAGGTGGCGGCCGCGGATCTGGTGGAGGCCCTGGAGGCCAACGGGTCCGACCTGGCCTGGTTCCTGGATCTCGAGACCGGCGAGGTGCTGCCGGAGGCCGGCAAGGGCCGCAACGGCGAGGACCTGCTCCCCGTCGAGCCCCTGGCGCCCCGCGACCGGTTCGCCATCCTGGAGGACTTCGTGGAGGCCCTGCCGGAAGGCGAGGCCGCCCGGGCCCTGGGGCGGGCCCTGCGGCTGCCCAAGCCCTTCCGGGCCTTCCGGGACACCCTGAGGGACTTCCCGGACCTGGAGCAGCGGTGGCACGCCTTCAGCGAGGCCGGCCTGCGGAAGCTGGCCCAGGGCTGGCTCGACGAGAACGTGCCGGGTGCCCGCCTGATCTGACCGGTCAGAACACCTTCACTCCGGCGGTGCCCTTGGGTGGCGGCATGTCGCTGATCTGGGTGCGCCCGGTGGCGTCCACCCACTGGAAGAGCTTGCTGGTGCGGGGCTGGGGCTCGGGCGCGGCGTCCGGGGCCACGGCCTTCTCGCTCACCTCGAAGCCGCCCCGGCCCTTCTTCAGAAGGGCCATGGAGCCGGCGGCGCCGGGATCCGGCTGGACCAGGCGCTTGGCATAGAGGTTCATCACCCGGGGCACGTAGGCACGGGTCTCCGCGAAGGGGGGGATGCCCTTGTACTTGATGACGTTGTTCTCGCCCGAGTTGTAGGCGGCCACCACCCGGGGCAGGTCGCCCTGGAAGGCGTTCATGAGCCAGCGCAGGTACTTCACGCCACCGGTGATGTTCTGCCGGGGGTCGAAGGGGTCCAGGACGCCGAAGCGCTCGGCGGTCTGGGGCATGAGCTGCATGAGGCCCAGGGCCCCCGCGCGGCTGCGGGCCTTGGTGTAGAAGGCGCTCTCGGCCTGGATGATGGCCCGGGCCAGGTAGGGGTCCACGCCCTCGGTGGCGGCGATGGCGTCCACCATGGCCAGCAGCTCGGGACTCTTGAGGACCTTGGCCATCTCGGACGAGCTGATGGCCAGCCGGATATGGCCCACGCCCACGTGCTTGAGGGTGAGCCCCTGGCCCTTCATGTAGGAGGGGGGCAGGTTGTTGATGACGGTGTTGCCGTTCTTGTCGAAGTACGTGTAGAGGTAGGTCTGGCCTCGCTTGGCAGGGCCGTCCGCATGGGCCGCGCCCGTCAGGGCGGGACCGGCGAGCGAGAGGATGGCGAGGGCGGCGCGTTTCATTGGCAATTAATCCCAATACCCAGTTTAACCCTGCTGCCTAGGGATCCACTTCACATCCTCCACCCCCGCGACCGCGTTGGCGGCCCGGGCCAGGGAGAAGAGCCAGTCGCTGAGCCGGTTCAGGTAGATGAGGACGTCGGCGGGAACGGTCTCCGCGGCGCTGAGGGAAACCACGTCACGTTCGGCCCTCCGACAGACCGTTCGGGCCCAGTGGGCGTAGGCGGAACCTTGGCAGCCCCCCGGAAGCACGAAGGCCGTCATGGGCGGCGCCAGGGAGGTGAGCCGGTCGATGTCCGCTTCCATCTCCGCGATGGACCAGGTGCGCCGGGTCATGCGCTGGTCCAGGAGCCCCGCGCACTGGGGCGGGGTGGCGAGCATGGCCCCCAGGGAGAAGAGGTCGTGCTGCACCGCCTGGATGTGCCCGGACAGGTCCGGGGGCAGGTGGAGGCCCAGGACGCCCAGGAGGCTGTTCAGCTCGTCCACGGTGCCGTAGGCCGCCAGGCGGAGGTGGTCCTTGGGCACCCGCTCCCCCCCGAAGAGCCCCGAGATCCCTTCGTCGCCGGTGCGCGTATAGATCTTCATCCCCACCTCACTCGTGCCGTTTGCTCCACGCCACGGTATCAGCCCGCCACTCCTTCAGCGACTCCATATCGCGCTCCTCCAGGATCCCCTTCTCCCGGGCCCTGGCGGCCAGCTCCGGGAAGGTGGCCAGCACCTTCAGGTCCACGCCGGCCTCCCGGAAGGCGGCCGCGGCCTGGGGCAGGTCGTAGCTGAACAGCGCCAGCACCTCCACCACCTGGGCGTCCTCGTGGCGCAGGGCCTCCACGCACTTGATGCTGGAACCGCCGGTGGAGATGAGGTCCTCGATGAGCACCACCCGGTGGCCGTCGGTGTGGGGCCCCTCCACCTGGCGGCCCATGCCGTGCTTCTTGGGTTCGGGGCGCACGTAGGCCATGGGCAGGTCCAGCTCGTCGGCCACCAGGGCGGCCCAGGCGATGCCGGCGGTGCTGGTGCCGGCGATGAGCGTGGGATCGGCCAGGGCCGCGGCCTCGGCCAGGGCCCGGCGGATCCGCCCGCGCAGCTCCGGGAAGCCCAGGAGCTGGCGGTTGTCGCAGTAGATGGGGGAGCGCAGGCCCGAGGCCCAGGTGAAGGGGCTCCTGGGGGAGAGGCGCACGGCGCCCGCGTCCAGGAGACCTGCGGCGAGATCGAGCATGGGGGCTCCTTATTTGACGACGATGCTGACCAGCTTGCCGCCGGGGGGCACCACCACCTTGACGATTTCCCTGCCCTCCATGTGGTGGAGCGCCTCGGGGCAGGCCAGGGCCGCGGCGCGGCGTTCCTCCTCGGTGGCCGAGGCCGGCACCAGGATGCGGCCGCGGACCTTGCCGTTCACCTGCACCACCACCGTCACCTCGTCGGCCGACAGCCACGCGGGGTCCGCCACGGGCCAGGCGGCGTGCATGCAGAAGCCCTCGTGGCCCAGGGTCGCCCACAGCTGCTCGGCCAGGTGGGGCGCGGCCGGGCTCAGCATGAGGGTGAAGACCTCGAGCGCGTGCTGCATGACGGCGCCGCGGTGCGGGGCGTCCGCGGGCAGGTCGGCCAGGGCGTTGGAGGTCTCCATGAGGCTGGATACCAGGGTGTTGAACTGGTAGCGGTGGTCCAGGTCGTCGGTGACCTTGTGGAGGGTCTGGTTCAGCTTGACCAGGAGGGTCTTCTCCTCGGCGGTGAGCTGGTCCTTGGCGGGGATGGCCTCCTTCGTGGGCACGTGCTCCTCCACCATGCGCGTGGAGCGGCGCAGGAAGCGGGTGGCCCCCTCGATGCCCTCGAAGCCGGTCCAGTCGATCTCCTTCTCGATGGGCGCCGCGAAGATCATGAAGAGACGCAGGGCGTCCGTGCCGTACTTGGCGATCACCTCGTCGGGATCCACGATGTTGCCCTTGGACTTGGACATCTTGAAGCCGTCCTTGAGCACCATGCCCTGGCAGATGAGCTTCCTGAAGGGCTCGTCGCCCGAGGCCAGGCCCAGGTCGCGCATGATCTTGTGGAAGTACCGGGCGTAGATGAGGTGCATGGTGGCGTGCTCGATGCCGCCGATGTAGAGGTCCACCGGGCTCCAGGCGTCGGCCTCGGCCTTGGCGAAGGGGAGGGTCTCGTTCTTCGGGTCCAGGTAGCGCATCCAGTACCAGCTGGAGTCCACGAAGGTGTCCATGGTGTCCGTCTCGCGCCGCGCGGGCTTGCCGCACGCGGGGCAGGGGCAGTCCAGGAAGGTGCGGGAGGTGAGCAGGGGGGAGGCCCCGGCGCCCGCGAAGGCCACGTCCTCGGGGAGGCGGATGGGCAGGTTCTCCGCCTTCTCGGGCACCACGCCGCAGTCCGGGCAGTGCACCGTGGGGATGGGCGTGCCCCAGTAGCGCTGGCGGGAGAGGCCCCAGTCCTTGAGCTTGAAGGTGATGGCCTTCTCGGCGCGGCCTCCGAGCTTCCGGACCATCGCGTCCACGGCCTCGTCCGAGGTCAGGCCGTCGAACTCGCCGGAGTTCACGAGGATCCCGGGCTCCCAGGGGTTGGCGCTCTCGATGACCTTGGGGATGGGCAGGCCGTACTTCTCGGCGAATTCATGGTCCCGCTCGTCGTGGGCGGGCACGCCCATGACCGCCCCGGTGCCGTAGTCCATGAGGACGTAGTTGGCGGCGAAGATGGGGATCCTCTCCCCGGTGAAGGGGTGGATGGCCTCCAGCCTCGAGCGGCAGCCCAGCTTGATGTCGCTCATGAGCCGGTCCTCCCGGCTCATGGCGGCCACCTGGTCGCAGAAGGCCTTGAGGGCGGGATCGGACTGGGCCGCCTTGAGGATGAAGGGGTGCTCCGTGGACAGGGCCATGAAGGTCACGCCGCACAGGGTGTCCAGGCGGGTGGTGAAGACCGACACCTCGCTGCCGTCGGCGAGGTCGAAGGTGAGGCGGGCCCCTTCGGACTTGCCGATCCAGTGCCGCTGCATGGCCTTGACGTTCTCGGGCCAGTCCAGCTGGCCGTGGCCGCTGAGGAGCTCGTCGGCGTACTTGGTGATGGCGAAGAAGTACTGCTCCAGCGCCTTCTGCACCACCGGGTGCCCGGTGCGCTCGTCCTTGCCGTCCACCACCTGCTCGTTGGCCAGCACCGTGCCCAGGGCCTCGCACCAGTTCACGTTGCGCAGCGCCCGGAACACGTCGCCGCGTTCCCACATCTTCAGGAAGAACCACTGGTTCCACTTGTAGTACTCGGGCAGGAAGGTGGCGATCTCCCGGTCCCAGTCGTAGCTGATGCCCATCTTCTGGATCTGGCCCTTCATCTCCTGGATGTTGGCCCGGGTCCAGATGGCGGGGTGGATGCCGTTCTTGATGGCCGCGTTCTCCGCCGGCATCCCGAAGGAGTCCCAGCCCAGCGGATTCATGACCTTGTCCCCCCGCATGCGCCGGAACCGCGCCACCACGTCGCCCAGCGTGTAGTTGCGCACGTGCCCCATGTGGATGCGCCCGCTGGGGTAGGGGAGCATGACGAGCATGTAGAAAGTACGGTCACTGGGCTTGAGCTCGGACGCGCGGGGCGCGCGGAAGGCCTGCGCCTCCATCCAGCGCTGCTGGATCAGGGATTCCTGGTGCAGGGGATCGAACGGCATGGGGCAGCCTCGCGGTAAACGATTAGTTTACCGGAGGGGGGGGGTATGGCCAAGGGACGGGCTCTTGCTCAACCCTTCAAGGGACTTGCACCCGATAGGCGTGCAGACTCCTCGTTTGACTGGGTGGGCCCGCCCTTCGGATGATTGCGCCTACCCACTCCGCATTGAACCGACGGTGTGAAGTCCCATAGAACAACCCCAACGCCGAGGACGCCGGGAAGCCGAGGAACGCCGAGAATAAGCTCTATTTTCCTCGGCGAACCTCGGCACCCCGGCGTCCTCGGCGATGGGCATTTTCTTGCCTGACCACACGTTCTTGCCATTGCGTGGTGGGTCGGCGCATTCAACCGAAGGGCCGGCCCACCCCGTCGAACGAGGGCTCAGCCTTGGGGCTGGGGACTGACTGGACGAGGCGGAGGAGGATCTCGGCCGTCGCGACGTCCGACAAGTCATTCTTGCCATCGGAAGCCGGTAGCTTCAGTCGGTAACATTTTGCAACCACCTCGCTGCCCCCCCTGGACCGACGGTTCTTCAACACTTTCCAGTAGTTGCGTGCCGCCTGGTGATTTCCTGCCCATTCCGTCTCCCGAACGTCCGCTCAGGGTTGCGCCGGTTCCGCCGTCCGCCGGTAGAAGATCACCTCAGACCCGAACCTCGGGCTCCAGCTCATCTTCCAGCGCTCCCGGCCTTCCACCTCGAACCAGGGGTTTGGCGGCAGGCCCTTCATGATCATCACGATCCCGCGCAGGTTCTTCGCGCGGGAAAGGCGCTCGGCCACGGTCTTCAGGAGCTCGTCCGAGTAGAACACCGAGTCCATGTAGACCACGGTGGCGTCCGCATAGTCGGCCTGGGCCATGTCCTGCTCCCGGAGGTCCAGGGTCCTGCCCTGAAGGAGGCCCTGCTCCTCCATCCGCTTCCGGGCGGCCTTCCCGACCGCGACGCGGGAGGCCGCCAGCTCCACGCCCACGGCCCTGCGCAGCGGCGTGGTGAGGAGGGCCTGCATGAGGAAGTAGCCCCTGCCGCTGCCCAGGTCGTAGAGCACGTCGTCCTTGCCGACTCCCAGCCGCTTGAGCATGAGGTCGGTGGTGGCGGGCGCGGGCTCGCCGTAGATGTGGGCCTTGTCCTCCTTGAGGCCGGCCTCTCCGTGGGAGGCGTTCACCCTTTTGCGTTCCTCGTCCGGGGTCTCCCTGCGGAAATCGTCGATGGAACTGTTGGGAATCTGCTCGAAGATGTCGTCCAGGTGGGCCGTGGCCACCCGCCATGACATCACGGGGGCCGGGGTGGCGACCTGGGGCGCCCTGCAGCCGGACACGGCAAGCACCAGGAACAGAGCCAGGAGGAAGGGGCGCTTGATCATCATGGAATTCGACCCAATAAAATAATCATTGAATTAAAATGGCCTCCCCAACCCCTTTGTCAACCCCGCCTCTTCATGAAAGGGATGAATTTCTGTCTTTTATCCTTTTACATACCCGTTCATCCCCGGGAAATTAAATGCTTAATTCGCCGGGGATGAACGGGGATGGACGGGGAGTGCGCCAGGCCAAGCCTGGGCGAGGAGGATGGATGACCTAAGACAGACTGAAACCTCGCAATGGAGCCCAGCGGGGAGGCAGCAAGCCCCGCCCGGCAAAGCTGGCCAGCAGCCGGAACCGAGTCTTGCGTGGGGAAGGGCGACCGACCTCGTGAAGCGTAGACAGGGAGTGCATGGGCCGTGTGATGGAGCCCCGAAAGCATCCAACCGTGGGAGTCGACGCCGTTCTCCGATCGGAAGACAGCACCCGAAGGTCGCAAGGGCCTGACCGTAGGGTCCCACCGGGGTCATAGAGCAGGGCACGTGCACAGGGGTTCCCCAGGAACCTGGGAGATCCAGCCATCTCCGCCAACAACCCAGTGGTGAGGGAAGCCACGTAAAACGAACCCAGGCTCGCCGGGGGGTGCCGCCCCCGGCGGGAGCGAACAGCCGGCACAGGGCGGTACCGCAAACTGAAGGAAACGAAGGAGCGCGGGAGGGGTGGCCGGAAGTCGGAGCAGCTCATAGTAGCGATGATCGCGGGGAACCGGGCCGCCGGGACCCGCTGGAGCCAAGGAGCTGCCGGATCACGGAACCGTTGAAGGGAAAGATAATGGGTGCAATGACATCCAACAGCGTCTCCACGAAACAACAACGGATCGCAGAACTGGCCAGGATCCACCCGGAGGTGGCTTTCACCTCCTTGGCCTACCACATGGACCTGGACTGGATGAAGGAAGCCTTCGGGCGCACCCGCAAGGATGGGGCGACCGGGGTGGACGGCGTGACGGGCAAGGAATACGGGGAAAACCTGGAGTCCAACCTCCAGAGCCTCCTGAACCGGGCTAAGAACGGCGACACCTACAAGGCCCCTCCAGTCCGGAGAACCTACATCCCGAAAGGGGATGGCAGCCAACGCCCCCTGGGCATTCCCGCCTTCGAAGACAAGGTCCTGCAAAGGGCCGTGGTGATGGTGATGGAACCGCTCTATGAGCAGGACTTCCTGGACTGCTCCTACGGGTTCAGGCCCGGGCGCTCCGCGCACATGGCGCTGGAGGCGATTTGGCAGGGGTTGATGGACATGGGGGGAGGCTGGGTGCTTGACGTGGATATCCGTAAGTATTTCGATACTTTGGACCACGGGAAGCTGCGGGAAATCCTTGACCTGCGGATGAAGGACGGCGTTCTGAGGCGCCTGATCGGCAAATGGCTCAACGCGGGCGTGCTGGAGAAAGGATGCATCACGCACCCGGAAACCGGCTCGCCCCAGGGCGGGGTGGTCAGTCCGATGCTCGCCAACATCTACCTCACGAGGTGGTGCTGGACGTGTGGTTTGAAAGGGAGGTCAAGCCCCGACTCCGGGGTCGGGCCTTCCTGGTGCGCTACGCGGACGACTTCGTGATGGGCTTTGCCCAGGAGGAGGATGCCAAGCGGGTTATGGAAGTCCTGCCCAAGCGGTTCGAGCGGTATGGCCTGACGATCCACCCGGATAAGACCCGGCTGGTGGAGTTCTGGAAGCCGAGGGAGCCCAGGGACCCCAATGGGGGACCAGGCCACTTCGACTTCCTGGGATTCACCCACTACTGGGCCACGGCCAAGAACGGCCGGTGGGTGGTGAAGCGGAAGACCGCGAAGAGCCGGATGAGTCGGGCGCTCACGAAGATCGGGGAGTGGATGGCCAAACACCGCCACCTCCCGGTGCGCGAGCAATGGCGGACGATCAACCAGAAACTGGTCGGTCACTTCAGGTATTACGGGATCACGGGGAACTCCAGGGCCCTGGCGCACTTCCGCTATGAAGTTGGGCGAAGGTGGCGTGGATGGCTCAACCGGAGGTCCCAGCGGGCCCGCATGACCTGGGATCGCATGAACAAGCTTCTGGCTCGGTTCCCACTGGCCCCAGCCATCAGTTACGCATCGAAACTACGTCCTCAGCGACCGTGACGAGGAGCCGGATGCGGTAGTCCCGCACGTCCGGATCTGAGGGGGGCCGGGGGCGCAAGCTCCCCGGCCTACCCGACTAAAAAAGATAAATAAATCAAATATCTTCGTCATCCTTGGCCGCCTGCCTCACCAGTTGCCCGCAGGCCCCGGCCACGTCCTGGCCCCGGCTCCGCCGGACGCTGACCGTGATGCCCCGGCCCGCCAGGATCCCGCACAGCTCCACGATCCGTTCCTCCGTGGGCGGCTCGAAGCCCGAGCCCTCGTGGGGGTTGAACGGGATGAGGTTCACCTTGGACGGGAACCGCGCGGCGAAGGCCGCCAGCCGCGCCCCGTCCTCCAGCGCGTCGGTGACGCCCTTCAGCAGGACGTATTCCAGCGTGATCTTCTCCCCGTGCTCCAGGGGGAAGGCGCCCAGGACGGCGGCCAGGGCCTCCAGGTTCCATGCCCGGTTCACGGGCATGATGCTGGAGCGGTAGGCGTCGGTGGTGGCGTTGAGGCTCAGCGCCAGGCGGGGCCTGGGCTTGAACCCGGCCAGGCGCTGGATGCCGGTGACCAGCCCGGAGGTGGACAGGGTGATGCGCTTGGGGGAGATGCCCAGGCCGGCGGGATCCGTGAGGAGGGCGAAGGCCGCCATGAGGTTGTCCAGGTTGTGCAGCGGCTCGCCCATGCCCATGAAGACCAGGTTCACCGCCTCGTCCGGGCCGTGGCCGTGGGCGTTGAGCATCGCCACCACCTGGCCGGCAATCTCGCCGGGGGTGAGGTTGCGCCTGATGCCCATGAGGCCCGTGGCGCAGAAGGTGCAGCCCATGGCGCAGCCCACCTGGCTGGAGAGGCACAGGGTGGTGCGCTTGCCGTAGGGCATGTGGACGCCCTCCACCTGGGCGCCGTCCTCCAGCAGGAAGGCGTGCTTGGTGGAGCCGTCCGCCGACGGCACGCTCTCGCTGACGGCGGGCCAGGAGAGAAGCACCTCGCGCTCCAGGCGGATGCGCAGGGCCTTGGAGAGGTTCGTGAACTGCTCCCAGGCGGTCCACCGCATGCGGTAGAGGCCGTGGTGCAGCTGGGCGGCCCGGAAGGAGCTCTCGCCCATGGAGGCCACCAGGGCCTTCAGGCGCGGGAGGTCCATGCCGGCGGCGTTGGGGCGGGGACCCGCGGCAAGTTCGGGGGCGGGCTCGTGGAAGGTCACATCGAGATCCGGAAGGTGCGCAGGAAGGCCTTGTCCGCTTCGCTCCACGCGCCTTCGTCGCCTTCGGGGGCGGGCAGGGTGAAGCCGGGGGCGGTGTCCTCGTCCTCCTCCTCCCGGCGGTGCAGGGCCACCGTGGCCTCCAGCACCAGGGCGATGTCGAAGCCCTTGTCCTGGATCGCCCGGGCCAGGGCCCGGGTCTCCTCGTCCTTGGCCAGGGCCTGGACCATGGCGGTGCCCAGGCGGTCCACGATCTCTCGAAGGTTCTCTGGGATCTTCATGGCCGCCTCCGCTTCCATAGTAATGCCTGCTGGAAGGGCAATGTCACAGACGGAACCAGTTCTTGATCTGGGCGAGCCACTCCTCGCGCCTGGAATCGGCCTTGGGGGCCTCGTTCATGCGCCTGGACCTGGACTCCATGAGATCCACCAGCCGTTCCACCACCTGGGGATTGCGCTGGACGCACTTCTCGAAGGCGGCCTTGGGCAGCTCCACCAGTTCGCAGGGGGACGTGGCCACCACCGTGGCGCTGCGCACGGCGCCGGTGAGCAGGGAGCCTTCCCCGAACCAGTCGCCGGGCCTCAGCTCGGCCAGCACGTCCCAGTAGAGGCCCGTGTAGGGGTCGGTGCGTTCGTCCACGCGCACCACCTGGAGCGAACCCTGCATGACCATGAAGAGCGATTCGCCCAGGTCCCCTGCCCGGATGACGCCCTCGCCGGGGGCGGCCCGGCGCAGGATCATGCTTTCCCGGAGTTCGCCGGCCCATTCCCCGGGCAGTCCGATCCGGTCCAGGATCTCGGGGACGGCCCCCTCCGGAAGGACGATGGGGACGGAGCGGGGGGTGGTGGCCCCGTGCGGCCCGAGGAGGGGCACGCCCCGGCGGTTCAGGATGGTCTGGGCCAGGCGCACGGCCAGGAAGTTGGCGGCCCGCCCGTGGCGCCAGCCCAGGGCCCACCAGCGCAGCTCCAGCACCACGCCGCCCATGTCGAAGCTGTGGGTGACCACCTCGGGCTTGCGGTGGGGGTAGTGGGGAATGCCGCCCAGGGCCTGTTCCAGGGCGGCCACGGTGTCGACCATGGGGCCGTGGGGCTCCACGGTCACCTTCAGGGTGCGGCGGTGGAGACCGGAGGGGGCGTAGAGGTTCGTGACCACGGCCTGGGCCAGGACGCGGTTGGGAAACACGGTGGTGTCGCCGTTCTCCGTGACGATCTGCACGGACCGCCAGGTCATGGTCTCCACCTGGCCGATGAACGTCTCCTGCCCCGAGGCGTTGCGCAGGTTGCCGGTGACTTCGATCCAGTCCCCGGGCCGGAAGGCCTCGTCCAGGTGGAGGGAGATGCCCGCGAAGAGGTTGCCCAGGGTCTCCTGGAGCGAGAGGCCCACGACGGCCGCCGCGATGGCGCCGGTGCCCAGGATGGCCCCCAGGTTCACGCCGCCGGCCTTGTGCAGCAGGAGCACCGCCGCCCCCACGTACAGCGCGAAGACCACCAGGTCCCGGGCGAACCCGGGCACCGCGGTCTCCCGGTTGCTAAGCAGGGGGTCCAGCAGGATGTAGGTGAAGATGCGGATCCCCAGGTAGGCGCCCACGATCCAGAAGAGGCTCCCCGCCGCCTGGATGAACCGGGGATGCGCGTGCTGGGTGCCCAGCACGTAGGCGCCCAGGCCCAGGGCCAGGAGCAGCAGGCCGAAGGCCGCGATCCTGCGGGTGGAACTCACGGCCGTGCGGAGGTCTCGGAACATGCCTAGGATATTAACGCTTCCGGAGGTGACTCCAAAGGAACCACACGATCCCCGCGAGGATCACGGCCCCGATGACCAGGTCGAACCGGTGGAACCAGACGCCCAGGGTGTCCCACTTCTCCCCCAGCTTGAAGCCCACCCAGGCCAGGCCCAGGCACCAGGGGAGGCTGCCGGCGAAGGTGTAGAGGTGGAACGTCCTGCGGTCCATCCTGGCGATGCCGGCGGGCAGGGCGATGAAGGTGCGGATCACCGGGAGCATGCGCCCGATGAGGATGGCCCAGCGGCCGAACTTCTCGAAGAACCGGTGGGCCTGGTCCAGGTGGTCGAGGTTGAGGAAGATGTACTTCCCGTACCGTTCCACCGCCTTGCGTCCGCCCCAGGCCCCCAGTTCGTAGGCGGGGATGGAGCCCAGGTTGCAGCCCAGGGCGCCGAAGACGCCCGCGATCCAGACCTGGGTCATCGGGCTGCCCGCCCCCAGGCCCAGGAAGGTCATCTGCCCCTTGAAGGCCAGGAACCCGGCGAAGGGCATGATCACTTCACTGGGGAGGGGGATGCAGGCGCTCTCGATGCCCATGAGCAGGGAGACCCCCATGGGGCCCATGGCCGCCATCATGGCGGTCATCCAGACGATGATCGGTGCAAGGATTTTATGAAGCAAAGGGGTCTCCTGAACCCTCTAGCCTAACCTGGATAGACTGGAATCATGACTGAAGACCTGGTCCGCAACCGGAAGGCCCTGCACGCTTTCCACATCGTCGACACCTGGGAGGCCGGCGTGGCCCTCCTGGGAACGGAAGTGAAATCGCTGCGCGGCGGCCACGGCCAGCTGCAGGACGCCTTCGTGGACATCACCGGGGGCGAGCTCTGGCTGAAGCAGGCCAACATAAGCCCTTATGAATTCGGGACCTACGCCAACCACGACCCCCTGCGGCCCCGCAAGCTGCTGCTGAACCGCGCCGAGATCGACAAGATCGTCTCCAGGGCCACCCGCAAGGGCTACACCGTGATCCCGCTGGCCATCTACCTCACGCCCAGGGGCAAGATCAAGGTCCGCATCGCCCTGGCCGAAGGCAAGACCCTGGGCGACAAGCGCGAGGCCCTGAAGGAGCGGGAGCAGAAGCGGGAAATGGACCGGGTGCGGAAAGGGGACAGGGAATGAAGGACGTTCATGAAGCGTTGAATCTCAGGGAGGCCAACATGGTGGCCACCTACCTGGAGGACCAGGGCATCCTCGCCGATGTGCGCGGGGGCGCCTACCAGGCCGTGGTGGGCGAGCTCAGCAACATCCGCGGCACGCTGCCCAGGGTCTGGGTCCTGGAGGACGGCGACGCGGAACGTGCGGCCCGGCTGGTGGCCACCTTCGTGGCCTCCCTGCGCGCCACGCCCGAAGGCGAACCGTGGGTCTGCGCCTGCGGGGAGACGCTCGAACCCCAGTTCCAGTCCTGCTGGAAATGCCAGGCACCCAAGCCGGTCTAGTGTCTGAGCTTCCAGATGTCCTGGAAGATGATCAGGGCGAACAGGCACACGAAGAACAGGAACCCGCCCGTGAGGATCCGTTCCTTCACCAGGTTCGACAGGTCCTTCCCGCGGATCTTCTCGAAGATCAGCAGCGCCGCGTGGCCGCCGTCCAGGAAGGGGATGGGCAGGGCGTTGAGCACGGCGAGGTTCATGGAGATCAGGGCGATGAGGCCCATGAACTGCATGAGGCCGGCCTTCGCCGCCCTGCTGCCGGCCCGGACGATGGTGATGGGGCCGCCCACCTCCTTGAAGCTGACCTTGTGGGTGACGAGCTTGCCGAAGTTCCCCAGGATCTCCCAGCCGAGGCGGGCGCTGCCCACCACCGCGAAATAGGCGCCGGAACCCAGGTCCCTGGCCTGCAGGGGGCGCTTGTCATAGACCCAGCTGGAGGGCTCGAAGGCCACGCCGATCTTGCCGGCTCCGCCGACGTCCTTGGGGGTCACGGTGAGGGTGCGGTTGATGCCCTCCCGCTCCACGGCCACCTCGATGGGCTGGCCGACCCGGGCCCGGATGTACGTGATGGCCTCCTCGTTGCTGCTGCCCGGGAATTTCAGCTCCCCGAAGCGGGTGATCTGGTCGCCGGCCTTCAGGCCGCCCTGGGCGCCGGGCATGTCCGAGCTCACGTCCACCACCAGGAGGGGGGAGGGAAGCGGGCGCGCGGCCGTGGTGCGGGCGTTGTTGACGCCCAGGAAGAAGAAGACCACCACCGTGATGAGGATGTTGGCCAGGATGCCGCCGGAGTAGAAGGCCAGGCGCTTCCAGGCGGGCTGGGCCAGGAAGCCGTGGGGGTCCTCGGCGTCGGGTTCCTCGGGGTTGTAGCCGGCCAGGCGAACGTAGCCGCCTAGCGGAAGGAGGGACAAACGGACGTCCGTCTCGTTCCAGGCGAACCCGGCCACCCGGGGGCCGAAGCCCAGGGAGAAGACCTCCACGGGCAAGCCCATCCACTTGGCGACCAGGAAGTGGCCCAGTTCGTGGAAGAAGATGAGGCCCACCAGGAGCACCACCGGTCCCCAGAAGCCGGCGCCGGGAATGAAGGAGACCAGGAGGAGGGCCGGTGCCGTATAGAGCAATCGCTTCATGGGTTTCCTTGGCGGGTGTGGTGAGAAATCCAGGTTCTGGCTTGGACCCGGGCCTGCCGGTCAATATCCATCACCTGATCCAAAGTATGGGCCGGTTCGGCCGGGATGGCGGCCAGGATGGCCCCGCAGCAGGCCTGGATCCGCCAGAAGCCGATCCGGCCGTCCAGGAAGGCGGCCACCGCTTCCTCATTGGCGGCATTGAGGATAGCGGGGGCGGTGCCGTCGGCCGCGAGGGCCTGGTAGGCCAGGGCGAGGCAGGGGAATCTGGTGAGGTCGGGGGGCTCGAAGGTCCAGGCGCGGGCGGCGTCCCAGTCGTAGGGCGGCACCGGACCGGGCAGGCGATCGGGATGCAGCAGGGCGTACTGGATGGGCAGCTTCATGTCGTTGGCGCACACCTGAAGCTGGTAGGTGCCGTCATGGAACCCCACCATGGCGTGCACCTGGCTCTGGGGGTGGATGGTCACCGCGATCTGGTCCGCAGACAGGCCGAAGAGGTAGGCGGCTTCGATCACCTCCAGGCCCTTGTTCATCAGGGTGGCGGAATCGATGGTGATCTTGGGCCCCATCTTCCAGGTGGGATGGTTGAGGGCCTGCTCGATGGTGGCGTCGTGCACCCGCTGCAGGTCCCAGTCCCGGAAGGGGCCGCCGCTGGCGGTGATGCGCACCTCCCGCACGGCCCCGGGGGCGTGGCCGGCCAGGAGCTGGTGCAGGGCCGCATGTTCGGAATCCACGGGCAGCAGCTCGCCGCCGCCGGCTTCCAGCGCCTGGCGCATGAGGGCGCCGCCCACCACCAGGCTCTCCTTGTTGGCCACGCACACGCGCAGGCCGGCCCGCAGGGCGGCCTCGGCGCTGGCCAGGCCCGCGGCCCCCACCACGGCGGCCAGCAGGGTGTCGGCCCCGGATTCCAGGGCGCAGGCCTGGAGGCCGTCCATGCCGTGGAGGATGTCGGGCCGGTAGGAGAGCTGGCCGGCCAGCCACTGGGCGTCCTCAGGCCGGGAGAGGGAGACCAGCCGGGGCCGGAACCGCTCGCACTGGGCCAGGAGGAGGTCCCGGTTGCGGCCCGCGGCCAGGGCGGCGACCTCCAGGCGGTCCGGATGGGCCGCCACCACGTCCAGGGTGGAGGTTCCGATGGAGCCGGTGGATCCCAGGAGGGCGACCTTGCGCATGGGTCAGTTCAGTCCGTGGACGAAGTGGATGTAGGCGTAGAACACCGGCGCGGCGAAGGCCAGGCTGTCCAGCCGGTCCAGCATGCCGCCGTGGCCGGGGATGGAGATCCCGCCCATGTTGGAGTCCTTGGCGCCCGCGCTGCGCTTCCACATGCTCTCGACCAGGTCGCCCATGAGGCCGGCCACGCCTAGGAGGAGGCCGATGGCCAGCGCGTCCAGGGGCGTCCACTCGGTGTAGACGAAGGCCCGGATGAGGAAGGCCGCCAGGACGTTGCCCGCGAGGTTGCCGCCCACCCCTTCCCAGGTCTTCTTGGGGCTCACCCGGGGCGCCAGCTTGTGCCGGCCCAGGAGGCTGCCCACGAAGTAGGCGCAGGTGTCGCCGATCCAGGTGATGAGGAACAGGGCCAGAACGAGGCGCCCGCCGGTGTTGGACAGGGTCGTCTCGCTGAACATGAAGAGCTTCATCATGAACCCGGTGCCCAGGCCCAGGTAGACGGCTCCCATCCAGGTGATGGCCTGGCTGGGGAGGGCCTTTTCCAGGTCCCGGTCGAAAAGGAGGGCGCCGAAATGGATGACCAGGGCGGAACCCGTCAACACCAGCCACAGGGGCAGGGGGTCCGTGGGGTCCCGGCCCAGGAGGTAGAAGTGCAGGAGGAAGGCCCAGCCCGCCAGGGTGCCGGCGAGGAAGGAGGGGTTGAAGCCCATCTTCCGGCCCATGAGGGTGAACTCGTGCATGGCCATGAGCAGGGCCCCGGCCAGGAGGCCCAGGAACACGGCCTTGGCCCAGTACTGGGCACCCAGGTAGAGCAGGGTGAAGAAGAAGATCGCGAACACCAGGGCGGTGCCCACCCGGACGGCAAGGTTGCCCTTGTCGATGCCGGCGCGCTTGGGGGGTGGGGCAGGGGTCATGGGGACTCCGCTCAGATTCCGCCGAAGCGGCGCTCGCGCTGGGAATAGGCTTCGAGGGCTTCCCGGAGCTGGGGGCCCCTGAAATCGGGCCAGAGGCACTCGGTCATGTAGAACTCGGCGTAGGCGGCCTGCCAGAGCAGGAAGTTGGAGATGCGCAGCTCCCCGGAGGTGCGGATGAGCAGGTCCACGTCCGGCGCGCCGGCGGTCCACAGGCGGCTGGCCAGGGCCGCCTCGTCCATCTCCGCGGGCGGGACCCCGTCCTCGATGCACTTCCGGGCCGCGGTGGCCAGCTCCAGCCGGGAGCCGTAGTTCACGGCCAGGTGGAAGACCATCCCGGTGTGGCCGGCGGTCTGGAGCTCCAGGGTGCGCAGGTCCTTGAGGATCCCCTCGGGAAGCCCTTCCGGGGCCCCCAGGTGGTGGAACCGGATGCCCCGCTTCTTCAACTTGGGCAGGAACATCCTGAGATACATCCGCAGGAGGGCCATGAGGACGGCCACCTCCTGGGCGGGGCGCTTCCAGTTCTCGGTGGAGAAGGCGTACAGGGTGAGGTGCCCGATGCCGGCGTCGGAGGCGGCGTCCAGGATGTCCTGGACCGCGCGCACGCCCTCCTTGTGGCCCTTGATGCGGGGCCAGCCCCGCTGGGCAGCCCAGCGGCCGTTGCCGTCCATTATGAGAGCGACGTGGCGGGGGATGCTCACTGGACCTCCCCCTCAAGGCCGCGGCCGAGCGGGCCCGGGTGGGAAGTCTCGCGTATCCGCGCAGCGGATACCGAGAAGATTAGAGCGACGTGGCGGGGGATGCTCACAGGGTCATCCGGGGAGCGGAAACGTGGATGTTCAAACCGGGCATCTCCAGGCGATTGACACGAAGGGCGGCCCGGGAGGGCACGCGGCAGACGGGTAAGGCGAATTCTAACATGGGCCGTCCCGCCCCAAGATTGAGCCGGCGACAAATTCGCTTCGCTTGTTGCGTTGGAATTACAGGGATACGGTAATCTAGAGCATTCCTTGGAAATGGGAAACCCCTGATGGTTCAATTCAACACGCGCGCGAACGAGATCCTGCTGAAGCTGGTCTACTACGGGCCGGGGCTTTCAGGCAAGACGACCAACCTCCAGGCGCTCCACGCCATGTGCTCCGAATCCAACCGGGGCGAGATGTTCTCCGTGAACACCCAGGAGGACCGGACGCTGTTCTTCGACCTGCTGCCCATCAACCTGGGCTACATCTACGGGAACGCCATCCACCTCCAGATCTACACGGTGCCGGGGCAGGTGCAGTACGACGCCAGCCGCCGGGTGGTGCTCGGCGGGTCGGACGGCGTGGTCTTCGTGGCCGATTCCAGCGAAGCCAAGATGCAGGAGAACGTCGATTCGCTCTCCAACCTCTACCACAACCTCAACGCGAACCGGCTCAACATCAAGCAGATCCCCTTCGTCCTCCAGTACAACAAGCGGGACCTGGACGACGCCATGCCCGTGGGGGTCATGAACCGCCGGCTCAACTTCCGGTCGGTGCCCTACTTCGAGTCCGTGGCCAACCGCGGGGACGGGGTGCTGGACACCTTCCTCTCCATCGCCCGGGAGACCGTGGGCACGACCTTCAAGAAATACCACCTGGACAAGAAGATCAAGGACTTCGAGGAGATGCTCAATCTCATCGATTCCAACATCAAGTCCAGCATGCACGAGCTGCCCAGGGCTTCCGAGCCGGTGGCGCCCCCGCAGGAATCCACCGTGCTCCGGCACAGCGGCGTCTCCATCACGGACCTGGCCCCCGGCAAGGTGGCCGATGCCCAGGACCTCCTGGAGGACGCCCTCACCTCCAACATGGAGACCGCCCGGCTCTACTCCGAATTGCGCACCGTGAAGGACGCCCTGGAGAAGAAGAACGAGGAGCTGCGCCAGATCTACGGGCAGCTCGAGCGCGCCAACCAGGACAACCTCAAGACCCGCCGCTACCTGGAGGGCCTGATCCAGAGCGTGGGCGAGGCCATCGTCTCCTTCAGCGCCGACGGCAGGATCCTCACGTGGAATTCCGCCGCCGAGCAGATCTTCGGGTACGCCCGGGCGGAGATCGTCGGACGCACCATGCAGCAGCTGGCCCCGGCCTCCCGCGCCGGCGAGCTGGAACAGGCCATCGCCCAGGTCGGGAAGGGCCAGCTCATCCGCGACGTGGCCACGGTGCGCCTGCGCAAGGACGGCACGGAGTTCCCCGCCCGGGTCACCTATGCCCCGATCCGCGGCAGCGACGACCGGGTGCTGGCCTACTCCGCCCTGATCCGGGACGAAGGGGAGCGCCAGGCCCTGGAGGCCCGGCTCAACGACGCGCAGGGCATGGCCGCCCTGGCCCGCATCCTGCCACCCATGCTCAACGAGGTCGCCAACCGGCTCAGCCCGATGGTGCTCCAGCGGGACCTGCTCCTGGAGGAGTCCGATGCCGCCATGGCGCCGCGCCTGTCCAAGGTCCTGTCCGGAGTGGACCACGCGCAGCTGCTCCTGAAGCCGCTGTTCATGCTCTTCTCCCCCTCCTCGCCCCGGATGGACGACGCCAGCCTCAACGAGGTGGTGCAGGACTGCGCCCGGCGCGTGGAGGGAGAAGCCGCCGCGGCCGGCGTCTCGATGGAGCTGTCCCTCGACCCCGCCCTCCAGCGCACCTCGCTTGACGCCGGGATGGTGCGGGAAGCCGTCCTCTGCCTTCTCCGCACGGGGATCCGGGCCTCGGCCCGGTCCGCCGCCCGGCGCCTCCGGGTGGGCACCCGGCAGACGGCCACGGGCCAGCAGCTGGTGGCGCAGGACACCGGACCGGCCCTTTCCGAAGCCGATTCGCGCAGGATCTTCGATCTGGCCCAGGCCACCGATGTGGACTCCCTGGGCATGTGCGTCGTCGCCTCGGTGGCGAAGGCCCACGGCGGAAAGGTCACCGTCCGCAGCCAGGAAGGACTCGGGAACGCATATCTGGTGGAGTTGTCCATGGTCCAAGCCCCGTCCCCGTCAGCCCCCGCGAACCTGGAGGGTGCCCGCATCCTCGTGGTGGACGACGAGCAGTTCCTCCTGGAATGCCTCGTGGACGCCATCGAGTCCTGGGGCTGCCAGGTCACTCCCTGCTCCCTGGCGGCCGAAGCCATCCAGAAGCTCCAGGGCGGCACCTACGACCTCATCGTCTCCGACATCCGCATGCCGGGCCTCAGCGGGATCCAGCTCTTCGAGTGGATCCAGGAGCACCAGGCCGGCATGGCCAGCCGGATCCTGTTCACCACCGGCGACTCCTTCGACCCCGAGACCCGGAGCTTCCTGGAGCAGGCCAAGCTCCCCCACCTGGGCAAGCCCTTCGACCTGAAGAAGCTCAGGCAGGCCATCTCGGACCTGAAGGCCTCGAACGGCTAGGAGCCTAGTCCGCCCACGCGCGTATCTGGTCCCACACGTCGGATTCCGCGCAGTCGCCGTTGAGGATGATGGCGAACACGTGCCCCTTGCCGTCCCGCGTCTGCAGGTAGCCGCACGCGCTCCAGACCCCGTTGAGGTGCCCGGTCTTGACCCGGATCCTCCGGGCCAGCGCGGCGTCCTTGATGTGGAGGCGGAAGGGCTCGCCGCCGATGATCTTGAGGGAGCCGACCATCTCGGGGCCCACCTCGAAGTCGTGCCACGCGGCCCGCAGGACGATGGCCAGGGTGCGCGCCGAAAGGCGGTTCTCCTTGCTCAGGCCCGAGCCGTCGGTGATGGCCACCTTGTCCGGGCCCAGGCCCAGCATGGTCGAATAGAAGCCCTGGATCTGCCTCACGCCCTGGGGCCAGGTGCCCCCGCCGAAGCGCTTGACCAGCATCTCGATCATGAAGTTGTTGGAGAACTTGTTGATGCCGCCCACGATGTCCCGCAGGGGCGGGGAGCGGAAGCCCAGGAGCTTGCGGGGTTCCCCGGCCTCCGCCGCGGCGCCCTCGATGACGATGCCGTCCTGCCTGAGGATCCGCGTGAGGGTGTCGGCGGCGTACCGCTCCGGCTCGGACACCATGCGCCCCCGGTCCCGGTTGAAGTTCACCGAGAGGGGCAGGACCGGCGGGGTGGTGTTGGCCGAGGTGTTCTCCCACCCGTTGCCGAAGTGCTGGTCGTCGAAGGCGGACTGGTCCAGGCGCACCCGGCCCTTCACGGCGGTGACCCCCCGGGCCTTCAGTTCCTCGGCCAGCAGCCAGATCCGCTCGGACGTGAGGAGGGGATCCCCGCCCCCCTTGAAGACGAGGTCCCCCGCCACCGTCGAGCCCCGCAGATCCCCCCACACCTCCGTCTCGATCTCGTAGTCCGGCTTCCAGGTCTTGAGCAGGGCATAGGTGGAGAGCACTTTCGTGGTGGAGGCCGGCACCAGGGCGCGGTCCGTCTCGTAGCCCTCCAGGAGCTTGCCGGTCTGCAGGTCCCAGAGGCCGGCGGAGGCCCGCACGGACCGGGCCTCCATGCGGCGGCCCCAGGCCGGGAGGTCGGCCGCCGCGGGCAGGGCCAGGAGGAGACAGGCGAGGATGGGCCGGATCATGCGCGTTACGGGTTGGTGCCGGTGTTCGCCGACCCCGCGGTCTTGGGCGCGTCGGGCTTCTTGGCGGCATCGTTGGCGGCCCCCAGGACGCCGGCGGCCGTGGGGGCCCCCGGCACCCCGAGCAGGTTCCCGGCCGCGGAGAAGGCCCAGTCGCTCGTGAGGGTCTTGCCGTTGTAGATCCGGTAGCTGTTCTCCTGGACCTTCGTCTTCACCCCCACGATGGGCAGCCCCGTGGTGTCCCCGGAGGCCCCGGCCTGGACGGCGGTGATGAGGTCCCAGTCCCCTTCCCGGCTCATGGGGTCCTTGTAGACCCTGCGCACCACCGGGGGCCGCATCTTGCCCAGGTCCTCGAGGCTGAGGGGGTAGCCGCCGGTCTTGGCCCGGTAGGCGCGGATGCCCGCGGCCATGGCCTCGCCCCGGAAGATGAGCTCGGCCTCCTGGTCCCGCTGGACCTCGGCCTTGAGGGAGGGCAGGGCGGCGGTGAGGAGGATCCCCATGGCCACGATGATCGCCAGCAGCATGGCCAGGATGAAGCCCCGTTCCCTCGTGGTGTCGCGTGCCATCCGGACCTCCGGCCCCCAGCTTACCTCAGGATGCAGCCAGCCGATCTTTAGTGCCGCGATTTGAGAATCTGGATGAGCCGGGTCACGAGCTGGGGGTCGAATTGCACGCCGGCCAGCCGTTCCAGCTCCGCCTCCGCCTGGACCGGGGTCTTGGCCGGCCGGTAGGGGGTTTCGGAAATCATCATTTCGTAGGCCTCCACCAGATGGATGATGCGGCTGCCCATGGGGATGGCCTCGCCCTTCAGGCCGTCCGGATAGCCGCCGCCGTCCCAGTGCTCGTGGTGGTGGCGGATGATGTGTAGAACGTCAAAGGGGAAATAGAGGTCCTTCAGGAAGGTGGAGGCCAGGAGGGGGTGCTGGCGCACCTTCTCCAGCTCCTCGGCGGTGAGCCGGGGCTTGTCCAGCACCCGGTAGTCCAGGAGGAGGGTGCCCACGTCGTGGAGGATGGCGGAGATGCTCACGGCCTCCACGGCGGACGTGGGCAGGTCCACCTTCCTGGCCAGGTCCCGCGAGAGCTCGGCGGTATTGATGCTATGGGTCTTCAACGACGGGATCCGGCCCTCGGCGGAGGCCAGGATGCGGTGGCTCACGGAAAGGAAGGCCTGATGGTACCGCTCGTGGAGGCCCGCTTCCTGGAGGTAGAAGCCCAGCATCCGGGAGACCTGGCGCACGAGATCCTGCTCATGCATGGAGAAGGGGCGGTCCTCCAGACGGAAGAGCATGAGGAGGTTTTCCCCGCCCGCCTCCTCCTCCAGCAGCACGGGCAGGAGGGTGGCGAAGTGCCCGGAGACGGGCTCCCGCTCCATCCACTCCGAGCGGGTCAGGAGCCGGAGTTCCGTTTCCTTCACATGGGGCGCCTGGGTCAGGACCTGGCGAACGACCTGCTGCTTCAGGTCCGCGGAAAGGGGCAGGCGGCTATAGATGAGCAGGGGCCGGGCGTCCAGGGCGTCATTGAGCCACAGGGCCACCGCGGCGGAGGGGACCATCTGGCAGAGCAGGCTGGCGGCTTCCCAGAAGAAGGTCTGCTGCTCCGGGATGACGGCCTCCATCTCCTCCAGGGGAAGGGCCGAGGCCTCCGGTTTCTCCACCTGCACCATGGCGCCGGATGGGGGCGCCGCGACGCGAAGGGCCGGCACCTCGTCCACCGCGGGGGCCTCCTGCGCGGGTTCGGGCCGGGGGGAGGGGACGGGAAAGGCATTGAGCGCCAGGGCGATCTCGGTGCAGATGGTCTGCACCACGGCGTCCTGCCGCTCGGGGTCGTAGGCTCCGCCCTTGGAGGGGTCCCGCTGGAGGAGCAGGGCCTTCCATTCGCCGCGGTCGTAGATGGGCGAAAGGTAGAACCGCGGCACATGGGCGGCGCCGTGGCCGAAGGGCTTGAGCTCCGGGTAGTTCCGGGGATCGTTCACCGCCAGGCTGCGGCGTTCCCGGGCCACCAGGACCAGCATGGGGTCCTGGGGCGCGATGCGATCCGGGGGCGGCAGGGTGCGGGGCCAGCCGTAGTGGCTGACCAGGTCGAAGGAGCCGGTGGCCGGGTCCTTCAGGTAGAGCGCGGCCTTCGTGCTGCCCAGATCCTCCAGGCAACGGTAGATCAGTTGGGCGAGCCGCTGGATGAGGGGATCGCTGAGACTGCGTAGGCTTGGCAGCATGGATGCGGACCGTGAGTTTTGGGCCCGGAGGCCACTGGAAGCGTTATCCGGTATCCTACGCGCTGGGGCTGGCGGCGTCCAATGTTCAGGCCCGGCTCACCATGATCGCCTGGGGCCCCCGGGCTCCCTGGGTGATTTCGAACTGGACCCGCGCATTGATGTCGAGGGTCCTGAAGCCGCCCGCCTGCACCGAGGTGTGGTGGACGAAGATGTCCGGCCCCCCCTCGTCGGGCGTGATGAATCCGAAACCCTTCTGGGCGCTGAAGCTCTTGACGAAACCAGACGACATATCGCCTTCCTCGGCGGGCCTACCGCACGGCAAGACTATCGGCGCGAACTGCCGGATTCAATAATGTCACTTTCATGCCAAAAAAAGAGGGCGGCCATCACAGCCGCCCCCCCGATGTTCCGGCCGGTCCTACAGCTTGACGACGTTGGTGGCCTGGGGGCCCTTCTGGCCCTGCGCGACCTCGAAACTCACCCGCTGGTTCTCGGTGAGGGTGCGGAAGCCGCGATCCTGGATCGCGGAATGATGGACGAACAGATCGGCGCCACCCCCATCGGGGGTGATGAAGCCGAATCCCTTTTCAGCGTTGAACCACTTGACGGTGCCTTCGGACATGGTGTCTTTCCTGCGGGGGCCTGCCCCTTTTCGCCTGGGGTTTTCCATTCAGGGTCCTTGCCAGGCCAAGGCGCCGGGGGGAGCGGAACTCCCGGGGATACATGAACATGGCCCGCCCAGAGAGCGGATCACCCCTGGGATCATAACCCAGCGGGAGCTCCCTTTCAACGGCGGCGGGGGAGGGAACGTACATGAAACGGCCCCCGCGCTGGGGGGCCGTCCGGGCTACAGCTTGACGACGTTGGTGGCCTGGGGCCCCTTCTGGCCCTGCGCGACATCGAAGCTCACACGCTGGTTCTCCTGGAGGGTGCGGAAGCCCCGGTCCTGGATGGCGGTGTGGTGAACGAACAGATCGGCGCCACCCTCATCGGGGGTGATGAAACCGAAGCCCTTTTCAGCGTTGAACCACTTGACGGTGCCCTGAGCCATTGCAACTTCCTAGAAAAATGATCCTGGGTAGGGGTATCGCCAGGCGCCTCCCAGGTGAGGATCCGTGGCACCAGGACAGAGCCGTTCGAGAACGGCGGGGTCCGGGTTGGGAGATGAGAAATAGATTAGGCCATGAGAATAAACCAGGAATCTGAAAAGTTCCCCAAGAATCCACAGGAATTTTGAGTTTTTTTTCGGGGCCCGTGCGCCACCTTCGCCTCCGGTTCCCAAATATCTGGCCCCCGGGGATATCCTTAGGTTCTACCCCTGCAGACACGGAGAGACCGCCATGCGTCCTGACCATCCCATCGCCCTCATCACCGGCGCCTCCTCCGGGTTCGGGGAAGCAACTGCGCGCCTGCTCGCAGCCCAGGGCTGCCACCTGGCGCTGGGCGCGCGGCGCGTGGAGAAGGTGCGCGCCCTGGCCGAGGAACTGGCCGCCAGGCATGGGGTCCGGACCTTCGCCGGCGCCCTGGACACCCGGGTCACCGCCAGCGTCGACCGCTTCGTGGCCGAGGCGGCCGAGGCCCTGGGCGGGCTCCACGTGGTGGTGGCCAACGCCGGCCTCGCCCGGGGAACCGACCGCATGGACTCCGTCCTCGAGGAGGACTGGCAGGCCATGCTCCACACCAACGTGGAAGGCGTCATCCGCACCCTCAAGGCGACCCTCCCCCATGTCCGCAAGAGCGGCTGGGGACACTACTTCACCGTCGGGTCCACCGCCGGCCACTGGGTCTATGAAGGCGGCGGCGCCTACTGCGCCTCCAAGCACGCCCTCAAGGCCCTCACCCGCACCCTCCGCCTGGAGCTCTGCGGAGAACCCATCCGCATCACGGAGGTGGACCCCGGCATGGCCGTGACCGAGTTCTCCCTGGTGCGCCTGCGGGACACCGAGAAGGCCGACTCGGTCTACAAGGGCGTGGAGCCCCTGGATGCCAACGATGTGGCCGAGTGCATCCGCTGGTCCCTGACGCTCCCGGACCACGTGAACATCGACCAGATCATCGTCAAGTGCCGCGACCAGGCCAGCCACAACGGCACGAAGATCCACCGCCGCGCATAAGCGCCGGAAGGTCGTCTGGGCAAAAGGGGACCTCCGGGTTCCCTTCCGCTCCTTTTAACCAACGCGCGGCCATGCCCGGCGAGGCCTGGCGCGGCAAAGCTGGCCACCTGCCCCGGTTTTGTGCCATCATGGAGATCTATGCCGGCACCTTCCTCCATACTCCTTCTCCATGGCCTGGGAGGAAGCGGTCTCGGAACCGTCAGACTCCTGGAAGAACGCCTCCAAGCCGGAGGCTGGGAGAACGCCGTCTTCCTCCGCCCCACCCTCCAGGCCGTCCACCTGCCCCCCGAGGGCAAGCCCATGGACCGCGTCTTCGTGCAGGCCTGGGATGAGATGAATGCCTTCCTGGGCACGCGGGTGCCCCACCTGACCGTGGGCTTCAGCTTCGGAGGCCTGCTGGCGGCCTTCGCCCCGTCCCCCCTGCGCCTCTCGGTCTGCAGCCCCTGGTCCCAGCTGACCCCCGACGCCATCCAGCGCGCCGCCTCCCGCCCGGAGTGGCGCGTGCTGCACGGCCAGGAGGACACCCTGGTGCCCCCCACCCAGCACCTGCAGCTGCTCCCCGACGCGATTCCCGTAACCCTCGACCCCACGGGCACCCACGACTTCGACGCGTGGATGCCTCGGATCGTGGACTGGATCTACGCCAGCTGGGACGCGTTCCAGGTGAGCAAGTAGGGGGCCCCTGGCACGTGGACAGCTAGGCCGCGTGGTTCTCGTTGGGCTCGTGGGGCTTTTCCGCGCAGCCGCAAGGACGCGCGTCCGCGGCCGCTTCCGAAAGGGCGGCCATGTCCACCCAGTGCGCCTTGCAGGTTCCGGTGGAGGCCCTCTTCACGTGCACCTGCGCCTTGTCGTGGTCCAGGTCGAGGCCAATGACGGTCACCAGCGCCGAGATGCCTCCCCCCGCGGGTTTCCAGATCATGCACACGCCAGGGCGGATTCCATCCATGTCAAACCTCTTTCTGTTTATTTTCGCGCCAAATGGCTCGGAATGCAATCAATTGCCTAGCCAAATGAAATGGCGCAGAAGGGGGATCTGCAGGTTGGCGTGGAGGGCGAAGGAGAGCACGAAGCCCACCAGGAGGCCATAGGAAAGGCGCCTGAAGGGCAGGGGCCTTTCCAGGCGCTGCCAGACCCAGCCCCAGGCCAGGCCCAGGAGGAGACCCCACGCCCAGCCCCACTGGGGCTGGTAGGCCACGAAGAGCAGCGCCAGGGCCGCGTAGAGGGCCTTCATGGGGATCCGGCACCCCAGGCGCAGCAGGGGCCGGAGGTAGGCGAGGGCCGCGCCCAGGCCCCAGGCGGCCAGATCCGGGGCCCAGCCGGGGTTGGCCGAGTAGTCCCACCAGGGCTTGGCCAGCACCAGGCCCAGGGCCAGGGCCGCCAGGAAGGCCCGGGGGGGCGGGGCCTCGCAGGTCTTGAAGGGCACCGGCTTGAGGTAGCCGAAGGCGCCCAGGAAGGCGAAGAGGCTGGCTCCGGCCAGGGGCATGACGGGGTGGAGGAAGCCCATGAGCTGCCAGGCGCCGATGCGCAGCCAGATGAGGGCCCCGTCCTCGCGGAGGGGATCCTTCAGGGCCACCCACAGGGAGGCGACCCCCATGACGGCCACCAGGCCGCTGGGCACCAGGTCGGGCGTGCTCCAGTGCTCCAGGTTGAGGCCCCGCATGAACAGGAGGGCTGCCAGGAGGCCAACGGACGCCAGGGGCCGGGTGGGCACGGCGTCGAAGGTGCGGGGCCGGTGGCGCTTGAGCACGACCGGCAGCGGCAGGAGGACCACGGGGATCATCAGGATCCAGAAGCGCGGTCCCTGGAATTCCAGGCCATAGACGGCCAGGCCGTGCACCAGCCCGCCAAGGTAGAGGAACAGCCATGCTGCGATCATGGACGCTCCAGGCGGACGGTCCGTACGCTGTGCGCCGGAAGCGGGAGGCGGACCCGGTATCGGAAGGCCTTTCCGGCGGGGAGGACGCCCACCAGGACGCCCTGGTCGGGCCGCAGGCCGGGGGTCGCGCCCTCGAGCGTCACCTGCACGCTCTCGAAGGACTCGTTGAGGTCGTTGCGGGCCTCCACGGCGCCGCCGGGCAGGGCGCGCGCGTGGAGCCCGCCCAGGGGCACGCTGGCGACGGGGTTGGGACGGCCCGTGCCCGCGAGGTCGTAGGTCTCGCTCACCAGGCGGCCCTCCGTGAAGCGGATGATGCGGTAGCCGTGGTATTGATGCGGCCAGCGGGTGACCTGTCTCAGCTCGTTGCCCAGGGCGGTCACCACCGCGTAGTGGGTGCCCGGGAAGTCGGCGCGGTCGTCGCGCAGGGCGCCCTTCTCGTCGAAGATGGCGTCGGAGTGCCAGTGCCCGCTGAGCACCAGGGGCACGCGGTGGACGCGGCAGAGCTCCATGAAGGGCAGGCGGTAGCCGTTGAGGAACCCGCCGCTGCCGCCGGCCTCGCCGTGGATGGCGGGTCCCGCGGGCATCACCGGGTGGTGCACCTGGATGACGGGGGTGCGCCCTTCGAGGTGCTCCAGCTCATTCCTGATCCAGTGGAATTCGGAAGGCGTGAACTGGTCCCGTCCGTGGGCGGAATCCAGGCTCAGGACCCGCAGGGGGCCCAGGTCGGCCCGCTGCGGGCCGGGCCCGAAGGCCCTCAGATAGGCGGCCCAGCCCTTGCGCTCGTGGTTTCCAGGCGCCGCCAGGAAGGGCATCTCGAGGCGGCCGAGGTTCTCCAGGAGGAAGGCGTACCACTCGGCCCGCACGTCGTACGAGATGTCCCCGGTGCCCAGCACCGCCGCGGGCTGCAGCAGGTTCATCTCCTCGATGAACTGGGGCAGGAGGTCCTCCTTGCCCGGCGGCGGGAAGTCCCCGGCCTGGACGATGAAGAAGGACGCCGGCCAGGTCCTGCGCACGAACACGGCCCCGGGCTGGCGCAGGTCCTGGCTGGAGGTGCGCACGCGCAGGGCGTAGCGCCCGTCCTTCAGGTCGGGGATCCGCGTCGTCAGGCAGAGGATGTTGCCCCGCCACCACCGGGTGGGCGCGGCCAGGGGGAAGTCCGCGCCCGCGTCGTCCTCCAGGCTCAGCTGGGCGGCCGGCGCGGCCCAGGGCAGGCTCGTGCGCAGGTACACCTCCAGTTTCGTGCCGGGCTCCTGCACCTGGGGGGTGCCCAGGCGCGGCCGGTCCAGGCGCACCCGGAGGGGCAGCCCCGTGGCGACGATGATCGTCGCGCCCAGCGCCAGCAGGAGTCCCCAGGCCCTCATGGCCGCTCCTTCAGGGGCTTGTTGTGGGACAGCAGGAACTTCGACCACTGGTGGAACCCCTCGGCCAGCCCCCGCATGCGCGCGACGCGCCCCGGCTCGGAGGCCGCAAGGTCCTCCGGGTCCCTGCGGTCGGTGCGGAAAAGCTGCGCGCGGCCCCCGGGATCCACGGTGAGGTACCAGTCGCCCTGCAGGAGCCCGATGCGGGGGGGCCTGCGGAACGTGGTGAAGGCGAACGCGGCGGAGCGCTCCTGGAAGGCCGGGTCCAGGGCGTCCTTGCCCAGCGTGGCGGTGCGCCACGGCACGCCCAGCAGGCTCGACAGGGTGGGCAGGAGGTCCATCTGGGTGGCCACGGCGTGCACGCGCCGCGGCTTGAGGAGGCCGGGGGCGTAGATGAGGAGGGGCACGTTGTGGATGGCCAGCTTGAGGTCGCCGAAGCGCTTGTCGACGTCGTTGCGGAAGGCGTCGTCGAAGCGCGGGTCCTCGGTGCCCCGGGGCAGGCCGTGGTCGCCCCACAGGACGAAGACGGTGTTGGCGAACCAGGGCTCCCGGCGCGCCCCCTCGAAGAACGCCTCCAGGCTGTAGTCCATGAGGCGGACCGCGTTGAACTCGTCGTTGCCGGTGAACCCGCCCCTGGCCAGGCTCGCCGCGTCCCGTTCGGCCTTGCGGAAGTCCTTGAGATGCTTGGGTATCGTGAAGGGCGGATGGTTGCCCGAGGTCTGGATGTAGCTCCAGAAGGGCGCGGGCTGGGCCCGGAGGTGCTCGCCGGCCTCCCGCAGGAGGTCGGCGTCGCTGATGCCCCACACGTCCACCACGGGGCTCCGGAACGAGCCTTCCTCGTGGATCTTCAGCCCCGGGAAGTTCTTCTTGAGCACGCCGCGGATCTGCGCCCAGTTGGCGCTGCCGCCCAGGAAGAAGGTCTTGGAATACGCGTCCAGCCCGGAGAGGACGGTGCCCTGGTCGAGGAGGAGCGGGTTGCGGGTGGCGTTCTCCACCGCGCTCACGTCGGGCACGCCGAAGAGCGTGGCGAACATGCTGCGGCTGGTGTTCTCCATGGCGACGTAGTACCGGTCGAAGAAGATGCCCTCGCGGCAGAGCTTGTCGAAGTACGGCGTGGGATCCAGGGGGTTGCCCTGGATGCCGGTCTTGAAGGAGGCGAAGCTCTCCAGCTGGATGAAGACCACGTTGGGCCGGAGGGCCGGGTCGATGAGGGGCCGCGGGACGCCTTCCCGGCGCAGGGTGGGCAGGCCCTCGGCGTCCACGGCCGCGGGGATGCCGAAGTAGGCCGCCATCGCGGGCGCCGTCTCCCGAACCTTCGCCAGGTCGTAGCCCCCGTCCATGTCCCGCCGCGTCTCCAGGAAGAACAGCACGGGGTTGAGGGCCAGGTGGGCCTGGAAGGCGCCCGGGAGCTCGAAGGCCTCCGCCCAGCGCAGCGGATACGCCGACCAGCGGCCCCACATGAGCGCCAGGAGGCCCAAGGCTGCCAGGGCGTGGAGAGCCTTCCGTCCGCGGGGGACGGGGGCCGTCAGCTCCAGCCTGCGCGCCACGGCCCGGAGGCCCCAGGCGGCCAGGGCCATGAAGGCGCCAAGGGCCAGGGCGATGCGGACCACGGGGTAGCTCTGCCAGACCATCTGCAGGCTGGTGCCGGCGTTCTCCAGGAACATCACCAGCGTGCCGTTGAGGCGGGTGTGGATGTAGGCGTACGCCACGAAATCGACCACGTAGGCCAGGAGCACGGCGACCAGGGCGGCCAGGGCGTAAGCGGCCCAGATGCGCCGGGCGGACCTCATGCCGAAGCCGTAGCCGCGGCAGAAGCCGTGGTGGAGGCCCGCCAGGACCAGGAACCCGTAGAGCCAGGCCCGGGCCTCCACGGTGTCGACCATGGCCACCAGGATGAGGCCGGCGTAGACGCACAGCGCCGCGGCCAGGGTCAGGGCCCCCAGGGCGGGGCGGGCCGGGCGCCCGGGGTCGCCGCCCTTGAGGAGGAGCAGCGCGGGCAGCAGGAGGATCGCCGCCAGGCGCGCGTCGAACTTCAGGCCGATGTAGAGGGCGTGCGGGGCGAAGCCTTCCGCTCCCCCGAAGCGCAGCAGGAAGGCCAGGCGCAGGAGCCCGAACAGGGCCGCGAGCAGCACGAGGAGGACGGCCAGGAGCCGGAGCTTGGTTCGGGGCATGGACGGCCTTCCTCTGGAGCTGTGGAAATTCTAACCCGCCAGGGCTGCGGATTCGCGCAAAAGGCGCCGGGAAAGAGGCAGGGCCGCCAGGGCGAAGAGGGCGGCCACGGCCCAGCCGAGGCGGTAGCCCTGGAGTCCCAGGTGCTGGCAGCCCCAGCCGATGACGCCGCCGATGAGCAGGGAGCCGATGCCGATGCCCGAATCGAAGGAGAACAGCGTCGTGCCGAACGCCGCGCCCCGGCGGTCGGGGTGGGTGATCTCCAGCACGTGCGCGTTGAGGAGCGTGTGGACCATGCTGTAGCCGCCACCGTAGAGGAGGGCCGACAGGGCGTGCCGGCTGGCGCCTCCGGGCATCAGCGCGAGCAGGGCGAGGCCCGCCCCCGCGGCCAGGAGCATGCCGGGCAGGAGGCGCGTGGGGTGGTTCCCGAATCCGACGCGGGTCATGAAGATGCGCATGACCACCATGCCAACGGCCATGCAGGAGAGGAAGGCGGCATCCGTGGGCAGCACGCCGAACAGGGGCGGGAACCCCTGCTTGATGGCCTCCTGGGCCGTATAGGTGCCCAGGGCGCCGTAGCCCAGGGCCGTGGCGAAGAACACCATGCAGGGAGCCAGCAGGGTCCGGTCCGGCCACTGGAAGGCCGGCCGGCGCTCGAGGCGCACCTGGTCCGGGGGCAGGCTGAGGGACAGCACGCCCAGCACCACGAAGAGCGCCGCAAGGACCGCCGTCATGGCGGGGAAGCCCAGCCGCCCGTAGACCGCCAGGCCCACCACGGGGCCGAAGATCACGCCTCCGGGGCTGGCCAGCCCGTAGAGCGACATGCCGTCCGCCCTGCGATCCGCGGGCAGCACGTGCCCCAGCGTGGCCATGGTGGCCGTGAGCAGCCCGGACCACACCACCCCGTGGGGGAACGCCAGGGCGTAGAAGGCCCAGCGCGCGTGGAGCAGCCCGTAGGCGCCCAGGAACAGCCCGAAGCCCACGGCGCAGCCCACGACCATGCGCCGCTGCCCCACCCGGTCCCCGAAGGGTCCCGTGAACAGCGCCCCCAGGGCGGAACCGGCCGTGAAGGCCGTCATGAAGCGCCCGGACTCCGCGATGGTCGCCCCCAGCTCGAGGAGCCGCAGGGGCACGGTGGGGAAGAGCTGGAAGGCGGCGAAGAACGTGATGAACGTGATCGCGAAGACCAGGACGAAATGGCGGGTGAAGAGCCCGGACGTCACTTGGCGTCCGGCGCGTCCTTCCCGGCCAGGGCGTCCTGCTCGTCCTGGGGGAGGCGCCACACCCAGCGCCCCGTGGTGCGGTCGAAGATGTCGAAGCAGGCCAGCCAGTTCAGCAGGCCGGTGACCATGACGTACGAGGCGCCGTACTCCTGCACCAGGTTGCGCACGGGCTCCGTGCCCACGCCGCCGAAGAGGAAGCCGAAGACGGCGTACACCGGGCCCGCCCCGGCCGTGGCCGCCGCGCCCAGGGTGGGCATCCACTGGAGGGGCACCAGCTGGGGCACGTAGACGCCGCCCTTGATGCCGTCCACCGCGCCGTACTGCAGCTGCAGGAAGCCCAGGACGAGGAAGACGACGGTGACGGAGAAGAGCGCCTTGGCCCGCCCCTTCTCGCCGATGAGCCAGTAGCCTAGGCCCGGCACGAGCCAGTTGAGGAGCACCGGCTTCCAGCAGGCGTTGAACGCCTTGGCGCCCCGCAGGGGGGCCGGCAGCTTGGGCAGGGGTTTGGCTTCGCTCATCCGGCCATTCTAGCGGAAAACGGCCAGGAGCCCCAGGGCGGAAGGATCCGCCCGGGGGCTCCCGGAGGCTTCGTTGGGATCTTCTAGTCCGTGGCGAAGGGCAGCAGGGCGATGTTGCGGGCCCGCTTGATGGCCTCGACCAGCATGCGCTGGTGGAGGGCGCACACGCCGCTGGTGCGGCGGGGCAGGACCTTGCCGCGCTCGGGGGTGAAGCCGCCGAGGGTCTTCACGTCCTTGTAGTCGATGAAGGTGGACTTCTCGACGCAGAACTTGCAGAACTTGCTGCGCCGACCGCCAAATACCTTCTTCTTCTTGGGCTTGCCTTTTCCGTCCGTGCGACGCTTCATCCCATCACCTCTTCAAGGGAACGTTCCTTGATACCGGCCTGGGCCTTGCGGCGGCCTTCGCGCTCGTAGCGCACCTTCTGGCGCTCCGCGGCCTTGGTCTGCTCGTCCATGCGGACGGACAGGTACTTGATAACGGAGTCGTGGTTGCGGAAGCGCCGCTCGAGTTCGGCGATCAGGGTGGGACCCGCGTTCATGTCGAACAGGGTGTAGTAGCCCTCGCTGAACTTCTGCACTTCGTAGGCCAGCTTCTTGCGGCCCCACTTTTCGGTCTTGAGCAGCTCGCCATTCTGCTCGGCAATGATCCCCTCGAAGTGCTTCACAAGCTCTTCAGCCTGTTCGTCAGTCAACGTAGGGGAGGCGATGAAGATGGTCTCATAGCGACGCATCATTCCTCCTCGTGGATGTGAAGCCCCGACATGGTACCGGAGCAAGGAGGTCCCCAGGTGGGGACGCGAAAGATCAGCATCTCAGGAAAGGGCATGTTTATCAAGCTGAAACCTTGAAGCCGGCGCGCCCGGCCAGGGCCCCGGTGTCCCCGGCCGCCGCCAGCATCGCCATGAATTCGGCGAAGGGTTCGTCCATCCGGTCGATGAGCGCCCACTCCTCGTCCGTCCACTCCCCCAGGACGAAGTCCACCAGGGGCCGGGGAAAGGGGCCGATGCCCAGGCGCAGGCGCGCGACGTCCTGGGTGCCCAGGTGGCTGAACACCGATTTCAGGCCGTTGTGGCCGCCGTCGCTGCCGGCGAGGCGGAACCGGCCCTCGCCCAGGGGGAGGTCCTTGTCGTCGTGCAGGAGGACCATGCGCGCGGGCTCGAAGCCGGCCTTCACGGCCTCGGCGCAGGCCTGGCCGCTGAGGTTCATGTAGGTGCCGGGCACCAGGGCCAGGAAGGGGTGGCCCAGACGATACAATGCTCCAGTGCCGAAGGTGTGCACGACCGCGGGGTGCGGGCAGTGCGCTTCCATCCAGCGCTGGAGCATGAGCCGTCCCAGGTTGTGCCGGGTGGCCGTGTAGGCCGCACCGGGGTTGCCCAGCGGGACGAGGACGAACACCCTACTTCTTGGCCTTGGCGGCAGGCGCGGCGGCGGCGGGGGCTGCGGCGGCGGCCTCGGGGGCGACCTCCTCCTCGGCCTTCTTGCCGACCACGCAGCAGATCACGTTGTGCGCGTCGCCATGCACGGTCAGGTGGGAATCCAGGTTCAGCTGGTCCAGGCGCAGGGACTCGCCCACCTTGAGGTGGTCGACGTTGACGTCGATGTGCGCGGGGATGAAGCTGGGCAGGCACTCCACCTCGATCTCGCGGTGGGTGAAGTCCAGCAGGCCGCCTTCCTTGACGCCGATGGGGGTGCCCTTGAGGACGATGCGGACCTTGACCTTGACCTTGTGGTCGGGGTCGACGCGCATGAGGTCCACGTGGACCAGGCGGCGGGTGACGGGGTCGCGCTGCACGTCCTTGATGATGACGTGGCGCTTGATCTCCGTGCCCTCGCGCTGGAGGTGGATGAGGGAGTTCATGCCGGTGTCGCTGGCGATGATGCGGGCCACGGTCTTGGGGCTGATCGCGATGGCCACGGGGGGCTCGTTGAGGCCGTAGATGACCGCGGGGATCATGCCCTGCTTGCGCAGGCCCTTGCTGGCGGCCTTGCCGATGCTCTCGCGGAGCGCGACTTGAATGATTTCCTGAGTCATGGTTCCTCCTACCTGGCCGGTCGACGGCCCTCTCGTTGGGAAGGTGGGGTCCGACGGGACCCCGGATTGGGACGAAGGGCCAGATTACCCTGGATCGGCTCCCGGAGCCATCGGTAAGTGCCGGAAGGCCCCGTCCGTTCCATGGAATTTACAAGCCGCCGGGAGCGAGACCGGGCATAATTTGACCCATGAGCCGACATGCGCCCCGACCGGAAAACATCCTCAACCGGGAGTTGAGCTGGTTGGCGTTCAATGAAAGAGTCCTGGAAGAGGCGGAGGACCCGACGGTTCCTCTCCTTGAAAGAGTGAAATTCCTGGCCATCACCTCCAGCAACTGGGACGAATTCTTCATGGTGCGGGTGGCGGGCATCTGGCGGCAGATCGACGCGGGCATCACGCAGCCCGGCGCCGACGGGCGCACCCCCCGGCAGATGCTGGAGGAGGTCTCCCGCCGCATCCACGACCTGGCCCACCGCCAGCACGAGCTCTTCCAGTACGTCATCAAGCCCCAGATGGTCCGGGAGGGCATCTTCATCCTCCAGGCCGACGAGCTGGATCCGGAGCAGCTCCGCTTCGTGCAGGACTACTTCGAGAACAACCTCCTGCCCCTCATCACGCCCCTGGCCGTGGACACGGGCCACCCCTTCCCGCGCCTGGGCAACCGCGCCCTGGTGCTCATGGCCGAGCTGGAGGCGGAGGAATACCTGGAGGAGGAGGCCTTCCCGGTCTCCGAACTGGCCGTCATCCCCATCCCCACCCCGGTCTCGGCCCGGTTCCTGCGGGTGCCCTCGGCCCCGGGGACCCACGCCTTCCTTATGCTCGAGGACGTGGTGCGCATGCACATCGCGCAGATCTTCCACGGCTACGCCATCCGCAACTGCCACGCCCTGCGGGTGACCCGGGACTCGGACCTGCCGGTGGAGGAGGACCCCAACGAGGACCTGATGAAGACTGTGGAGGAGCACCTGCGCAGCCGCCGGCGCGGGGCCGTGGTCCGCCTCCAGTACGAGGAGGCCCTGAGCTCCACCCTGCTGGACATGCTCATCGAGGAGCTGGAGCTCAGCCCCGAGGACCTCTACCCGAGCGAGGGCTTCGCGGCCTTCTCCGACCTGCTGCAGCTCTACGCGCAGCTGGACCTGCCCCACCTCAAGGACGCGCCCATGCCGCCCCTGCCGGTGCCGCAGCTGGAGACGGCGCCCAACGTATTCGAGGCCATCGGCCGGCACGACATCCTCCTCATGCACCCCTACCAGAGCTTCGACGACAGCGTGGTGCGCTTCGTGCGGGAGGCCGCGGACGACCCCAAGGTGCTGGCCATCAAGATGACCCTCTACCGCATCAGCACCACCAGTCCCATCGCCGCGGCCCTGGAGCGCGCCGCGGAGCGGGGCAAGCAGGTGGCGGCCATCGTGGAGCTGCGGGCCCGCTTCGACGAGGAGGGCAACATCGCCTGGGCGAGGCGCCTGGAGAAGGCCGGCGTCCACGTGGTCTACGGGATGATCGCCTACAAGACCCACGGCAAGGCCTGCCTCGTCATCCGGCAGGAGCCCGACGGCATCCGCCGCTACTGCCACCTGTCCACCGGGAACTACAACGAGCGCACCTCGCGCCTCTACAGCGACATCGGGATCTTCACCGCGCGCAAGGAGTTCGGCGAGGACCTCTCCAACCTCTTCAACGTGCTCACGGGCTACACGCGCCCGCCCGCGCTGCACAAGCTCATCATGGCCCCCCAGTACTTCCGCAACGCGCTCTACGCCCGCATCGACCGGGAGCGGGACCATTCCCGCGCCGGACGCCCCGCGCGGATGGTCCTCAAGATGAACGCCCTGGTGGACCCCCCCATGATCCAGCGGCTCTACGAGGCCAGCCAGGACGGCGTGCAGATCGACCTCCTGGTGCGGGGCACCTGCTGCCTGCGGCCCGGGGTGCCCGGGCTCTCCGACAACATCCGGGCGGTCTCCATCATCGACCGGTTCCTGGAGCACGCCCGGGTCTACCACTTCCACAACAACGGGGACTCCGAGACCCTCCTGGCCTCGGGCGACCTGATGCAGCGCAACCTGGACAACCGGGTGGAGGTGGCGTTCCCCCTGGTCGACCCCCTGGTGGCCGCCCAGGTGGTCGAGATGCTCGAGCTCCAGATCCACGACACCATCAAGGGCCGGGTGCTGGCCCAGGACGGCAGCGTGGCCCGCCGGGGGCTGGACCCCTCCTGGCCGCCGCTCCGGAGCCAGTACCGCAGCTACGAGCACGGCCTGCTGTCCAGCGGCATCAAGGCGCTCACCCAGAAGCTGCCGGACCTGAGGGACACCGACATCTGAATGCTGGGCGCGGGGCGGCCTTCATGGCAGTCTAATAGGCTGGAGACCGCCATGGGAACGAGAATCAGTCGCGCCGCCATCTATGATGTCCTGAACGCCTACCAGATCCCCGGGGCCAACGCCAACCTGGTGGCCCTGAAGGCGGTCAAGGCCATCGACGTGGAGGAAGCGGAGGTCATCCTGCGCCTGCAGCTCCTGGACGCCTACCAGGACCGGGAGCAGGTGGTGCGCCAGGCGCTGGGCGGCGCCGTGGGCGCCATCGAGGGGGTGGAGAAGGTGACCATCTCCATCGAGTGGGAGCGCACCCCCCAGGCCGAATTCAAGAACCTGCTGCCCACCGTCAAGAAGTGCTACGTGATCGCCTCGGGCAAGGGCGGCGTGGGCAAGAGCACCGTCGCCTCCAACCTGGCCGTGGCCATGGCCGCGCTCGGCCACAAGGTGGGGCTCCTGGACGCCGACATCCACGGCCCCAGCATGGGCATGATGTTCGGCATCAAGGAGGGACCCGAGGCCACCCCCGAGGGCAAGATCATCCCCGTGGAGAAGTTCGGCCTCAAGCTCATGTCCATCGCCTTCCTCATCGACGAGGACCGCCCGGTCATCTGGCGCGGGCCCATGCTCAACAAGGCCCTCACCCAGTTCCTGGGCGACGTGCTGTGGGGCGACCTGGACTTCCTCTTCATCGACCTGCCCCCCGGCACCGGCGACACCCAGATATCGCTGATCCAGAACGCCAAGGTGGACGGCGCGGTCATCGTGAGCACCCCGCAGGACGTGGCCTTCCTGGACGCGCGCAAGGCCATCGGCCTCTTCCAGACCGTCAAGGTGCCCATCACCGGCATCGTCGAGAACATGTCCAGCTTCCACTGTCCCAGCTGCCACGTGGAGACCCAGATCTTCGGCCACGGTGGCGTGAAGTCCGCCGCCCAGCGCCTGGGCCTGCCCTTCCTGGGCGAGGTCCCCATCGACCTGGAGATCCGCATCGGCGGGGACTCCGGGGTGCCGCTGGTGGCGGCGCATCCGGACAGCCCCCAGACCAAGGCGTTCATGGCGATGGCGCGGACCCTGGCGAAGGCATGAAAAAGGGCCGGCCCCGTTCCGGGGCCGGCCCATGCCGCCAGGCTAGGATTTCTTGACGGTCATCTTGTTGTGCACCGACTTGACGCCGTTGATGTCCTCGGCGAGCTTGCTCACGAGGGCCTTCTCGGCGTCGTTGGCGGCCTCGCCGTGGAGGGTCACCACGCCGTCCTTGGTGACGACCTTGGTGGCCAGGACATGGGTGGCCTTGTGGAAGAGGAGGGTGGTCTTCACCTGGGCCGTGATGGAGGTGTCGTCGATCTTCTCGCCGACGGTCGCCTTGGCGGCCTTGGGGGTGTTGAGGACGACCAGGTCGTTGCGCACTTCGGTGACCCCGTCCACGTCCTTGGCATATTCCCCGGTGAGCCGCTTCTGGGCCTCGTTGTCGGCATTGCCGGTCAGGGTGACGACGCCCTTCTCGGTCTTGACGGTGGTCGCGGAGGCGCTCACGTGGGTGTGGAAGGCCAGGGCCGTCATCACCTTCATGCTGATCCAGGCGTCGGAGCGGGCGGCGGGCTGTTCACCGGCGATCGTGAGCTTGTTGACCACGCTCTTGACGCCCGGCAGGGACGCCACGGTCTCCTCGGCCAGGGACTTGTCGAAGTCCTGGGTCACGGTGCCCGTGAGGGTGACGACGCCCTTGTCGCTGTCCACCTTGATGGTGTCGGCCTTCAGGTAGGTCTTGAAGTTGTAGCTGTTCTTGGCGGAGGCCTCGATCTTGTTGTCCATGTCGGAGGCCAGGAGCGGGGCGCCTCCCGTGACGAGCAGGATGGCGGCGGTGCCCATGATGGCGGCGGCGGGGTTCAGTCTGGACATTCTCATGGTTCGGTTCCTTATGGCTTGCATGGAGGTGGCGGGGTTCCCTCGGAGCTCGGGACGCGGGCGTCAGGGCTTGGGATGATCTTCCCGTTCCCGGCCGTGGCCGGGATCCGGGTGAGGTGCGGGCTGGGCGTGGGGCGCCTCCCGGTGGGGCGGGTCGAGGTTGGGGCGCTCCCGGGCAGGCCCGGGATCCCGCTGAGGCTGGCCATTCGGGCGGGGGAGGACCGGGCGCTCAGGGTGGGGCGGGGCGGGCGCTTCCCGGCGGGGGGGGTCGGGGCGGGGCCGGGGCGGGTCCAGGGCGGGGCGCTCCCGGGGCGCAGCCTGGGCGGCAGGCGGCTGGCGGGGCTGGGCGGGACGTTGGGCATGGGATGGGCCGTGGGCCGGTTCTGCGTTGGGCCGCTTGGGCTCAGGCCGCCTTTCGGGGGGCGCCTTGGCGGGAACGGAGGACCCGGGCGTGAAATCGGCCGGTCTGCCGGTGGCGGCCACGGGGGGCCTGCCATGGTTGGCGGAATTGCGGAGGTCCCTGTTCTGGCTGGCGCCCCTGTCATGGCGGTCCTGGTCGGGCGTGGGGGGTTCGTGGCGCTCGGCGCCGGCGGCGCGCTCCTGGCGGGTGGGTGCGGCCCGGAGGCCGCCGGGACCGCCATTGAAGGCGGTCTTCACGGTACGCGTCCGCACCGGCTGGCTGTACACACGGGAGGTCCGCCGGGCGTCCACGGTGGTCACGGACCGGTTGTACCGGACGTGCCCGCCCTCCCAGCGACCGCCCTGGTAGCCGGATCCACTGTAGCCATGGCCGTAGTTGATGCCGCCGTAGAAGCCCACGTGGGTGGCCCAGTAGCCGGAATGGAACAGGAACCAGCCGCCCTCCCAACCCCAATAGCCGGGGGTCCAGAGGAGGCCCGGGGCGGGCGCCATGACCCAGGTGCCGGGAACCCAGTAGTAGTCGTCACCCTCATAGGCCCAGTAGCCGGGCGTCCATACGGAATCGTCCAGGGGGACGGAGGGCTGATCATAGTAGGGAAGGGGCGGGGGGCTGACCTGGACCCGGAGGGTGATCTGGGCCGAAAGGACAAAGGGGGCTGTGAGGGCGAAGGCGAGCGAAGCGGGGATGAGCATTCTCACGGGAGAACTCCTTGGTCCTCCCAGGCTGCATCATCCGTTCCAGGATTCGATCCCCCACCATATCAACTGATATGTTTAGGCGGCGCGCCCTGGTCCGCATCTGGTCAATCGAAATGAAGGATCCCGCCTCTCAATTCGATCAGGTGATGAGGTCGCTCAACCCGGCCGGGTCCGGCTCGATCGCGGCCGTCCAATCGGGCACGCGCTCCCGGAGCCCCAGGCTGGTCAGGTAGGCCTCGTCCAGCTTGGCGGTGGAGAAGATCTCGTGCTCGGGGTCGGAGCTCAGGAGGCTGTCGGCGATGTGGACGCCCAGGGCGGGCGTGAAGGCGGCGGTGTCCTGGAGGGTGGGCTGGTGGTGCCAGGCCGCGGCCTGGACCACGGCGTGGGGGAGCCCCCAGAGGCCCAGCAGGTAGCCGCCCACCTCGCCGTGGGTGGCGCCCAGCACGTGGTACTCGGCGGTCTCCAGGTCCGAGCCGCCGCTGCGGCCGAGATCCAGGACCCGGGCATACTCGTCCGGGAACCGGGAGGCCAGCACCAGGATCCCCACGTCGTGGAGGAGCCCGGCGGTGAAGTACTCGGCGGAGGCGGACCGCCCCAGCCCCTGCGCCTCCGCGATCTGCTTGGTGGCCGAGGCGACGGCGACGCTGTGGCGCCAGAGGTGGGCCAGCCCGAAGCTGGGGAAGCGGAAGGCCCCGGCCTGGCTGAAGAGCCCGTGGGCCAGCACCAGGGAGCGCAGGAGGTCGATGCCCAGGATGGAGACGGCCTCGGCGGGGGTGGACACCGTCTGGCGGAGGCTGAAGAAGGCGGAATTCGACAGCTTGAGGATCATGGCGGTCATGGCCATGTCCCTGCCGATGGCCGCGCCCAGGTCCTCCAGGGTGGCCCGCTCCGAGCCCATGAGGCGGGTGATCTCCTGGTACAGCGCGGGCACGCTGGGCAGCCGCCCGATGCGCGCCACCAGCTCCTTGGCGTGGTCGTTGTGCACCTGGGAGCCCAGGTGGAAGGTGCGGCGCAGGACGGACTTCAGGAAGGCCGGGTCGCAGGGCTTGCCCAGGAACTGGTGGGCCCGGTCCACGACGTCCGTGGTCAGCTTGCGGTCCTCGCAGGAGGAAAGGACGAAGCGCAGGGTGGCGGGGTAGCGCACCATGACCTTCTGCAGGAGCTGGGCGCCGTTCATGCCCGGCATCCAGAGATCGGAGACCACGACGTGGAACGGGGACTGCTCGAAGGCCTCCAGGGCGGCCTCGCCGCTGCCCACGAAGGACATGGCCCACACGGGCGCCATGTCCTTCAGGGACTCCCGAAGGAGGTCCCGGAGGACGGGGTCGTCCTCGACGAAGAGGATCCGCTTGCGTTCGCCCATGCCCTCCTCTCCCGGTGAAGCCTGATGGACGTCCCGGCGGGTCAATCCTGGCCGGGTTCCCTGTGGTGCTGCTTCTTTACGACGTAGCGGGGACGGTCCCGCACTTCCTGGTAGATCCGCCCAATGTACTCGCCCAGGAGCCCGAAGGCCAGGAACTGGGCGCCCACGAAGAAGAAAAGCACCGCGAACAGGGTGAAGACCCCGCCCACGGACCCCTCCGGGTGCAGGATCCGGTAGACCATGAGCGCGATGCCGAAGCCGATGCCCAGGAGGGAGATGGCCACCCCCAGGACGCTGAGCATCTGGAGGGGCAGCAGGGAGAAGCTGGTGAGCAGGTCGAACTGGAGGTTGATGAGCTTCCAGAAGCCGTACTTGGAGTCCCCGGCGGCCCTTTCGGCATGCCCCACGGGCACCTCGGCGATGCGCTTGGCGAAGCTGTTGGCCAGGGCCGGGATGAAGCTGGAGCGCTCCTTGCACAGGAGCATGGCGTCCACGATCTCGCGCCGGTAGGCCCGGAGCATGCAGCCGTAGTCGTGGAGCCGCACGCCGGTGGTCCTGCGGGTGACGGCGTTGACGATCTTGCTGGGCATGGTGCGGAAGAAGCTGTCGTTGTCGGTGCGGCCCTGGCGCCAGCCGCCCACCACGTCGAAGCCCTCCTCGATCTTGGCCACCAGCTTGGGGATCTCCTCGGGCGGGTTCTGGAGGTCGGCGTCCATGGTCACCACCACCTCCCCGGAGGCCACGGCGAAGGCCCCGAAGATGGCCGAATGCTGGCCGTAATTCCGGTTGAACTCCACCACCGTCACCCGGGGCTCCCCGGCGGCGATGTCCAGGAGCATGTCCAGGGACCGGTCCCGGCTCCCGTCGTCGGTGAACACGACCTCCCAGGTTTTCCCGGGGCCGGGCCAGTTCTCGTTCAGCACCTTGGACAGTCTCGCCCAAAGGTTGGTAATATTTGCTTCTTCGTTATAGATGGGAATTACGATACTGAGATAGGAAACCATCCGGGACTCCGATTGGCACCATTCTAACCTCAACACCCGGGGACCTGCAGGAGCCCGAAATGAATGAACCCAAGATCCTCCTGGTAGAAGACGAGCTCAGTCTCGCCGAAGGGATCAAGCTCAACCTCGAGCTCGAAGGCCTTCCGTGCACCTGGGTCACCCGCGGCGACGACGCCCTCAAGCGCATCCTGGCCGGGCAGTACGAGCTGGTGATCCTGGACGTGATGCTGCCGGGCATGGACGGCTTCACCGTCTGCCAGAAGGTCCGCGAGGCCAAGAACTACACGCCCATCCTCTTCCTCACCGCCAAGAACACCGAGGACGACCGGGTCCGGGGCTTCGAGACCGGGGGCGACGACTACCTGGGCAAGCCCTTCCAGGTGACCGAGCTGCTCCTGAGGATCCGGGCGATCCTGCGCCGGGAGGACTGGTACCGGAACCGGAGCCTCAGCGGCCGCCAGCGGTTCGGGGAGTACTGGGTGGACTTCGAGAACTTCTGCGGGGAGGGCCCCCACGGCTCCTTCGTGCTGGGCGTCAAGGAGTGCATGATCCTCAAGCTCCTCATGGAGCAGTCCGGCCAGGTGGTGAGCCGCACCGACATCCTGGACAAGGTCTGGGGCGAGGAGACCTACCCCACCACGCGCACCGTGGACAACTTCATCGTCCGCATCCGCCGCGCCATGGAGAAGGACGCCCACGCCCCCCGGTGGGTCCACACCGTGCGCAGCGTGGGCTACCTCTTCGACCCCGAAGGCACGCCCAGGCGCGGAGAGGAGTAGAATCCCCCCACGGGGGTGACCATGTTCCGTTTCCTGGCGGCCGCGACACTGTCGTCTCTCTGCCTCTGGGGCCAGCCCGTCCCGCGCTCCACTCCCGACGAGATCGCCGTGGTGCGGGAGATCAACAAGATCCGCAGGTTCCCCAGGGAGTACGCCAAGTATCTGAGGGCCCTGGGTCTGCGCTTCGAAGGCACCCTCTGGCGGCTCGCGGAGCACGTGCCCATCCGCACCAGCGAGGGACGGGCGGCGGTGATCGAGGCCGCCGAATTCCTGGAGCAGGTGGAGCCGGTGATGGAGCTCATCGCCTACAGCGAGGAGCTCCACCTGGCCGCCCGGGACCACGTGCTCGACCAGGGGCCCACGGGCGAGACCGGCCACGCCGGCACCGACGGGTCCCGGCCCGGCCAGCGCATGAGGCGGTACGGCGACCCCGAGTCCCTCACCGGGGAGGTGATCAACTACGGCCTGGAGACGCCCCGCATGACCGTGATCCAGCTGGTCATCGACGACGGCGTGAAGGACCGCGGCCACCGCCGCAGCCTTTTCAACCCGAAGTTCCGGGTGGCCGGGGCGGCCATCGGGGAGCACAAGGGCTACGGCACCATGGTGGTGGTGGACCTGGCCGACGCCTTGACGCCCAAACAAAAGCCCTGATGGTAGGGTAGAAGTCTCTGCGGATCGTCCATGCCCTTCCTGGCCCTCGTCATCGGTCTCCTGCTGGGCGCGGCCCTGGCGGGGCTGGCCCTGGCCCGCAGGAGGGCCCCGGCGGAGCCCGCGGGAATCCCGGCGGTGCTGGAGAGGTGCGCCATGGGCGCCGTGCTCATCCGGGACCGCAAGGTGGTCTGGGCCAACGCCCGGTGCGCCGGGCTCCTGGGCGCGGACGCCGAGTCCCTTGCCGGGGTGGACACCCGGGGCTGGCACCAGGACGACGCGGCCTTCGAGCAGTTCGGCCGGGTCATCGAGGGCTTCGCGGAGCCGGGTTCGGCCTTCCGGGGCGAAGTGCGCCTGCGCCGCGTGGACGGAAGCCCCTTCTGGGCCTACCTGGTGGGGGGACCGGTGGCGCCGGGGCGCCCGGAGCAGGGGGTCCTCTGGTTCCTGGAGGACGTGTCGGACCGGGTGGAGGCCCAGATGGACCTCTCGGAGGTCCTCTCCCTGAACCAGAAGCTCATCGCCGCCTCGCCCATGGGCATCATGCTCTACCGGGACGCCGACGGGGCCTGCGTGCTGACCAACGAGGCCGCCGCCCGGATCCTCAACGGCAGTCCCGGCGAGATCCTCAAGCAGAACTTCAGGCGCCTGAAGTCCTGGAAGGAGTCCGGCCTCCGGGAGGCCGCGGACCGTGCCCTGGCCACAGGCGCCGACCAGACCGTGGAAGCCCATTTCACCTCCAGCTTCGGCAAGGAGGTATGGATCGTCGCCCACCTCGTCCCCTTCACGAGCCGCGGGGAGCGCCTCCTCCTGCTGCTGGGCGACGACGTGTCCGAGAAGATCGAGGCCACCCGGGCCCTGCGCGCCAGCGAGGAGAAGTACCGGGTGGTGGTGGAGACCCTCAACGAGGGCCTGGCCCTGGTGGATTCCTCGGGCGCCCTCACCTTCTGCAACCAGCGCCTGGCGGAGATGGGGGGCTACGCGCCCGGGGAGATGCTGGGCAGGCACTACTCGGCCTTCGTTCCCGAGGCGCACCTCCCCTTCCTGACGGCGAAGGCCATCCTGCAGCAGCCGGCGGCTTCGGAGACCTTCGAGGTGGGCCTGCGGCGCCGGGACGGATCCGACCTGGACGCCCGGGTGTCGCTGGCCTCGGTGCACGACGCCCAGGGAGCGATCTCGGCGCTGGCCATCCTGGTCACGGACATCTCCATCCGCAAGCGGGTGGAGCGGGAGCGGGAGCGCCTCATGGCCGAGCTGGAGCAGAAGAACAAGGAGCTGGAGACCCTGCTCTACGTGGCTTCCCACGACCTGCGGAGCCCGCTGGTGAACATCCAGGGCTTCAGCCAGCGCCTGGCCCGGTCCCTGGAGGAACTGCGCAAGGCCCAGGAAGGGGCCGGGTCCCTGGAGGCCTTCGCCGAGGCCGCCAGGCCCCACCTGCAGGAGCGGATGCCCTCCTCGCTCGAGTTCATCCGCGCCTCCGGCATCCGCATGGACGCCATCATCAACGGCCTGCTCACCCTCTCGCGGGCGGGCCGCATGGTGCTCCGCACCGGGCCCCTGGACATGAACGCGGTGCTGGCCTCCTGCTCGAAGACGCTGGCCTACCAGTTCGAGAGCGCGGAGGGCGCCCTGCAGGTGGAGGACCTTCCCCCCTGCAGGGCCGACTCGGCCCAGGCCACCCAGATCGTCTCCAACCTCCTGGACAACGCCGTGAAGTACCGCCACGGCGACCGTCCGCTGCGGGTGCGCGTCTCCGGCCGGGTGGCGGGGGAATCGTGCGAGTACTGCGTGGAGGACAACGGCGTGGGCATCTCCGGCGAACACCAGGAGCGCATCTGGGAGATCTTCCAGCGGCTGGACCCCCAGGGTCCCGTCCCGGGGGAGGGGCTGGGCCTCACCCTGGTGCGGCGGATGGCGGAGCGCAACGGGGGCCGGGTGCGGGTGGAATCCACGCCCGGCGAGGGCTCCCGGTTCTTCCTCGAACTTCCCCGCGGGTGACCCCATGCCTACCGTCCAGCCCTTCGAGAACGTGACCATCCTCATCGCCGAGGACGACGAGGGCCATGCCGTCCTGATCCGGGAGCACCTCCAGGAGGCGGGGGTGACCGGCCCCATCCTGCGCTTCCGGGACGGGCAGGAGGTGCTGGACTACTTCCAGGGCCCCGGACGCGGGGGCCGGAACCTCCTGCTCCTGGACATCAACATGCCGCGGGTGGGGGGCGTGGAGGTCCTGCGCCGTCTCAAGGCGGATCCGGGCACCCGCCGGACCCCGGTCATCATGCTCACCACCACCGACGATCCCCGGGAAGTGGCGGTCTGCTATGATGCCGGGTGCAACTTCTACGTCACCAAGCCCAGGAATTTCGAGGACTTCTCCGCGGCCCTCACCAACCTGGGACGGTTCCTTCAGGTAATCCAGGTGGCCGACCCATGACCGAGCCAACCCTCATCCTGCTGGTGGAGGACGACCAGGGCCTCACCGAACTGGTGAGGGAGGAGATCCTCCAGCGCGGGTGGGACTTCCTTCACGCCGCCACGGGCCGGGCCGCCCTGGAGATCCTGGCCGCCCGGCGACCCGGCCTGGTGCTCCTGGACTTCTCCCTCCCCGACATGACGGCCGTGGAGATCCTGGAGCGGGCCGACATGCCCCCCTTCATCGTCACCACCGGCAGCGGCGACGAGCGCATCGCCGTGGAGATGATGAGGAAGGGCGCCCTGGACTACCTGGTCAAGGACGCCCATTTCCTCGGGGCCCTGCCCGGCGCCGTGGAGCGGGCCCTGCACGCGGTGGAGGTGGAGCGCCAGCTGCGCGAGGCGCAGGAGCAGCTCAAGGCCGCCGACGCCGTCCTGCGCAACGCCCAGAAGATGGAGAGCCTGGGCCGAATGGCCGGGGGCATCGCCCACGACTTCAACAACCTGTTCCAGGCCATCCAGGGCAACCTGGAAGTGGCCTCCATGGAGACCACGGCCCCCGGGGCGGCCCGCGCCGCCGTGGCCCGGGCCCTCAAGGTCCTGGCGAAGGCCTCGGTGCTCGCCCACCGCATGCTGGACGTCTCGGGCAAGGGCTTCCGCCGGTCCGACACGCTGGACCTCAACCGCATGGTCCAGGACTGCCTCGCGGGCCGCGGCGGCGCGGGCATCCGCTTCGAGGCGGGTCCCGGGCTCCCCCTGGTCGAAGGGGATTCCGGGCAGCTGTGCGAAGTGCTCGACGGCCTCGTGGCCAACGCGCGGGAGGCGCAGGGCGGGGCGGAGGGGACCATCCGCATCTCCACCCGGCTCCAGGACATGGGGGAGGGCGACCCCGCCTCCGGGCACTGGATCCACCTTCCCGCCAGCGCGGGCCCCCTGGTGTGCCTGGCCATCGAGGACGCCGGTTCCGGCATGACCCGGGAGGTCCTGGACCGGGCCTTCGACCCCTTCTTCTCCACCTACCGCCCCGGCCGGGGCCTGGGCCTCTCCACCGCCCTGGGCATCCTCAAGGGCCACGGCGCCGGCCTCTGGGTGCGTTCCTCCCCCGGAAGGGGCACCACGATCCGCCTCCTCTTCCCTCCCGCCGCCGCCCCGGCCCAGGAAGCCGCGGCCGTCCCCGCCCCCAGCGGGAAGCGGGCCATCCTCCTCGTGGACGACGACGAGGACCTGCAGGAGACCCTGGCCGAATACCTGCGGGAGAACCTCGGCTACACCGTCTTCCAGGCCCGCGACGGCCTCGAGGCGGTGGAGGTCCACCGCCGGGAGCGGGCCAGCCTGGGCCTCATCCTCATGGACGCCACCATGCCCCGCATGAGCGGCCCCGACGCCTTCCGCGCCATCCGGGAGGAGGACCCCGGGGCCCGGGCCATCCTGTGCAGCGGCTTCTCCGAGGAGGCCGGCACCAAGGTGGCGCGGGAGTACGGGTTCCTGGAGTTCCTCAAGAAGCCCTTCCCGCTGCAGGTGCTGCAGGAGCACATCGCGCGGGTGGTGGGCTAGACATCATGCATCGGCCCGGTTGCGGGGCTTGAAATAGCGGTACGTCTCCAGAGGTTCGACGGCCCGGTACACCGCGCCTGACCGGGGGGCGAGATCCAGGGCCACGCTGGACGTGCGCACGGTCACCTCGCCCGCCTGGCCCAGCGCGTCCCGCAAGGGAACCCCATCGGGCCAGTGGGGATAGGGGATCAGCAGTTTCGCCCGCAGGGGGTCGGAGGCGGCGTTGACGACCACCAGGGCGGCCTCGCCCGGTTGTTCGGTATACCGCAGGAATACCAGGGCGTTGCCGGGCAGGCGGTCGCCGAGCACCTTCACGTCGCCGGACATCAGCTCGGGGCTGCCCCGCCGCAGGGCGATGAGCTTCCGGGTCCAGGCCAGCCTGCCGCGGTCCCAGCGGGCCGGGTCCCACACCATGGGCCGGCGGTTGTCGGGGTCGGCGCCCCCCTCCATGCCGACCTCCTCGCCGTAGTAGACCAGGGGCACGCCCGGGAGGGTCATCTGGGCCAGCTGGGCGAGGTCGATGCCGCCGGCGTCGGCCAGGGCGCTGCGAAGGCGGGGCGTGTCGTGGCTGGAGAGCATGTTCCAGGAGCGGAGCGCACCGTCCAGGCCCCACCCTTCCCGCACGTCCGCAACCGCCCGGTTGGCCTGGACCGCGCCGATCTCCCCGTTCAGCCAGGAGAGCAGGGCGTTCTGGTGGTAGTAGTTCATCGTGCCGTGGAAACCCCGGCACCAGCCGCCGCCGTAGCCGAACACCTCCCCGATCAGCAGGCACCGGGGCCACCGCTCCCGCACCCGCGCGGCCAGGTCCTCCGCCACCGCCAGGCCCACGTCCTGGGCCACGTCGAAGCGCAGGCCGTCCACGCCCAGGTCCAGCCAGCGCTCGACGACGCTGCCGGGTCCCCGGTACAGGCGGTCCAGCACGGCGCCTTCGGCGAGGTCCAGTTCGGGCATTCCCCGGAACCCCTTCCAGCACTGGTACCGCCCGTCCGGAAGGAACGTGAAGAAGCCCCGGTACGCCGGGTCCCCGGCGAGGGCCGCACGGAACCAGGGGTGCCGGTCCGAGACGTGGTTGAGCACCAGGTCCAGCACCAGGTGCATGCCCCGCCCGTGCAGCCCGGCCAGGAGGCGCTCCAGGGCGGGCTCGCCGCCCAAGGCGGGGTCCACGGCGGAAAGGTCCGTGGCGTCGTACCGGTGGTCGGTCGGTGCCGGGACGATGGGCGTCAGGTAGACCGTGGTCACGCCCAGGCCGGCCAGGTGGTCCAGGTGTTCCGTGACACCCTCCAGGCCCCCGAAGGCTTCGGGGAAGACCTGGTAGACCACCTGGCGTGCCAGAGCGTCCATGCTAGGCCCTGAGGGCGTCCTTCATCATCAGGTCGTTGAGGCGCTTCACGAAGGCGGTGGGGTCCGCCAGGCGGGAGCCCTCGGCCAGGAGGGCCTGGTCGTGCAGGAGGCGGCCGTAGGCCTCGATGCGGGGATCGGTCATGTCCTTCGTGTAGATCTCCAGGAGGCCCTTGACCACGGGGTGCTCCGGGTTCAGCTCCAGGACCCGCTCCTGGGGCGCGGCGCCCTGGCCCAGCTTCTGGAGCAGGCGCTCCATGTGGGGGTCCATAGCGTCCTCGTCCGCGGTGAGGCAGGAGGCGCTCTCCTTGAGCCGGCGGGTGAGGCGCACGTCGCGCAGGCCCCCGATGAGGCCCTTGAGCAGGCCCAGGAGGGGCTTGAAGGCCTCCGTGGCAGCCTCCTCCTTCTTCTTCTCCTCGGGCTCCAGCTCCGGCTGGTGGCGGTCCGCGGCCTTGAAGGCCAGGCCCTTGTAGTCGGGAAGCGTGGGGAACACGAAGGCGTCGATGGGATCGGTGAGCAGCAGCACGTCCCAGCCGCGGTGGCGGTAGGCCTCCAGGGCCGGCGCGTGCTCGAGCACCGCGCGGTCCTCGCCGGCGAGGAAGAAGATGTCCTTCTGGTCCTCGGGCTTGGCTTCCACGTACTGGGCCAGGGTGGTGGTCTTGCCGGCCGGGGTCTTCAGGGTGCCCACCAGGAGCAGGTCGCAGAGCTGCTCGCGGTTGGCGAAGTCCCGGGCCAGGCCCTCCTTGAGGAAGGGGCCCAGCTCCTTGAAGACGCCCTCGTAGGCCTCGGGGTCGTTTGCCTTGAGGTCGTTGAGGGCCTGGAAGACGTTCTTCACCAGGCTCTTCTGGATCTTCTCAAGCAGGGGGTTGTGCTGGAGGAGCTCGCGGCTCACGTTCAGGGGCAGGTCGGAGCAGTCCACCACGCCCTTCACGAACCGCAGGTAGGGCGGCAGCAGGGCCTCGCAGTGGTCCATGATCTGCACGCGGTTGATGTAGAGCCGGGGCCCCACCTTGGGCTCGGCGAACTGGAGGTCCCAGGACTTGCGCTTGGGGATGTAGAGCAGGGCCTTGAATTCCAGCGTGCCTTCCGCGGCGTAGTGGATCACCTTCGCCGGGGCGTCGAAGTCGCCGGAGATCTGCTTGTAGAAGGCCTCGTGCTCCTCGGGGGTCACGTCCACCTTGCTGCGCAGCCAGAGCGCCTTGCGGGAGTTGAGGGTCTCCTCCTCCGTCTTCCCTTCGCCCTTCTCCACGTCCATGACCACCGGGTGCTCGATGAAGTCGGAGAACTGCTTGACGATGGCGCGGAGGCGGTACTCGGTCAGGAACTCCCCCTCGTCCTCCTTGAGGTGGAGCACGACGTCGGTGCCGCGCCCCGCGCGCTCCGCGGGGTCCACCGTGAATTCGCCCAGCCCGTCGGATTCCCACCGCATCGCCCCCGCCGCGCCGGCGGCGCGGGAGACGACGGTCACCTTGTCGGCCACCATGAAGGCGGAGTAGAACCCCACGCCGAACTGCCCGATGAGCCCGGGCTTGGCGGCGGCGTCGGCCTGCTTGAGGCTGTCCAGGAAGGCCTTGGTGCCGGACTTGGCGATGGTGCCCAGGTTCTCCACCAGGGCGTCGTGGTCCATGCCGATGCCGTTGTCCGAGACGGTGAGGGTGCGGGCCTCCTTGTCCACGGAAAGGCGGATCTTCCATTCCCGGTCGCCCTCCAGGAGGGGATCGTTCTGCAGGGAATTGAAGCGGATCTTGTCGATGGCGTCGCTGGCGTTGCTGATCAGCTCGCGGAGGAAGATCTCCTTGTGGGAGTAGAGGCTGTGGGTGATGAGGTTGAGGATCTGCTGCAGTTCGCTCTTGAAGGCGTGCTTTTCGGACATGCGGGGGGCTCCGGGGGGAAAATTTCTTTGTACCAGAATCGCGCAGAATCTTCGATAGGGGTTGGATCAATGCGCGTCCGGGCAAAGCCCCTCCGCTCCGGAGCCGGGTGTCCATCCGCAGGGAGGGCAGGTCAGGTGGGCATGCCGAACATGTCGATGAACGGCGTGCTGTTCATCGCTGCGAACTTCAAGTATGTCTCCAGTTCCACGACAAACGTGCCCGGGAGGTCCGTGAACTCCAGGCCGACGTCCATGAACTCCTTCCCGTGGTGCCGGGCCCGGTGGCTCCACACCACCTTGCCCTTGACGGGCTGCCGGGGCACGCCGGGATGGCTCAGGCGCAGGGCCTCCACCACGGTGCCCGGCTTAAGGGGCCCCAGTTCGGCCAGGGGGATCCGGACGCCGCAGCCGCGGGACCCCAGATCGGGAACGTCCTCGTCCGCCCAGCCCCGGTCGCCCAGGCTGAACTGCGCCGTGCAGATGTTTTCCGTCGATATGCGGGGATGCAGCCTCTTCTCCATGGTGGCCTCCGTGTCCCGCAAGGCTCCCTGGCCCCCGCCGGTTTTCCGTGCGCGCCGGGGGTGGAACCTCGCGTTACCAATATAGGCAATGGGAAGAAATCGGCCATCAATGGCAAATGGCCACAACGGAAAAGAGGGGGCGGCCGCCCCCTCCTTCCCGTTCCGCCCCCGTCCAGCTACTTGAGCCAGCGGTCCAGCCATCCCAGCACGTTCTCATGCCACTGCAGGGAGTTGGCCGGCTTGAGCACCCAGTGGTTCTCGTCGGGGAAGACGAGCAGCTTGGAGGGAATCCCCTTGCGCTGCAGGGCGGTGAAGGTGGCCAGCCCCTGGGAGTAGGGGATCCGGTAGTCCTTCATGCCGTGGATGACGAACATGGGAGTCTTCCAGTTCTTCACGAACTCGATGGGATTGACCTTGGCGTAGCCCCCGGGGTTCTCCCAGGGCAGGCCGTCGTGCTCCCACTCGGGGAACCACAGCTCCTCGGTGTCGTAGTAGGCCATGCGCTCGTCCAGGTTGCCGTCGTGGCACACCAGGGTCTTGAAGCGGTCGGTGTGGCCGGCCATCCAGTTGATCATGTAGCCGCCGTAGGACGCGCCCAGGGCGCCGACGCGGTCCTTGTCCAGGAAGGGGTGCTTGGCCAGGACGTGGTCCAAGCCCTTCATGAGGTCCTCGAAGGGCGCGCCGCCCCAGTCGTTTCGGATGGCGTCGGTGAAGGCCTGGCCGTAGCTGGTGGAGCCGTGGAAGTCCACGCAGACCGCGGCGTAGCCGGCGCCCGCGTACACCTGAGGGTTCCAGCGGTAGTGGAAGTCGTTGCCGAAGGTGCCCTGGGGGCCGCCGTGCACCAGGTAGGCCACGGGGTACTTCTTCGCGGGGTCGAAGTCGACGGGGTAGACCAGGTAGCCGTAGACCGTGTCGCCCTTGGCGCCCTTGAAGGTGAACTGCTCGGCCCTGCCGGTCTTCGCCGCGGCCATGCGCGCGTCGTTGAAGTGGGTGACCTGGCGGATGTCCCTGCCCGCGGGGTCCACGGTGTAGAACTCCGTGGGGCCCTTGAGGGAATTCATGCCGTAGAGGATGCGTCCGCCCTTGGCGAACTCGATGGCGTCCAGGGTGCCCTGGCCCACGATCATCGTGGCCTTGCCCGTTGCGGGGTCGAGCGCGAACAGGGCGCGCTGGCCCAGGTTCTCCGACAGGCAGTAGAGGGTCCTGCCGTCCGGGGACCAGGCGATGGTGCCCGCGGAACGGTCGCCCTGGGCCGTGGCGTCCACGCGCAGGGTGAATTTGCGCTCCCTGGACGTGGCCCAGTCGCGCAGCACGATGTCGAAGCGGTCCGCCTCGAAGCCGGGGCGGCTCATGGCCAGGTAGGCCAGGGTCCTGCCGTCGGGGGAGAACCGGGGCTGGGCGTCCCAGGCGGGGTTGGTGGTGATGCGCTTCGGGGCGGCGGAGCCGTCCATGGGCACCACGAAGAGGTCGAAGTTGGTGGACCAGGCTTCCGCCCTGCCCATGTCCTTGGCGGAGAACACCAGGGCCTTGCCGTCGGGGCTGACGGCGAAGTCCTCGCTGCCGCCGAAGGGCTTGGTGGGGCAGTCGGCGTCCAGGGCGGGCATCAGGTCCCGGGCCTTGCCGGTGGCGAGGTCGAAGGTGAACACGTGGTTGCGGGTGCCGTCGGTCCAGGTGTCCCAGTGGCGCGCCATGAGGCCGTCGAAGACCATGCCGGAGGCCTTGCCGGCCTCCTTGGCCTCCATCAGCTTCTTCGTCTCCGCGGGGGTCTTCCCCGGGAAGACGGCCATGCCCAGCAGCAGCGACTTCCCGTCCGGGGCCACCTCGAGCGCGTCCACGTCCAGGGGCAGCTTCGTGACCTGCTCGGCCTCGCCCCCGTCCAGGGAGAGGCGCCACACCTGGGACGAGCCGGACCGGCCCGACACGAAGAACACCGCCTTGCCGTCCCGGGCCCAGCGGGCCTGGAAGTTGGAGGTGCCCGGCGCGGTGATGCGCCGCGTCCAGGTGCCGGCCACGTCGCCCAGGTACAGGTCATGGGCGGTCTTGTTGGCGGCCAGGTCCGGCGTGCCCACGGCGAAGGTGAACGACGCCCCGTCCGGGGAGACCCGCGGGTCCCCCAGCCGCTCCATGGCCAGCAGGTCGTGGATGGTGATGGGGTGGGGCCCCGCCGCGAGGGCGGGTAGGGCCATGGTCCCGCAGAGCAGGGACAGTGTCAGCGACCGAAGCATGCTTCCTCCTGGCCATTCCCTCGGGATGGCATCGTTATATGATACTGCGAACGGCCTCCCGCTCCAGTGTCCAGGGGCGGACCCGTCTCCCCGGAGTCCACCATGCGGCCGATCGCCTTTGCCCTGCTCCTCCTTGCCGGTTCCGGATGGGGGGGCTCGGCGCCTCCGCCCGTCACGGAGACGCTTCACGGGGTGACGATCCGGGACGGCCACCGCTGGCTGGAGAACGGCCAGGACCCCGCGGTCGTGGCCTGGAGCGCGGAGCGGAACGCGCGGGCCCGGGCGGTCCTGGACGGGCTGCCGGGGGTGCAGATCCTGCGCAGGCGCATCACCGCCCTGATGATGAACCGCCCGCCCAGCCTGGGCGGCCTGGTGTGGCGGCCGGGGCGCATCTTCGCCCTGCGCCACGACCCCGCCCACCGCCAGCAGCCCGACCTGGTGGTGCTGGGCTCCATCGCTCCGGGCGCCCAGCCCCGGGTGCTCCTGGACCTGATGGCCCTCGACCCCACCGGCGGCACCGCCATCGACTGGTTCGTGCCGTCCCTGGACGGCGCCAAGGTGGCCGTGTCCCTGTCCCGGGGCGGCAGCGAGGAGGGGACGCTCCACGTGTACGACACCGCCACCGGCAAGGAGACCGGGGACGTCATCCCGCGGGTCCAGGTCGGGACCGGAGGCGGGAGCCTGGCCTGGGCCAGGGACGGCCTGGGGTTCTGGTACACCCGGTATCCGCGCAAGGGGGAAAGGCCGGCCGCGGACCTGGACTTCTTCCAGCAGGTCCACTTCCACCGCCTGGGCACCGCTGATTCCGCGGACGCCCACGAGGTGGGCAGGGCCTTCCCGCGCATCGCCGAGACCCGCCTGGCCTCCTCCGAGGACGGCAGGGCCCAGTTCGCCCTGGTGGAGAAGGGCGACGGCGGGGACTACGCCCTCTGGCTGCGCCACGCCGGGCGCTGGTCCCAGGTGGCCCGCGAGGAGGACGGCATCATCGACGCGCAGTTCGGCCGCGACGGCGCCCTCTGGCTCCTCAGCAAGAAGGACGCGCCCCGCCACAAGGTGCTGCGCATGCCCCTGGCGAACCCGGTCCTGGCCAAGGCCAGGGTCGTGATCCCGCAGCAGGAGGGCATCCTCACCGAACTGGCCCCCGGCAGGACCCGGGTCTACGTGGCGGAACTGCTGGGCGGCCCCTCCCGGGTGCGCCAGTTCGACCTCAAGGGCCGGGAGCTCCCCGGGACGATCCCCGCGCCCCCGGTCTCGACGAACGCCGGGCTCCAGTCCCTGGAAGGCGATGACGTCTTCTTCTTCTCGACGGGCTTCACCCGCCCCATGGAAGGACTCGTTTACCGGGCCGCGGCCGGCCGCCTCGAGCCCACCCTGGTGCGGACCACGCCCCTGGCCGACTTCGGCGACGCGGAGGTCATCCGGGAGGAGGCGACGTCCAAGGACGGCACGCGCATCCCCATGTTCATCCTCCAGCCCAAGGGCACCCGAAGGGACGGCAAGGCTCCCACCCTGGTCACCGGCTACGGGGGCTTCGGCGTCAGCACCCAGCCCTACTACAGCGACCTGGCCCATGTGCTCCTCGAACAGGGCGTCGTCCAGGTGCACACCGCCCTGCGGGGCGGCGGGGAGTTCGGGGAGGCCTGGCACGACGCCGGCCGCCTGACCCGGAAGCAGAACGTCTTCGACGACTTCATCGCCTGCGCGGAGCGGATGGTCCAGCTGGGCTACACGACCCCGTCGCGCCTGGCCATCGAAGGCGGCTCCAACGGCGGCCTGCTCATGGGCGCGGCCCTGACCCAGCGGCCCGACCTCTTCCGCGCCGTGGTCTCCCACGTGGGCATCTACGACATGATCCACGTGGAGGACTCGCCCAACGGGCAGTTCAACACGACGGAGTTCGGCACGGTGAAGGACCCTGAGCAGTTCAAGGCCATGTACGCCTACTCCCCCTACCACCGCGTGAAGGACGGCGTCGCCTACCCCTCCGTGCTCTTCCTCACCGGCGCCAACGACCCCCGGGTGGACCCCATGCAGTCGCGCAAGATGGCCGCCAGGCTGCAGGAGGCCAATCCAGGCGGGGAGGTGCTGTTGCGCACCAGCGCCGACACCGGCCACGGCATCGGGTCCCCCCTTTCCGCCCGGATCGCCATCGCGGTGGACGTGGACGCATGGCTCCTCAAGGCGCTGGGCGTGGACGTGAAGGAAAACTAGGACCATTTGGAAAGCCCGGGGCTTCCTGGACAAGGGATGAACGGGGCAGCTCAAGGCGAGAAGATCCCCATCCATCCCCTAAATCCGATTCATCCTGTTTCAGCAGGGCGAGTGCAGGAATGGGTCGGCGAATGCAGGTAGCCTGCGCGCCTTCTCCTTCCTGGCTGGCCGGTCCTTTCCTTGGGTTTCCCTACGGGGCCAGGAACGTCTTTTCCATTTCCAGGAACCGGATGAGGGTCCCCTCGAAGTCCAGGGTCCGGGTCCCTGCCGGGGCATAGCCCAGGCCGGCATAGAAGCGAAGCGCGCGCCCGTTCCCCTCATAGACCACGAGCCAGGACGACGCCACCCCCCGGCGGAGCATGGCCTCCTCCCCGGCGGCCATGAGCTGTTTGCCGGCGCCGCCCTGGATGAGGTCCGGATCGATGTAGAGCTTCTGGGTCTGCCAGCGATCCGGGCTTTCCGCCTTCAGCTTCAGGAAGCCTTCGATCCGGTCGCCCTCCGCGACGAAGTAGACGTTGGCGGGCTTGGCGAGGCTGGCGGCGATCTTCGCCACCGAGTAGGTCGCGTCCAGATAGCGGTCCAGGACCTCCTTGCGGGGGTAGAGGTGGCCGAAGGCCCACACGAAGCTGCGGCGGCCGATGGCGGCGATGGCTTCGGCGTCGGTGGCGAGGGCGGGGCGGATGGTGCGGGTCATGGGAGTCCGATCGGGCCGGTGGCGGCCCTCCCAAGGTAGGGGCGGGTGGCACCTGTCCACAACCCGGTTCTTGCGGCTAGTACTCGGCCGGCAGGCTGTTCAACTGCTCAAGCGTATACACCGGCCCGTCCTTGCAGACATAGCTGCTGCCCGTGTTGCACCGGCCGCACTTGCCCAGCCCGCACTTCATGCGGTTCTCCAGGGTCGTGAAGATGGCCTCCGGGGGGAAACCCAGCTTGGCCAGCACGGGCAGCGTGAGCTTGATCATGATGGGCGGGCCGCACACCAGGGCGATGGTGTTGTCGGGGCTGGGGTTGAGGGCCTCCACCACGGGGGGGACGAAGCCCACCTTGCCGGTCCAGCCGGGGACGTCGCCCCCGGGGTCCACGGTGACCACCAGGTTCACGTCGGGACGGGCCTCCCATTCCTTGAGCTCGTCCTTGTACACCAGGTCGGCGACGCTGCGGGCGCCGTAGACGATGGTGATGTCCTTGAACCAGTCCCGCAGGTCCAGGCAGTTCCAGATGACGCTGCGCAGCGGGGGCAGGGCGATGCCGCCGGCGATGAAGACCAGGTTCTTCCCCTTCCACTGCTCGATGGGAAAGCGGTTGCCGTAGGGGCCCCGGAAGCCCACCACGTCGCCCTCCTCCTTGTCGGCCAGGGCCGCGGTGACCCGGCCCGCCTCGCGGAAGGTGCATTCGATGTAGCCCTTGCGGGTGGGGGAGGAGGCGATGCAGAAGGTGGACTCGCCTTCGCCGAAGGCGCTGTAGAGGCCGAACTGGCCGGTCTCGAAGCTGAAGGCCGCGGCGGCGGCCGCATCCATGAACTCCAGCCGGAAGGTCTTCACGGCGGGGGCTTCCTCCGTGATCTTCGCGATGCGCATGAGGTGGGGGAGGTAGATGTTGGTGTCGGTCATGGTCGTGTCTCCCTCAGGCCTGGGCCGCTTCCGCCAGGTGTTCCTGGAGGTTCATGTCCACGGGGCATGCCCGGGTGCACTTGCCGCACCCGACGCAGCCGAGCATGTCGTAGCGCTCGGGGTAGTACGAGAACTTGTGGTAGACCCGCTGGCGCCAGCGCTGGGCCTGGGTCTCGCGGGGGTTGTGGCCGGAGGCGTGGAGGGTGAACATGTGGCCGCCGCAGGAGTCCCAGGTGCGCAGGCGGTGGCCGCCCTTGGCGTCGGACTCCTCGACGATGTCGAAGCACACGCAGGTGGGGCAGACGTAGGCGCAGGCGCCGCAGCCCACGCAGCGCAGGCTCTGCTCGACCCAGATGCCGTCCTCGAACCGGTCCTTGAGCCGCCTCGTGAGGCCGGGCTGGTCGAAGGCGACCGGCACGTCCACGACCTTCTTCTCGAGGCCGGGGTCGGCCTTGAAGGCCTCTGGGGCCAGGGCCGCCATGGCCTTGCCCTTCTCCGTCAGGACCTCGGCCAGGAAGCCGCCGTCCACGGGCGTCAGCAGGATGTCGCTGCCCGCGGTGGAGCCGGGTCCGCCGCCGACGCTGGTGCAGAAGCAGGCGTCGTCCTTCCTCGTGCAGGCCACGCCGATGACGGCCAGGGCCTCCATGCGGGCGTTGAAGAAGCGGTCGCGGGTGTCCCAGTTGAACACCGCGTCCAGGGCCCTGAAGCCGGAGGCCTCGCAGGGGCGGACGCCGAAGAGGACGGTGGGCAGGGCATGGGGCTCGGCGTCCACCAGGTCCACCGACTTGGAGCCGGTGGTGAAGCTCATGAGCCGCTCCACCTTGGGAAAGGCGGCCTCCTTGGCGGAGAGGATGGTCTGGAGGTAGTCCTTGGCCACGTCGGCGGGCTTGTCCACGGGATTGAGTTCGGTGCGCCCGTCCCGGTCCGTGGGGGCCAGGATCCGGCGGCCGTCCTTGGCCAGGGCCGCGAACAGCGTGTCGAGGGATGCTTGGGGGAGGAAGAAGTTGTCTGCCATGGCACCCTACCGGATGAAGGTCTCTTTGTCGTCGGGACGGAAGGTGGACAGGGCGTAGTCCAGCTTCGAGCTGGCCCCGGCCCTCTGGCCGAACTGGTGGTGCACGCTCTCTTCGCAGTTGAAGGTGAGGAGGTGGATGGGGATGCCCACGGGGCAGGCCCGGCCGCAGTCTCCGCACTCCACGCAGCGCCCCGCCAGGTGCATGGCGCGCACCATGTGGTACTCCAGGTTGCCCAGCGCGTGGCTGGCCACCGGCACCCACTGGGGGCGGTTGCAGTCCATGGTGCAGTGGCCGCAGTAGCACATGGGGCAGCTGTTGCGGCAGGCGTAGCACTTCACGCAGCGGCTCAGCTCGCCCTGCCAGAAGGCCCAGCGCTGGGCCCGGTCCATCTTCGAGAGGCGCTCCAGGATCTCGCGGTCCCTGGCGGGGAGCTCCTTGGCCGAGGTGGCCAGGTGCTCCTCGATGGCCTGGGCCGAGGCGAGCTCCACGGTGCCGTCCCCGGCCAGGGCGAGGACGTTCTCCTCCTTGACCTGGCGCTCGGCCATGAGCTGGAGGATGGCGCGCAGGGTGTCGGGCCGGGCGGTGATGGCCACGCGCCCGAGCTTCCTGATCTCGGGGCGGGTGAGGTAGGTGGCGAGGTTCTGCGCGCAGGCCTCGTCGAAGACGAGGCGATCGGCCTTTTCGGCCTTCTTGACGAAGGCCGGGCGCCGGGCGCCCATGGTGCCCTGCTCGTAGCCGATGACGGCCTTGACGTCGCCGCTTTCCAGGAGCTGCCGGGATTTTTCTCTCAGGTCCATGGTCACTCCACGCCGGTCAGGGCGAGTTCCTTGTATTCGGTGTAGGGGCCCAGCTCCCGGACGGTGGTGGTGACTTCGTTCACCAGTTCCGCCCAGCGGGCCCCCTCGGCGGCCGACACCCAGGAGAAGGTCACCCTGCGCGTATCGATGCCCATGAAGTCCATGAGGTTGCGGTAGATCATCCAGCGCCTCCGGGCGTGGTAGTTGCCGGAGGTGTAGTGGCAGTCGTTGGGGTGGCAGCCGGAGACGATCACGCCGTCCGAGCCCCGGGAGAAGGCCTTGGCCAGCAGCATGAAGTCGATGCGGCCCGTGCAGGGCAGGCGCAGCACCCGGACGTTGGACTGGTACTTGATGCGGCTGGTGCCGGTGAGGTCGGCGCCGGCGTACGTGCACCAGTTGCAGACGAAGGCGGTGATCTTGGGTTCGAAGGGTTCGGTCATTTTCATCCCCTCAGAGGGTCATGAGTTCGGCGAATATCTGTTCGTTGCTGAAGCCCTGGATGTCGATGGCCTTGGTGCGGCAGGTCGACACGCAGGTGCCGCAGCCCTGGCAGAGGCCGGCGTTCACCTTGGCGAGGGTCTTGATCAGCGTGCCGTCCCGGCCGCGGATCTCCTCGGCCTCGATGGCCTGGTAGGGGCAGGCGCTCTGGCACAGGAAGCAGCCCACGCAGTAGGAGAACGTGGGCGCCGGAAGGCGGTTCACCACGGCCACCACGGGTTCGCGGGTGAGCTCGTCCCGGCTGAAGAGGCAGGCCACCTTGGCGGCGGCGCCCGAGGCCTGGGCCACGGTCTCGGGGATGTCCCGCGGGGCCTGGCAGGCCCCGGCCAGGTAGATGCCGGCGGTGTTGGTCTCCACGGGCTTGAGCTTGGGGTGGCTCTCCGCGAAGAAGTGGTAGGGGTCGTAGCTCACGTGGAGCTTCTGGGCCAGCTCCTCGGAGCCGTCCTGGGCCTGCACGGCGGTGGCCAGCACCACCATGTCGGCCTTGATCTCCACCGGCTCGCCGCCCAGGAGGGTGTCGGCGCCCTTGACGATGAGCTGGCCGTCCTCCTCGTAGATGCGCGAGACCCGGCCGCGGATGTACTTCACGTCGTCCTCTTCGATGGCCCGGCGCACGAACTCGTCGTAGTCCTTGCCGCCGCTGCGGATGTCCATGTAGAAGACGTAGGCCTTCCCGTGGTGCATCTTGTGCTTGTAGAGCATGGCGTGCTTGGCGGTATACATGCAGCAGATCTTCGAGCAGTAGGGCACGCCCTTGGCCCGGTCCCGGCTGCCCGAGCAGGCCACGAAGACGATGGTCTCGGGCGCCTTGCCGTCGCTGGGGCGCTTCATGGCGCCCAGGGTGGGGCCCGAGGCGGAGGCGAGGCGCTCGAACTGCAGGCCGTCGATGACGTCCGCGTACTTCCCGTAGCCGTACTCCGGGAACTTGTCGGTGCGCATGACCTTGAAGCCCGTGGCCAGCACGATGGCGCCCACGTCCAGGGTGACCAGCTCGTCCTGCTGGTCGAAGCGGATGGCGCCGGTGGGGCACATCTTCTCGCACACCTTGCACTTGCCGGACTTGTAGAAGGTGCAGTTGTCCTTGTCGATGACGGGCTTGTTGGGCACGGCCTGGGGGAAGGGGACGTAGATGGCGCTGCGCTTGCCCAGGCCCTCGTTGAACTCGTCGGGGATCTTCTTCTGGGGGCACTTGGTGATGCACATGCCGCAGCCGGTGCAGAGCTTCTCGTCCAGCTGGCGGGCCTTCTTGCGGATGGTGGCCTTGAAGTTGCCGATGAAGCCCTCCAGCTTCTCCAGCTCCGCGTAGGTCATGAGGGTGATGTTGGGGTGGCGCGCGGCCTCCACCATCCTCGGCGTGAGGATGCACTGGGAGCAGTCCAGGGTGGGGAAGGTCTCCGAGAGCTGGCTCATGTGGCCGCCGATGGAGGGGGACTTCTCCACCAGCACGACCTTGTGGCCGGCGTTGGCGATGTCGAGCGCCGCCTGGATCCCGGCGATGCCGCCGCCCAGCACAAGGGCGCGCTTGGTGACCGGCACGCGGATGGGCAGGAGGGGCGTGTTGTGCTTGACCTTCTCCACCATGACCCGGATGAGGTCGGCGGCCTTGTCGGTGGTGGCATCAACCTTCTCGTGCACCCAGGAGCAGTGCTCGCGGAGGTTGGCCATCTCGCAGAGGTAGGGGTTCAGCCCGGCCTCCTCCACGGCGTTGCGGAAGGTGGGCTCGTGCATGCGCGGGGAGCAGGCCGCCACCACCACGCCGGTGAGGTTGTGCTCCTTGATGGCCTCCTTGATCATGGTCTGGCCGGGGTCCGAGCACATGTACTTGTAGTCCACGCTGTGGACGACGCCCGGGACGTTCCTCGTGCACTCCGCCACCTTGGCGCAGTCGACGGTGGCGCCGATGTTCTCTCCGCAGTGGCAGGTGAATACGCCGATACGTGACATCGCAGGCTCCTCAGACGGCCGCTGGGGTCATGACGGCGGGCACCATGTGCCGCTGCAGCCCCAGCTGGTTGGCGTCGATGCCCATCGCCAGGCCGAGGGCCTGGGTGATGAACAGGACGGGGATCGTGTGGTCGGCGCCCAGGTGGGCGTTGATTTCGGGCCGGCGCATGTCCAGGTTGGACTGGCACATGGGGCAGGCCACGACGATCGCCTCGGCGCCGTGCTTGACGGCGTTGTCGACGATCTTCCCGCTCATCTTCGCCACCAGGTCGGTGCGGGTGACGGAGAAGGCCGCCCCGCAGCACTCGGTCTTGAAGTTCCACTCCTGGGGCGCCGCGCCCGCGGCGGCCATGAGGCGGTCCATGGACCGGGGGTCCTCGGCGCGGTCGAACTTCAGCACCTTGGGGGGCCGGACCAGGAGGCACCCGTAGTAGCACGCCACCTTGTGGGCGAAGGGCTTCGTGATCTTCCCGGGGATGACGTCGCTGAACCGGTCCAGCACCTCGAGGATGTTCACGATGCGCACCTTGCCGGTGACGGGCTGCTCGATGATGGCCTCGATCTCCCGGGCCAGGGCGGGGTCCTTCTCGAGGGTGTCCCGGGCCGTGGACAGGCGGTTGTAGCAGGCCGCGCAGGGGGCCAGGATCTCGGTGAGGCCCGCGGCCTCGGCCTGGGCCAGGATGCGCGCGGGCAGGGCCAGGGCGAGCCTGTGGTCCAGCACGTGGGCGCTCGACGCCCCGCAGCAGTTCCAGTCGGGGACGTGCACCAGCTCGAGGCCCAGGGCGGGGGCCAGGGCCCTGACGGATTCGTCGAACTCCCTTGAGGAGCCGAGGAGGGAGCACCCGGGGTAGTAGCCGATCTTCATGGGGTCACCTCTTCTTTCCCAGCGTGAGCTGGAAGATCCGTTTCATGCCGCTGCGGCCCTTGATGAAGTGGGGCAGGAGGGGGAGCTTGCCGCGCACGTACATCTTCGGGGCCAGCCCCACGTCCTTCATGAGGTGGCGGCTGCGCAGCTTGTAGTCGGCCACCAGGCCGATTTCATAGAGGCGGCCGGTGACGCGGATGGAGTCCAGGAAGGCGCGGTGGAAGGCCAGGATGTCCCTGCTCCTGGGATGGGCCAGGTCCAGGGCGAGGGAGGCCTCGCGGACGTAGTCCATGACCTTGGCCACCTCCACCTCCTGGGGGCAGCGGGTGGAGCAGGTCTCGCAGGCCAGGCACAGCCAGATGGCCTCGCTCTCCAGGACCCGGCGGTCCAGTTCGGGCCGTTCCAGCTGGAGGAGGCGCAGGGTCTGGCAGGAGGTGTTGTCCATGTCCTCGGCCACCGGGCAGCCCGCGGCGCACTTGCCGCACTGGTAGCAGTGGTTGAGGTTGATGCCCAATTCATGGCGCAGGCGGGAGGCGAGGGAATCCCCTGGGGCGGGTGCATGGTGAGCACTGGACATGGGCGTCTCCTTCGTCGTGAGAAGATGACTTCGTTTTCCCCAAGTACCTGCTTGGATCCGTCCTGGGGAATGAGGGATCAAGGGGTGGGGGGACCCTTGATTATCGCTGATATTCGGGCACGGGAGTCCGGAATGTGACCCCTATCAATAAAAAAAGATCGAATATAACATGACTAATCAGGTAGGTTAATTTGTCACTATGTGGAAAATGAAGCTCCGCCCCAGGTCCCGCCGGACCGCCGTCCTGATCCTGGGCTGCGCCCTGGGCGTGATAACTTGGTTGGCAATGACTTCCTGGCCCCTTTCCCTTTCCCTCCTGCGCGTCTACCCCAAGAAGCTCGGCTCCGCCGCGGCGGGGTGGGCCGCCGGCCGCACCCTCCCGGGAGGCCTCCGGGAGGCCGTCCTGGGCCGCTTCGTGCGGGCCTACGGCCTGGACATGGCCGAAGCCGAGCGTCCCCTGGCCGACTACCCCAGCCTCCAGGCCCTCTTCACGAGGCGCCTGAAGCCCGGCCTGAGGCCCCAGGCCCCGGAGGCCCCGGGCTGCGTCAACAGCCCCGTGGACGGCCTCCTCATCGCCTCCGGCCGCATCCAGGCCGGCCGGGCCATCCAGGCCAAGGGCCTCCCCTACGGCATCGGCGAGCTCCTCAAGCACGACCCCGGCGCGGCCCGCTTCGAGGGGGGCCACTACCTGACCCTCTACCTGTCCCCCAGGGACTACCACCGCATCCACGTTCCCATCCGCGGGCTGGTGACCGCCGTGGGCCGGGTGGAGGGGGAGCTCTGGCCCGTGAACGACGCCAGCACCACCCATGTCCCCCGCCTCTACGAGCGCAACCGCCGGGCCACCTGGGTGGCCCTGGGCGCGGGCCCCGACGAGGGGCTGGAGGTGGCCGCGGTGGCGGTGGGCGCCACCCACGTGGGGGGCGTGATCATCGACGGGCGGTGGCTCAGCGGCCGGACCCTCCCCCGGGACGGGTCGCTGCCCGTGGACCTCCTGCCCTGCGCCCCCGGGGACGACCTGGGCACGTTCCAGTTCGGGAGCACCGTGGTGCTGCTCATCGGCGGGCCCGGCGCGGCCCGGTGGGAGCCTGCCCTGACGGCGGGACCGGTGCGGGTGGGCCAGCGCCTGGGGCTGTTCCGGTGACGGACGGCAACGAGATCTTCCAGGATTCCGAGCCCCTGTGGGAGGCCGGCGGGGACCTGCCCGGCGCCCTGGAGGCGGTGCTGGTGGCCAGCGGCGAGGTGCTGGACATGGCGCGGCTGAAGGAGCTGACGGGACTGGGCGAAGGCACCATCCGGCTGGGCCTGGAGAAGCTCGCGGAGCGGCTGGTGCCGCCCCGGGGCCTGCGGCTGCTGGAGGTGGGGGGAGGTTGGCGCCTGGCGGCGGCGCCGGAGTACCAGGCGATGATCAGCCGCCTGGTGACCATCACCCGCAGCGGCAAGCTCACCCCCGCCCAGATCGAGACCCTGGCCATCATCGCCTACCGCCAGCCGGTGACCATCCCCGAGATCAACGAGCTGCGCGGCGTCACCAGCTGCTCCACCCAGGTCAAGAGCCTGGCCGAGCGCGAGCTCATCACCCCCGCCGGCCGCAAGGCGGTGGTGGGCCGGCCCATGATGTGGGCCACCACCATGAAGTTCCTGGTCCACTTCGGCCTGCGGAGCCTCAACGACCTGCCCCGGCTGGGGGACTTCGGCGAGGCGAACCTGGAGGCCCTGGCCCTGGCGCGCCTGGAGCCGCCCCTGCCCGAGGGCGGGCTGTTCGACGGCGTCGAGGAAGAACCCGGGGAGACCGATGACTGACGACGTCTACAAGGGCTGGACCCGGCCCGGCCCCAGGCCCCCCGGGGGCGTCGAGCCCGAGGAGGGCGAGACCCTGGACTTCATCACCGGCCACTACCGGCTCTTCCAGTACCGGCGCGGCCACCGCTTCTCCACGGACGACATCCTCACCGCCTGGTACGGCACCACCTGGTGCCCGAGGCCGGCCCGGGTGGCGGATCTGGGCTCGGGCATCGGCAGCGTGGCCACCTCCGTGGCCTGGCGCTGCCCCGGCGCCCGGATCCACACCGTGGAGGCCCAGGCCATCTCCGCGCGCCTGGCCCGCAAGAGCGTGGCCTACAACGGCCTCCAGGACCGCTACACCATCCACGAAGGGGACCTGCGGGACCCGGACCTGTTCGCGGGGGAGGAACCCTTCGACCTGGTGCTGGGTTCGCCGCCCTACTGGCCCGTGGGCTCCAAGGCCGAGGCCGCGCATCCCCAGGCCATTCCGGCCCGGCTGGAGGTGCGGGGGGACATCGGGGACTACGCCAAGGCCGCCGCGCGCATCCTGGCGCCGGGGGGGCTCTTCGCGTGCGTGTTCCCCTCCGACCAGATCGACCGCGCCGAGAAGGCCTACCGGGAAGCGGAGCTCCTCCTCATGCGCCGGCAGGACGTGGTGTTCAAGGAGGGGGAGCCGTACGGCATCGCGCTGTTCGCCGGGTGCCGGAAAGGTGACCTGCCGGAGGGGTTCGGGGAGGCCGCGGGGTTCCCGGTGGTGGCGCCCCCCGTGACCATCCGCAGGTGCGACGGCAGCGTGGATCCGTCCATCGCCATGGTCCGCCTGGCCATGGGCTTCCCCCCCGGCCTCGCCCTGGGGTGAAACGGCACGGGAATTCCTTGGTAACCTCTAGCTGTCATCAATCCCTCCGAGGCGCCCCATGGATCGTGGAACCCTGATCGGCCTGCTCCTGGGCCTTGGCCTGCTGGTGCTGGCCATCTCCCTGGGGCCCAATCCCCGGTACTTCATCCACCCGGAGAGCATGATCGTGGTGGTCGGGGGGGTCATCGCCTCCACCCTCATCCGGTTCCCCCTGGGAGCCGTGCGCGGCGCCTTCGGCGTGGCCACCCAGGCCTTCTTCACCCACCCCGCCGCCCACCAGGAGATCGTCAACGAGCTGGTGGGCCTGTCCCAGCGGGCCCGTCGGGAGGGCGTCCTGGGCCTGGAGCGGCACATGCCCGCGGACCCCTTCATGCAGGCCGGCATCCGCATGGTGGTGGACCGGGTGGACCGGGACCACATCAGCGACGTGCTGAGCCAGGAGATCTTCGCCACCCAGGAGCGCCACGGCCTGGGCCAGGAGATCTTCCGCTTCATCGCCACCGCCGCCCCCAGCTTCGGCATGGTGGGCACCCTCATCGGCATGGTGCACCTCTTCGCGAGCCTGAAGGACCCCAGCGGCATCGGCCTGGGAATGGCGCTTTCCCTCCTGTCCACCCTCTACGGCGCGGTCATCGCCTACCTCTTCGCCCTGCCCATCTCGGGCAAGCTGGAGCTCCGCAGCCGGGAGGAGGCCCAGCGCAAGCGCCTCATCCTCGAGGGCGTCCTGGGCATCGCCGACGAGATGAACCCCGGCCAGCTGGAGGAGCAGCTCAACGCCTCCCTGGCGCCCCGGTTCAAGACCCGCAGGGCCGGAGCCCCCCGTGGCTAAGATCCTGAGCCGGTCCCAGCGCCGGAAGGACGACTACGAGGGCCTGTGGTTCATCACCTTCGCGGACCTCATGGTGCAGCTCATGGCCTTCTTCGCCGTGATCTATTCCTTCACCTCCCAGGACCAGCGCAAGGTGCAGGAGGTGCTCCTGGCCCTCCAGCACGAGCTGGGCGCCAAGGGGGAGGGCGTCCTCCCCGGCCACACCGGCATCGCCCCCGAGCGCGCCGCGGACCTGGAGAAGCTCCTCAACGACCTCAAGCCCGTCGAGGGCCAGGACCACGGCGTGAAGATGCAGGTGGTGCGCTTCCGGGGAGGCCTCCTCTTCAGCGAGGGCGGATCGGCCTTCGACCCCAGCTTCGAGCCCATGATGAAGCGCATCTCCGAGATCGCCCTCCAGTACCCCGGCTACACCCTTGTGTGCGAGGGCCACACCGCCCAGGACGAGCAGGGCCGGGCCAAGGGCCAGGACGCCCTGGACCTCAGCTCCCAGCGGGCCCAGGCCGCGGTGCGCCACCTGGTCGCCCTGGGCATGGACCCCGCCCTCCTGGCTGCCGAAGCGCACGGCGACTCCCAGCTGGAAGGCAACCCCGACACCCCCGAGGGCAGGGCCCTGCAAAGGCGGGTGAAATTCCGCTTCCAGCGCGTATCCGAACGCTGAAACGTCCCACGGCCGTTCCGCGAAAGCGGAACGGCCGTGGGAACCCTGGCGCGGGAGCGGGTAGGCGCTACTCCTCGGGTTCGTCGTAGTCGGCGTTGGTCCAGACGTTCTGGACGTCGTCGTTGTCCTCGAGCAGGTCGATGAGCTTCAGGAAGGATTTCAGCTTGTCGTTGTTCATGTCCACCCGCACCGCCGAGGTGCGGATGATCTTGGCTTCCAGCACGGGGAGCTTGGCGGCGTCCACGGCGTCCTTCACGGCCTGGTAGGCGGCGGGGTCGGTGCTGATGATCCAGGCCCCCTCCTCGCCCTGCACGTCGTCGGCGCCGGCCTCCAGGGCCACCTCCATGACGGTGTCCTCGGCCACTTCGCCGTCCACGACGATCTGGCCCTGCTTGGTGAACATGTAGGACACGGAGTTGGCCGCGCCCAGCTCGTTGCCGAACTTGGAGAAGTAGCTGCGGATCTCGGGGGTGGTGCGGTTCTTGTTGTCGGTGAGGGCCTCCACGATGATGGCCGCGCCGCCGGGGCCGTAACCCTCGTAGAGCACTTCCTCGTAGGTCACGCCCTCAAGCTCGCCGGTGCCCTTCTTGATGGCGCGCTCCCAGTTGTCCTTGGGCATGTTGCTGCCCTTGGCGGTATCCACCGCCAGGCGCAGCCGGGGGTTGGCGGCCACATCCCCGCCTCCCAGGCGGGCCGCGACCGTGATCTCCTTGAGGATCCGGGTGAAGACCTTGCCCCGCTTGGCGTCAGCGGCGCCCTTCTTGTGCTTGATCGTGGACCATTTGCTGTGGCCTGACATGGAATACTCCGAAAAAGGGAAAGGTCAGCCTCTCATCGAGCGCTTGGAGATCCGGGCGAAGGGGGGTGGTTCCTGCCGGATGATGGGCCGCTCGAGCATGAATTGGTACCACTGTTCGCCGTAGAGTTTCATTTTCATGGGTTTGTTGTTCTGAAGGCAGGTGCGCTGGGCCGCGAGACGCTCGTCTCCTTGGCAGATCGCCAGGCCCTTGTTGACCACCTCGATGGCCTTGTCCCGGTCCTTCATCTCGTTCAGGACGTAGGCATAGACCGCGTAGAGGAGGCTCTCCTTCTTGCCGGCCTTGAGGGCCAGGGTGAAGGTCTCCCTGGCCAGCTTCTTCTCGCCGCGCTTCCACTGGAGGATCCCCAGCATGGCCTTGGCGATGTAGTGCTGGTAGCTGGCGGTGCGCAGGAGGGGCTCGGCCTCGTCGTTCTTCTTGCGGACGTACTGCACGACCCCGATCTGGCCGTCGATGGAGCCCTTGACCATGAACTGCCAGCGGGAGAGGGCGTAGCCCTCCTTCATCACCTCGATGGCGGGGTCGAACTGCTGTTTCTTCATGAGTTCGCCGGCGCGGTTGAAGATCGCCTCCAGTTGGTTCTGCACCTGGCGCGAACGCCAGATGAAGAGCGCGATCCCGCACGCCAGTCCCAGGGGGACCCCGATCCACAGCGTCACTCTGAGCGGGAGGAGGATCAGGACCACGCCGATGGCGGCGCCAAGGCCCATTAGAAGATTCAGCACAGGGGCTCCAGTCCAAGGCCGCAAAACGGCCGAACGTCTATCTTACAAGGGATCCGCGCCCTCTTCCAGGCTCGGTTTTCAGCCCAGCACGCCGGACCGGAGGGGAGGACGCTTGCGGCGCACGACCCGCTTGGGGGCCGCGGCCGCCTCGACCGCCTTGCGGGGGCGGCCCGGGGCCCGCTTGGGCTTCTCGGCGGCCTTGCGGGGGGCCTTCTCCGCCTTCTTGGCGGGCTTGACCTTCTTGGCGGCCTCCTTGCGGACCAGGGCGTGGGCCGCTCGGCCGGTCACCACCACCCGGCTGCCGTCCTTGAGGCGCTTGACCTTGCTGCCGGGTTTGCGGCCGCGCTTGACGGCCATGGGCAGGGGCTCGGCCTCCAGGAACTCCCGCTCCAGTTCGGCCTGCAGGGCCAGCATCTCGCCGCCGTCCTGCTCGTGGTCGTGGCCGCAGAGGTGCAGGAAGCCGTGGATGATCAGGGTCTCGACCTCCCGCCGCCGGCTGACGCCCAGCTTCTTGGCCATCTTCTCGGCCATGGGCAGGCTGACGACCAGATCTCCTAGGTGCTGGAAGGCGCCTTTTTCCGGGTTTGCCGGGAAGCTGAGGACATCTGTCGTCTGATTGATGTCGCGGTGTTCCCTGTTCAGCTTCCGCATCGCGCGGTCGTCGAGGTACGAGATGGATATGCCTTCGGCTTTCGGTGCCAGGCGGTCGCGGAGCTTGAGCAATAGATCCCCGAGGGAGCGGTCACCGGGGCCCCTGAGCTTGCTGCGGCTGGACCAATCAATCTTAAAAGGTTTTTGTGCGGCGCTCATATGGTCCTCGCTCAAAGAGAGTCTTCAAGATCTGTCCAGTATTTGTGCCCTTAATACCATTGTCAATACCGTCACTGAAATTGACAATTTCCCCTGAATATCTTGGGAACCTAAACCTCTAATTGCGCACGCAATGAGCCAAGGGCTATCCAGGGATTTTCCAGGCGATCCATGCTGTAAGTAATGTGAATACGGCAAAATCCTGGTCATGTGTCGAGGCAGAAGTGTATTTTGTAGGAATGGAACCGCTACTCCCCGATTGGATGAAGGAACCCGTCACACAGTACCTGGATCTTCTGGATCGATGGAGCCGTACCCACGCGCTGACATCCCTGGAGATGGAAGAACGGTTTGAAGAATTGATCCTGGATTCGGCCGTCCTCCTGCCCTTCCTGGACACCCTGGGGCCGGGGAGCAAGGTCGCGGATTTCGGCACGGGGATGGGCATCCCCGCGATCGTCCTGGCCTTGGGGCGGCCCGACCTGACGGTCTTCGCCCTGGACAAGTCCAGGAAGAAGATCGCCTTCGTGAAGCAGGCGGCCCTGGAGCTGGGCCTGACGAACCTGCGGCCCCTGGCGGGCCGGGCGGAGGAGCTCCCGCCCCTGGGCGCCCACCTGGGCGTGGCCAAGGCCGTGGGCACCCTGGACCTCCTCCTGGGCTGGTGGGAGCGCCACGGTGTCCCTGGAGCCCCCTTCCTGGCCCTCAAGGGCGCCCCCGAGGAGGCCCCGGCCGGGTACGCCCTGGCGGCGCACGGCTACCGCCTGCCGACGCGGGGCCGGCGGGCGGTGCTGGAGCTGCGCAGGGCCGTCAGCGGGTGACGATGTCGCCCACGAAGACCTCTTCCTTGCTGCGGAGGATGCGGCAGGTGGCCGTGCCCTCCTCGGTGCGCACCACCATCAGCTGGCCCAGGAAGTAGTTGGTGGAGGGCTGGGCCGCGTCCTTGACGGGGTCGCCCGTGATGGTCGAGCTGTCGAGGGGACGGCGACGGGCGGTGATGAGGATGTCGCCCACCTTGAAGCCCTGGTTGGCGCCCTGGTCGATGATGACCATGTCCCCGGCCGCGGCGACCGGGCGGTCCTCGCGCAGGAAGATGATCTTGGCCAGGGGTTCCTTGAGGGGCACGGGACTGGCCACGTCCTTGCGCAGGTTGGCCACGATGTTGGCCGGCTCGGAGAAGGGCACCGCGTAGGCGCCTTCATAGATGCCGTCGAGGGCGTGCTCGATGATGGCCACGGAGGAATCCGGGTAGAGCGTGGTCACGCGGATGACCCCCTGCTGCTGAAGCACGTCGCCCATCTTCGTGCGGTGGGTGATGTCGTCGGGGTGGTAGAAGCCCTTCGCGAGCACCTTGGTCACCACGAGCCTGTCCCCGGCCTTGATGCCCTGGTTGGAGCCGCCGTTGAAGTAGATCGTGTCGCCGTCCGAGAGGATGCCGCGGGTGCGGTCCTGGTGGCCGTGGATGAGGAAGCCGCCGGCGTTCTTGAAGTAGGCGTCGGCGCCCTTGGCGGAGATGAAGGGCAGCTGGATGAAGTCCTGGAAGGAGTACGCGTACTCGTCCAGCGTCGGCTTGGGCCGGCTGCGCAGGTCGGGCTTGAGGGTGGAGACCTCGTAGGGGGCGGCGTCGCTTTCCTTGCCCGGGGCCACGGCGGAGCGGGAGGCGTCGACGATGAGGGGGTCGCCGGGGTAGATCCAGTGCGGGTCCTTGACCCACTTGTTGAGCTCCCAGATCTGCGGCCAGGAGAAGGGGTTGCCCAGATACTTGTTGCCCAGGTCCCACAGGGTGTCGCCCTTCTCGACGATGTGCACCTTGAAGCCTTCGGGAGGGGTGATCTCCTTGGGATAGTCCCAGCGGGAGGAGTGGGCGGCGACCTTGATGGGTTCCGCGGTGGTCTTGCCGGGCTGCTTGGCAGCGGGCTCCTGGGCCGACAGCCCCATGGCCAGGCAAGAGATGACCGCAAACGCATGGAGCCTTGTCCGCTTATGCATCAGGTTCTCCCGGGAAGGTTGGTTGGGATTATAGGACATGGTATGGGTTGGTGCCTTTAATATTATGCACTGCCTTCAGGCCCCTGGGAAAATGGCGAATGAAAAAACCGTCAATTGGCCTCGGGGGCGGCTCCGGGGCCGCGGAAATAGATGATCCAGGCCTGGCTCCCGCCCATGGGGATGGGCGCCTGGGCGTAGCGGGCGATGCGCCCCGAGCGTCCGACCAGTTCCAGGAACATGCTCCGGAGGTCCTCGGCGGGGCCCAGGACGACGTGGAGGGTGCGCCAGCCCAGGGCATGGCCGTCGAGGATCCGCTCCTTGAGGCGCTCCTCGGCGTCGTTGCGTCCGTGGCCCTTGAGATCCAGGGTGCCGTCCACGTCGATGGCCATGCCAGCGGCCAGGTTGATCTGCACGGGCTGGGCGGGCGGGGGCTCGGGGAGCGGGGTCTCCAGGGGCTCGGGCACCTTCAGGGCCGGCGGAGGCGCGGGCAGTTTCACCGGCGGCGGCTCGGGTTTCGGCTCGGGCCTGGGCGCCGGTTTGGGCGCGAGCTGGGTGGCCGGAAGGGCGACCATGCCCTTCAGCTCGCCCATGGCGGAGGCGAAATCCAGGCCCGGCTCGGCCGGGGCCGGCGGGGCCGCGGGGGCCGGGGCGGCGGGGGCGGTGATGGAGGGGGCGGCCTTGGGCCGCTTGCCCATGGCGCTCAGGAAGACGGCATCCTCCTCCTCCATGGGCTTGAATTCCGTCGGCTTGGGCTTGGGAGGCGGCGCCTTTGGGGGCGCCGGGTCCTCCGCCAGGGATTTCTTCAGCTTTTCGAGATCCTTCTTCCAGACCATGACCGACTCCATTTTTTCTAGGTTAGCTCCCTCCGTCGCAGAGTTGCCACACCTGAAGCAAAATGCCCCACGGATTCGGGGGAGGAGGACCGGATAACCTGAATGCTGGTGGGAAATTCAACCTGGCATGGAATTGGATGCTCTAAGCACCTGGAGGCTCACATGAAATTCTGGATCCCTGCAGCAACGACCCTCGCCCTGGCCATGGGCGGCCCCCTCGCCGCCCAGGAACCCCATTTCGGGATCGGCGTGACGGTGGGCGTTCCCACCGGCGCCTTCAACAGCACGACCTACGGCTCGGGCATCCGGGAGTCCTACGACTCGGCCCTGGGCCTGCAGTTCACCGCCAGCTTCCCCGTGGACCGCTCCCTGGCGTGGCGACTGAACCTCTCGGGCCAGACCTTCTCGGGCCACGTGGACGAGCCGGGCCAGTTCCGCGTCAACACCCAGGACGCCATGTTCAGCATCGGCGGTGACGCGCAGATCTTCGTGGGCGGAGGCAATGCCCAGCGGCACCTCGGCACCTACCTCATCGGCGGCCTCGCGCTGGACCTGGAGCGCTTCACCGCCAGCCTCGACGATCCCAGCTTCTACGCCGACACCGTCACCAACAAGAGCCGCCTGGGCCTGAACGTGGGCATCGGGCACAGCATGCGCTACGTGGGCCGGTGGCGGTGGAACTTCGAGGCCACCTACCACAAGACCCTGACCAGCCACGACACCGGCGCGGGCGACCCGCCGGCGGCCGACTTCATCCGACTGGGCGCGGGGGTCGTCTTCTAGCTTTATGCCTTGGCCTTGGGCCTGCGCTTCTTGCGGGGCGCGGCCTTGGCCTTGGGGGTGGGGGGACCCTCGTCCTTGCCCATGAGGCCGTTCACGAGCCGCTTGCAGTCGTTGCTCTCAGGATCCAGGCGCAGGAGCCTGCGGGCATAGGCCAGGCGTTCGGGCAGCGGCTTGGCGTCGTCACCCTTCACCTGCTCCAGCTTGTCGGCGACGTAGGCCTCGGCCGAGCCCTTGCGGGTGAGGTCCGCCTTCTCCTTGGCCAGGAAGCCCTGCCATTCGGCGAGGGAGGCGGCGTACACCTCCTGCTCCTTGCGCAGCTGCTCGGTCAGGGTGTCGATCTCCTTGAGGGAGCGCTCGCTCGAGGCGATGGCGTTGCGGTACTCGTCCAGCTGGGCCCGGATCTGGGTGCGGGTCTTGATCTGGTCGGAGGTGAGCCCGCCCAGGGTGTCCATGTCCGCGAGGCGCTGGTCGAGCTTGGCCACCTCGGCGCGCCAGGTCTTGAGGTTCTCCTCGTGCTGCTTGCGGATGCGGCCGAAGGTCCCCTCCGCGGCCGCCACGTTGTCCGCGGCGGCGCGGGAGGCCTTCTGCAGGTGGCCCACGGCGTCCTCCCAGGCCCCTTCCAGGACGCAGGACCGGGCCGCGAGGCTCATGACGGCCACCATGGCGTGCATGGCGTTGTAGTCCGAGGGGTTCACGGCGGGGCCGTCCTGGGCGAGGACGGCTTCCGTGGCCTTGCGCACGGGGGCCGAAACCCCCTTGGCCAGGTTCTCCTCCCAGGCCGCGCGGTTGTCCTTGAACTTCTCCGGCAGGTTCTGGCCGAGCAGCGGGAGGGACAGGGCAAGCAGGGAAGGGAGGAGGGCCTGGGCCTTCGCCATCACTTGGCCTTCTTGCCCTTGGCGGCGGCCTTCTTCTCCGCGGGGAAGGGATCCTGGTCCGCGCGGACGCGGTCGATGATCTCGTTCACCTTGCTCTCGGTGGCCGTGCCCATCACGTTGTGGCGGAGGCGGAAGAGGAAGTTCAGCTTGTCCTGCTTGGACGCCCGCGACTCGTAGTTGGCCTTGGTCTTCATGACGTTCTCGAAGTAGGTCAGGCGCTTCTCGTCGTACTTGGGACCGCTGGTCTCCTTGACGACCTTGCCCTTGACCTTGACGTCGGCGACGCCCTTGGCGATCTCCTCGGACTCGTCCTTGAGGCTCTTCTGGAAGGACGCGATCTTGGGGGCGCAGGCGTCGTACTCGGCCTTGGTGGCGTCGATGTTCTCCTGGATGGCCTTGATGGCCTTGGGGCCGTTGGCGATGTTGGCCTGCCACTGCTTGTACGCCGCGAGATCCTGCTGCTCCTGGGGCGTGACGGACTTGGCCTCCAGCTCCTGGAACCGGGGGAGGTTGGCCTTCAGGTACTTGGCGGCCTCGTTCTTCTCGGCGGGGGTCTTGGGGTTGTTGTAGACCTTGTCCTTGGCCAGGAAGGCCTGGTACTCGGCCTCCTCGGCGGCGTTCCGGCCGGCCTTGGCGTTGATGGCGGCGATGCGGGCGGCGCCGTCGGCCACGCCCTTCTGGGCCTGCTCGATGGCCTGGGTCCAGCTGGCCTGGAGCGGGGTCAGGGCCTCCTTGGTGCTTTCGTAGTTGACCTTGGCGCAGGCCTGGGCCTTGAGGAGGTAGTCCAGGGTCTTCTCCCACTCCCCGGCCATGGCCGCGGCCTTGACGTTCAGGAGGTAGAGGCGGGTGAGGCCGCTGAAGGAGAGGGAGGCCTGCATCGCCGCGCCGGGACCGCTCTTGTCGAAGGCGGGCAGGGTCGCGGGCAGGAGGGGTTCGGCCTTCTGGAGCGCCTCGACGGGATGGAAGTCCTTGAGGAGCTCCTCCACGGCGGGCGTCTGGGCCTTGAGGACCGCGGCATAGTCGATGGCGGCGGGGGTCTGCGCCACGAGGGCGGCGGGGACCAGGGCCATGGTCAGGAACGGATTGATTCGCATGAGGGCTCCAATCAAGGGAAGAAATCAGGGTACCCGATTTGGCGGTCCGGCATCGACCTTGAGGTTGTTCCATGAAACATCTATAGAAGCGGTGAGCCGGTACCGGGGCCTCAGCAGGCCCACCCGGATGTCCTCGGCGACGGGCAGGGCATAGTACCTGGGGGCTCCGGAGGGCGGGACCACCTTCAGCATCACCAGGTCCCAGGTGCCCCTGGGAATGTAGTCGCGGACCCACCGGCGGCGGGCGATGGGGACGCGCAGCAGGGGCAGGGTGGCCGTTCCGGAGGCCGGAAGGGCAAGGTCCGCGAAGGCCCCCTGGCCCGACCAGGCCGCTCCCGGCCACGCCTTCCGGGGGCCCGCCCAGGCCTGCAGCCGGGACCCCCCGGGGGCGCCCGGGACGGTCAGCACCACCTGCAAGGAGGCCAGGTCGGTGCGCGAGGGGTTCTCCCACAGCGCCAGGGCCCCGGCGCTAAGGACCAGGAGGGCCGACCAGAGGGCGTAGTACCATCGGCGGCGGTGGTGGATCGGGTCCATGGACTAGTCCTTGAAGGTCAGGTTGGGGCTCTTTTCCAGGATGACCAGGACCAGCCGCTCCAGCTCGTCGACCATGAGCAGCTTCAGGGTGGTCCGGGCATTGGCCGCCGCCAGGTCGGAGGGGGGCTCCAGGGGCGGCAGGCCCCCCTTGAGGAGGAAGAAGATCCGCCCCTTCTCCATGCGGGCGACGTACTTCCAGGGCAGGTGCCCTGCCCCCAGACGGCGCGCCAGTTGCCGCGGGAGCCCCTGGTGCTCCACCGTGACCCCCATTTCGTCCACCAGGACGTGGGTGCCCTCGATGAGCACGAGTCCCAGGGTGGAGAAGAGCAGCAGGAGCCCTCCCAGGAGGCAGAGCAGCACCGAGATGATCAGCACCAGCCAGATGCGCGTGGTGGGCTCGCCCAGGGCCAGGGCCTGGTGGAGGATGGTGGTCAGCCCCTGCACCGCGTCCACCAGCATGTTCATGGCCCGCAGCCCCACGAGCCAGGACCCCGCGCAAAGGAGCACGGCCAGGGCGCGCTGGGCGACGCTGGGACGGAAGACCAGGGGGGAGGTGGTGGACATGGACTAGGCGCCGGCCATGTCGAGCAGGATCCCCTGGGCCGCGGCGGCCGGGTCCGGGGCCTGGGTGATGGGCCGGCCCACCACCAGCCACGTGGCGCCCGCGCGAAGGGCCTGGGCGGGCGTGACCACGCGGGCCTGGTCCTGGGTGGCGACCCCCCCGGGGCGGATGCCCGGGGTCAGGCGATGGAAGTCGGCGCCGCAGGCGTCGCGCACCTGGGCGGCCTCGTGGGCCGAGCACACCACGCCGTCGCAGCCGCACTCCTTGGCCAGCCGGGCCAGGTGCAGGGCGAGGTCGCCGGGCTCGGCGGTGGAGCCCAGGCGGGCCAGGGCCTCCCGGTCCAGGCTCGTCAGCACGGTCACGCCCAGGAGCCTCGTACGCCCTCCGCGCTGGCGGTGGGCCTTCACGGCCTGGGCCGCCGCCTCGATCATGGCCGGGCCGCCCTGGGTGTGGATGGTCACCAGGGACGGATCCAGGGGCAGCAGGGCCTCCATGGCCCGGTGGACGGTGTTGGGGATGTCGTGGAGCTTCAGGTCCAGGAACACCGGGCCGGCCTTCTGCACCTCCCGCACGAAGCCCGGGCCCTCGGCGCAGAACAGCTCGAGCCCCACCTTGAACATTCCGGCCCTGCCCGAGAGGGCCCGGGCCAGGGCCAGCGCCTCCGCGCCCGTGGGGACGTCCAGGGCCACGACGAGCCGGTCGATGATGGATTGGGCCACGTTCATGCACTCACCCCCGCTAGGAGCATTCTGTCAGATCCCGCGGCGCCCGCATCAACCGATCCCCGCCCCCTGCAGCAGCCCGGTGATGGCGCCCACCACCATCTGGGCCCAGTAGTGGAAGCCCCGGCGCAGCGGTTTGGCCGAATAGCTGGCATGGAGCCGGTCCTTGAGCATGGGGTAGTTCCCGTCCGGGTCCAGGACGGCGGCGGTCACGGGGCTTTCGAACTCGAAGGTCGCCCAGCGGTCCTGGCCGTCCCAGGTGAGGCGCCGCTCGGAGCGGTCCTCCAGCCGCACCCAGAGGGTGACGGGGACGCGGATCCCGCCCCGGCGCTCAAGCGTGATCACGCCGCGCCTTCCGGGCGCCGCGGGCTGGGGCGCGGCGAACACCGCCCCCTTGGGGGAATCCATCCAGCCGCCCTCCAGGACCTCGCGCACGTCGACCTTGGCGATGGCGATGTCCAGCACCTCCGTGCCGTCCAGCCAGTCCCTCCAGAAGGAGGTGAGATCCCGCCCCGTGACGCGTTCGGCCACGCGCCGGAAATCCCGGCCCGTGGGGTGGCGGAAGGCGAACTCCCGCGCGTAGGTCTGCATCACCTGCTCCATCTGGGGCCGGCCGATCATGGCCTCGAGCTGGGCCAGCACCATGGCGGGCTTGGCATAGGAGGCCACCGCGTAGGACATGAAGCTCCGGGTCAGGAAGCTCGGCCGGGTGACGGGGTCCATGGACGGCTCCAGCCAGTATTCGAGATGCTCGACGGCGTCGGTGCCCACCTGGAATCTGCGGCTGCTGTGGATGCTCTGGTAGCCGCGCTCCATGGCCCGCTGGGTGAACCAGGTGGTGAACCCCTCGTCCAGCCAGGCCTCCTCCACCTCGTTGGAGGCCACCATGCCGTAGAACCACTGGTGGCCGATCTCGTGGACGGTGGTCATCTCCGGGTCGAACCGGACCGAGAGGGGGTCGAAACGCTTCGAGGAGGCCGTCACCAGGGTGGGGTATTCCATGCCGTTGGCGCCCCTGGCCTCCTTCGGCACGTCCACCACCGTGAGCACGGGGTAGGGGTAGGGGAAGAACCACTCGGCGCCGTGGCGCAGGGCGACCCGCGCGGCGAACATCTGCCGCTCGAGGTTGGTCTTGTTCTCGGGCTGGTAGTAGCAGAAGACCTGGACGCCCCGGTACTCGAAGCTCTTGAAGCTCCAGCTGCGCGAGGGCATCACCGCCCAGGCGAAGTCGTGCACGTCCTCCGCGTGGAGCTTCCAGATGACGTTGAGCTTGCGCTTGGGGTCCGGGGTGACGTCGTCCTGGGTCCTGAAGTTCGTCTGGGCGCCCACGTGCGCCAGCAGGAGCGCGTTGGGCAGGGACAGCTCCACGTCGTAGGTGCCGAAGTCGGCGTAGAACTCGGTACGGGCGTGATAGGCCGAGCAGGTCCACCGGTCGCCCTCGTAGACGCCGGCCTTGGGGAACCACTGGGCCCCCATGAGGAAGTTCCCCGTGCCGTCCCCGCTCCACCCCGTGCGCGCCAGGGCCCTGGGGAACCGGCTCTCCCAGGCCACCTCCAGGCGGATCGTCTCCCCCGGCGCCACGGGGCGGCCCAGGCGCACCCAGTAGACGGTCTCGTCCTCCCCGAAGTGCCCGTCCAGGGCCCTGCCGTCCATGGCCACCGACCGCAGCCGGCAGTATCCGTAGTTCCTGGGGTCCCGGGCGTCGAACCCCCGGAATTCCGGATCGCCCAGGGCCTCCTTGGCGAAGATCGTCTGCGGCCCCTTGAAGGCGTTGAGGTACAGGTGCAGCGGGAACTCCGCCGTGGGCGCCGTGCCGGTGTTGCGCCAGGATATGGTCTCCCGCCCCTCCAGCGCCTTCCCAGGCCAGTCCAGCGCAGCCTCGATGCGATAATTTGCGATTCTGGACGACTTGGGCTTATCGAACCAGTGCCCCGGATCGAAGGCCCCCAGGCTCCAGCACCCCAACGCCACCACCGCCATTTTCACCAGTCGCTGCATGTGTTCCCTCGGATCGGCCTTGAGATTAGCGCAATCCGTCTTTGCATTGGTGCCCCGCCGGTGATATGCTAACTATTCCGGCGCGGGGTGGAGCAGTCCGGTAGCTCGTTGGGCTCATAACCCAAAGGTCGCAGGTTCAAATCCTGCCCCCGCTACCAATAGAGGCCCGAAACCATTAGGTTTCGGGCTTCAGTGTTTTGCGGGTGCCCGAAAATACTGGGTTCCCAGGTGCTCATTCGCGAAGAATGGCACTGGGAGTGGGTCCATGAAGTTTTTAATTTTTACATAATTAATTAATTTGACTTAAAACGTACTTAAAACATACCTGTAACGGACCAACGCCTCTCCGGGGGGGTACCCAAAAGGGAACTGGCCCTGGTCCCACTCTCCTCCAAATGGAGACGTTTGGGGCAGGTGGGCGAAGTCCAAAGGGCCATGGATGATGGGATGGCCAAGACGCCTTGAAACCCATGCCTAGCCTGCCTTTTGGAGCGTGTCAATCCCCAAGGTGGATCAGATCTTCTGACCAGCAGGCCGTCCTTTAGCTTCAATCCCTCGGCCTTCGGTTGAACGTTGTGTCGAAGGACAGCGCGATAAGCCCCTCGGCGAGGATTGTGACTCCACCGTAAGTGACATCCTCATATTGGATGGAAGAACACTATCCTCAGCCCTTCACGAACTACTTTCATCGTCAGAATTTTTGTATTGCCAGCCTAAGGCCTTCGCCAGCTTCCGGCCCTGGCATACCTTCCCTGGACCCAGACCTTGGAACCATGCCCGAACTTCCTCCGTGTTGCGCACTGCATAGCTGAGCACCGGGCTCTCATTCGGTCCAGGGCCGGCTTTCCATTCCAGGCACATCCAATGGGCCGGGCCGAAAGGCAAGACAGCCCAAGCACCACCCTGGGTTAACCTGACCACCGCTGGCGAATCCCCGGTTGATGCAGCCTTGATGCCGTCTATGCGTTCCACCTGGTCCAGGAACGCCTCCCAGGCCCGCAGGGGATGCTTCTTGTCTCGGCCATGGAACGCCAGGCGTGTGGCCACCGATTCCTCGCGCCCGTAGCGCAATTCGAAGGTGGCCGGAGGCGAGGCCAGGCTGGCCTTGGCCCGGAATTCAAGGGCCTTCCTGGCTGCGGTCGCCACCTTCTTGCTGGGATCCCGCATCAGGTGCACCAGCAGCGCCTCTGCTTCGGCGCCCGGCACGTCTATGAGGGCCTTGGCCGTGGCCCACCGGGTCAGGGCATGGGCCTCATCGTCGGCCAGGCGTTCCAGAATCGGCAGCATCTCAAAGGTTGCCCGTCCTTCCATGGCGCGGGCCACATAGTTACGCACGTCAGTATCGCTGTCGTTCGCGTGCGCCAGCAGCCTGGCCAGCACTTCCGGCGCGGGATGTCGGTGGAGCAGGCTCGCCGCAATGGTCCGGACAAAAGGGTCCGGGTCCTCCAGCCCGGTGAGGATCCGGGGAAGGGCTCGCGCGTCCTGTTCGAGGAATTTGCCCAGAGCGTCCAGGGCCGCCGTGCGCACCTTCCCGGAAACGTCTTGGCTGATTTCAAGGAGCGGTTCCACGGCCGCCGGGGCCGGCAGCCAGGAACACCACCGGGCCACGTGGGCCCGGACAGCCGGGACCGGGTCGAACCTCAGGTCCATCGCCTCCTCGGGCCGGATGGGGTCCTTCTCCGGGTAGTACAAGCAATCAGAGGCAGCTTCCCGGACCGAATCATCCGGATCCCGCAGCAGTTCCAGGAACCGCTCCCGGGTTTCGGGGAGTTCCTGAGCAGCCAGCCCGGGCGCGGCGTCAGCCCGCACTGCGGGCACTGGGTCCCGGGACAGCGAAAGCAGCAGCGCAGAACAATCCTTCCGTTCGTCCACCAGCCCCCAAGCAAGGGCCTGCCGGACCTCGGGGGAAGGATCCCCCACCATTTCCTGGAGCTTCCGCTGGGCCTCCATGAACCCGCGGCTGAGCAGCGGAACCAGGGCCTTGACTCCGAAGGCCCGGTAGCCGGGATCAGGGTCGTTCGCAAGCCGGTTGGCCACCTGCAGGGCCTCAACGTGGTTCGCGTGGGAACCGATGCTGTAGCCCCGGTGCTGGTGGTACTCGTAGCTAGGCGGCTTGCTCAGGAGTTCGAAATAGATCTCCATGGGCGTGGGTTCGCGGGTCTCATCCTGGCCCACCGGTTCACCCGCGTAGGTTCCTTGCCATCTCGTCCTTCGCCACCCGAATCCCAGGATGCCGCTCCTTCCGGTGGAAGAATGACGGAGCCGCAGGGTCAGTTCAAGTGCCCGGGGACAGGCACGGTGTCCTTTGCGTCCCACTTGTCACCATTCTTGGTTACGGTGCCACAATCCCCCTTTAACCTCGACCACGAGGACGGATGCTGATCGCCTTCTTTGTCCTCTGGAGTGCCATAATTCACACATGAAAAACCAAGCCGCAGTGATGAAGATCCTACGAGAGGCCAAGGCGTTGGCCCAGCAATACCGGGCGTTGACGGGGAAACCACTCGGGATCACGGGCGAGGTGGCGGAATTCGAGGCCGCGCGAATCCTCGACCTCCAACTAACCGAGGCCAGACAAGCGGGCTATGACGCCACCGAAACCCGGCGGGGACGCCCGTTCCGAGTTCAGATCAAAGGTCGCTGCATTCTGCCGGGGGCCAAGCCTGGACAGCGGCTTGGGGCGATCGATATCTCCAAGGATTGGGATGCCGTCCTTTTGGTGCTGCTGAACGAGGACTTCGAGGCGACCGAGATTCATGAGGCGCTCCGCGCGAACGTCATCTCCGCATTGGAAGCGCCAGGTTCCGTCGCCAGGAATGAAAGGCATTCGCTCGGCGTGGCCAAATTCAAATCGATAGGCACTCAGCGTTGGCCCAAACCCAAGTAATTAAACCCGGCTTCGAGGACAATCTTGCGGTTGCGCTGGCGAGCCAGTCCACGGAGAACGGGCGCTCCCGGTAGATGCATCAGAGGGACCGTTTCCTGGCCACTGTTCGCTTCGGTAAGACGACCTCATCGGCGAATTCGTAATAAACCCTACCGGCGTTCCTGTAGGCTACCATTCCATAACTTATGACGGCGCCCTGCCAGCCACGCGGGAAGAGCTTGATCGCTGTGCGGAACAACTCTAGGGCAGTTTTTGGCACCCTCGAGAGGTCGACCGGGATTCGGCCTATCGCCGATTCCAATCTCTGATGTCTAAATACGAACGGCAGTTCCGATTTCATCTTAGTAAAAAGTGATTGTACGGTTTCCAGGTCGGAAACTGATGTCAATGTGAAATTGGCAATAATTGGAAAGTTTCTATCGAAATAACCGGGTTCTGTGTTGTCCCTGTTCTTTCCAGGATCTTTCGGACCGAATCCACCGCCATTCCACATCTGATGATTATAAGTTTCATTATATATCATTAACATGAGACCTTCGTTCGCCGCCGTGCTCATAGATTTGTCTAGATAGATAGCTTTATATCCAATCTGATTCAAATCTATGTTAAGGCGTCCACTTAATTTTTCGTGATGCTGGCTAAGACGATCATAGATATCATTGGCTTTACCGACATACATTGGCAACTTTTTGTAATACACTACGTAAACTCCCTGAAGACTTTGATTGCTCGTTTGAAAATCCCTAAGTGCCGTCAGGGAATCCGGATTGAGCACTGTGACTCCAAGGTTCGTCTCCAGCTCTGCGTAGAGCTGCTCTGAGATCGTCTTGAGGAAATCGAAGGAGAAGTGCTTGTGCATGCACCAAGTATGCCCAAAATGGTTCGCGCATACACTTGGGGCCAAGGCAAATATAGCCGTTGGTCTCCTGAGTCATGTGGACCTGGACGCGTTGCCACTCAAGGTTGCCCGTGGCGAGACGAATGGGAAGCATCCTCTTTCCAATTCAATTGGAGTGCCTGGAGGGGCTCGGGCCCGGGTTAATGGGGTCGGCGCGGTGATGCCATGTGGACAACAATTCCTTTACCCATTACGTCGATTTGAAGGCCATCAAGCGGGGGGTAACTCCGGGTGCGGCTCCCGGATGACACGGCTTCGCCTTCCTCTCACGAGCCATTGGCCCATTCCTTTAATTTCTGCCATAGCCCGCGCTTCTGCTTCCTTGCTCCAGGCCGGCCCGCAGCCGCTTCGGCACTGAGATCCATGAAGAATGCCTCCTTCGCCTGGCGGTCATGCTCCCTGCCTTCCACGATCGCAGATGGTGACATCCTTTGGGCCCAGACCACCTGGTTGCACCGGATCCAGTAGTGGGATTGGCATTTGAATCCCCAATTGCCGATAGACGGATATAGTGAGACGCCCCTGCCGTCGAAGATCAGTGTCCAGTCCGTGGGCCTGATGGGTGTGACCACCACGTTCCCGCAGCCGCAGCAGCATTTGTGAGAGGCTGTCGCGAAGCGCATGGATATGTATATCTCCCCGTCCAGCAGGGCCTCTGGGATGAATTCAACGAACTTGTGGCTGAGGGCGGTTGCTCGCGTCACTCTGGGCGGTCCTCGTTGAGAAGCAAATTGCCGTCAATGGTGTATTGGCAATGGTGCTCCTGCTTGAGGTCCCGGTAGAAGCCAAACATTTTTTTCCACTTGATTACCGCCAGCGCGGCATTGAGGGCGTTGAGGTCGGCGATCTGGATGTTCCGGTCATACTCGTTCCCCCCATCCGCATCAGAGAAGGAGACCCGCCCACGCAGATGGTCCCGCCGGGCCGGGGTGCTGGTGGTCACTCGTAGGATCCCTCCCAGTGCACCTTCCGCCTCAACCACCCCCATGCCCACGTCGATGAACGGAATTTCGAGGGCCTCCAGCTTCTCGACGAGCGCTTTTTTGATGGGGCCGCTATCCAGGCAGAGGAAGACAAAGTCCATTCCCTGGAGGCAATCGATATTCTCGTTCTCCAGGTAGGCCTGGTGATCTATCAGCCCACGGTGCATCCGTGAATAGATCTCCGTGAGATAGGCCGTCTTCCGGGGCCGTTGACGGAGTTGCTCGAGGGTGGGGGCGCCTGGGGCCCGGAAGGCGTTGTGGGAGAAGAACGTGTCCCCATCGAAGAGGTGGACCTCCCTGACCGGGGTCTTGGCCACCAGGTCGAGGACATAGGACCCTGTACCGCCTAACCCGACAATTGCGACCTTCCCTAGCTCCAGCTTCTTGGTTATCAGGGCGATTCCGGCGCGGCTGGAGGCGGTGTCAATGTAATTGAACACCGACTCATCCACTTCGGGCTCGACGAGGGCGGAGGTTTTCGCCGAGACCGTGTGATCGAGCCGCCACGCCGGCCCCGATAGGATGTCCACATAGGCTGATACTTTGGCGTGGAAGTCCGGGTAGAACCCCGATGGCTGCGGCTTGGCTGAGAAACAACGGTCCACAACGACCCCTTCCGCGAGGGTCTGGGGCCCGGCTGGGTTTTTGATTTTTTCTATCTCGGTTCCGTCTTCGAAACAAGGCTGCTCGCCGGCGAAGTAGGCCACGTGGTCCTCCGGCCTAGCGGTTTCATCCCCGGCCAGGTTGAGCTTCATCACCAGCGTGCCGCGGAGGATCTCCCTGCGCGAGTTGACGTAAGGGACGTTCTTCACCAACAGGTGGCCTGACTTGATTCGAAGGCTGTACCCTTCCTCCCACAGGTTTTTGAGGTCTTGGCTACGATTTATCAGTTGTCGTGACATTGAAGATCATCTCCTTCTTGATGTGGACGGATTGGCCCTCCTTCAAGGATCCTTCGCGGTTTTCGCGCGGGCCGTCCTCATAGGAGATGGTGAATAAGATGTTCGGCCCAGACGGGATGGGGTTGAAGGCGAGGGCGACAAGTTGGTCGAACGAAATCATCGGCCCGGTCGTCATCTTCGCAGTCCCGTTCACGAAGATTTGGACCTCCTTGACCCGTTTTGGCCCGGTGTGGAAATGATCGTCCTCCTGGAGGTGGAAGGGTTCAGGGCCGTTGGCGATGGGCTGGTCCTCCTCGTCCCCCCTGACCTCGCGGAAAAGGACGAGCCCCTCCGCCACCTGGCCGAGCCGGTAAAGGGCCTCACCGGTGGTGGGACTGGAGGCATGGTATGGGGATTGGTCGATGTGGATCCTGACCTGATGGGGTTGTACCGATTCTGAGCCGGTTTCATGCATGGCGGTTCTCCGTTAGGTGGCGGTCGAGGGGCGCGTGAGCTTGGCGGGGTGGTGGTGGCTAAGGGGCTGGCATTCCGATCTCCAAACAAAGCATACGTCAGCTTACGAAGCTTACAAGGGGTACAAAAAAATTTATCCTATCCGCCGTCCCCGAGGGGGTAAAGGGTGTTCAGCCTGATTCGGGAAACGGCGGGATTCACGTCGAAGATCTCGGCGAGGGACCTGACCGCGTCTTCCCGCAGTGACTCCGGGACGGTCACCTCTGTAAGCTCACCAGGGCGGATGAGGAAAGGCTCCAACGCGGTTCGGAGGGTCCGGCGCGGCAGCAGGAGGGCGCCGATCGACTTGTTGGCCTGGAGTTCCCACCAACGGCCGTCATAGGTCTGGCGAATTTGTCGCTCCGCGTCTCGACAGAGCACCTTGGTCGCCGAGACGTCGGGATCCCGCCCGAACAAGGAGAGACCGACGTCCTTGAATGCGAACAGATGGGCATGCATGAGGCAGTGCCCCGCCTCGTGGGCGAGCGTCGAGTTGAGTCGGCGCTCCAACGGTTTTTCTCCGTTGCCCACCAGGTGATTCCCAACATGGACGCTCCGAACCCCTGTGTCGGTGAATAGGGTGTAGCCGAGCACCCCGGCCGGAAGGTCCTCGTAGACAGGGGACACCCCGAAACGTTTCTCAATAAAACGTTCAACCCGTATCGGTTCCGGATTGGATGGAAGCAAGCCTACGGCCAGGAGCGCCTCCTCACACATTTGGTCGATCTCCCAGTCGCTGAAGTGCGGACGCTCCAGGAAGGGGCTCCCTCGTCCGTGGAACGTCCTCATTTTTTCCTCTCCCCGGGGTCGGAGGGGGGAAGTTGATTCTTTAGGATCTTCAATTGCTCTTCGACGGGAAGCTCGATGAGTTTCCGGAAGGCGACCCCAAGGGCCGGGTGGGCGTTGGCGATACGTCGCATCTCCTCCACTGGAGGTCGGCTGTCGTATTGTTGGAGATCCTTGATGGTGGTCTCGAGCGCGTCCGCGAGGTTGACCAAGGTCTTCTCGGATGGAAACCGCCGCCCGAGTTCCACATCGGAAAGGAACGCCGCAGACGCCTCGCCTACTTTTTTGGAAAGCTCGCGGAGGGAGAGATCCTTGCCTTCCCTCAGTTCCCGGATTCGATCGCCAAGGGTTTTTACCATGATGTAAGCTTACGTTGCGTACAAGTATTGTCAAGGCCAAGCGGGAACGTTGGAGCCTGGGGTCCATGTCTGCTCAAATCAGGTGGTAATCTTCGCCATCTCCTCCGGGAAGGCGTCGAACAGGCTGACCAATCGGTCTTGTGCGGGCGGCTTAGGGTGGACCGGTTCCGCAGGGACCGCGATCGTCGGAAGCGCGATGTTGGATTCGCCACGCCGGATCTTCTCGATGCGTGCGCGGAAGAGGTTACAGAACGGATGCGTCGGCCGTCCGTTCGAAGGCAAACTCAATCCGCCTGATGCGTATTCATGCTTGTGGTCGTACTGGACGCCCTGTTTCAGGTCGACCACCCCATCACAAATTTCGCAACGGATAGCGGATCCCAGCAGCGCCCGGACGTTGATTTCCGACCTAATTCCCCGGCTGAAGGCGCGGCTCTTCCCGGATCCGTTCTCGGCGCCTTTACCAGGGCCACCGAGAATCCGGATGGCCTCGGCGTCCACTTGGTCGTCAGAATCGGCCGCCTTCGCCAGCAGCATCTCCACCAGTTTCTCGATCGTGTCTGAGATGGGAATGGCCGATTTGAACCCGGCCCCGGCATTGTGCTGGATCTGGGCGAACGGGTCTTTGTAATCGATTAGGATCCTTTCAAGCCGCCCCCGCACGGATGAGAAGGCAATCTTTCGCTCCCTGATCTGGTCCTCGTCACCGCGCAACAACCAGTAACACCAGCCATAGAAAAGGCCACGGACATAGCCGCCCTTCTTGTTATACCAATAAATCAATGGAGCCACGGAGAGTGTCGTCGATCCGTGGCTACGATCGGTAAAATGCGAGATCGACGTTTCGATTCGTGTCAACAGGGAATCCGTCTCTGCGATGAGCTCACCAACGTCGTCGGTAATGCTCCTTTCCATCATTTGGACGTACTTTTCCTCGTCGACGGGATGCCGCTCTGAAAGCAATGGCACGATCTCGATGAGATTCTGATGTCTGCGTGAATCGGCGGAGGTCACGACCAACGGAACGTTGATGTCGACGATCTTGGCATCGAAGGGTGGGATGAAAAGCGCCTTGCTGATGTCTCCGCACCGTTTGGAGAATTTGCTAAGTTTTGACGACGCCTCGCCGGCCAGGTTCAACGAAGGCGCCGGCATCGGCCAGTAGTGCCCTGCCGCACCGTCGTTGGCGATCGACATGATCGTGCGGCAAATGCCCCCCTTGCGGTATTCAATCAACAACTGTTCGGTGGGATCGAGAGGAGCCCCCTGCCGGTTGATGTCCAGGAATGAGGCCTCCGCAGCCGCGTAATCCCCTTCCTCCCATTGGGCGTGAAGGGTACGGTTAGCCCTGGTCATCGCCCGCAGAAATTGGGCTCTTGCCGCTAGGGTTTCTGGCAGATCCACTTTGGGCGCGCCTCCGCGGTCGGCGACCTCGTCCCATTCCTTCAACGCCGCGCAGAATTCCTGGAAATGGCCGATCCTCTCGCCGACGCAGCGCCGGGTCGTCTGGGCCGTCGTGATGATCTCCTCGTAGTTCTCACAGTGTGCGTAGAAGTCGTTAGCCGCCCTGTCCCCCCAGTCGTCGACCATCCAGGCCCGCAGAACAGACAACCGGTGTGCCCCATCGAGGACGTACACCTGCCCGGTTTCTTTGCTTCTCCAGAGGATGATCGACGGGATGATCCGTCTATGGACGACCGAATCGAGGAACTTCACGCAATCCTCGGTATCCCAAGCGCAGGTCGCACGCTGGAAGTCCGGTTTGCGCAAGCTCGTGAACCAACCTTCCTTTATGTCGTCGAACCGGATGCTCGGATCTGGTCGGCCGTCGAATGGGTCGATGGGAGAGTCCTCCGCAACCAACGCCTGATACCGCAGGCTCTGCCGGCGGATGAAGTGGTCGAGATGAACGCGCGGACCCTTGGCGGCAAATTTGGCCATTGGCTTGACCTCCGACTCGTCGAGGAACTGGGTACACCGAAGATACCACCGGTCGGGAAAGCCCACAGCTACACAGGCCCCCCCGGGAGCCTGGCTGAAGGGGGGCCGAGGAATTCTACCAGTCGGTGGCCAACAGCCTCCGGTTGTTTAAGTTCGCACTCCCAGACGACCATGAACTCCCACCCCAAGGCCACGAGGTTTCGCTCGGCCAGGAGATCCCTTTCCTGGTTCCGACGTCGCTTCTCCTCCCAGAATGCGACGTTTGTCCTGGGTAGCCTGGTCCCATTGGGACACGTGTGCCCGTGCCAGAAACACCCGTGGACCCAGACAACCTTCCTCCGCCCCGTGAACGCTAAGTCGGGCGAGCCTGGCAAGGTCCGCAGGCGCAAACGATAGCGGTACCCCATCGCGTGGAGCAACCGTCGGACGGTAAGTTCGGGGCGGGTGTCCTGCGAACGGACCCGTGACATCACCCAACTCCGGAACCCGTCCTCCCCCGGCTTGGGTCTTCCTCCCGTCCTAACCATAGGATTGAGGATCGATCCCCCTCTTGTGGCGCGCAAGAGGATATCGGTCGCTGGGGCGCGGGCTGGTGGTATGTTTAAAACATGAACAAATTAAAAACGGGTTCTATTCCTCTGGTTGACTGGGCCGAGGGCCTTGAGGCCCTCCTACTCCCAATTCCGACCTCGGAAAGCGAACTCACTGCGGATCAGTTGTCGAAGGTCCGCCGAAACGTGTCGCGGACGATTGAGCGGCTGTCCGAACTTGCCCGCGCATGGGACCCGGTCCGCCTACCATCGACGATTTTCAATCCTTCCGATCCGGCGATCATGGGGCCGATGATCGGGCTTGCCCTGCTGGCTCAACCAAGGGTTCCCCTCGGAAAGGTCGGTAGGTTCTATGGGTCCGGCGTCTATGCCATCTATTATCGCGGGGATTTTGACGCCTACAATCCGCTCAAAGGGGCAGAGCACCCGATCTACGTCGGCAAGGCCGACCCGAAGGACCCCAAAGCGGACTCGCCGATCCTCCAGGGCACCAAGCTCGCCGACCGCCTTGGGGAGCACGCCAGGAACATCGGCAGGGCCTCCAATCTGAACTTGGAGGACTTCGAATGCCGCCACCTGGTCGTCGTCAGCGGCTGGCAGGGATCCGCTGAAACCTTCCTCATCCGGCTATACGAGCCGGTTTGGAACAGTGAGACTGGGATCTGCTATGGCCTGGGCAAGCACGGGGACGCTAGCACGACCCGCGCCAACAAACGTTCTCCATGGGATACCCTTCATCCAGGCCGGACTTGGGCGGCCAATGGGGACCAGGGGGACCAACACTCGGAGGTGTCGATCCGGGCCCGGATCGCGAAACACCTGCAGGAACACCCGCCCCTCTGGACCATCGAGGAAGGAGTCGAACGTTTTTTCGCCGCTCTCCGGGCTTGAGCAGGGCCCCTCAGGCCGACATCAAGTGCGCCTTCACGCTTGAGGCCACCGCGAGGGCGAGGTTAACCGGGACTGCGTTCCCGAGTTGCCGCATCACTTCGCCCCACGCCCCGCGGAAGACATACTCGTCCGGGAAGGTCTGAAGCCTGGCGCTCTCCCGGACAGTAAAGTAGCGCACCCCCCCGTCCGCTCCGAGGAGCATGTTCTCGCCGCCGGGGACGCCGTGCCCTCCGGCCTTCAAGGTTTTCGCCGGAGCGTCCCAAGGGCTGCCCGTGTGCCCTGGATAAGAGCGTGCCCCGGGGTTGAACAGGTGGTTGTGGAAGGTCTCCCCGCCGTTCCCGCGAGTGGGGTCTGGAAGGTCGGCAATTGCGTCGCGGACAGTCTTCCAGGCCTCCCCTGATGGACAGCCCTCGCCCCTCAAACGGTCCAATCGCGCTTTGATGGCCTCGGGACACTTGGGACGGCGCCTTTTGGCGACCTCGTGTCGTTCCCAATACTCGCCCGTGACCCACTGGTCCCAGATGAGCCTCTCCTCGTTATGGGTCGGGCTCGGGAATGACCAGGCCGGGAACTGATCCTCGCGAAACCCGACGATAACAACCCGTTCACGACGTTGCGGAACGCCGTAATCCGCGGCGTTCAAGAGGCGGAACACCACTTGGTAGTTCAACCCCGACCTCCGGCCCTTCCCGGTGTGATGGCGCTCCAGTCTCTTCAGGTGGTCGGGCCATTCCTCGCCCTCCCGCTTGACTATCTCCGGGTGAGTGAGTTGGAGGATGATGTACCCGAAGTAGCTGGCGAACGACTGACGCAGCAATCCTTTCACGTTCTCCACCATGAAGCCCTTCGGCTTCAGTTCTCGGACCGCCCGGACCGCCTCTGGAAACATGTCCCGCTCATCCTCGTGCCCGCGATGCTTACCGCCAAGGGAGAACGGCTGGCACGGGGGGCCCCCGGCTACGAGGTCGATGCCTTCACCAAGGAGCGAGTAGTCGTATTTGCGGACATCGCATTCAACGACCTCCCAATCACGCACCAGTTCTACCTTGCGGCGCTTGTTCTCACGGATGGTCTCACAGGCATCCGGGTTCCATTCCAGCACCGCTTCGTGGTGAAATCCGGCCTTAGCGGTTCCGATGGCCAAGCCACCGGCACCGGCGAAAAGTTCGATCGCTCTCACAGCACTCCCCATCGTCGCGGTTGATTCATTCTACTCCCCAAGAAGGTGCCGGACCAACGCCTGCCCTTAGGCGATTCACCTTCTCCCATGCCCGCCCCCGTCCGTCTGGTGCGCTGGAACGTCCGAACCACTCCGATGCTTGGCTTTGGGCTCAGGCGGTTCAGTTGCCGAAGGGTTCCCTGTTTCCTTGGTCCACTCTTCCATGATCTTGCACCGGCTGAATGCCTGTTTGACAAGGCGGTCGACGAGGTTCCCGACCGTGATCCGTTCCATCGCAGCCTTTACCCGCAAGATCGACATCGTCTCCGAATCGATTGTGCATTGCAGCATTTCACGCCCATCGGGAATCCTTGCCATCCCACTGACCTCCATTTGGTCAATGACCAGTATGAAGTTATGTAGTCAGTGTTTCAAGTCCTCCTCAGGTTGCTGCGGCCCTGCAAGGCGTCGTATTTTGTCCAAATGCTCTTGCCGGAACCAGCCGAGAATCCCTTTGCGCTGGTCGCCTTGGTAGTAGACCCGCTCGCCGAGAATGTAGTCCAAATACAGGCGGGCTCCGGAATGGTGGGTGAACGGGCCGTCGGCCCATCCTCCTCCCCACATCCATGAGGGCAGTAGATCCACGACCTCCACCTGCCAGCCGAGGGCTTGTCGTGGTCCCTTGGGTTCCTGGGCGGCAAAGGCGGCCAGCGCAAGCTCTGCCATCAGAAGCCCATAACTTCCGTCGTCCTCTGGATCACGTTCGGTTCCATGTGAGGACGAATGCACGGAGAGATGCCTCACCAGGGGCCAGTGGATACGGCAGGTGCTGGAGATCGTCTGGTGGTCCGTGCCGGTCATGTCAGCGTTGTCCAGGATGGGGCATTTACAACCGAGTGCCCGGGCCTCAGGGCTTCCAGGGGGAGGTGGCATGGGACAGGTCATTTAGGTGACTCCACTTCGGCTCCGGCGGCCCAGCCTTGGGCCACCGGAGTATTTTTGGCCGCGCTGTTCACTCGTGGTAGCAAAGATATTTCGAGGCAAGCCTCCTTTGGGGGGCTCGCATTGTCAACCCAGTTCGAACACCTCCATGGATTCCAGCGCCATGAGGCGACCTTCATGGAGAGTGGCGGCCCGTCCTTCCCTGAGCAAGGTCTTGGCCCTGATGGTCAGGATCTTCTCCTGGAGTTCTTCACCGTGGAACTCATCCTCCAAGGCTCCCTTGAGGGCGTAGTACCAGGCGGTTTCCTTGCCGTCCACAGCATTGGGGCCGGGCTTTTCATTGAGTGACCGGATCTTCTGGGTTTCGGGAAAGGGCACGCCTTCCATCCACCCATCAAGCGCTTCAGGGTTGAGCCAGAGCGTAAAGCCCTCCTTGTCGAAGATTGCCAAGGGGTAGAACCTCCCGGTCGAGTACCCCCCAGCGGGAGTCAGGATGGGCACGGCCACCACGTGTACAACCTGGTGGGCACGGGCAAGAGCAGCCCACGTGGCTCCAGCCTCCTTCAGGAACTTGCACTGGACGGTCGAAGGGGAGGAGAACTTGCTCCCAAACATGAGTTGCATGAAGGAAAAGCCTGAGTTGAACCGGCCAGCGATCTGGTAAAAGGGCGAATCAACCTCCCTGACCCTCACCTCGATCTCCACGCCGCCCCCGGCAAGCCGCTGGGGATTCCCATTCGCGTCAAATTGAAGGATCGGGCAGCCCTGCGAGGCAAAGTGGGGAGTGAACCCGGACAGGGAGCCACTCATCTTGGACTGCTCCTCCAATTGCCCCGTCAGCAAAGCCGCCCGTGGATTCAGGTCGATCATCGCGGCCAGTTCAGTTCCTGAAAGTCCCATATCCAAACCCCTTATCTGATTGGTTCAATTATTGAACCTTGATTTTGTATGGTTCAAAAATTGAACCACGAAAAAGATAACTCCTGGGAATGGACTTGGCAAGGGGTTTGGTTTAATTTTTGAACATGGCTGCTGTCGGTTCAGCAAGTGAACGTCTGAAGACCTTTCGCCTTGCTCTTGGGTTGACCGGGGTTGCCTTGGCAAAGGCCTTGGGGCGGTCGAAGGGAACCGTCACCAACTGGGATACGGGAAGGACCGCCTTACCCCTCTCTGCTTGCTTGGGAATGGAAGCTGCTTTCGGCGTCTCGGCGAAATGGCTGATGGACGGAACTGGGTCCATGTGGCTGGAAAAGGATTTGAGGTCGATCAGAGACACCTTCCCGGGACTGGTCGTCATACCAATCGCCCCCTTGGAAACATCTCTTGAGCCATCTGGTGCATGGGTACCTCCAGCTCCCGGTACGGAGGCTATAGGTCTTCCGCCAAGCTTGGTAACTCCTATCGCACCCTCGAGCGATTCATCTATTGAGGGAAACCGGGTTTGGATTCGGATTTCAGATCCTTTGATGCGAGACACGCTAGGCGAAGAAGCACACGCGCTTGTAGACACTTCCTTGGGGCAGCGTGAAATTGTTAGCGACCACGCCCTCTACTTGGTGCGGACCAACCAAGATCAGCCACCATCGGTGCGACGCCTTGCCGTGGAGCCTACGACTGGAGATTTGGTTGTAGCCTGCGATGGAAAAGACAAGGTGCCGATGCGTCTGGGGCGCGCTGGGCGGGAATGGCGTGAAACAGTGCTGGGTCGTGTTATTTGGATCCTTCGGCGTCCTTAAGGATGCCCGTTTTTCGATCAATAACGGCTATGCATCGGTCAGCGCGCCGGGTTCAGGAGGCTCAGGCCGAGGTTTCCGGGGCTTCTTGGGTTTTGCGGGTGGCTCCGGTACGGTCATCCAATACACCCGGCCGATTGAGTGCAGGGATGGTCCCCACGCCTCCCGCTGTTTCTCGTTCAACAGCAGGGCAGAGGTTTCCAGCCGGCATCCGAAAAGGTCTCGGTCTTCCGCTCCCAGGTCTCGGGCTGTGGTCAGGAGCAGTTCCGCCCCGGAATACAACAGCACGCCGGGCGGCGCGACGACCAGCCCATACTCCTGGCGCATCGCGGTGCCTTCACCTGGCGTTGCTCGGACAACTGGCCAAGCGCAGAGCCACGTCCTGCCACGCACGGTGGGATTGGGGTTCTCCTCATCCCGGCCCAGGTATCGCGCCACCGCCGCGATGATGGGGCGGTGCGCCCTGACAGCCGAGGTGAACCGTTCCCGGTCGTGGAGTCGGCGTTGGCTGGCGTTAGCCGGGCCATTCGGATTATCATCACGCGGATCCAGCCGGGTTCCCGCCCAAATTACGGTGCCGTCCGGGGTAATCCGGGGGGCCATGCTGCCGCCCTCACCAAGCACCCCGCCTGGGTAGTAGCGGGCCAGCAGCGCCTCAATCTTCTGAGCGTCCACCACCCGGAATTGAAGCTCGGACGGCATGGACGGAAGCTCACCGAGATCCCGCAAGAAAAGGTACCGCTCCCCAAGGGCGGGCCGGGGCGGACGGGCAGCAACTACCTGTTTACACCAATCGAAGGCATCCCCCAGCCCCGGCCACCGGCTCGCATCGAGCGCTCCGGGGAGGCCCAGGGGGAGAGGCTGCGTGCTCACTCCGGCGCCGATTCCAGCCCAGCCAGACGCAAGGGAGAAGGCCGCAGTTCCCTCCGGGGGCACCAGCATGGAAGTGGGGGCTTCCAAGGCTCCTGGAGCCGCCTGGGCATGCCCATAGGGCCTTTTCTTCGTTTCGCCCTGTGCCGTACTAGCGATTGGAGAGGCGAGGCTTGGGTTGGATGGGACCTGGGCGGCGGATGGCGTCCCAGAGGCGGGTGGCAAATTCCCAGGCGGTTTGGAGGAAGGGCTTGCGGGTGGAAACGACTTGGGGCCGGACATGATGAACCTCGGGATTGAGCCGCGGCGGCGGCGGGAGTTTGGGCAGAGCAGCGGCGGTTCGAATTGTGGGAGCGGCCAGGAGCGGTAACGTTAGGGGCAAAGGAAGATATTTCGGGGTGGCCGTTCCTGGCTTGGTCAGGATCGGGACGTCCCGGACCGGATCGTAAGAAACCCCCGCATTTTTCAGGCCGTTCAAGGAAAGACCACGGTCGATCTGGGAAGCGTTTTTTTGCCTTCCCTCGAAGCGGTAGCCCAGGCCAGTGATTTTGGTGCGGTCCTGGGTCCATTTGGGCTCCAAGGACACTCCTAGTGCCAGCAGCTCGTCGTGGAACTGGGGGAGGGTGATCCCCGGACGGATTACTTGGTCCGCCATGTGCTTCACCCGGCTTTCCCAGAGCAGCATCGGCGCGGCAGGTTTTTGCAGCACTGAAATCGTGCCTGGGATTGGTAGCGGCGGCAGCACCGGGCCACCCTTCACGGATGGTGCCCTCCAAAGTCCATGTTCGCGCTCAATCGCCCGGGCGATGCGCTGAGCCTTGTTTCTGTCCCCGGTCCGGTCAATGCGCTCGCCCGAATAGTTCACGATGCTGGTGACACAATGCAGGTGTTGAAATTGTTTATCCGTGTGCTCCGTTTCCCGGAACGGGCAATCGCCGTACCCGAGCTTGCCAAGCACCTTCCGCGTTATTTCAGATAGCTCCACTTGGTCTCGTCTGCCATCCTCCGGTGCGAAACTGACGATGATGTGAATCACGTTCCGCTTGATCTCGGGACGCAACGCATGAACCCGCTCGAACTCGGAGTAATAGTCCTCGAGCCGTGCTCCCGGTAGCAGAGATCCATCGATTTCTTCGGCGGGTCCATCCGGTGTCGCGTGTTTGCCAACGTGCGCTCCGTATTCGAGCGCATCATTCGCGTCGCGGCGGTGGATGATTTCGATGATCATTTCTGCTGCACCAAATTCGCCACCCATTTATCCAATTGGGCGCGAAGGTCAATCGTTGCTAAGCGCCACCGTTCCCACGCGTCTTTCTTGTCCTCCGGCGCGGACCGTTTCCAGGCGGCGAGGATTCGCACCGATTGATTCAGCAACACACCAGCTCTGCGCAATTCCGTGACCATCGCCAAGTCCATGGCCGGAGGCAAAGGCGCTGGAAGGTCGCGGTCTACAGCGGCGGCGCGGATGATCTGCGAAACGGAAACGCCACGGTCATCGGCTGCCGCCTGCAACCGGACATACTCGTCCTCGGAAAAACGCACGCTGGCAACGCGTGTTAACACGGGAACAACAGACTGGGTGGGCAAGGTACCTCCGGCGTGACAAACAGGTCCAGGACGGGAGTCCTGGCAAGGGGCCGCCAGCGGGAGAGCAACGCGATCCCGGGCGGCAGACGACGACCTACGACAACGCCGTAGGCGGTGGTGTAGGCGGCGGCGATACCTTGCGGTCAGTTTATTTGATCCCGCCAAAGTCACTTTGAGTTCGGCTGTATGCGCTGTCAAGGGCAGCTCTTCATACGCGACCTGTCATTTGTGGGTGGCTGCAGCGTTAAACTAGCTCGAATTGGTGCTATCTCATGTGGTTAATTATGTCACTCGGAAAGTTGTAGAAAGCACAGCCCGGGGGGCCCGCCCCCCGGACCCCTGGGGTGAGCATTGCAAGCCAAAGCAGGCGTGCAAAGACAGGGAGGGCCACCCGGTTCGGAGTGGCCCTCTTGCTTGCTTCGGCTGCAGACGTAGGCGCTTCCGCCAGCACCACCTGTTACGGTCCTTCCGGCCTGCCTAATTAGGATCGGTCTTCCCGTTCTATCCGTCCAGACAAGTTCCTCTGGTCGGAGGTAAACACCCCTTCCGGGCCTCCATGCGGTTGCCTAAATGACCCTGCAGGCGTCCTCCAACACTGGGCGGCGCTTGACCAGAACTCGGGCGGAGACCCGACCAAACAACTCTCCTCCTTCGAGGTGGCAGAAATGGGGTATGGCCACAGAAGTGGTTCCTTGTTCCCTCCAGGTCCGACGCCAAGGATGGGCAAGTTGCGGTTCGTCATCACAATTAACGAAGGGCCACTTGGCCTCCGGCCGTTCTGCCATTTCCTCATCCAGATACCCTTCGAGGCATTGCCTTCACGGGACTGCTCCATTTGCGTTCGAAGCCAACAATCTGGTGGACCTGTTCTTGTCTCCGTATCCGCACCAACTTGTGGTTATTTGCACGCTCTGCAATCCGGTGGTTCATGGCGGCGTGGTGGGCCTGCACCTCGGCATTATTCTGTGCTATTTGGAGTGCCTTCCCAGTGCTGTGCTAGTCGGTCATGAAGAAGCCGTATTGCCACCTCCAAGAGGCTTGGCATTCAGCGTTATGAATGGCTTCCGTGGCAATCCGAGCCAGGCCTTCGCGAAAGCTATCGATTGGCATAGTATTGCCGTTTTGAATTTCATCGCTTGGCGGGGTTATCTATTTCCTCTTGCGCCGATCCTTGCCGAGTCGATTGTGTGAAATTTACGGGATGATCTGGATCGATTCCGGTTCTTTGTTTGGGGTAGAATAATTTCCTCTTATCCAGGGCCGGGGCGGCACAAGTTTGCACCGGCCTTTATCGCTCCCTGGAGGTGCGATAAGGGCTACTTGACCCACAACCCCATGGATGTCGATGACCCAGACCTGAACCTTCGTACACCGGAGGACGTTGTTCGTTTCCAGGCGGCAACTGAGGCCCTGGACAACTGCATTTGAGGGCTCGCATGCCAAACCCTCGAAACCACGATCCGTGCCCGACTCATCAGGGGCGAACGAAGGCGGGCCGGGTAGGGGGGAGAACCGAAGGGCAGTGCCGGCCGCGAGCCTCACGCTTGCCTCCCGGCCTGGGGCACCCCGGTCGGCGAGCGTAGCGGGGGGTGTCTGGGATGGCCGTTGGGGCCCGCCGCACGCGGTTGGCCGCCAACTCAGGCGCAGGGAGAAGCCGGGTGGGTGTGCCTGTAGGCTCGGACCCCCGGACCGGGGAGCCGGTGTACCCAGTGTTTCCTGCTTCCAATCGCACTTGATTGCCTAGGCTGAAAGTCGCAAGCCTCGCGGCTTTCCTGAAGGAGCTCTTCCAGCAATCGGATCGGGTGGCGATTGCGCAATTCGCCTCAAGCTGCGAACACGAATTGTTGTTCGTTCAGCGCTCTGAAGCAGGAATCCAGCGGTACAGGGTCGGAACCGAGACACCCAGGGATGTGGCCACATCTTTGCGTGGCGTCCCACCCGCCAGGAGCCGCTTGGCGGCCTCCAACTTGCCGTTGGTCAACCGACGCGGGCGCCCCCCTATCCTGCCCTGAGCCTTGGCTGCGGCAAGCCCCGCACTCGTGCGTTCCCGGATGAGTTCCCGTTCCATCTGTGCCAGCGAGGCCATGACGTGGAAGAAGAACCGCCCCGCCGGGGTGGACGTGTCTATGGCATCCGTAAGGCTCCTGAAGCCCACCCTGCGCTTTTCGAGGTCCCCAACTAGGTCAACCAGGCCCTTCACTCCGCGGCCAAGCCTGTCAAGCTTCCATACCAGGAGCGAATCCCCGGCCCGCAAATGGGACAGGGCCTCCTGGAGACCAGGCCTATCCGTGCGGGTGCCGGATAGTTTGTCGGTGAAGATCCTTTCGGCCCCTGCCAGCTTCAGCGCGGAGACCTGGAGGTCGAGGTTTTGTTCCTCGGTGGAGACCCGAGCGTAGCCGATGAACATTTAGCCACCTCGTGTTACACAGTCAGGACCCGCACCATATCGCCACCATACTCGACGATGGCTTGGCGCTCCCCCTCCTTGGGCATCGTAATCCTGGCACAGAGCGGCCCAGGGATATCATGCTCCACGGTGGCCCCGCAGGCATGGAACGCAACATCCAGAAGTTCCCGGCGCTCCTCGACGGAGGAACTATCGAATTCGTCCCTATTCGACTCGACGATATAGCGGATTGTGTCGCGCATGGACTTCTCCCTCCTGGGGGCTTTGGCCGTTCTCAAAACCCATTATCAGGATAGGTTCTGAGAATTTAATTTCAAGATAGGTTTTCGAGAAAGCAACCGGCTAGATTTTATGGTGGGAGCCAAAGCGATGCGATGCATTCTCAAAAACGGTCCTCTTGACAGTTACCTGATCACCCACATTTCGGAAGAGGAGTTCAGCGAGGATCGATGGTCGGTAGGTGTACGATGCTCATGCCAAGCGGCATAAATGTCCCGGCTTGACAGTCCAAAAAAGAGTACAATTCTGATTGTGTCTGTCCATTCGCTGCAACTCATACCAATTCATGAGGTACCTTCAGGTCATTATTTGCTTGGTGATCACTCCATTCCTCCTTGTCGTCCTCCAGGGCCTGATTTTCCTAACTCCCGAAAGATCTCGATACCAAGCCTATGATAAAAACAATAATAGTCGAATCGTTCAAATCGCTCGAAAATGTCAAGGTTGAACTTGGCGCACTCAATGTCTTTGTCGGTGCCAATGGTTCCGGGAAGAGCAATCTACTGGAAGCCATAGGCGTTTTATCGGCAGCAGCCGATGGTAAGGTGACAGATCAGACATTGCTACAGCGTGGCGTGCGCCCTGGAGTTCCACAACTCTACAAAAGCTCTTTTCCAACAACTGATCGACGCCAGCCCTCACATATTTACTTTAGTGCTTGGTCGGATTTGGCACATTATGACGTTTCATTAAATAACCCACTCACAGATCCAAAACCCGCGTGGAAATTCAAAACAGAGTTATTAGAACAAGGCTCTGAACGGCTCGCAAGCCGGGGGCCCAACATGCGAAACAATCCCAATACAGAAAACGGTCTTGTTGCGTTGAAAGCGGTTGAGCTTAAGGAGGATGATCCTGCCTTAGCATTATTGCGCCTTCTCCAAAATTATGTCATTTATTCACCGACGACGCCAGTTCTTAGAGGAGTTGCGCCGGAAACCCAACCCAGACTTCCACTGGGATTATCTGGTGGACGGTTGCCCGAAGCCGTTCGAGAACTCCTCGCTGCTCGGACAGACGGTAATCAGGCTAAAAACGTGTGCCAAGAAGCACTTAAGCTTATTGGCTGGGCGAAGAGCTTTGGTTGGTCGCCAGCATCCCATCTTTCTCTATCTTCGGCAGCAAGTTCTTCACCAACAGTGATTCGATTTGCAGACAAATACATGCAATTAAATAGAAACGTGCTATCAGGGTATGACGCAAGTGAAGGTGCACTTTATATTCTATTTCTCGCTATACTTGCCACGCACTCAAAAGCGCCTTCATTCTTTGCAATTGATAATGCAGATCATGGTCTGAACCCAGGCTTGGCCGCGAGCCTCATGAAACATTTTTCCAGCTGGATTTTGAATAGCGCAGATGATCGTCAACTATTAATGACGAGCCACAACCCGGCTGTTTTAGATGGTTTACCGTTACAAGATGACCGCATTCGATTATTTACAGTTGATCGTGACAATAAAGGTAAAACCATTATAAATCGCGTAATCATCAATGACAAGATATTATCGATGGCGTCTAAAGGCTGGACATTATCTCGCCTTTGGATGAATAAATTAATTGGCGGTATGCCGAATGTCTAGAACTATCCGAATCGCTTTAGTTGCCGAAGGAATTACGGACTATGTTTTCCTGGATGCGGCAATTAGGGCAATGCTTGGCAACCAATCATTCGATCTAAAATTGCTCCAGCCAGAAGAAAGCGTCGCATTTACCGGTGGAGGGGATGCTGGTCAACTGGGTGGAGGATGGAAGGGCGTTTATAAGTGGTGCCTTCAAGCAGTTCAACGTAGCGAGGGAGATTTCAAAAGCGATCCTCTTTTTATCGGTTACGATTTACTCCTTATTCATCTAGATGCTGATGTCGCTGGCGAGGATCCTGCGAACTCCCCTAAAGCACCCATTGTGGAATTGGCCGACTTGCTGCCTTGCGAGCAGCCGTGCCCACCGCCAAGCGCAACGACGAATGAATTGCGCAGAGTATTGTTATCTTGGCTAGGAGAGACTTCACCTCCTCCTCGAACCATCCTTTGTACACCATCAAAAAGCACTGAGGCTTGGGTAATGGCTATTTTCTTCCCGACTGATCGAGAGATGACAAGAAAAGGTTGGGAATGTCACCCAAAGCCAGAGAATCGGCTCGGTCAACAACCTATCAAGGTGCGCTTTTCCAAAAATTTTTCAGATTATGAAGCTCGAAATCCAGGGATACAAGCCGGGTGGCAATCCGTAGTAGCCCGCCTTTCCGAGGCGAGTCGGTTTCAAGATGAATTCCTGGCCGCCATTGGCAGTGTATCCGTTTAACGATAAGGGCAAATTGGGCTATTCTCAAAAACGGTGGTTATTGATAGCTTCGGCAATCCGGGTTGGATTTCCCTGGAGAACAGGAAGGTGGCCAAAATTGAATTGGGTGGTAGGCTTTCCCTTTGCAGTCGAATTCGAAATGGGGCATCATCCCTAAGAATTCACAGCAAAAATTTCCATGAGAAGCCATCATGTTGGTACTGATGGTTCTTCCCCAACGGAGAAGTCAATGACTTCAACAAGGCACCAGGCCAAGTCGAAGACCTCGCAAGGAGTAGCTCTCGCGGTTCGAATTCGCGAGTGGGCGTCCTCTGAGAAAGGGAAAGAAGTCCTGAGCGCGACCCTGCGGGAGGTCACCGATGAGGCGGCTCGCCTGGAGAAGGTCCAGCGCATTGATCCAAAGGCCATGCTCCAGCTAGTCACATACTGAACTTCTCAAGTTCGATGACTTCCGGAACGGACGTTCTCGCCTTCGATATGACCGCCTTCAAGAAGGTGTTGAGGGAATCAAGTGGCTCGGCAAGCAGTGCGATTGAGACCAAGCAGCAGGTCGAATATTTGGACAGCTATTTTTCCACAATTCAACCTGCAACCATGGTCGTAGAACAGGAATATGTCGATAGAGATTATTTGGAAGATTATTCTTCTTATTATGTAAGATGTTTTTCGTCCTATCCAAGATTCTGCAAGAGGATACATTTCTTTTCGAAACCATTTACTGAAGAAGATTTTTTTAATATCCTTCGTGCAGAGGCCTCTGAGATAACTATCCAAGACCTTCAAGACTCCTTTTTGGGTTTCATAGTTGTTAAGCCGCTACCTCTCTCTGTGGTCGGGCGCACCTGTCTGAAAACATTCGATGGGAATGGAGAACGCTTTTATCCAATAAACAGGACCTATGTCGCTCACCTTTGTGGGATTGAGCTTAAAGTCGAAAGTTTGGCATTTCAGGAACAAGATTCAGTTGCTGGAGCTTGCGCAACAACTGCTCTTTGGTCGGCTTTCCATGCAACCAGTCGTAAATTCCAGCACTCACTCCCATCTCCATTTGAAATAACTAAGGCTGCGGCCTCAATCAGGCAAACTGCAGCAAGAACCTTTCCGTCTTCTGGGCTCACAGTGCCGGAGATGGGTCAAGCAATCAGGAGTGTTGGGCTTGAGCCCCATGTGTTTGCTTCATCTGATGAGATTACGATAAGAAGTGCAATCTATTCGTATCTGTCTGCGGGGATACCAATCCTGCTTGCTGTGGAGCTGTGGGATACCGAACCTCCAGCGCCCGTGTCCTTGGGCGGGCATGCGGTAGCTATTACTGGGTTCGGGGTGCGTACTTCACCGGCTGTGCCGATGGGACCTACCGGGATGCTGGATGAATCTAATCGGATTAATCGAATCTATGCCCATGACGATGGTTTGGGCCCATTTGCGAGAATGGAGCTAGACGGTAAGAATGTTGTAACGAAGAGGAATGCGAACGACCCAGAGGAATACTCTCTCGCTACTACTTGGAAAAATCCAAATAATTCAAAAGGTTTTATTCGTGCTGTTCCACAAATTATGCTTGTTCCCGTTTATCATAAAATTAGAATTCCAATGCGTAAAGTTCACAACGAAATTACTCAGCTCGATCGTTGGATTGAAGGCTTTAGGGGCATAGGATTATTGCCGTCATTGGCAGCAAGGCTTAACTGGGACATAAGGCTTTCCACCGGTAATGATGTAAAGGCAGCGATTGTATCCTCTTCGGCAATAAGCCCGGAGATTAAGGTCAAGGTTTTAACCACTTCTCTCCCCAGATTTTTGGGGAAAGCTGTGGCGTGCTGTTCGGGAAGCACTGTGGCCGAGTTCTATTTTGATCTAACGGGAATTGACCAGGGTGTAGCGTTCTTGCTGGCTATTCCGCATAATAAAGAATTTTCAGAAAATTTGAAGACACTTGCAAGCGAACCTCAGGTTGAGGCAGCCATATCTCCAACTCCAGCATGGAATATTTTTAATTGGTTTAAGAATTGCTAGCCAACCCTTGAGAGCACCTGCACACGCGAATCCTGGCGGCGAGACCCCCAGTTTGATCGCAAACGCCACAGTGGTCTATACGCCGTTTATACCCCATAATGGATTGCGAGCCCGTTTGCAGCCCAAGAATGCCCAAGTACCGTCAAGTGGTGTAGCAAGAGCGGCCAGCGAAGTGCAGCCGATCCCGCATGATCATATTTCAAGGAAATGTTGCTGATGATAGACCTTTGGCCGGGGCGGTGTGGAAAACGCGCCAGCGTTTTCCAGGCGAAGCCCGCAGGTGTGGGAAGGTTGTGGACCCGAAGGGCGCCCCGCAGGGGCGTTGATTGTGGACCCGAAGGGCGGGCTGAAAGCCCGTTTCGCGGAGCGAAATCCGTCAGGCAATCCAGCAGCCTTTCCATGCCTGCGCACCGCCCTGGCCTGGTGGGTCGCGACCTCGCCCCAAAGGCATCAGGGTCTCGCTTTCAACGAAGGGAGCGGTGCGGAGATCCGCTACGCATGCTGATCCGCGAGCGAGGGTGTCCAAGAGCCGAAGGACAGCGGCCCGATTCGGAAAGATACCCACCACATCGGAGAGGCGCCGCAGCTCCCGGTTCTCTCGCTCCAGTAGGTTGGTCGAATAAATCTTCCGGCCGTGTGCCTTCGGGAAACCCATGTAGAACAGGACGTCCTCCGCAGCCTCGCCTTGCAAGGCCGTGGAGTTCGGGTACTTGCGCTGGGTATCGGACCGAAGGGAGAAGTCGTGGGCCGTCTCAGAATGAGCATGGTGGGCACTCCCTGAACGCCCGAAGGCTCGGACCCCGGACTCGGTGGCCCGGTTCTGAAGAGCAGACATATGCCGACTATAGAGAGCCCTGCAGTTCTTTGGTGCTGGACCGCAATGCACCTCGATCTGCCTGTGGTGCTTTCACAACGGTCAGGGCTTCCCGGCGGCCTTGACGGCCACCACTTCGCCCTTGAGGGCTTCGATCTTGGCGGCCTGCTCCCGGTGAACGGCCTCCAACTTTACGATCTCTTTGAGGTAGGCATCGCTCTGGCCCTGGAGAATGCCAATCTGCTTGTCGGCTTCACGGAGCTTCGCAAGGGAATCCTCGCGTGCGGCCTCGGCCTTCGCTTGGGCAAACAGAGCATCTGCGGCCCGAGTCTCCAGGGCCTCGACGCTTGCCTCCAGTTCCTCGATGGCGACCCTGAAGTCCGCCAAGTTAGTTTCGGCCTCGGTCTTCTCCTTCGCCAGGGCCTCGCGTTGGGGAGCGAGGTTGGCTTCCGCTGTGGCCAGGGCAGCGGTCCAGACGTTCGTGCCCAGATTGGTTAATTGCCCCAGCACCGCTTCTGGCAAGGGAATCCTGCTGGTCTGGTTGGCCTCGGCGCTCTCCGTCCGCCATTCCTTGAGGGCAGGGCAGATGTCCGAGTAGGAGCCACCCTCCAGCTTACCCCGCACTGCTTTGCTGGTGGGGTTTTTGCCCTCGGCAACAAGGGCTTCAGCGGCGGCTACGACCTGCTCTTTGGTGATGCGGGAACTACTCATGGCTTTCTCCTTAAAATGTATTGGAATGTAATTAGTTACATTACGTAACTACATTACAAACCGAGAGGTTTCTGGCTACTCTATGTCCCACATTTCACAGATGATACGGTTCCAGTGGTGATTCCAGGCGCGCCTCCAAACAAGCGATTCTTCCTGGAGCTTGCTTGCCACTAAGCGAGCGCGGAGTTCGTCCTGGAGATGTTTTTTCCGGTCTCCGAGTTGTCCTTCTGCCAGGACAACAAGCTCATTGAACTTCTTGCGCTCAGCGTCAAAGTGGTCCAGAAATCCGGGTGAGTCTGGAGCCGGAGCCTTGGCCTTGAGGGCCTTCCATTCCTCGTAAATGGTCAAGACACGGGGCTCCAACCGAACGAGCTCACGGAATCGTTCGGGGTAGGAATTAAGATCCTTTTCGCTCGTCCCCTTGGGCTTCCAGAAATCCCTGTAGGCGTTTGGGTGGCGTTCCAAGCTGTCGAACGCCGCCTGGGTGATCCACGGATTGGGATCCGCGATGATGGCGCAGAAGTAGGCGTACAGGCTGTATTTGTTGTTCCTGATCGCCCCCTGATCCCGCTTTCTCAGGACGCATTCCTCGACCTTAGCCACGAAATGCGCGAGCCACGGCATCCCGTGTGCCTTGGGAATCATGACTGCCATGCGCGAAGCAGCATTCTGCCTCATGGATTGGGGCATTTCAGGGTATTTCGTCTGGAGGTTCCGGTCGATCTCGGCTTCGAGTGAGGCCTGCGAACCGGCGGAAGTGCTGGGAGCCTCGACAAGAGAAGGGGTGCTAGGTTCGACGAGTGCCACCGGAGCAGGTTCCCCCTGAAGAAATTTCCTGGCCCAGGTCGGATTGCGAAGGCACTTGAGGACCCACTCACGCTTCCTTTTAACCTCAGGATCTCCCAGAGCCTTCACCACCGCTGAGTCGAGGATCTTCCGGAACTCTTCAACGCTGAACGCGGTTTTGTTGACGGTATCGATGAGAACCCGAACCTCCAAGGCGGTTTCGCCTGGGACCCCTTGGAGGGTCTGTTCGATCTCCTTGAAAGAATCCTGGAACGCGTCAGTCACAGGTGGCAAGGCAACCGAGGCCTTCCGGGGGTGCTTGCTGTACTGCTGACTGACGTTCGCATCCTGGGTGTTTTGGGGAGAACCCTGGGAACCCGGGCGCCGATGCTCCCGAGACCCTCCAACGAAGTGCAGAGGGTCTCCCGTACAGCACCCTTTTTTTCGCTTCTTGGGATGAGTTGGAAGATGGCCAAGCACAGCCTGGTGCGCCTCATTGCGACGGGAACGGACCCGACGAACCTTCGAGGCGACCGCATTAAAACGGAGCTTGTCCTCGGCATCAGGACGCAAAGAATACTTCTCCCGGTTGCCACCGTTGGTTCCAGGCTCGTGAATCAAGAGTGGGAAACCTTGAATCTTCCGGAAGAAAATCTCTACATTCTTCCTGAGGTGCCTCTTCTCTTCCGGCATCGATTCCGGACGCAAATCAAAAATATCGATCTTGTACCCGCGCTTGGGGGTGTCGAGCATAAGATCGATCATTCGTTTGGTATAGATCTCATTCGAATAGGTGAACGACAGTCCCTTCCCCTCGACGTAGGCCCTCATGGACTCGACGAACATCTCCTGTTTAAGCTGCTGATGAAGGTTCGACTGCAGTTCCCCGGGCACACGCTGCGGGTAGCTGGAACGCCTTGAATCCTTGGTGGAACAGGGCTTGTGGGCCTTGCGTTCAGGCGCAGGCTGCCCCACACTGGTCTCGCGACCAGGGGTCGTTGGTGGCATCACTTCCTTTACCTATCGAGAGAGTGGGTTACGGGGCAAGTCACCAGCGGGGGGAGGCGGCAACCTCTTCCCGCACGCTAGGACCGGAATGGGAATGGCCCTCCGAATCACATCGAAGGGCCATCATGCTCTAAGCGGGCTGGAGAGCCATGGACTGGGGGTATTTCCGGGGCCGGCCACGGGGACGCCGCGGAGGGGGAGGAGCCTGAATGGAGGACGCAACGCGCTCCTTGAGCCAGCGTTCGACCTCATCCGTGTCCACGAAAGGTGTCCCGCCAATCAGGCCGATCGGGAGCCCTTGGCTTGGCCTTTCCCCAAATTGAGAACCAAGTGGAAGGTTAGTCCTCGGTTAAATTGGGGGCAAAAAGACCGCCAAGCCGCAGGCTTGGTCGGGTTCATGATACCTTCTCCGCTGCCTGGGTGGAGGATAGAGCGCCGGAGGGATCCGACTCGAGCGCCATCCCAGGGGCCTGCACTGCAGGAGCAAGGGGGCCGCGTGCGGTCCTCTTGCTGACCGCGGGTAGGCCCCAAGGCGGTAAATCCCGGGGGTCCGGGGGCAGAGCCCCCGACTTGGAAAGCCGGGCAAACTCCCTGGGCGTATAGAATCCGAGGCTGGAATGCGGGTGGCACTCGTTGTATCGCTTGCTGAAGGCCTTGATGATGACGGCGGCCTCCCGCACGCCGTGGAAGGTTTCCTGGTTAAGGCATTCGTCCCGGAACCTGGCGTTGAAGCTCTCGGCGTAGCCGTTCTGCCAGGGCTTGCCGGGGTCGATGAGGTGAGTGTCGATGCCCAGGTCCCCGATCCATAATTTCAGGTCGATGGCGATGAACTCTGAGCCGTTGTCGCTGCGCAAGAACTTGGGTACGCCGCGCTCCTGGAAGACCCGGGCCAGCACGCCACGGACCTGAAGGGAATTGAAGGTGTGCCCAACCTCGATGGCCAGCGACTCCCGAGTGAACTCGTCTTCCAAGGTCAGGAACTTCAAGGAGACGCCATTGAACGACCAGTCGAAGACGAAGTCGTAGGTCCAGACATGGTTGATGAACTCGGCCTTCCGAGGAACGCTGTCCCCGGTCCTGATTTTCTTCCGCCTTGGCCGCCGAGAAACCTGAAGGCCGTACTTCTGCCAGATGCGGTTCACGGCTTTGATGTTGATGACGACGCCGCTGCGCCGGAGCAGGGCCCAGACGCGGTTCTGCCCGTAGCGAGGGTGTTCGGCGCTCAGGGCCTTGATCAGGTCAGCCTGGTGGTCCTGGGGCTTGGGCCGGGCTTGGTAGCGCTGCCCAGTCCTTGTGATGCCCAGAAGCACAGCGATCCTGCGCTCCGAAATCCCTTCAGCCTTCAAGAGCCTTACCCCCTCGCGTTTCTGAGGAGCGCTCACCATTTTTTTGCGAGCAGTTCCTTCATGGCGTCGATCTCGACGTCCCGCTGCCCAAGGAGCCGCAGGAGGCGAGCGTTGTCCTTCTCCAACTGCTTGAGCTTCCGGACGTCCTGCACGGTGTTCCCGGAGAACTTGTTCCGCCACCGGTAGAAGGTCACCTCGGAGACGCCGGCCTTTTTGCAAAGCTCGGTGATGGTGTTTTCGCCTCGTTCTGCCTCACGCAGAAGGGCGACGATCTGCTCGTCGGTGAGCTTGGGCTTGCGCATTCAGGGTTCTCCTCGTTCAGGATGAGCCCTAACGTTTCATTTGGTACTCAGATTTGGGGAAAGGCCAGGCACCCTTACCTATCAGTGGACGAAGGACGGTTCGACTATCGTTGGAGCCACCTCAACCACCTATTCAATCGCCAGTGGCCAGGTTTCCGATGCAGGCATCTACGCCTGCGTGGTGACGAACACCCTGGGGGGGACCGCGGCCAGCACCAACAGCGTCAGCGCTGTTCTCTCCGTCAATGCCGGACCGGCCCTCACGTCTCAGCCCGCCAGCCGTACCTTGGCGGTGGGTGGCGCCGCAACCTTCACGGTGGAAGCAACCGGTTCAGGCACCCTCTCCTTCCAGTGGCTGAAGAATGGAACGGATATCCGTGGAGGCACCTCGGCCACCTTCTCCATCCCCAGTGTCCAGGTCCCGGATGCAGGCATCTACACATGCGTAGTGACGAACTCCCTGAACGGGACCACGACCAGCGCCACCAGCGGCAGCGCCACCCTCACCGTCAATGCCGGACCGACCCTCACGACCCAGCCCGTCAGCCAGACCCTTGCGGTGGGCGGAGCAGTGACGTTCACGGTGGCGGCTACCGGGTCGGGCACCCTTTCCTACCAATGGACGAAGGACGGGAGCAGCATCGGTGGAGCCTTTTCCGCGACCTTCACCATCTCCAGTGTCCAGCCCACGGACGCAGGCGACTACGCCTGCCGGGTGACGAATAGCCTGAGTGGGACCTCGGCCGCCACCAGCAGCAGCAGCGCCACCCTGACCGTGCTTGCCGCCCCGGTGATAACCGTGACCGTAGAACCCAAGACCGCGACCGTGGTTACAAACGGCCAGGTCATCCTCAGGGCAGGTGTGACCGGCACGGCCAACACAGGCGTCACCTGGTCCATCACCTCCGGCGAAGGCACCCTGTCTGCGGGCGCTCCCGGTTCCATCACCTATGCGGCAACCGGCTCGCCTGGCACGACCACGATCACGGCCGTTAGCCAGGCCGACGGCACCAAGAGCGACAGCGCAACGGTAACCGTCAGGACCCGTGATCTCACCGGAGATGGCCTTATCGATGTCCTGGACTTGGCCATCTTCGCGCGCGCCTGGGGTTCGACGCCTGCCAGTCCGAACTGGAACGCTGCCGCGGACCTCAATGGCGATGGCAACGTGGACGAAACCGAGCTTGCCCTGTTCCTGGCCGGCCTTTGAGGGTAGACCCATGACGCGTCCATTCAAGATCACCTTGCCCCTTCTCTCGGCCCTCGGCCTCGGCGTCATTCTCGCCTGCGGCGGCGGTGGCGGGGGCAGCAGCGCGCCCGCGCCACCCGCCAAGACCATCGCTGACACCCTCACCTACACCAATCCCGCCTCCGGCGCCTACATGCTGGTGAGAAACGGGTCCAAATCCACTCCCAGCCATCTCGTCCTGGATCTCCTCGGTCCCTCCGGAGAGGTCAGCGGTGTGGGTTTCTACCTCACTGCCGACGAGACCAAGGTGACCTGGACCCTGGTCGATCCTGAAGATCCTGAAAGGGTCAAGAGCGGCATCTTCAGCAACACCATCGTCAAGAGCCTGGTCAGCGGCGGTACCCTCCAGGCTGGGGTCTATCAAAAGGGGACCACGCCCGCTGCCAGTGTCCTCGCCAGCACCGTACTGGCAAGCGTGGCCCTCGACCTCAAGAGCAAGGTGCCGCTTCTCAACCCCCCCAATGTCACCCTGACCTCGGGCAAGGCCATCATCCTCAACGCACCCGCCAACGCCATCGCCACCACGCCCATCTCCATTACCACCGGCACCCTCATCGCAAATTGATCCCCATTGGACGCTTCACCCTGCACCTCCACGGGAGGAGAGCTTGAAGGAGCCGATCCCTGAGCACCCCCTGTCCCGGGCCGTTCTTCATCCGAAAGGTCGACTTGGACAAGGGATTGGGTAAACTGCGGCATCTCGCGGCCCTGGGGCCGAGCCCGGGGTTGGGAGGCGTCCATGCTCGAACTTCACGGTGTCCGGAAAAGCTATGGCGCCCGCCAGGCGGTGAAGGGCATCTCCTTTGCCATACGCGCGGGGGAAACCCTCGGACTGCTGGGCCCCAATGGCGCCGGCAAGACCACCACGGTCTCCATGATCGCGGGCCTGATCACCCCCGATTCGGGCGAGGTGAAACTGGATGGCCGGAGCCTCGCCGGCGATACGGACCCGCTCAAGGCCCGCATCGGGCTGGTGCCCCAGGATCTCGCGCTGTTCGAGGATCTCAGCGCCCGGGAGAACCTGTTCCTGTTCGGTGCGCTGTACGGGCTCCAGGGGGCGGCGCTGGAGGGCGCCGCCGCGGAAACCCTGGCCTTCACGGGGCTGGCTGACCGGGCGAAGGACAAGGTGAAGACCTTCAGCGGCGGCATGAAGCGGCGGCTGAACCTCGCCGCGGCGCTCCTGCACGATCCGGATCTGATCATCCTGGACGAGCCCACCGTGGGCGTGGATCCCCAGAGCCGGAACGCGATCTTCGAGGGCCTGGAGACCCTCAAGGCCCGCGGCAAGACCCTCCTGTACACCACCCACTACATGGAGGAGGCCGAACGCCTCTGCGACCGCATCGTGATCGTGGATCATGGCGAAGTCATCGCCGACGACACGGTGGCGGGCCTCACCCGGCGGCTTCCCCTGCGCAACGTCCTCAGGCTTGAAGTGGAGGATCCGCCCCCAGGGGCCTGGGCGGATGAACTGGCGACGCTCCCGGGCATCGTCTCGGCCCGGCTGGAGGCGGAGGTGCTCACCCTCGGACTGGCGGAACTGGGGCCCGGGTCCGCTGCGGCCCTGGGATGGCTGACGGCACGCGGGATCGCCATCGCCCATGCCCACACGGAGCGGCCTGATCTGGAAACCGTCTTCCTCGCCCTCACGGGCCGCACCATGAGGGACGCATGAACCTCACCGCACTCACGGCCCTCGTCCGCAAGGATCTGAAGTTGTTCCTGGGAGACCGCCGCGCGCTGATCCTCAGCCTGGCGGCGCCCATCGCCATCGGGGCCTTCTTCGGCTTCCTGTTCAGCGGGGACGGCAGGAACGATACCGCCAAGATCCCCGTCGCCCTCGTGGACCTCGACGGCAGCGCCCTCAGCCGCGCCGTGGGTGCCAGGCTGGCGGAGGACAAGCTGCTCTCGGTCCGCCCTGAAACCGAAGCCCAGGCCCGTGAATCGGTCAGGAAGGGAAAGGCCACGGCAGCGGTGCTGCTGCCCAGGGGCTTCGGGGACTCGGCCGCCAACGCCTTCTTCAGCAGCCTCGGGAAACCCGAGGTGACGGTGTTCTACGACCCTTCCCACGGCATGGAGATGGGCCTCGTGCGAGGGCTCCTGACCCAGGCGGCCATGGAAGTGGTGAGCCGGGAGATGTTCACCGGGGATACGGGCCGGGCCGCCGTGAAGCGGTCCCTTGCCGGTCTGGACACGTCCGGCGTCAGCGCCGCGGACAAGGCGCCCCTCCAGGATCTGCTTCGCAGCGTGGACCGCTGGAACGCCAAGCAGTCCGAGGCGCCCGGAAACCAGCGCAGTGGAGGTCTCAGCCTGCCCTACACCCTGAAGGAGGAACCGGTCACCGCCGGCAGGGGCATCGCCTACAACGGCTACGCCCACAGCTTCGGCGGCATGGGGGTGCAGTTCATCCTGTTCATGGGCATCGACGCGGGCGTGGCCCTGCTGGTCCTGCGCCGCAGCGGCACCTGGCAGCGACTCCGGGCCGCGCCCCTGGGGCGGCAGGGCATCCTCCTGGCCCGGGCCCTCAGCGCGGCCATTCTGGCCACAGGCATCATGCTGGTGATCTTCGCCGCGGCCCGGCTGCTCTTCGGGGTGCGGATCCAGGGCAGCTTCGCGGGGTTCCTGGGCGTCACCGTCGCCTTCGCGCTCATGACCGCCACCTTCGGCCTGCTCATCGCGGCCCTGGGCCGCACACCGGAGGCCGCCCGGGGCCTGGCCATCTTCGGGACGCTGATCATGGTGATGCTGGGGGGCGCCTGGGTCCCCTCCTTCGTCTTTCCAGCCTGGCTGCAGAGGGCGACGCTGCTGGTGCCGACCCGCTGGGCCGTGGATGGCCTCGACGCCATGACCTGGCGCGGCCTCGGGTTCGGCGCGGCGGTGGGCCCCATGGCCGTTCTGCTGGGTTTTGCGGCCCTGTTCGGCCTCCTCGCCCTCTGGCGCTTCCCCTTTGAGGAGGGCTGAAGGTCCCGGGGTCAGGGGCCGGCAGGCGCGCTCCTGGACCACGCCCCCCGCGGACTGGACGCGAAGGTGAGCGTCTCCGCCTCCGCCGCGCGCAGGCCTTCGTCGTCGAGCGCTCCGGTGGTGTGGAGCTTGGCGAGGAGGTCGGCCACCCGCGCCTCCCAGGCGGGCGTGAGCGCGCCCCGCCTTCGGTACATCTCATAACGCACGGGGTTCGGGATCACGGTCGCGAGCATGGCGGCCTCCTTGGGGCTCAGGGCGCGGGCATCCTTGCCGAACCAGTGCCGGGCCGCCTCGCCGATGCCGTTCACGCCCTCGCCCCACTCCGCAAGGTTGAGATAGATCTCGAGGATCCGGCGCTTTCCCACCGCCACCTCAAGGGCGACGGTGGCGAGCGCCTCGCGGACCTTGCGCGAGAAGGTGCGGTCCCGCGACAGGAAGAGGTTCTTGGCGAGCTGCTGGGTGAGGGTGGATGCGCCGCGCAGCCGGCCTCCATTGGACAGGGCCTCCTGGATTTCGGAAAGGTCGAACCCCTTGTGCCCGTAGAAGCCGGCGTCCTCGCTCTCAAGCACGGCGCGCACGAGGAGGCTGGGAAGCTCGCCCAGCGGCACGAACGCGGGGTTCTCGGGGCCGATGGTCACCTGACGCCTGCCGCCCCGCGCGAGGATCGCATCGTAGACGAAGGGGCGCGTCAGGTCGGGCCCGCCGTTGGCCGGTGCCGGGGCGAGGCGGCTCGGATCCACCTCGCCGTCGATCCGCCATTCGGACGGTTGGTGAAGCGGTCCTGCGATCGTGAGCGCGCCGGCGAGCGCTCCCGTGAGACCTGGAGCCCCGCGCGGGGGTGCGAGCGCCGGGGGCAGGGACGCGGCGAGGGCCGTCCAGTCCACCGAGGTCGCGCGAAGCGCGAGCTCGAAGCGGGGCTCGGGGCGCGCGGCGACCGAAAGCGCGACCTTCAGGGCGGCCCGTCCCGCGTCGTCCAGGGCCAGGGTCGCGTCCACCAGGGCCCCGGTCCCCGCGGCGGCGTCCCAGCGCAGGCGTCCCTCAAGGCGGACCGAAACCGGGCCCACGGGCTCGGGGGCGAGGCGTTCCGCGAACACCGCGAGGTTGCGCGTGGAAATCGTGAGCCTGCCCTCGCCAAGGGTCAGCGTCTCGAGGTGCGGCGCCTCGAAGGAGAGGTCGACCGCCCCGGCCCGGATCCCGAACGGAAGCTCGGCGCGCAGGCCTTCCGGGAGCGCCTCGGCGCCCAGCCCCTGGAGGCGGAGGTGCAGCGCGCCGGGTCCGCCGCCCCATGCGGCCTCCATGGCGCCCCTGGATCGCCCTGGCCCCTCGGCCGCAAGGGAGGCCTGGGTGCGCTCCCCGAGACGATCCAGCCGGATGCGTCCGCCCAGCGGGCCCAGGACCACGGGCCGCTGCCCGGACGGCGAACCCTCGAAACCCACCTCCAGCCCGGAGAAGGCGATCTCGGGCAGGGCTGGCGCATCGTGTCCCGGCCCGGAGCCGGCCGCTCGCGCCCTGCCCGGGTGGAGGGCGCGCGTGAGGTCGGCGAGTCGCTCCCCATGGCGGCCCGCGTGGACATGCATGCCGTGCAGGGTGACCGACCCGGCTTCCAGGTGACCGATGACGAGGCGCCACAGCCGGGGCCGGACGGTGATTCGGTCGACCACGAGGAGCGCTGTCCCTTCGCCGGGTGGACCGACCACGACCGGTCCCATCACGAGCCGGAACGCTGCATCGACGTAGACCCTTCCCTCCAGGCGGGCGCCTGGGAGCCGGGCGGCGAGTGCTGCGACGACCCGTTCGCGGAGGGCAAGCCGGACGGGTGCCGAGCGGAGCAGCGTCAGGACGGAGAGGTAGAGGAAGGCTCCGAGGACCAGCGCCACGGCGAGCTGGATCCTCGGCCTCGGGGCGCCTGCCGATCGCAGCTTCCACCTGCGTTCAGGTCGAGGTCGCGGCGACTGGATGGAAGGGGTGTGAGGCACGGGATTCTGCGGATGAGGGACCCGAAGCGGGGAGAGGCCGGCACGGGGGCGGGGTCGCTTCCAATGCTGACGACCATAGCACGCAAACCGGCGGGCCGAATCGAACTAAGGCGGCCTCCGGGCCCACGCGTAACCCTGTACATGAAACGCCTCCTCCTTGCGTTCGGCATCTCGGTCCCCGCGGGGGTCATCCTCCTGAACCTGGTGGTGGGTTGGGCCCTCCTGCCGCCGATGCTCCTGGATGCCCCGATGCCGGCCCGGACCGAAGCCGAGCGGAGCACGATCCGGGCTGGGCTGTGCCCGCCGGGTTGCGCCTGGACCTCGGAAGTCGTGTCCGGGGGCGAAGGCCGGGCCCTCGTCGTCTGGCGCCTGCACCGCCCTGGAGCCACGGGTGTCGCCGTCCTCCTGCACGGGTTCGGGGACGACGCCTGGGGCGGGGCCTCCCGGCTCCGGGACCTGCCGGAGCTGGACGCGGTGACCTTCACGTTTCGCAACCGGGACCTGGAGCCGGGCACGCCCTCCACGCTGGGGGGGTGGGAACGGGAGGACGCCGCGGCGGTGGTTCGCCACCTCGCGTCCCAGGGGATGCAGCGGAACCGGATCGTCCTGGTCGGAACCAGCCAGGGCGCGGGGGTGGGGCTCATGGCCCTGGAACGGCTGGAAGCGGAAGGCCCCCTGGGAGGCGCCCTGCTGGAATCCCCGTTCGAGTCCCTCCAGGAGGCCGGCCGGAACCATCTGCGGGGCACCCTGGGGGCGGCCGAATGGCTCATGCGGCCCGGGGAGGGCCTTGCCCTCGCGAAGGCGGGGAGGCTGGCGCATTTCCGCCCCGCCGACGTTTCGCCCCTGAACGCCTCCCGGCACCTCAGGACCCCCATCGCGCTGCTGGCCGGAGACGCGGATGACATCACGCCCCTGGAGGGCGTGCGGGCCATCGCCTCCAGCATCCCGGACCTCACGGTCGTCCATGGCGCACGGCACACGGAGGCCGGGGCGGGGGTTCCGGGCGGGTGGAGCGCCTGGGCCCGGTCCCGCCTGGAGACGTGGGGCGTCCTGGCGCTCCCGTCGCGCATGGATGAGCCGCGGCCCGGGGGCAGGTGAAGCCCCGGGGCCTCCGGGGCAGCCATGACCCGATCTTCACAGGATCGCGACAGAACCATGACATGGGACCGGGTTGCGGGCCTGTCTTGAGGGCAACCCCGCCCCACCACGGTCCGCCTGGACGGGGCGAACCGGATGGTGGATTTCGGGGCGTTCGTCTTTTCCGGGCGCTGAAGGCCGGCGCCGCCTAGGACGCGGCTTCCCCCTTCTCCTTCGGCCCGCCCACCCAGGCATAGAAGCTGGGCAGCGCCAGCAGCGTGAACAGCGTGCTCGTGACGAGCCCGCCCACCATGACGATGGCCAGGGGACGCTCCAGTTCGCTGCCGCCGATGCCGAGCAACATGGGCATGAGGCCGAGGATGGCGCTCCCGGCCGTCATGAGCTTGGGGCGCACGCGGCCGACGCTGGCTTCCCTGAGGGCCTCCTGGAAGGGCATCCCGGCGTCCACCAGGTGCCTGGCCTGCGAGATCAGCACGAGGCTGTTCTGCACGGCGACGCCGAAGAGCCCGATCACGCCCACGATGGAACTGATGTTCCAGGTCTCTCCCGCGAGCCAGAGCGCGAGGAGGCCGCCGGCGAAGGCGTTGGGCAGGGTGACCACGACCACGAGGACTTCCCGCCACCGCCCGAGGGCGAGGTAGAGGAGGCCGACCACCAGCGCCAGGGCGGCCCCGATGGCGGTCAGGAGGCGCTTCTGGGTCTCGCGGGCGTCCTCGATCTTGCCGCCGAGCTTGACGACGGTGCCCTTGGGCAGGTCGACGGCCCGGATGGCCTTCTCGAGGCGGTCCGCGGTGCCGCCCAGGTCGCCCGTGGTGCGGACGTTCAAGGCGAGGCGCCGCTGCGCCGCCTCCCGGCGGATCAGGCTGGGCGTGCTGGCCTCCTCGAAACGGGCGACCTGGCCCAGCTCCACCACGCGGCCGTCCTCGAGCACCAGGGGCAGGCGCTTGAGGGTCTCGGGGCTGGTGCGGCCGTCGTCCGGGAAGCGGACGATGCGCTCGATGCGCTGGGGGCCGTCGAAGCGGGGCGCGGTGTCGAGCCCTTGCAGGGCGGCCTTCAGGGTCTTCGCGATCAGGGGCCGGGGCACGTCCAGGCGGCGCAGGGCATCCTCGTCCGGCACCACGGTCCACTTGGGCAGGGAGCCGGCGCCCTCGGGCGTGACCGAGGCCACCCCCGGCACCTTGGCCAGGGCCTCCTGGAGGGAGGCGAGCCGCGCCTGGAGGGCGCCCAGGTCCGGATGGAAGAGCTTGACCTGGATATCCGCGGGCGTGCCCCCGATGCCTTCGGCGATGCGCATCTGCATGGGCGTGGTGAGCTCCACCGGGTAGGGCAGGTCCTCGGCCAGTTCCGCGACCTCCTTCTGCACCTCCGGGGTCCGCCGGGACCCGTCGAGCACCACCAGCACGTCGGAGATCGTGTGGGGCATGGGGTCCTCGGTGAGTTCCGACCGCCCGGTGCGGCGATAGACGGAGGCCACGCCGGGGAGCTTGACCAGTTTCCGCTCCAGCTGGAAGTTGGCCTCGTCCACGGCGGCCAGGCTCGTTTCCGCGGGCAGGATGCTGTTCAGGAGGAGGGCGCCTTCGTCCAGGGTGGGCAGGAAGTTGCTCCCCAGGCTGAAGGCCAGCCACAGGCTCGGGAGGGTCAGTCCCAGGAACGCGGCCTGCACCAGCACCCCGTGCTTCATGGCCCAGTCCAGGCACGGCCGGTAGAGGGCCTTGACGGCCCTGACGGGCCGGGGCTCCTCGAGCATGGAACCCGGCGGCAGGAACCGCTCCACGAGCGCCGGGACGAGGGTGAAGCTCAGCACCAGGCTGAGGGTCATCGCGGTGGCGATGGCCACGGCCAGGGGCGCGTAGAGCCTGCCCGCGAGGCCCCCGATGGCCAGCAGCGGGATGAAGACCGCCAGGATGACGAGCACCGCGGTGAGGATGGGGACGCCCACTTCGGCGGCGGCCCGGGTCAGGGCCACCCTCCGGGGCTCCAGGTGCTCCCGGTGCTCGTGCAGCCGGTGGGCGAGGTTCTCCACCATGATCACGGCGGCGTCGACCAGGAGCCCCACGGCGATGGCCAGCCCGCCCAGGGTCATGGCGTTGAGGCCCATGCCCGCCGCGCGCAGGGGGATCGCCGCGCCGAGGGTCGCCAGGGGGAGCACGGCGATGACGATCAGGGCGGCCCTCAGGTTCCCCAGGAGGAGCACGAGCACCAGCGCCACGAAGAGCCCCCCCAGCAGGAGGGCCAGGGTCACGCCGTTCAGGGCGTGGGTGACGAGTCCCCCCTGGTCGTACATGAGGGTCAGTTCCATGCCCTCGGGGAGGCTCTGGCGGAGCTCGTCCAGGGCCTTGCGCGTCTCCCGGGACACGTCCAGGGTCTCCGCCGTGGGCTGGCGCACGACCCGCAGGCTCACGTCCTCGTGGCCCTGGTGCCGGGCGAGGCCGCGCCGGAAGCCGGCGCCCTCCCGCACTTCGGCCACATCGCCCAGGAGGATCGTCCCCCGGGAGGTCTTCAGGCGGAGCTTCTTCACGGCCTCGGGCTGGGCCGCGAGGCTGCCCACGGTGATGAACCACCCCTTGTCCTGGATCTCCATCACCCCGGCGGCGCTGTCCTGGGCCGTGCCGTCCAGGGCTTCCAGGATCTGGGCGAGGCTCACGCCCTGGAGGCGCATGCGCTCGGGCTGGACGACGACCTGGAGCTGGCGCTCCTCGCCGCCCAGGCGTTCCACCCGGGCCACGCCGGGAACCGCCTGGAGCCTGGGGATGAGGACCTTCTCCGTGTGGTCCCGCAGCTTCATGGGATCGGTCGAGGGACCTTCCAGCACGAGCTCCATGATCTCCTGCAGGCGTCCGGCGGCGCTGGATACGATGGGGGCCCGGGTGCCTTCGGGGAATTCGCCGGTGACGCCCGCGAGGCGCTCGGCCACGAGCTGGCGGGCCCGCCAGGGGTCGGTGCCGCCCTCGAAGGCCACCACGGTCTGGACGACCTCGGCCTGCACCGTGCTCACCACGCGCTTGACGCCCGGGAGCCCGCCCAGGGCCTGCTCCACGGGCTGGGCGACGGTCAGCTCCAGCTCCGTGGCGGCCCGCCCCGGGCTCTGGATGAGCAGGTTGAGGCTGGGGAGGGTGAGATCGGGGAAGAGATCGCGCTTGAGCGTCGCGAAGGTGGCCAGCCCCGCGACCCCCCACACCAGGGCCAGCGCGAAGACCCACCCCTTGCGGGGAAGCATCCAATCGAACCAGCGCCGGATCAGGGTCCGGTGCTGGGGGGTATAGACGTTTGCGGAATCGCCGGGCTCAGTGGTCATGGTCCTCCCCTCCGCTCTTGCGCTTGATCTGGAGGGACTTCAGAAGGTAGGCGCCTTCGCCCACCACGGTCTCGCCGGGTTTCACCCCGTCGAGCACCATCACGTCGGTGCCCAGTTCGGCGCCCCGGCGCACGGGGCGGAACTCCGCCTCCTCCCCCACCTTGACGAAGACGCCCCAGGTGCCTTCCACCTGCTGCAATGCGCTCTGGGGCAGAACGACCGTCCTGGCCAGGGGCACGTGGACCTCCAGCGGCGTGCCGGGGATCGGGAGCGGGCCGCCCTGCAGGCGCAGGCGGTAGCTGAGGCGGCGGGTGTCGGCCGTGAGGGTCATGGGCATGCCCTCCAGGCGCGCCTTCCAGCGCTGGCCGTCGCCCTTGCGGGCCTCGGTCACGGCGCCGGTCCGCCAGTTCTCGGGAGCCGGGAGGGGCAGCTCCAGGCGGACGATGGCCGCCGCGGCGGCCTGGAAGCTGCCCAGTTCCTGGCCGGCCTCCACGCCCTGGCCGGGCTGGATCTTGTAGGCGGTGACCGCGCCCGCCTGCGGCGCCTTCACGAGCATCACGGCGCCGGCGCTTTCCGGGCTCAAGCCCCTGGCCTCCAGGGCCAGGCGGGCGGCTTCCTCGTCGGCCCTGGCGGTGGCCGCCTCGCTACCGGCGGCTTCCAGCTCGCGCCGGGAGCCGGCCTGGGCATCGTAGAGGCGCTGTTCCCGGGCCCGTTCGCTTTCGGCCCGGTCGCGCCTGGCCCGGGCGGACAGCCAGTCCGCTTTCAGGCGGGCCAGTTCCGGGCTCTGGAGGGTGAACAGCCCGGCGCCCGCGGCCACGCGCTGGCCGGGGGGGACCTGGATGGCCGCGACGATGCCCTTCACCGGGCTGCTGAGGATGGCCTGGGCGGACTCGTCGCCGATGGCCTCCGCGGGATACCACGCCCCCTCGGCCTTGGGTTCGGGAACGACGAGGAAGCGCAGGCCCCGGACGTCCTTCAGCGGGAGGTGCCGGTGCTCTTCGCCCGGGGCGGCCTCCGGGCCGTGGGCCTCCGCCGGCCCCGCGGCCTTTCGGCCGCAGGCGGCTGCGGCCACCAGGGCGAGGGACAGCATGGAAAAGCGAAAAACCTGGTTCATGGGTTCACCCCGTCGGTGAGGGCCTGGACTTCGGCAGTCAGCAGGTGGGCGGCATGGAGCCGGCGGAAGGAGGCGGCCTTCGCCTCCAGCAGCTGCCGGCGGATGGGAAGGGCCTCGGAAGGCCGTTCCCTGCCTTCGCTGAGCCGGAGGCTGACGGCGTCGAGGGAGGCCTCGAAGGCCGTGAAGGGCAGGGGCGGCGCGGCGGTCTGGAGCCGGGCCAGGGCGGACTGGAAACGCGCATCCAGCTCCAGGAGGGCCAGGGTCAGCTCCTGCCGGGTTGCCTGGAAGGCGGCCTCCGTCTCCCGCCGCACGGCGCGGGTTTCGCCGGGGCGGGGGAACCGGTAGGCGAAGCCCACCTTGCCGACGCGTTCCTCGCCCTCCCTGCCGTAGCTGCCGCGGAGGCTCCACCGGCTGGTGGCGATGGCCTCCTGGAGCCTCAGGGCCTGCTCCTCCAGGTCCAGGCGGGCCTGGAGGGCCCGGCGCAGGGCGCTGGCCTCGAACCGGGCCTGCAGGCCGTCCGCGGAGGGCGCGAGCACCTCCCCGGGAGCCGCGAGCACGGCGGGCACGGGGGGCACCTCGGCCAGGGACCGGAGCACGGCCCACGCGTTCAGCCGCTGGCGTCCGGCCTCGTCCAGCTCGGCCTGGGCGCGGAGCGCCTCGCCTTCGACCAGGTTCACCTGGAACGCCGGGTCCGCGCCGGCCTCCAGGCGGGCCCGGGCGGCCTTGGACCACGCCCGCACGGTGGCGAGGTCCGCTTCCCGGAGCCGCTGGACCTCCTGGGCCAGCCACGCGTCCAGGTAGGCCTGGCGCAGCTGGAACCGCGCCTCGGCGCGGGCGGCGCCGCGGAGGGCGGGATCGGCCTGCCCGAGGGACGCCTCCAGGCGGCTCCGGAGGCCGGGCGAAAGGAAGAGCGGCAGGTCCAGGTCCACGGTCCGGTCGGTGGTGGACGGGACCCCGGGACCCGTGCGGGGCCCGGCGGAGAGGCCGAGGACCGGCCCTTCGCGCAGGAAGCCGCGGGTGCCGGCCAGGGCCCGGCCCCGCTCGGCGAGGAGGGCTTCGGTCCGGAGCTGGCCGGGACTGGTCCGGGCCCGCGGGAGGATGTCGTGGTAGGAGAGGGGCGGCGCCTGCGCCAGGAGCAGGCAGGGCATCACCCCGAAGATCAGCTTTCGCATGGAGACCTCGGTCGGTTCGATGGGACGGCGCGGCCAGGGCGAAGCCCTGCCGCAGGTTCAGGCGTCGGATCGTTCAGGACCGGGGCGGCGTCTTCTCGGGTTCGACGACCTGGCTCACCAGGTCCAGGGCCCGCTCGGCCTCGTAGCTGGGACGGGGCAGGGGATCGGGGACCTGCGGAGCGGGGATTTCCGGCCCCGGGACGGAGGCGCAGCCGTCGGGACAGGAGATGTGGCACACCGGGGCGCAGTCGTCGCCGCTCCCCCCGGCGCAGGGGTCCAGGCTCGTGGCGCCCAGGTAGAAGGACGCCAGGCACAGGAGGAGGATCGCCGCCCAGCGTCTCATGGCGCGTTCACCTGCGCAGGGTGCCGGGGCGTTCCAAAGGGCGTGACCATCCCCACCAGGATACACGGAGGCCGGCCGGCGTCCCTTCCGGGCGGGGAGGTTCCCATCACAGGCTCCGGCGGCCCTGCTTCTTCCCGCAGGCGCAGGCTTCCCCGCAGCATCCCCTGCGCCTGGCCTTCCTGGCGAGCAGCAGGACAGCCAGCGCGGTGACGAGGAGCACCCCCAGGGCCTGCGCGCTCATGCGAACCCCAGGGCCCGGCCCGCCACCACGGTGCCCCAGCTCAGCAGCCAGGCCAGGACCAGCCCGTAGCCGACGCTGAACCCGGTCCAGCGCCAGCTGCGGGTCTCCTTGAGGATCATGCCCACGGTTCCCAGGCAGGGCGTGTAGACGAGGGTGAAGATCATGAAGGCCAGGGCGGTCAGGGGGGTCAGGCCGGAGCGCTCCCGCAGGGTCTGCTGCAGGGGGCTGCCCTCCTGGCCCTCGGGGGCCTCGGCCTTGGCCTGGTGGACGACGGCCATGGTGCCCACGACGATCTCCTTGGCCACGAACCCGGCGGTGAGGGCCACGCCGTCCTTCCAGGCTTCGGGGCGCCTGCGGTCGGGGTCGAGGATGGGGCGGAACACGGGCTGCAGGGCGTGGCCGAAGCGGGCGGCGAGGCTGGAGTTCATGATCCGGCCATGGTGGGCGAAGGCCAGGTCCTCGAGCTGTTCCTTCTCCTGGGCTTCGGGCAGGTGCAGGGCCTGGACGGCCTGCTCCTGGGCGCGCAGCTCGGCGGCCCAGGTCCGGTTGGTGATGCCGGGGTAGTTGCTGAGGAACCACACCAGGGTGGCTCCGGCGAAGATCAAGGTGCCGGCCTTCTTGAGGAACACCGAGCCCTTCTCCCACATGTGCAGGAGGGTCGTGCGCAGCACCGGCAGGCGGTAGGGGGGCAGCTCCATGACGAAGGGCGTGTTCTCGTTGCGGAACAGGCTCATGCGCAGGGCCTTGCCCGCCACGATCGCCAGCACGAAGCCCAGCAGGTGCATGGCCACCACGGCCAGGGCTCCGTGGAAGGGACTGAAGAAGGCCCCGGCCAGGAGGATGTAGACCGGAAGCCGGGCCGAACAGGAGATGAGCGGGGAGACCAGGATGGTGATGAAGCGGTCGCTGCGGGCCTCGATGGTCCGGGTGGCCTGGATGGCCGGGGCGTTGCAGCCCATGCCCATGATCAAGGGGATGAAGCTCTTGCCGTGCAGGCCCATGAGGTGCATGAGCCGGTCCATGACGAAGGCCGCCCGGGCCATGTAGCCGGTGTCCTCCAGGAAGGACACGCAGCCCATGAGGATCATGATCACCGGGAGGAAGACCACCACCGAACCGACGCCGGGGATGACCCCGTCCACCAGGAGGCTGGTGAGCTCGCCGGCCGGGAGCCGCGCGGCGGCGGCGTCGTGGAGCCAGGCGAAACCGCCCGCGATCCAGTCCTGGGGGATCTTGCCCACCACGAAGGTGAGGGTGTACATCGCCACCATCAGCCCGAGGAAGATGGGGATGCCCAGGAACCGGTTGGTGAGCACGGCGTCGATGCGGTCCGTGGGGGTGCGGCTCCCGCCGTCCGTCGTGGTGAGGACCTCCTTCATCAGCCCCCGTGCGAAGCCGAAGCGCCGCTCGGCCAGGAGGGTGGCGCAGTCGGCGCCCAGGTGGCCTTCCAGGAAGCGCCGGCTGGCGTCCAGCTGCTGCTGGATGGCCTGGCTGGCATGGCTGGCCCGGGCCTGCTCGAGGCCGTCCCGGGTTCCCTCCAGGAGCCGGAGGGCCAGCCAACGCGCGGGCAGGTCGCCGGTGAGCTTCTCATCCCGGCGCACCTCCTCGGCCAGGCGGCGCACTTCGCATTCGATGTCCTCCCCGTAGGTGACCCGGGGGGGCCAGAGGCTGGGATCCAGGGAGGGGTCCTGGCCCGTGGCCACCTTGTGGAGGGCGGCCTTCAGCTCCGCGATGCCCTCGCCCCGGTTGCCCACGGTGGCGATCACGGGCCCGCCCAGCAGCGCGGCCAGGACCTCCAGGTCGACCTGCGTGCCCCTGCCCGTGAGCTCGTCCATCATGTTCAGGGCGAACACCATGGGCTTCTTCAGTTCCAGGAGCTGGGTGGTCAGGTAGAGGTTGCGCTCCAGGTTGGAGGCGTCCAGCACATTGAGGATGACGTCCACCGCCGGGTCGGCCAGGAAGCTGGAGGCGATGCGCTCGTCCTCGCTGCGGGCGGACAGGGAGTAGGTGCCGGGCAGGTCCACCGCCTCGATGGCCAGCCCGGCCTCGTCGAAGGTGCCGCTGCGCTTTTCCACCGTGACCCCGGGCCAGTTGCCCACGTGGTGACGGGCGCCCGTGAGCGCATTGAAGAGCGACGTCTTGCCGCAGTTGGGGTTGCCCGCGAGGGCCACGATCGCCATGCCGCTACTCCTTTTCCATGAGGATGCAGGCGCACTCGTCCCGGCGGAGGGAGAGGTGGTAGCCCTTGATCACCAGTTCCATGGGGTCGCCCAGGGGGGCGAGCTTTTCCACGCGCACCTCCTCGCCCCGGATGAAGCCCATCTCGAGCAGCCGCCTCTGGACGGCCTCCTCCCCTTCCACCCTGCCCACCCGGCCCCGCTGGCCGACCCGGTACCCGCTCAAGCGTTCCATCGCTGCAACCTCCATCACGTCATCCTCTTCAGAAAATCCTGCCCATGCGCCAGACCAGGCCCGCGTTCAGCGACAGGCGTGGCGCGCCCTGGGTGTGGCCCACTTCCACCCCGCAGTCCACGCAGAGGCTGGGCGTCAGGTCGCGCCTGACCGCCAGTACGCTGCTGAGCGCCTGGGGCCCCAGCTCCGTCCCCGCCAGGGCGTAGGTGTCCAGGGTGAGGTTCCATTCGGAGGTCGCGGCGTAGGTGACGGCGAGGGAGACGACCGCCTGCCGGACCCGCCCTTCGCCCGACCTGCGCCCGATCCAGTTGGCGCCCGCGTTCAGGTCCAGGGCCCAGCGGCCCTGGGTGCGGGAGGCCGTGACGAGCAGGGTGTCGTCGTGCCTGCCGGTGCCGATCCCCTTGGCCACGCTGGCCCGGGGCAGCTTGTGCCAGTGGGCGAGGCCCAGGTCCACGCCGGACCTGGCCTGGCTGAGGAACAGGGCCTGGCCGCCGAACACCGGGTCGCTGCCGCCCGCCTTCTGTTCGCCCTGGGAGTCCTTCCGCAGCGCCGGTCCGCTCCAGCCGAGGCGGAGGTCGAACCAGGAGTTGATCCCGACGTTCAGCTGGGTCGGCACGAACCGGTCCTCCGATCCGTCCCGGTTGGAGATCCGCTGGGCCCCCAGCTCCAGTTCCACGATGCCCGGGTCCGTGAGCCCCGCGGACGTGCTGAAGAGGGGGCGGCAGGCCTTGGGGGCGGGATCGGGGACCTGGGCCCCCAGGGCGGTTCCGGCGAGGAACGCGGACAGAGCGATGCCGAGGCGCTTCATGGCGCATCTCCTGGAATGAAAGTGGTTGGTGTTTGAAAGCCAAAGCGACTGAATCTCAACTTCACCATCTTTCCGTTTCCAATACAAGACCCAAAGGTCGCCTTGTGCTCCCAATCACACGCCCGGCCACCCGAAGGGGCGCGCCGAGGGTTCGTATCCGCGGCCCCGGGCCGTTAACCTGCTAGTCGAGACGCCCGGCGCGGGCCGGTGTCGGCGGATGCGGAGGTGGCCCATGACATGGACCTGTGTGCGTGCTGCGGCCCTGACCCTGGCGGGCCTGGCCGCGGCGGGACAGGAGACGCCCATGAACAACCGGGCGGTGTGGTTCCGCATCTTCCCAGAGCCGTTGCCCGAGGGCGTGAACGCGTTCGCCGTGGAGGCCAGCAGCCAGTTCCTGGCCACGGGAAACGAGACCAGCCTGGACGGGCGGTCCCGGGCGGCCCTGGACGGCGAGGACTGGCAGCTCACCGCCGACCTCGCCTGGCGCCTGGGACCCGGACGGGTCAATGTGCGCTTCAGGGGCGTCAACAGCTCCGGGGGGATCGGCGACCAGGCCGTGGCCACCTTCCACAAGGCCCTCGCGCTGCCCGACGGGGGCCGGGACCAGGTGCCCCGGAACCGCATCGACTACCAGCTGGTGGTGAACGGGCGCACCGTGGCGGAGCTGCGGCGGCCGGCCACCCGGCTCCTGGGCACGGACGTGGCCTACGCCATCGGCTTCGGGGACCGCGAGGCCGGCGGGCGGGTGGGGGTCAGCGTCCAGCTGCCCACCGGCAGCGACCGGGACTGGTCCACGGACGGGGGCATCAACGAGATGGCCGGGGTGGCCGGCTGGCGGGCCTGGGGCCGCTGGACCCTGCACGGCCAGCTCGAAGGCGTGCACCTGGGCCTGCCCGCGGGGAGCCCCTTCCGGCAGGCCATGCCCCGGCGCACCCTGGGCCGGGCCTGGGTGGGACTCGGGTTCCGGGACGACGGGCCGGGCTTCTGGCGGGGCTTCGCGCTGGACGTGACCCTGCAGTACCACCAGAGCCCCTACAAGGTGGGCGTCGACTGGATCGACCGGCCCGGGGTCCAGCAGCACTGGGTGCTCGGCCACCGGTCCCTGCCCAGGTGGCGCTTCGGGTTCTCCGAGGACGCGGGCACGTTCACCAACCCCGATATCACGGTGTTCGCCATCTTCCGGCCCTGAATCATTGGCTTTGCTTATGGACCTATTCATTCCGCGCAGGATGTCCCGCGCGCGTTGACACGCGGCCAGGCAGGGCCTATTTCTTGAATCACATGATGCAGCTCCCTTCCACCTCCGCTCCCGTCGCCGCTCACGCCGGCCTCCGGGGAGCGCGCGTGCCGGAGGCCGTCCTCGCCCTTGCCAGCCTGTTCATTACGGTCGTAATTATCGGACCCGGGGCGGGGGCTTTCTAGAACGCACAGGAAAGAAACCCAACCGCCCCGCACCCGAAAGGTCGCGGGGCTTTTTTTCATCCCATTCCCACCAGCGAGGTTTCACATGTCCCCAGTCCTCCGCAGCACCTCAGCCCCCATGGACGCCCGGAAGGCCAGCCAGGGCTCCCAGGGCCGCACGCCGGGAAGCGATGGGGCGGAAGCCGGCCCCCGCACCCCGTCCCCGGCCACCCGGCAGACCGAGGCGCCCGAGATGATGGACGCCTGGAATTTCCGCCTGCTGGTCTGATCAGCTTCTGAACGCCTCCGGCAGGAAGCGGTCCAGGTCCACCCGGTAGGAGGCGCTCCGCGCTTCCCCGAAGGGCACGACCAGGCCCATCTCCGCCAGGGCGGCGAGGTCGCGCACGGCGGTGGCGCGGCTGGTCGTCGTGATGGCGCGGTAGCGGCGGTTGCTCACGGCGAGGTCGGCGCTCATGGGGGAAAGGACGCTCCTGAGCACCTTTTCCTGGCGTTCGTTGAGCGGGAGGCGGCGGACCTCGGCCCAGAACCGGCCCCGGGCCAGGACCCGGCCCACCTCCTGGACGCCCTGGCCCGTGGCGGCTTCCACCTGCCCGAGGAACCAGGCCAGCCAGTCGGTGATGTCCAGGCTCCCGCGCTGGGCATGCTCCAGCGCGTCATAGTAGGCCTGCCGGTTCCTCATGATGTGGGCGGACAGGGAATAGAAGCGCCGCGGGAGCCGCTCGTCCTGGGAGAGGGCGAGGTCGGTCAGGGTCCGGGCGAGCCGGCCGTTGCCGTCGGCCAGGGGATGCAGGGTGACGAACCAGAGGTGCGTGAGGCCCGCGCGGAGAAGGCCGTTCAGGCCCTCGGGAGGATGGTTGAACCAGTCCAGGAAGGTCTCGAGGCCGGATTCCAGCCCCGCGCGGCCGGGGGCCTCGAAGTGGACCGTCTCCGGTTCTCCCGGGCGGCGCCCGAGGGTGGCCACGACCATGGGGTAGTCTCCTCGCAGCTCGCCGGCGGGGAGGGTCCGGAGGCCGTCCGGGACGCCCCTGGGAAAGAGGGCCCGGTGCCACCCGAAGATCCGTTCGAGGGTGAGGGGCGATCGCCAGCCTTCCGCCGCCTCGGCCAGGATGTTGACGACCGGGTCGACCCGCCGCAGGCTGCCGGTGGCCTGTGCGAGGTTCGTCGCGACGCCCAGGCGGAGCATCATGGAGGCCCGGACGGATTCCAGGTCGAGGCTGACACCTTCGATGGCGCTGCTGTTCACCACCTCCCGCGCCATGGCCTCCACCGCCGTTTCACCCGCGGCGAAGCCCCCGATGGCCCTCACGACGCCCAGCAGCTCGGCCTGGGCGCGGCGGGCCGAATCCAGCGGGCCGGACAAGCGTAAGGAATCCCACGCGAGCGCAGGCCAACCCGGGAGCTCCCATATGAACGTGTGTCCGGTCCTGGCCCTGGCCATGGTTGAACCGCCTTGATTCAATTCTGGCCCTTAATTGAATCGCGATCGATCTTATTTTAAGTAAAATGCTGAGTCGTTTCTGGCCCCTAATCGAATCACCCGGCCCAACCCAATGGGAGATTTTCCAGCGCATTTAATGGATAATCCAACATGCCTCCACGCGGACCCCTTGCTTTCCCGGGCCGGCCATGATGTCCATGGCCACCGGCAAGGTGCTGGGCTTCCTGGACGGGGCCCTGGTGTGGGACATCACCCGGAACCTGGCCCTCAACGGGCTCGGGGCCTACCTGGTGACCCGGCTGAGTTCCGTGCGCCGGGCCATCACCGACTCCCATTACCGGGCCAAGGACCAGCTGGTGCTGGCCCTGGTCTTCGGGGCCTTCTCGGCGGCGGGCAACTTCATCGGGATCCCGGTGCACGGCGCCCTGGCCAACACCCGCATCGTGGGGCCCATCGCCGGGGGACTCATCGGCGGGCCCCTCGTGGGCATCGGGGCGGGCTTCCTGGGCGGGGCGGTGCGCTATTCCATGGGGGGCTACACGGCCCTGGCCGCCCTGGTCTCCAACGTCCTCGCGGGCCTCATCAGCGGCCTCGTCTACCGGCGCCTGGGGGCGCGGCGGATCACCGTGCCCGTGGCGCTGGGAACGGCCGTGCTGGCCGAGCTCAACCTCAAGGCGTGCATCCTGCTCATGTCCAAGCCCTTCGCCCAGGCCTGGCAGCTGGAGCGGACCATCGCCATCCCCACCATCCTCGCCAACGCGGCGGCGGTGGGGATCTTCCTCCTGGTGGTGCGCGACGTGTACCGGGAGCAGGAGAAGATGAAGGCCCAGGCCACCCAGCAGGCCCTGCTGGCCCAGGCCGAGCTCCAGATGCTCAAGGCCCAGGTGAACCCCCACTTCCTCTACAACACGCTGACCACCGTGGGCGCCCTCACCCGCACGGATCCCGAGGCGGCCCGCACGGTGATCAAGGACCTGTCCGTCTTCCTGCGCCGGTCCCTGGACCGCGGGGAGGAGATGACCACCCTCGCCGACGAGCTTCAGACCGTGGAGCTCTACCTGAGCCTCCAGAAGGCCCGCTTCGGCACCCGGGTGCAGGGGGACATCCAGGTGCCGCCCGAGCTCCTGGGCCTGATCCTGCCGGTGTTCATCCTCCAGCCGCTGGTGGAGAACGCCATCAAGCACGGCATCGGCCCCCGCCGCGAGGGGGGCACCGTCACCCTTCGCGCGGGCCGGGAGGCCCAGGGCGCCTGGATCGAGGTGCGGGACGACGGCCTGGGCATCGAGGAAAGGGACCTGGAGCGCCTCAACCTCCGGGGCGGCACCCCTTCGGAGACCGGCCTGGGCCTGGGCCTGCAGCACGTCCACCGGCGCCTGCGCCTCATCTTCGGGCCCGCCTCGGGGCTGGTGCTCTCCAGTGCCGGACCCGACCGGGGCACCGTGGCCCGCCTCTCCCTCCCCGCCCAGGCCATGCCATGAGCCGCTTCCGGGCCGTCATCGTGGACGACGAGCCGCTGATCTGCGGCGAGCTCAAGACCCTCCTGGAGGCCCAGGAGTGGGCCTGGGTGGTGGGGGTCTATCACGACGGGGCCCGGGCCCTGGCCTTCCTGGAAGAAGAGGGGGCCGACCTGGTCTTCCTGGACATCCAGATGCCCGAGATGGGCGGCCTGGAGCTGGCGGCGCGCCTGGCGGAGCTGCCCCGGCCGCCCCGGGTGGTCTTCGTGACGGCGTACGCGCAGTACGCCCTGGAGGCCTTCAAGGTCCGGGCCATGGACTACCTCCTGAAGCCCTTCGACGCCGCGGACCTCCTGCGCATCCGGGACCGCATGGCCGGAGCGGGGCGCATCGCCGCCGAAGCGCCCCGGTTCCCGCGCACCATCCTCGTGGAGGGCGCCACCGGGTTCGACGTGGTGCCGGTGGACCGGATCCGGATGATCGTGGCCCGGGAGCGCGAGGTCTTCCTGGAGACCCTGGACGGCCGGAGCCGGCCCACCCGCACCCGCCTCACGGAGTTCGAGGCCCGGCTCGATCCCGCCTTTTTCCTGCGGTGCCACCGGAACTACATCGTCAACGTCGACCAGGTCGCGAACCTCACCCCCTGGTTCAACCACGCCTACCTGATCCACCTCAAGCCCCTGCGGGACGGCGCCCCGGCCGAGATCCCCGTGGGGCGGATGTACCTGCCCCGGCTGAAGAGCGTCTTCGGCCTGTAGCGGCATCCGGGCCGCTGGTACGCCAGGGAGGGTCGCCGGTGGCTCCAGGCTGGACGTGAACCTTCCCGTGGCCCGATATGGAAGGTACACCCTGGCATGCCCCATAGGAGGATCTGACGTGGAACGCAAGAAACTCGTCGCGCTCGTCGTGGCCTTCGCGGCCCTGGCCGGAATCATGTGGCTCACTCCCGAAGTGAAGGGACTGACCCCCACCAGCAAGGCGGCCCTGGGGGTGGCGGTCTTCGCCATCATCGTCTGGGTCACCCAGGCCCTGGAGGACGCCATCAGCGGCCTCCTCATCGTCTTCCTCCTGGCGGCCCTCAAGGCCACCACCCTGCCCAACGCCTTCGGGGGCTACGCCAACACGGCGCTCTGGCTCATCGTCATCGGCTTCATCATGGCCGGGTGCATGGAGAAGTCGGGCTTCTCCAAGCGGGTCGCCCTGACGCTGGTGAACATGGCCGGCGGCGGCGCCGTGAAGATCTACTGGGCCGTCGCCGCGGTCATGGCCGTCATGACCTTCCTGGTGCCGTCCATCACGGCCCGGACGCTGCTCATGCTGCCCATCATCCTGGGCATCGGGCAGGCCTTCAACGCCGAGCACGGCAAGAGCAACATCATGAAGGCCCTCATGTTCATCGTCGCCATGAGCGGCACCATGATGAGCATGGGCGTGCTCACCGCCCACGTGGGCAACCCCATCACCGTCGGGCTCATCGAGGCCGCCACCAAGAAGACCATCTCCTGGTCCATGTGGTTCAAGGTGGGCGGCGTGCCGGCCTTCGCGCTGGCCTTCCTCTCCGTCTACATCCTCCGCCTCATGTGGCCCCCCGAGATCAAGACCCTGGGCAGCGGCCACGACTACATCAAGAGCGAGCTGGAGGCCCTGGGCCCCTTCTCCAAGGCCGAGAAGTACACCCTGGTGGTCTTCCTGCTGACCCTGGTGCTCTGGGCCACGGACTCCTTCCACAAGGTCAACGTGGTGATCGTCGGCATGGCCTCCGTCATCGTCCTGCTCTGGCCCGCCAAGGGGATCATGGGCTGGAAGGAGGCGCAGTCCAAGGTGCCCTGGAACGTGTTCGTGCTGTACGGCGCGGGCCTCTCCATGGGCGCAGCCCTGGCCTCCTCGGGCGCGGCCAAGTGGATGGCCGGGACCATGCTCGGCCCCCTCATCCACCTGCCCCACGTGGCCCAGCTGATCATCATCATCTGGCTCATCACCGCCCTGCAGGTGTTCTTCACCGGCGGCGGCCCCAAGACCACGGCCCTGACACCCATCATCATCGCCCACGCCGTGGCCATCGGCGCCGACCCCATGGCCTTCGCCCTGATCATCGGCATCAACATGCCCCACCAGTACCTGCTCCCCGTGACCAACATGCCCAACGCCGTGGCCATGGGCAGCGGCCACATCACCTCGAAGGAGATGCTGAAGACCGGCGCCGTGATGAGCCTGCTGGCGGCCGTCTTCATGACGGTCATGGCCCTGACGTACTGGACCTGGCTCGGGCTCACGAAGTAGGAGAATGACATGCCGGTGACCACGCTTCTCGACGAACTGCGGCTGATCGTGGGCCAGGACCACGTCCTGGACGGCGAGGTGGACCGGTTCGGCTACTCCTACGACTCCTCCTTCCTGCCCCTGGTCCCGGCCCGCAAGCCGGACCTGGTGGTGCGGCCCCGCACCGTGCAGGAGGTCTCCAGGGTCATGGCCCTGGCGCACGCCGCCGGCATCCCGGTCACCCCCCGGGGCGCCGCCAGCGGGCGCACCGGGGGCTCCGTGCCCCTGGAGGGCGGCATCTCCCTCGCCCTGGACCGCATGACCGACATCCTCGAAGTGGACGAGGCCAACATGATGGTCACGGTGGAGCCGGGCGTGCGCACCATGGACCTGCACGACGCCTGCGCCGCCCGGGGGCTCTTCTATCCCCCGGACCCCGCCAGCTGGAAGTTCAGCACCATCGGCGGCAACGTGGCCGAGAACGCCGGGGGCATGCGGGCCGTGAAGTACGGCGTCACCCGGGACTACGTCATGGGCCTCCAGGTGGTCCTGGCCGACGGCGCCATCCTCGAGACCGGCGGGAAGGCCATCAAGAACGTCACCGGCTACGACCTCACGAGCCTCTTCACGGGCTCGGAGGGGACCCTCGGGGTGATCACGAAGGTGCTGCTGCGGCTCATCCCCCTGCCCAAGCAGCGGGGGGTGCTGCGGCTCATGTTCGCCGACATGGAGGACGGCTGCGCCACGGTCCACCGGATGCTGAAGGAGGACATCGTCCCCTCGGCCGCGGAGATCATGGACGACGTCAGCCTCGAGGCCGTGGCCAGGCACCGCAAGATGACCCTGCCGGCGGGCGCCGGCTGCTGCGTGATCATCGAAGTGGACGGCGAGGATGCCGCCTCGCTGGACGGCCAGTACGAGCGCATCCGCCACGTGGCCGCCGCCTGCGGCTGCCTCGAATTCAAGGTGGCCAAGGACAAGGCCGAGAGCGACGAGCTCTGGGCGGTGCGGCGCGGCCTCAGTTCGGCCGTGGCCTCCCTGGCCCCCAACCGCCTGGGCGAGGACATCTCCGTGCCCCGGGACGCCTTCCCCGAGGTGGTCCGCCGCATCGGCGCCATCGCGAAGAAGTTCGACCTCCTCATCCCGGTCTTCGGCCACGCCGGGGACGGGAACCTGCACCCGTCCGTGCTCTGCGACATGGCCGACGCCGGGCAGGCCGAAAGGGTCCACCATGCGGTCGACGCCATCTTCGAGGCGGCCCTGGCCGTGGGGGGAACCCTGACCGGGGAGCACGGCATCGGCATCACCAAGCGCCCCTACCTGGCCCAGGCCCTGGGCGAAACGGGCGTGCGCACCCTCAAGGCCATCAAGGCCGGCCTCGATCCCAAGGGGATCCTCAACCCGGGGAAGATCTGGTGAACGACCTCCTCAAGGAAGCCAAGGACCTGGTGGCGGGCTGCGACCGGTGCGGCACCTGCCTCACCGTGTGCCCCCTGTTCAAGGTGCGCGACGTGGAGCGCTCCAGCGCCCGCGGCAAGAACGCCATCGCCCGGGGCCTGGCCGAGGGCGGCCTCGAGCCCGGCGCGGGCGTGCGCGGGGCGGTGGAGTTCTGCCTGCTCTGCCGGGCCTGCGCCGACAGCTGCCCCAACAAGGTGGCCACCGACGAGGCCATGATCCGGGTACGCCAGGTCCTCACGGACCGCGCGGGCGGTCCCACCGCGAAGTACCGCCTGGTGGGCGCCGTGCTGCGCAGCCGCGCCCTGGTGGGCCTGGGCGCCCTGTCCCTGGGGGCGCTGCGGCGCCTCGGGCTCCTGCGCTTCCTCCCCTCGGCCCTGGTCCCGAAGGAATTCCCCCGCAAGGCCTTCCTGGCCGCCTTCGCCGGTCCCGCGGCCCTGGGCGGGGAGGCTCCGGTGTCCCCGGCGCAGCTGGGCACCCACGCCCGGGTGGCCTATTTCCAGGGCTGCGGCATGAAGCTCATGTTCCCGGACGCCGCCGAGGCCACCCTGAAGCTCCTGGGCGGCCTGGGCGAGGTGACCTCCCCGGACAACCCCTGCTGCGGCCTTCCCCACCTGGCCCACGGCATGGGCGCCACCTTCCTGGACCTGGCCAAGGAGAACATCGCCCTCTTCGAGGACGCCGACCTGGTGGTGACCGACTGCGCCAGCTGCGGCGGGGCCCTCAAGCACCTGGCCTCCCACTTCCGGGAGGATCCGCTCTGGCGGGACCGGGCCGCGGCCTTCAGCGCCAAGGTGCTGGACCTCACCGAGTACCTCGTGCGCATGGGCTACCAGTCCCCGGAACGCCGGGACCGCACGTACACGTTCCACGACCCCTGCCACCTGGTGCGGGGCCAGGGGATCCGCCGCCAGCCGCGCCAGCTCCTGGAGGCCGCGGGCACCTTCGTGGACATGCGCGAGTCCGACGCCTGCTGCGGCGGCGCCGGCACCTTCCACATGGACCACCCCGAAGCCGCCGCCCAGGTGCTGGCCCGCAAGACCTCGAACATCGAGGCCACCGGGGCCGACGTGGTGGTCACGGCCTGCCCCGGCTGCCTCATCCAGCTCACCCGGGCCGCGGAGGCCAGCGGCGGCAGGTTCAAGGCCATGCATATCAGCCAGGTGATCTGAACAGGAATTATTCCCGGATTGCTGGCCTAATGTACCCATGGAAAAGCTTTTCGAGCCGGATCTCGATCTGGAGCTGGCCCTCTCCGGCGTCGGGGAGAGCCGGAGGGGGCTGAGCCTGGCCCTCGCGGCAGGCCTGACCCTGGCCCTGGTGTGGGCGCTCGGCGCGGCGCGCCTGCGCGCCGCCGGCGTGGAACGGACCCGGGTCCTGGGCGTCCGGCTCGCGGTGGATCAGGTCCTGGACCCCGCCCCCCGGGAGGCCCCGCCCTCCGCCCACCCCGGGGATCCCGCCGGGACGGGGACGGTGGACCCGGACCTGCTGAAATACCAGAAGCTGCAGGCGAGCCTCCCCAGGGCAGCCAGCTTCACGCCGGATCTGGACCTGGAGCCTCGCGGCCTGCCGGCGGAAGCCGCCGCCCCGGAGGTGCCCCAGGGCCTGCCCGTGGCCCGGGGCGGCAACGGCATGGCGCGGGGGGACGGCGGTTCCAGGCCCGCCGCGGCGGCCCCGGTGCGGCGCATCCTGGCCGCGCCCGTGGACGACGACGAGTTCCGCATCGTCCTGCAGCCCATCCCGGTGGTGAAGGGGACGGTCCGGGGCCTCAAGGGCTCGGTCCTCGTGCGCCTCTCCATCGGCGCCGACGGCGTGCCGCTGTCCGCCACGCCCCTGGGGGGCCCCCCGGAGACCTGGCCGAGGATCGTGGAGACCGTGCTCCTCTGGCGCTTCCACGTGCCCGAGCGCATGAGGGTCCAGGCCCCCATCCGCCTGGACGTGACCTTCTCCCTCCAGACGCTGTAGACGAGAGGCCACCGTGCGATTCCAGACCGACCTCCCCGCGCCGCCCGCCGCCCTCCGCCATGCCCGCGGCGGCCTCTGGCGGTGGCTCGGAAAGCTCTACCTGGCCTGGGGAGGCTGGCGGGTGGAGGGCGGGTTCCCCGAGGACCCCCGGGCCGTGGTCATCGTGGCGCCCCACACCTCCAACTGGGACTTCACCCTGGGCCTGGCGGTGGTGCTGGCCCTGGAACTGCGCTCCTCCTGGCTGGGCAAGCACACGATCTTCAAGCCCCCCTTCCGCGGGCTCCTGCGCTGGCTGGGCGGCATCCCCGTGGACCGCAGGGCCGCCAGCGGCGTGGTGGGGGCCTGCGTGTCGGCCTTCGAGGCGGCCCCCGCCCTCTACATCGCGCTGTCCCCCGAGGGCACCCGCAAGCAGGTGGGCCAGTGGAAGTCCGGGTTCTACCACATCGCCTCCAGGGCCGGCGTCCCCATCCTGCCGGTGGCCCTGGACTACCCGGAGCACGTGGTGCGCTTCCTGCCCCCCTTCCACCCCAGCGGGGACCTGGAGCGGGACCTTCCCCTGCTCCGGGCGCCCTTCGAGGACGTCAAGGGCCACTCGGCCCGGTGAGTGGCGCGAGGCGACGCGGCGGGGTATCGTAAGACCGTGCGAATCCAGGAATCCCCGATCCATGCCACGCCCCGGGCGGCGGAGGGCTGAATGTCCACCGGCGCCCAGATCCGGGAACCCGCCCTCGTCGCCGAGGCCCTCCGGGACCTCATGGCCACCGAAGCGGAGTTCCCCATCAAGGTGGAGGGCACGCGGACCCTGCCGTACACCGCCGTCCTGCTGAAGGTGGAGGCCGGCTCCGGGGACCTGGTCCTCAAGCTGCTGCGGCCCCTGCCGCCGGCCCTGGCGGAGGGGGCGCCGTTCGAGCTCGTGTTCGCCACCCAGGGCAAGCGCCTGGAGGGGCGCATCCGGTTCGTGGGACGGGAGGGCTATCTGCAGTACCGCTTCCAGGGCCCGGCGACCCTGACGGCGTCGGACCGGCGGCTCTGGAAGCGCTACCCCTTCCGCCCCCGGGAGAACTTCTACGTGGCCGGGCAGGACTCCGAGGTCCCGGGGCACGGCCTCACCGGACCCCTGCTGAGCCTGTCCATGGGGGGCCTGGCCTTCCGGGTGGACCGCATGCTGAGGCTCGACGACGGGATGCCCCTGCCGCCCCACGCCGTGCTCTTCGACCGGGGGATGATCTTCAGCCTCCTGCGCGTCAGCGGCTTCCCCAAGGGCGAGCACCTGGAGCTCCGGGGCCAGGTGGTGCGGGTGCAGCAGGCCGACTCCGAGCTGCAGCTGGGCGTCCAGTTCATGGGCATGGGCGAGGCCGACAAGCTGCTCCTTTCCCGGTTCCTGGAACTGCGGGACCGCCAGAGCGGCCTGTCCTCGGGCGGCTACCGGCCGGAGGCCGGCCCCCTGGAGGTCAGCGCCCCGGCCCGGGCCCAGGCCCCTCCTCCGGCCCCCGCGGCGCCTGGCCTGGAGGCCCTGGGCGCCCTGGACCGCAGGTGCGCCAGGCTCCTCCTGGTGGGGCCCCCAGGCGAGGACCGGGAGCGGCTGGAGGCGAACCTGAGGGCCGCGGGCTACTGGCGCTTCGAGGCCGCGCCGGACCTCTTCGGGGCCCACGGCCTCTGGAAGGAGGCGGGGTCCGCGCCGGTGCGGCTCCTCCTGGTGGACCTGGAGCCCAGCCTCGCCGGGGGCCTGGAGGCCGTCGGCGCCGTGCGGCACCTGGAGCCGCTGCTCCGGTCCTTCGGGGAGCTGCCCATCGCCTTCGTCACCCGGAAGGCGGATCCCATGCTGGACCTCCTGGGGAACCCCGCCTACCGGGGCCTGTCCCTGGAGGGGACGGGCTGGGGAGAGCTCCTACCTTAGGATCGCGTCCTCGATCGTGTTGCCCTCGCCCAGCTCCGGGGCCAGGGACCCGGCGGCCAGCAGCAGCCCCCCGGGGGCGTTGCCCCGCACGAGGCTGTGGTCCATGGCCAGTGAGGCCTCCAGGTGGCACGCGATGCCCAGGGAGGCGCCGTCGACCACCCGGGTTCCCGACACCTGCGCTGAACCGCCCCGGTGCAGCAGGAGCCCGGGCTGCCCATTGCCGGTGACTTCGCAGGCGGCCAGGACGATCCGGCCCCCGTCAACGGCGCAAAGGCCCAGCCCGGGGTTCCCCGCCACCCGGCACCCGGCGAGCTGGACCCGGGCGCCCTCCGTGGCGTGCACGCCGGCCCCCGCGTGGCCCGTGACCAGGCAGCCCTCCAGGGCGGTCTGCGCGCCCTCCAGGGCCAGCACCCCGGCACAGGCGCTCCGCCTGAATTCGCAGCGCACGAACCGGGAGGAGCTGCGGGGCCCCAGCTCCACGGACCCGCCCGCGTGGTCCTCGAAGACGCAGTCCAGGGCCGTGGCCTGCGCCCCGGCGTGGAGCCGCAGGCCCAGGCCCGCGGGACTGGTGACGAGCGCGGCCTCCAGGGTGGTGTGGCCGGAGCGCAGGTCCGCGGCCGGTCCCGGGCCGGCGCCCCGGAGGGTGAGGCCCCGCACGTCGCACCGGGGCGCGTCCACGGTGACGCAGGGGCCCGCGGGGGACTCCACCACGATGAGGGCCGGGTCGCCCGAGCCCTGGAGGGTGAGTTCCTTGTCCACGAGGACCGCCTCCCGGTAGACGCCGGGCAGGACCTCGATGACCGCCCCGCTCCGGGCCAGGCGCAGGGCCACCCGGAGGCTGAGGCAGGTGGCCCCGCCGCCCCTGCCCACGACGATGCGCTGGGGGGGCTCCGGAGCCTGGGCCGGGGCCGCGAGGGCCTCCCGCAGGGCCGCCGCCAGCTCCTCGGCGGTGGCGTAGCGGCGCGAGGGATCCTTGGCCAGGGCCTTGTCCATCACGTCCACCACCGCCCGGGGCACGCCATGCAGGTGGTCCGGGGCGAGCTCCCTGGGGGGCTTGTGCAGGATGGCGTTGAGGATGGCCGTGGGGCCTTCGCCCGTGAAGGGCCGGTCCCCCCCGGAGAGGATCTCGAAGATGATGACCCCGGCGGCGAAGATGTCCGCGGCGGGGCCGGCCTTGCCGCTCTCCAGGTACTCCGGGGCCATGTAGCTGACCGTGCCCATCCAGGTGCCCTGCTCCGTGAGGCTCGAGCGGTCCACGCTGGCCACGCCGAAGTCCAGCAGCTTGGCCACGGGGTGCCTGCCCTTGCCGCCCACGAGGATGTTGGCCGGCTTGACGTCCCGGTGGACGATGCCCCGGGCGTGGGCGAAGCCCAGGCCGTCGCAGGCCTGGGCCAGGGCCTCCAGCAGGTCGGCCCGGCCCGGGGAGCCGCGCTGGATGAGGGTGGCGAGGTCCTCCCCCTCGTGGAATTCCATGGCCAGGTAGCAGACCTCCTCCACCATGCCGAAATCATAGACGGTGATGATGTTGGGGTGGTTCAGGGCCGCCATGGCGCGGGCCTCCCGCTCGAAGCGGGCCTGGCCCTCCCCCTCGAAGGCCGCGCCGGGCCGTATGGTCTTGACGGCCACCGGCCGCTCCAGGACCGGGTCCCGGCCCAGGTACACCTCGCCCATGTTGCCCCTGCCCAGGAGCCGGAGGATTTCGTATTTGCCGATGGTCTTGATCATGCGGTTTCAATGATAAACGGGAATGCACGATTTATCGGTTAAAGGTATCCTCTTCCACCTTGAACTGTTCTTTACCAGGAGCCGACCATGGGCATTTTCGTCAGGATTTTCGGGCGTCTGAGGATACGCGGGAAGTTCGCGTTCCTCTTCGCGGGCCAGGTCCTCCTCCTGGCGGTGGTGGCCCTGACCGGCGCCTTCACCATCGACCGGGTCGTGAGCCGCCTGGAGGTCTCCGGGGCGGACCTGGACAAGGCCCGGATGCTCTCCAGCGCCCTCAACGACGTGAACACGATCCGTACCGTGCACGTCTCCCTCATCGCCGCGGCCAAGGACGAGGCCTACCAGGCCAAGCGCGGCCAGCGCCTCAAGGAGCTGCAGGACAAGGCCGCGGTCAAGCTGGCCAAACTGGAGACCGTGGCCTGGGGTCCGGAGGAGAAGGCCCTGGTGACCCAGGGCCTGGCCTCCATCCGGAAATACGACGCCGGGTTCCCCGAGGCCCTGGCCAAGGCCAAGGCGGCGGCCAGGTTCGATCCGGGCCTCATGGAGGCCAACGTCCAGGACCAGCGCCTGGGGCGGGAGGGCTTCGAGAAGACCCTGGCGGCCATCGACGCCCGCACCCGGGAGGACGTCCGCCTCACGTCGGGCTTCGCCGGCAGGATGCAGCTCTACCTCCTGGCGGGAAGCCTGGTGGCCATCCTCGCCGGCATCGTCATGACCGTGGTCGTGGGGCGGCAGGTGGGCGCGGCGGTGGCGGAGATCCGCACGGCCCTGGTGGCGGTGGGCGGGGGCGACCTCACCCGTTCCCCGAAGGTGGACACCCGGGACGAGTTCGCCGAGATCGCCGGGAGCCTCGACGACCTGACCCGCGGCCTGCGCCAGGACATCTCCACCCTCGCCGGCATCGCCGAGCGCGTGGCCAGCGGCGCCACGGAACTGGCCGCCACCACCGACCAGCTCAACGGCGCGACCGAGGAGATCAGCAGGGGCGCCGAGCACCAGCGCGCCGCCATGGACCGGTCCACCTCGGCCCTGAACGACGTGGCCAGCTCCATCACGGACGTGCGCGGAACTGCGCACGAGACGGACCGGTTCTCCCAGGAGTCCCTTGCCATGAGCGCCCGGGGCCTGGACTGCGCCAGGGGCTCCTCCCAGGCCATGGAGGCCATCGAGGAGAGCTCGGCCAAGGTCGGCCGCATCACCTCGGTCATCGCCGACATCGCCCGCCAGACCAACCTGCTCAGCCTGAACGCCGCCATCGAGGCGGCCAAGGCCGGGGCCCAGGGCAAGGGCTTCGCCGTGGTGGCCGAGGAGATCCGCAAGCTGGCCGAGCGCAGCGCCGGCGCGGCCAAGGAGATCAGCCAGCTCATCCAGGAGAGCACCGGGCGGGTCAAGGACGGCGCCGTCTCCACCGCCGCGGTGAGGGAGATCCTGGTGGCCATGGAGGCCAACATCCGCAACCTGTCCACGGGCGCCGCGCGCGTGACCACCTCGGTGGAGGAGCAGACCCTCTCCTGCAACGAGGTGGTGGAGGCGGTGAGCACCACGGCCCAGCTCACCGAGCAGAACGCCTCGGCCACGGTCCAGCTGGCCTCGAGCCTCCACGAGACCTCCCGCACCATCGACGACCTGGCCCGCCAGGCCGGGGATCTCCACCGCCTCACCGGCAAATTCCGGTTAGCCTGATTCCGTACAGCCAAGGAGGTGCCCATGCTGCCCGTGATTGCGACCGCCGCCCGGAGCTACAAGGCCGGGAACGCGATGCTGGACCGTCTCGTCGGGGACTTCACCGACGCCGAATGGGCCGTGCGCGACGCCGCCGGCCACGATCCCCGCTGGCTGGTCGGGCACCTCGCCACGTACCGGAACCGGGTGGCCGCCGCGCTGGGCCTGCCCGTGGAGACGGCCCCCTGGGAGGCCCTCTTCGCCCGGGGCACCTCGCCCGCGGATCTGCCCGCCGACCTGGATGCCGCGGCCATGGTCGCCGCCTTCCACGCCGCCAACGCCGCCATGGCCGGGGCCTGGGAGGGGGTGACGGAGGAGATGCTGGCCAAACCCGTCGGCCGCACCCTGCCCGACGGCACGAACGACGTGGCCGGACTCGTGGGTTTCCTGGCGTGGCACGAGGCCTACCACCTGGGGCAGCTGGGGCTCCTCAGGCGCCTGGCGGGGAAGGCCGGGGCGGTGTAGTCAGTCGACCTTCCGGGGCGTGTAGGCCTTCATCGGCTCCAGCTTCCTCACGTATCCGCTGGTCCAGAGCTTCTCGAAGATCTCCCCGCCCTGCTTCGCCAGGGCCGGCTGGCGCAGGATGGCCTCCACGTTGCGGGAGGCCTCGAAGTAGTCCTCCTCCCAGTTGCTGGTGCCCACCCACAGGGTGGCGCCGTCCAGGACGACGTACTTGCTGTGGACGGTGCGGGCGAAGGGGATGTGGCCGGTGGACGCCTCGGGGATGGAGGCGATGCGCACGTCGATGTTGGGGATCAGGGCCAGGGACTTGAGGTGGTCGAGGCCCCGGCTCTTGAAGACCCAGTCCGAGACCAGCAGGTCGACCTTCACGCCCCGCACGGCCGCGGCCCGCAGGGCGCCGTCCAGCGCAGGCCAGTAGTGGCCGCGGGCGACGGGGGAGTAGGTGAGGAGCTGGATGCGGATGCTGGAGCGGGCTTCGCCCAGGAGCTGGACCAGGGCGCCCAGGGCGGGGCGGACGGTGCCGGGGGAGAGGAAGGGGGGGCTCGCCACCAGCTCGGCGGAGCCCTGGGTTGCGGCGGCGGGCCTGGAGGCCGGCGGCAGGCTCTTGTCCCCGGCGAAGCGCCAGTCCACCTCGAAGACCTCCTGGAGGCGGTCCACCAGGGCGGGGTCGGTGGTGCGGATGCCCAGCTCGTGGATGTGCTCCAGGGCGCGCCAGTCGAAGTTCTGGCTGCCCAGCACCCCCTCCCGACCGTCGGCGAGGAAGTACTTGGCGTGGAGGATGCCGGTGGAGACGCCCTTGAGGTCGAAGACCCGAAGCTCGAGGTTCCGCACCTTGCGCAGGCGGGCCAGGGAGGCGGGGTCCTGCTCCAGCATGCGCCCGCCGGAAAGGATGAAGCGGATCCTCACGCCCCGCGCCCCGGCGCGCTCCAGTTCCTGGAGGACCTCCTCCAGCGCCCCGCCGGGCTCCTGGGCGATGTAGAACTCGGCGAAGTCCAGGCGGCTCTTCGCGCCTCGGATGACCTCGATCCAGGCGTCCTTGGCGAAGGCCAGGTCCGGGTGGGCCAGGGGGGTCTCCCGGGGGATGGACTGGATGAGCCGGGTGGGCCCCTGGGCCCAGGCCGGGAGCAGGGCGAGGGCGAGCAGGGCGGAAGGGAAGGGGAATCGTCGGGGCATGGGGCCTCACAGGGGGATCACCCAGTTTGGACGGAATCTCCGCGAAAAAGGTTGAATGAGGAGAATTCCGGGCGGGATTCCCGGATCCGCCGGGATCAGCCCCGGGGGGGCGGAGGCGCGTATCCGCCGTCCCAGAGCCGGTTCCCGTCCCGGACCACGCCCAGGCGCCGGAGGGTGTCCCGCCACTCGTACTTGATGCAGGTCTTCTCCAGGGCCGCCGCCTCCGGCTCGAAGGCCACGACGCGCGAGGGGGAGTATTCCTCCCGCCCGTAGCCGGTGCCCGCGGCCGCCTCGGAGGCCATGTCCCGGCTCTCCTTGCGGGCGAGGTTCCGCGCGGCGCCGGCGGTGGCCGGAAGGGGGCAGGGGGGAGGCTGGACCTCGGGATACACCGCCACCGCCACCACGCCCATGGCCGACGTGTCGTCGAAGCGGCCCGCGTAGGAATCGTCGGCCGTGGTGAAGAAGAACCGGTTGATGCGGTCCTGGCCGGTGCGCCACCCGGCGTGCTCCTGGGTGGCGTGGGGCTCCAGGATGTACATCCGTTCGTCGTTGCGCAGCCAGGACTTGGCGCCGGAGACGATGTTGCGGCCGTCCACGGCGATGACCAGGCCCACCCGGCGCGAGGTGGTGTTGCGCACCACGATGCGGTAGCCGGCGCCCTTCACGGCTTCCGCGTAGGCGCGGTTCCGGCCGGGGGCGGGGTAGAGGTTCACGGTGCGCCCGTCGTCCATGCGGAGTTCGACGGTGACGGCCTGCCCCACGGAGCGGGCCTGGGAAGGGCAGGCCAGGATGCCTGCGGCGAGGGCGAATGGGATGGCGGTTCTCATGGGGTCCTCCTCGGATGCCGCTCTGTTGGACAAGGGCGCCCCGGGGAAAGTTCCCCCGCCTACCAGGAAATCGTCACCACCACCTCCGGGGGCGGCTGGGCGGGGAGCTCCCCGCCCACCTTGCCGGCCTTCTCCAGCAGGGCCCTCAGCTCCGGAAGGCGGCGGCTGTCCATGCGCGCCGACACCGAGCGCGCTCCCGAGGCCAGGAGTGCGCCCCCGCACGTGCGCAGGGCCTCCAGGGCCGCGGTGCGGGCCCCGGGGGCCTCCAGGCGGAGGGCGACCTGCGCCGGGGCGAAGGCCTCCGCGACGGCGGACCGCGCCGAGGCCTTCAGGGCCCGGTTCTCCATGCGGTCCTGGGCGGCGGCCCCGGAGGCCACGGCCGGCGGGGGCGGGGCGGGCGCCGGAGGCGGCGCGGGCGGCGCCTCCTTCCTCTTCGCCGGCTCCCGCCTGGGGGCCGGGGCGGCGCGTTCCTTCGCCGCGGGCTCCGGGGCCGCCTCCCGCGGAGCGGGAGCCTCCGGCACGGCGGGCGGGACGATGCCCCGGGCCGGCGCGGCCACCCGCATCACCACGTACCCGGAAAAGCAGATCAGGACCAGGGCGGCAGCCTGGACCCAGGGCCGCGTGGCCAGGGGCCGGCGCCTGGGCGCCACCCGGGCGAGGACCCCCTCCGCGAACCCGGGAGGAGGCTCCACGGCCTCGATGGACCGGACGCGCGCCACCGTCTCCCGCAGTTCCGCGAGGGCCCGGGCGCAGTCCCCGCAGGAGGCCAGGTGGGCCTCCAGGGCCGCCGCCTCCGCGGGGGCGAGGGCCCCGTCGAGATGGGCGGAGAGGAGGTCGCGGAAGTCCCGGCAGGCGCTCATGGGGCCCCCAGGGCGCGCTGCAGGCACGCTTTCACGGCTTCCCGGGCCCGGGCCAGGCGGGACTTCACGGTGCCCTCCTTCAGCTCCAGGGCGGTGCCGATCTCCTGGTAGGAGCGGTCCTGCAGGTCACGGAGGATCAGGACCTCCCGGAAGTCCACCGGGAGCTCGCCCACGCAGGCCTCCACCTGGGCCTTCAGGGCGCGGGCCTCCAGGTTGTCCAGGGCGCTCGGGGCCCCGGACGGCGGGTCCGGGAACACGTCGCCCCGGGCCGTGGGGATGGGGGCGTCCAGCGAGCAGGCCTCCCTGCGCCGCCGCGAGGCCAGCTGGGCGATGCGGTTCCGGGCCAGGTTCAGGGTGATGGCGGTGAGCCAGGTGGTGAAGCGCGCCTCGGAGCGGAACAGCGGCAGGCCCCGGTGGGCCGCCACGAAGGCGTCCTGGGCCACCTCGCAGGCCTCCTCGTAGTTGCCCACCATGCGGTACGCCAGGTTCAGCATGGCCTTCTGGTGGCGCCGCACGAGGATCCCGAACGCGTCGGGATCCCCCGCCCGGCAGGCCTCGACCAGCTCCGCATCCCCGCTCCCCTCATCCACCGAACGCCGGCTCATATGTTGGACAGTCTAATGGGCCGGGATGTTCCCGCGTACTAGACTTCTTTCAGGGCGGCCTGAACGGCCTTGAGGTCGAAGGACTCGGCCTTCCAGCCCCGGGGGAAGCAGGCCAGGGCCTGGCCGTGCTCCGGGTGGCTGGGATCCTGGGCGGCGGCCAGGCTGTCCCGGAAGGCGAAGGGGCCCCCGGAGCCCTCGGGGGGGCAGGCCCGGCGGCCTCCCAGGCAGGAGGGGCCCCGCAGGGGGGCTTCCAGGAGGAGGCGGTCCTCCACGGTCACCACGTGGGTCCAGGCGTCCTCGAAGTCGTACTCGTAGTGGAAGGTCTCGCCCGGCTCGACCCCCAGGCCCGCCAGGGAGGCGCGCTCGCCCCGGAGGTCGAAGGCGGCCTCGGAGCCGCTGCGCCCGTACTCGCCCCCCCGGATGCGGAAGACGTGGCCGTGGTCGTCCTCCCACCCGAAGGCGGCCTGGATGGCCCGGTGGAGCCGGGCCAGGCTGATCGAGGCCGGGACCCGGAGCCGTCGCCACACCGGCGGCTTCGTGTCGGCCAGGAGGATCTTGAGCTGGAACGCGTCCCTTGGATCCTTCGCAGGCATGGCGACCCCCGGTGATGAGTGACGGCCCCCGATTCTAGATCCAACCCCGGGTTCTGTCACAATCGGCTCAGCGAAATCCGAGAAAGACGAGGCTCACGATGCTTTCGGCCACCGATGCCATCCAGCGGTCCTTCGAATGGACCCGCAAACTCCTGTTCGACCCCTTCTCCCTGGGGAAGTGGTGCGTCATGGGCTTCACCTCCTTCCTCGCCGCGCTCCTCGGCGGCGGAGGCCTCAACGCCCCCTCGGGCAGGCCCTTCCGGGGCTTCGGCTCCGCGGCGAAGGCCGCCTCGCCCCTGGAGGGCCTGGACGAGGTCCGCCTGTGGCTCCTGGCCCACCTCGGGCTGGTCGCGGCCCTGGGGGTGCTGGTCCTGGCCTTCCTGGTGCTCCTGACCTGGCTGGGGGCCCGCGGCCAGTTCCTGTTCCTGGACAACGTGGTGAACGATCGCGGGCGGGTGGCCGAGCCCTGGAACCGGTACCGGGAGCACGGCAACCGGGTCTTCGTGTTCCTGCTGGTCCTCCAGGCCGCAGGGCTCGCCCTGGTGGCCTTCGGGAGCTACGCGGGCTGGCGGATCGCGGGGGCCGGCGCGGCCGACTTCGAGTTCGGGCTCCAGGCCGTCAAGGGCATTCTCGCCGCCGCCGCCATCATCCTCCCCCTGGGCCTCGCGGCCATGCTGGTGGGCCAGGTCCTCCGGGACTTCGTGGTGCCGGTGATGTACCTGCGGGGAACCACCGTGGCCGAGGGCTTCGGGGTCTGGTGGCGCGAGCTGGTTCCGGGCAACGGCGGCAGCTTCGTGCTCTTCTATCTCCTGAAGCTGGTCCTCTCCATCGCCGCGGGCGTCGCGGTCTTGGTGGGGACCTGCCTCACCTGCTGCCTGGCGGGCCTGCCCTATGTCAGCTCCGTGGTGTTCCTGCCGGTGGCGGTCTTCTTCCGGGCCTACTCCCTGGCCTTCCTGGGGCAGTGCGGGGAGCCCTGGGTGCTCCTGAGGCCGGGTTCCCAGCATTGAATAGATTTATTGGAACCCAAGGAATCCGAATACTGATGGACGCAGGGGGGGGCCGGGACGCGTAATGGAATTTTCCTAGACCGGAAGGTCCCATGACGCGCCAGCACATCGCCATCTTCGACACCACACTGAGGGACGGGGAGCAGAGCCCCGGCTGCAGCATGCAGCCCCAGGAAAAGCTGCGCATGGCCCTCCAGCTCGCGGCGCTCAAGGTGGACGTCATCGAAGCCGGGTTCCCCGTCGCCAGCGAGGAGGACTTCGCTGCCGTCAGCCTCGTGGCCAGGCGGGTCAAGGGCCCGGTCATCGCCGCCCTCTGCCGCGCCCTGCCCCTGGACATCGACCGCGCCTGGGCCGCCCTCAAGGAGGCCTCGCGCCCCCGCATCCACACCTTCGTCTCCACCTCCGACCTGCACATGGCCCACAAGCTCCAGAAGACCCGGGCCGAGGTGCTGGCCATGACCCGTGAGGGCGTCCGCCGCGCGGCCTCCCTATGCAGGGACGTGGAGTTCAGCGCCGAGGACGCCAGCCGCAGCGACCTGGCCTTCCTCGCCGACGTGGTGGCCGTCGCCCTGGAGGAGGGCGCCACCGTCATCAACATCCCCGACACCGTGGGCTACACCTTCCCCGAGGAGTACCGGAACCTGATCCTTTCCCTGCGCGAGCGGGTCCCGGCCCTGGAGAAGGCCGTCATCAGCGTCCACTGCCACAACGACCTGGGCCTGGCCGTGGCCAACACCCTGGCCGCCCTTGAGGCCGGGGCCCGGCAGGTGGAGTGCACCGTCAACGGCATCGGCGAGCGCGCCGGGAACGCCTCCCTGGAGGAGGTCGTGATGGCCCTGCGCGTGCGCGGGGAGCACTTCCCCTTCGAGACCGGCATCGTCACCCAGGAGCTGTACCGCACCAGCCAGATCCTTTCCAACATCACCGGCGTGCAGGTGCAGCCCAACAAGGCCATCGTCGGCAAGAACGCCTTCGCCCACGAGTCCGGCATCCACCAGCACGGCATGCTGGCCAACCCCATGACCTACGAGATCATGACCCCCGAGAGCGTGGGCGTGAAGACCAGCAGCCTGGTGCTGGGCAAGCACAGCGGCCGCCACGCCCTCAAGCAGCGCTACGAGGAGCTGGGCTACCCCCTGGAGAAGGGCACCCTGGAAGGGGTCTACAAGCTCTTCACGGACCTGGCGGACCACAAGCGGGAGATCTTCGACGAGGACCTCATCGCCCTCCTCTACGACGGCATCACCGAGGATCCCCAGACCTGCCGCCTGGTGGCGGTGCAGGCCAACTCCGGCACCAACTCCATCGCCACGGCCCTGGTCACGCTGGCCTGCGCAGGCGGCGAGACCACCGAGACGGCCTCGGGCGACGGCCCCGTGAACGCCGTGTGCGAGGCCATCAACCGCATCACCGGGCTCCAGGGCGAGATCCGGGACTTCCGCCTGCACTCCGTCACCGGCGGCGCCGACGCCCAGGGCGAGGTGCACGTGCGGGTGAAGTTCCCCGAGGGGATCTTCACGGGCAGGGCGGCCAGCACCGACATCGTGCACGGAAGCGCCCAGGCCTACCTCGACGCCATCAACAAGGTCCTCCTGGCCCGGTCGTGCCGGGAGTCCATGACCAGCACCCACGCCTGACCAGGAGTTTCCATGCGCGCCCGCATCGCTGTACTGCCCGGGGACGGGATCGGTCCCGAAGTCGCCCGGGAGGCCGTGGCCTGCCTGGAACAGGTGGCCAGGCTCGCCGGGCACACCTTCCAGTTCCTCGAACTGCCCATCGGCAGCGCGGCCATCGACGCCTGCGGAACGCCGCTTCCGGCCCCGACCCTGGAGGGCTGCCTCGCCTCGGACGCCGTGTTCCTGGGCGCCGTGGGCGATCCGAAGCACGACGCCCTGCCCGCGGCCGAGAAGCCCGAGAAGGGCCTCCTGGCCCTGCGCAAGGGCCTGGGCGCCTTCGCCAACATCCGTCCCGCCTTCCTGCACCCGGCCCTGGTGAACGCCTCGCCCCTGCGGCCCGAGGTCGTGCGCGGCACCGACCTGGTCATCGTGCGCGAACTGGCCGGGGGCCTCTACTTCGGCGAGCCCCGGAGCCTCACGGCCGACACCGGCACCAACACCCTGGCCTATTCCCGGTACGAGGTGGAGCGCATCGCCAGGGTCGCCTTCGAGCTGGCCATGGGCCGGCGGCGCAAGGTCACCAGCGTGGACAAGGCCAACGTCCTGGAATCCAGCCTGCTGTGGCGGGCGGTGGTGAAGGAGGTGGCCCAGGCCTACCCCGAGGTCGCGCTCGAGCACCAGTACGTGGATTCGTGCGCCATGGCCATCGTCACCCGGCCGACCTCCTTCGACGTGGTGGTCACGGACAACCTCTTCGGGGACATCCTCAGCGACGAGGCCTCCGTGCTCACCGGCAGCCTGGGCATGCTCCCCAGCGCCAGCCTGGGCGGGAAGGTCGGGCTCTATGAACCCGTCCACGGCTCCGCCCCCGACATCAAGGGCAGGGGCGTCGCCAACCCCCTGGGCTCCATCCTCAGCGCCGCCATGCTCCTGCGCCACAGCCTGGGCCTGGAGGCGGAGGCCGCCGCCCTGGAGGCCGCCGTGGGCCGCACCCTGGACGGGGGCTACGGCACGCCGGACCTCAAGTGCGAGCGCAACACCATGAGCACCCGCGGCCTGGCCGAGATGGTGCGCCTGAACGTCGGCAACCTGCTGCTGGGGACCCCCGCATGAAGACGCTCTACGACAAGCTCTGGGAAAGCCATGTGGTGGAGGAGCTGGGCGACGGCACGGCCCTGCTCTACATCGACCGCCACCTGGTCCACGAGGTGACCAGCCCCCAGGCCTTCGAGGGCCTGCGCATGGCGGGCCGCGCCGTGCGCCGTCCCCAGGCCGCGCTGGCCGTGGCCGACCACAACGTTCCCACCCGGGAGCGGGCCTCGGGGATCGCCGGCATCCAGGACCCCACCAGCCGCCTCCAGGTGGAGACGCTGGAGGCCAACATGGCCGCCTGCCCCATCCCCTACATCCCCCTCCTGGACCCCCGCCAGGGCATCGTCCACATCATCGGCCCCGAGCAGGGCTTCACCCTGCCCGGCAGCACCGTGGTCTGCGGGGACAGCCACACCAGCACCCACGGGGCCTTCGGGGCCCTGGCCTTCGGCATCGGCACCAGCGAGGTGGAGCACGTCCTGGCCACCCAGACCCTGGTGCAGAAGCGGGCCCGCAACTTCCGCATCCTCGTGCGGGGCGCCCTGCCCAGGGGCACCGGGGCCAAGGACCTGATACTCCGGATCATCGGCGACATCGGCATGGCCGGCGGCACCGGCTCCGCCCTGGAGTTCGCCGGGGAGGCCGTGCGCGGGCTCGGCATGGACGGGCGCATGACACTTTGCAACATGGCCATCGAGGCCGGCGCCCGCACCGGGCTGGTGGCCCCCGACGAGACCACCTTCGCCTACCTCGCGGGTCGCCCCATGGCCCCCGCCGGCGCCCTGTGGGAGGAGGCCCTGCGCCAGTGGCGCGCCCTCCCCTCCGATCCCGGCGCCCCCTTCGACCGCGAGCACGTCCTGGACGTGGCGGACCTGGAGCCCCAGGTCACCTGGGGCACCAACCCCGAGCAGGTGGCGGGCATCACCGGCCGCGCCCCGCTGCCGGGGGAGGCCGCGACGGAGGAGAAGGAACGGCGCGTGGAGCGCTCCCTGGAGTACATGGGCATCCGGCCGGGGCAGGCCCTGCGGGACCTGGCCGTGGACGTGGTGTTCATCGGCTCCTGCACCAACGGCCGCCTGTCCGACCTGCGGGAGGCCGCCGGGGTCCTCCGGGGCCGCAGGGCCGCCCCCGGCGTGCAGGTGCTGGTGGTGCCCGGCAGCGGGCTCGTCAAGGCCCAGGCCGAGGCGGAGGGCCTGGACCGGGTCTTCCGGGAGGCGGGCTGCGAGTGGCGCGAACCCGGCTGCTCCATGTGCCTGGCCATGAACGACGACCGGCTCCAACCCGGCCAGCGGTGCGCGAGCACCAGCAACCGCAACTTCGAGGGCCGGCAGGGAAGGCTGGGGCGCACCCACCTCGTCTCCCCCGCCATGGCCGCCGCCGCCGCGGTGCGGGGGCGCCTTTCCGACGTGCGCGAATTCCTGTGAGGCAGCCATGAATCCCTTCATCCGCCACACCGGGACCGCCGCCGCCTTCATCCGCGAGAACATCGACACGGACCTGATCATCCCCAAGCAGTTCCTGACGACCATCCTCAGGAGCGGCCTCGGGAAGCACCTCTTCAACGACCTGCGCTACCGCGAGGACGGGTCCGAGGACCCGGCCTTCGTGCTGAACCGGGAACCGGGACGGAGCGCCACGATCCTCCTGGGCGGCCCGAACTTCGGCTGCGGCTCCAGCCGCGAGCACGCCCCCTGGGCGCTCATGGACTTCGGCTTCCGGGCGATCCTGGCCCCCTCCTTCGCGGACATCTTCCGCACCAACGCCTTCAAGAACGGCCTGCTTCCCGCCGTGGTGGAGCCCGCCGCCCTGGAGGCCCTGGCCGCCAACCCCGGGCCCGTCACCGTGGACCTGGAGACGCTCACGCTCGCCCAGGGAGGGGCCTCCTGGGCCTTCACCTGCGAGCCCTGGGGCCGCACCGCCCTCCTGGAGGGCCTGGACGAGATCGAGACGACGCTCCACCGCCTGCCCGCTATCGAGGCCTTCGAGGCCCGGAGAAAGGCGGAGTCCGCCTGGCTCTAGGGTAGAGTGGTGGCCATGAGCGCCGCTGATCTTCCCCCTTGGGCCCTGCTTGCCTCCATCTGGGAGGACCTCTTCCCCCTGCGCCAGCCGCGGGTGGACCTCGCCCTCGCCCTGGCCCCGGAAGGGACCCGGACGCTGGACGTGGGGTGCGCCACGGGAAGCCTCGTGCGGGCCCTGGCCGCCCGGGGCCGCGTCGCCCACGGGCTCGACCTGGAACCCGCCTTCCTGGAGGTGGCCCGCCTCAGGGCCCGGGAGTCGGGCCTGGACGCCGTCTGGCATGAGGCCGGCATGCTGGACGTCGCCCGCGCCGTGGGCTCCGCGCGCTTCCGGCTCGTCACCTGCCTGGGCCAGACGCTGCCCCACCTCCTGGAGGAGGCGGAGTGGCTGGATTTCTTCCGCCAGGTGCGAACGATCCTGGAGCCCGGGGGGCGCTTCGTCATCCAGGCGGTCCACGATGCGGCGGCCGGGGTCCGCGAACTGCCCGTGCTGCGCACCGCCGCCGGCGTCCTGGAGCGGCGGCGCACCGTGGTCTCCGACACCCTGGCCACCTTCGAGACCCGGTTCACCCCCACCGCCGGGGAACCGGTCACCAGCCTCGTGCGGCACCGCCGCATCCGCCCGGAAGCCGCGGCCCGCCTCCTGCGCGAGGCCGGTTTCCTGCCGGACGCGCCCCTCGTGGACGAGGCGGGGTCGCCATTCCTGGAGTCATCGGCCGGGTGGGTGCTCAGCTCTGCCAGAGGTAGCTGAGCTTGAAGAAGAGGCCGCGGTTCATGGTCTCGTAGCGCGCCCCTCCCGGCTGCCAGCGCTCCTCCCGCCACTCGGCCTTGTCCCGCACCTCCCCGTACCCCAGGAAGAGCACGGTCCCCGGCACCAGGGTGAAGGAGGCCAGGTAGTCGGTGAGCATGCGGCGCCGGAAGGTGTCGGTGCGGGCGATGGCGCGCAGGAAGAAGAACCTGTTGAACTGGTAGGTGAGCTGGGTGTTGGTGGTGCGCACGTCGAAGACCTGCGCGCCGGTGTCCGGGTCCGTCATCCGGGTGCGGTAGAGGTTCACGGTCAGCCGCAGCTCGTCGGTGGGCTGCAGGACGGTGTCGAGGCTGGCGGTGGCCACGTGGCCCTGGTAGGGCGTGGGCGAGGCGTACCAGATGTCGTCGGCGGCGCGGAGGCTGCCGCCCAGGTTGAGCCAGGAGGTGGCCTGGGCGGAGCCCTGGATCCGGTAGACGGTCTTGTGGAAGTAGCGGCCCATCCAGCCTTCCCGCCACCGCTGCACATCCAGGCGGAGGCTGCCGGACCGGGTCGTGTTAAGCCGCAGCGCCGCCAGGTAGAGCTGGTCGGTGAGGCCCGTGGCGTTGTCCCGGGTGATGATCGTGTAGAGGAAGGGATTGACCTTGATGATCCAGGGGGCCCAGGCCCACTTCGGGTGGAAGTTGGGGCCCAGGTACGCGGTCTCCTGGTCGATGCCCACCCGGTTGTAGAAGGCGGTGTCCATGCGGAAGTCGGCCCCGTAGTGCTCCGAGGTCACCGAGAAGTCCAGGGGCCGGGTGCTGTAGTTGTAGGAGAGGAGGTGCCCCTCCCCCTGTGCCGGGACCCGGGTGCCGGGCGCCGTGGACCAGGTCTGGAGCAGGTTGCCCGCGAAGGTGTGGCGGCCCGCCACCTGCCAGGAGAAGTCCATGCCGCCGACCCGGTTGTAGGTGCCGGCGAACTCCCGGCCGCTGTAGATGCCTCCCACGTAGGAGCCGCGTCCGAAGCCGTAGAGGGCGCGTCCGATGGAGAACACGGCTCGGCGTCCCAGGTCCGGGTTCACCTCGCCGTCCCAGGCCGCCCCCGGGGCGCGGTCCCCCGCGGCCAGCACGCCGAACGATACCGGACCCGTGTCGCCGGTGACCTTGGCGCCCCACAGGGGGTCCGCGATGCGCCGGGTGTGCACGGGCACCTGCATGTTGGCGTCGTTGTTGCCCGCGCCGGCCAGGCTGAAGATCCCCATGGATTCCATGAAGAAGGGCCGCTTCTCCGCGTAGAAGACGGGGTAGCGCAGGTTCACCTCGGACTGGAAGGCGTCGGATTCCACCTGGCTGAAGTCGGGCTTCCAGGTGAGGTCGGCCGTCACGGACGAGGTGAGGCCCGCCTTCACCCCGATGCCCAGGTTGGTGGTGTCCGTGCGGGTCCACTGGCCGGGCCGGGTCTGCTGTTCCGAGCGGCTGTGGGTGAACGAGGGCAGGACCTCCAGGCGCAGCGGCGCGTCCAGGGAGGGGAAGCGCAGGGCGGCGTGGGTCTGGTACACCCACTGCCCCGGGGCCATGGCCGGCCAGGACCCGCTCATGCCCAAACGGCTGATGCGCCGCCAGAAGAGCACGCCCATGCGCACGTCCCTGCCGCTCTGGTAGCGGATGCTCTTGAGCGGCAGGCGGACCTCCACGGTGTAGCCGTCGGGTTGCCGCTTCGCCCTGGACTCCCACACCCAGTCCGGGGCCGGGTCCTCGCCCCCGTTCACGGAATCCAGGGCGTCGGCCTGGATGCCCAGGGGGTTCACGAAGAAATGGAGGGCGTTGTGGCCCGTGCCGAAGGTGTCCAGGGAGAAGCCCACCCAGTCGTCGTTCCACAGGTCGTCCCGCTTGCTCAGGCTGGCCTTGATGCGGTCCGGTTCCGTGTCATGACACCTGAATCCGACATACAGCGCCTCGGCGTCGTACGCGAGGTAGACCTCCGTCTCCTGGGGCATGGGGTTGCCGCGCATGGGGTTGTAGGTGCCGAAGGCCCCCGTGGGGAGCCTGGCCCCCGCCCAGGCGGGGTCGCTCAGATCGCCGGTGAGGACGGGGCCGTGGTCCAGGCGCACCGGACGCAGCTCTGGGGCGGCCGCAAGGCCGGGCAGGGCGAGGACCACCAGGAACAGAAGGCTGGGGACAAGGCTTCGCAAAGATCACATCCGTGGGCAATCAGGCGGGTTACGCCCGACCCCTCCCGGCGGTTTACGCCTGCGGCCCGGGGAACTCCCTGCCCACCATCTCCAGGAAGGCCTTGCCCGCGATGGAGTGCGACCTGGAGGTGCGGTACACGATGCGAACGTCGCGTCCGATGGCCATCCCCTTCACCGGGGGGGAGACCAGCTCGCCGGATTCCAGCTCCTGCTTGACGCACATGCGGGGGATGAGGGCGATGCCCTCCCCGGCCTTGACGAAGTCCTTGATGGTCTCCAGGTTGGAGAGCTCCATGACGATGCGCAGGGGCACCCGCTCCCGGGCGAAGAAGTCCAGCAGGTGGGTGCGGGTGGGGGTCTGGGCGTGGTGGGCGATGAAGCTTTCCCGGCCCAGCTGCTCCAGGTCGACCACCTTGTGGGAGGCCAAGGGGTGCCCGGGGAACAGCACCAGGGCCAGCTCGTCCCGGAAGAGGAGCCGGGTGGTGAGGTCCTTGTGCACCGGGGCGTAGGACAGGAACCCGAAGTCCACGTCCTGGTCCATGAGCAGGGCGGGGATCCCGGAGGAGGGGCAGTGGGCCACCTCGATCTTGATGGACTGGTAGGCCCTCCGGAAGGCCCGCACCAGGGGGGGCAGCACATAGCCGCTGACGCTCTCGTTGGCCGCCAGGCGCAGCACTCCGCGCTTGAAGTGGCGCAGGTTCTCCAGGGTGTGGAAGGCGTCCTGGCGCAGCTGGGCCATGCGCAGGGCATAGTCCAGCAGCGCCGAACCCGAGGCCGTGAGGGTCACCTTCCGGCTCGACCGGTCCAGGAGGGGGGTGTCGAGCTCGTCCTCAAGACGGCGCAGGGCCTGACTGACCGCCGGCTGGGAACGGTTCAGCTTCTCCGCCGCCCGGGAGAAACTCCCTTCCTGCGCCAGGCTGATCAGCACTTCCAGTTCCGGAAAGTCCATCGGTCCCCAAACCCTCCCCCAAGGGGTTAGGTTATACCTTTGCCTCCGAGGGAGCGAGCATATCCACCGGATCGAGGAAGGGCATGGCCTTGCGGAGGTCGCGGCCCACCTTCTCGATGGGCTCCTGCTTTTCCGAGGCCCGCTGGGCCTCGAACCAGTTCCGGCCGGTGCGGTTCTCCTTGATCCAGCCCTCGGCGTAGGAGCCGTCCTGGATCTCCTTGAGGATCTTCTTCATCTCCTCGCGGGATTCGTCGTTGATGATCCGGGGGCCGCCGGTGTAGTCGCCGTATTCCGCGGTGTCGCTGATGGAGTGGCGCATGTAGGTGAGGCCCCCCCGGTACATAAGGTCCACGATGAGCTTGAGCTCGTGGAAGCATTCGAAGTAGGCGATCTCGGGCTGGTAGCCCGCGTCCACCAGGGTCTTGAAGCCGGCCTTCACCAGGGCCGACACCCCGCCGCAGAGCACGGCCTTCTCCCCGAAGAGGTCCGTCTCGGTCTCCTCGGTGAAGGTGGTGTCCAGCACCCCGGCGCGGGTGGCGCCCAGGGCCTTGGCGTAGGCCAGGGCGAAGGCCTTGGCCGTGCCCGAGGCGTCCTGGTGCACGGCCACCAGGGCCGGAACGCCGCCCCCCTCCACGAACACCTCGCGCACGCGGTGCCCGGGGCCCTTGGGGGCGATCATGCTCACGTCCACGCCTTCCGGAGGCACGATGAGGCCGTAGCGGATGTTGAAGCCGTGGGCGAACATGAGCGTCTTGCCGGCGGTCAGGGCGGGCTTGATGGCCGAATCGTAGAGCGCGGCCTGGCCGGTGTCGGGGGTGAGCACCATGATGACCTCGGCCCAGGCGCAGGCCTCGGCGGGCTCGGGCACCTCGAAGCCGTCCTGCTGGGCCTTGGCGCGGCTTTTGGACCCCGCGGGCAGGCCGATGCGCACCAGGGCGCCGCTGTCGCGGAGGTTCTGGGCGTGGGCGTGGCCCTGGGATCCGTAGCCGAGGACAGCGATCCGCTTCCCCCGGATGAGGCCGAGATCGGCGTCGTCGTCGTAGTAGAGCTTGGCCATGGCGGGAACCTTTCAGAAGGAGACGGCGGTCTCGAGGGAGGTGGCGGCCTGCACCGCGCACCGCTGCATGGCCACGGCGCCGGTGCGGCCCATTTCCAGCAGGCCGTAGGGGCGCAGGGAGGTCATGAAGGCTTCGATGCGCTCGGGGCTGCCGGAGCTGGCCATGACCATGCTGTCGGCGCCCACGTCGAGGATCTCGGCCTGGAAGAGGTTGGCGATCTGGAAGAGCCCGGCCTGGGTGGCCCCGGTGGCCGCGACCCGCAGGAGGACGGTGTCGCGCAGCAGGGGCGTGGCGCCGGTGACGTCCACGACGCTGTGGATGTTCACCAGGCGCTCCAGGAAGTTCTTGGCGGCCCGGGCGGCCTTGTCGTCCAGGTCGGTGACGAGGGTGAACCGGCTCACGGCCGGGTCCAGGGTGGGGCTGACGGTGAGGCTGTGGATGTTGAAGCCGCGGCGCCGGAAGGTGGAGGCCAGGCGGTCCAGGACCCCGGGCTCGTTGTCGGTGATGGCGATGAAGATCCTCAGCATGGCTCCTCCTAGCTCGGGGGTTCGTGGATCATGTCCTGGATGCGCGCGCCAGGGGGGATGAGGGGGTAGACGCTGGCCTCCGGGTCCACCTGGAACTCGATGAGCGTGGAGGTGGCGCTCGCCCGGGCCTCCCGGATGGCCTCGGCGGCCTCCTCCGGGGTGCGCGCCAGGGCGCCGCGCAGGCCGTAGGCCCGCGCCAGCATGGGGAAGTCGGGGCTGATCGTGAGGGTCGAGGCCGAGCGGCGGTCCTGGTAGAAGTGCGTCTGCCACTGCCGCACCATGCCCAGGTTGAAGTTGTTGAGCACCGCGATGTCGATCTTCAGGCCCTCCTGGGTGAGGGTCATGAGCTCCTGGGAGTTCATCTGGATGCCGCCGTCGCCGGCCACCACCCAGACTTCCGCGTCGGGGCAGGCGATCTTGGCGCCGATGGCCGCGGGGAGGGCGAAGCCCATGGTGCCCAGCCCGCCCGAGGTGATCAGCGTGCGGGGCCGCTGGTGGCGCATGACCTGGGCCTCCCACATCTGGTGCTGGCCCACGTCCGAGACCATCACGGAGCCCGGCGCCTGGGTCTGCAGCTCCCGGAGCACGTCCACGGGGCTCATGCCCTCGCCCTTGCGCACCCGGGGCCACTGGGGGGAATCGAACAGGGCCTTCATGCCGTCCAGGGTCTCCAGCCAGGGGCCGGTCTCCAGGACGGGGGTCCGCGGCACGAGGCGGTCCAGGACGGCCTTGAGGTCGCCCAGCAGGGCCAGGTCCACGGGGATGTTCTTGCCCACCTCGGTGGCGTCGATCTCCACGTGGATCTTGCGGGCGTGGGGCGCGAAGGTGGCGGGGTCCCCGGTGACCCGGTCGTCGAAGCGCATGCCCAGGGCGATGAGCAGGTCCGCCTCCTGGATGGCGAGGTTGGTCCAGGGGGAGCCGTGCATGCCCATGAAGCCCAGGAACAGCGGGTGCCCCGGGGGGAACGCGTCCAGGCCCAGGAGGGTGGCGGCCACGGGGATCCCGGCCCTCTCCGCGAACTCCACGAGGGCGCGGTTGGCGCCGCTGAGGGTGATGCCGTGGCCGGCCAGGATCAGCGGCCTCCGGCTGCTCTGGATCATGGCCACGGCCCTGGCCAGCAGCTCCTCGGGCACGGGCGGGGGCACGTGGCGCAGGTGGCGGCGGGGCGCCGCGGCCTCCCAGTCGAACAGGGCGGTGCGGGTCTGGGCGTCCTTGGTGATGTCCACCAGGACGGGGCCGGGCCGGCCCGACCGGGCCAGGGCGAAGGCCTCGCGCAGGGCCGGGGCGATGTCCCGGGGGTCGCGCACCAGGTAGTTGTGCTTGGTGATGGGGATGGTCACGCCGGTGACGTCCACCTCCTGGAAGGCGTCCGTGCCCAGCAGGGGCCCGGACACCTGGCCCGTGATGGCCACCAGGGGGACCGAGTCCATCATGGCCGTGGCCAGCCCCGTCACGAGGTTCGTGGCGCCCGGGCCGGACGTGGCGATGACCACGCCGGTGCGGCCCGAAGCCCGGGAGTAGCCGTCGGCCATGTGGGTCGCGCCCTGCTCGTGGCGGGCCAGGACGTGGCGGACGTTGGCGTCCACCATGGCGTCGTAGGTGGGGAGGATGGTGCCCCCCGGGTAGCCGAAGACCACGTCCACGCCTTCCCGTTCAAGGCACTCCCAGATGATCTTCGCGCCGGAGAGCTCCACCTTGGCGGAGGCGGAGGCGGAGGTGGGGGGCTGGGGAGGGCGTTCCATCTTCCAGGAATAGACGAGACCCGCTCCGACCCCCAATGAATTACTGGGTACTTTCAGAATTGGAATAGACCTATTGGCGGGGCTGGGGTGGGCCGCCGCCGTTTACGGAGGTGGACGTCTTCATAAGTTGAGAATCATTCCCTGCAGAAAGGGTAGTTATAACCATTTATCCGACCGATTGAATCACCTACAATGATCAACCGCCGGATGAACGACCCGTCCGGCATGCTCTTTCCCACCCCAGGAGACCTTCCATGGCTACCGATACCACGATGGATGCCCCCCCCAGCACCCGCAGGAGGATGGTGATCATGCTCCTGGCCCTGGGACTCCTGCTCGGGCTCCTGGCGGGCTTCAACCTGTTCAGGAACGTCATGATCGGACGCAGCCTGCAGGGCGGCCACGAGCCCCCGCAGAGCGTGACCACCGGCGAGGCCCGCCTGGAAAGGTGGCAGCCGGCCCTCAGCGCGGTGGGGACGGTGCGGGCCATCCGCGGCGCCGACCTCGCCTTCGAGGTGCCCGGGGTCGTGGTGAAGGTGGAGGCCGCCGCGGGCGCCACCGCCCGCGAGGGGCAGCTGCTGGTCTCGCTCAACGACGAGGCCGAGCAGGCCCAGTACCGCGCCCTCCAGGCCGCGGCCGACCTGGCCAGGGTCACCTTCCGGCGCGCCAAGGAGCAGATGCAGTCCCGCATCATCAGCCAGGCCGACTACGATTCCATCGAGGCCGACCTCAAGGCCAAGGACGCCTCCGCCCAGGCCCTGAAGGCCGCCGCCGCCAAGAAGCGGCTCGCCGCGCCCTTCGCGGGGCGCGTGGGCATCATCGCCACCAGCCCCGGCGCCTACGTGACGCCGGGCACCGCCGTGGTGACCCTGCAGCAGCTGGACCAGGTCTTCGTGGACTTCGCCCTGCCCCAGCGGGAGATGGGCCGCGTCAAGCCCGGCCAGAAGGTGGCCCTGGCCCTGGACGCCTACCCGGGCCGCACCTTCGCCGGGCGCGTGACCACCGTGAACCCCAAGGTGGACGGCGGCACCCGCAACGTCCAGGTGGAGGCCACCTTCGCCAACCCGGGCCAGGCCCTGGTGCCGGGGATGTTCGCCACCGTCACCCTGGAGGAAGGCGCCCCGGCCTCCTACCTGACCCTCCCCCAGACCGCGGTGACCTACAACCCCTACGGCTCGATCGTCTTCCTCGCCGTGCAGGGCCAGGGCGGGCTCCACGCCCAGCAGGCCTTCGTGACCACCGGCCCCACCCGCGGCGACCAGGTGGCCATCCTGAAGGGGCTGGAACCGGGGGCCCAGGTGGTGACCAGCGGCGGCATGAAGCTGCGCAACGGCACCCCGATCAAGGTGGACAACCGCGTCACGCCCGCCAACGATCCCAGCCCGGCCCCCCAGGAAAAGTGAGGCCGCGCGCATGAACTTCACCGATCTCTTCATCCGCAAGCCCGTCGTGGCCACGGTGGTGAGCGCGCTCATCCTCGTGCTGGGGCTGCGCTCCATCTTCAACCTGCCCGTCAACCAGTACCCCAAGACCGAGCACGCCGTGGTGACGGTGAACACCTCCTACTACGGCGCCGACTCCGGCACGGTGGGCGGCTTCATCACCCAGCCCCTGGAGTCCAGCATCGCCCAGGCCCAGGGCATCGACTACCTCTCCTCCACCAGCGTCAACGGCCTCTCCACCATCGTCGCCACGCTGCGCCTGAACTACAGCGCCAACAAGGCCCTCACCGAGATCACCACCCAGGTGAACGCCGTGAAGAACCAGCTGCCCCCCGCCGCGCAGCAGCCGGTGATCACGGTGCAGATGAGCGACAACACCGACGCCATGTACATGGGCTTCTACAGCGAGGTCCTGCCCACCAACAACATCACCGACTACCTCTCCCGGGTGGTCAAGCCCCGGCTCGACTCCATCCCCGGCGTGCAGACCGCCGAGATCCTGGGCGCCCGCAACTTCGCCCTGCGGGCCTGGCTGGACCCGGTGCGCATGGCCGCCCACGGCGTGACCGCCACGGACGTGAGCAAGGCCATCCAGAACAACAACGTCCTCTCGGCCCTGGGCAGCACCAAGGGTCAGATGGTCACCGTGGACCTGCTGGCGGCCACGGACCTCCACACCGTGGAGGAGTTCCGCAAGCTCTCGGTGCGCCAGGCCGGGGGCGCCATCGTGCGCCTGGAGGACGTGGCCACCGTCAGCCTCGGGGCCGACGACTACTCCTTCAACGTCTCCTTCGACGGGCGCCAGTCGGTCTTCATCGGCATCAAGGTGGCCCCCGAGGCCAACATCCTGGAGGTGGCCAAGCGGGTGCGCAACGCCTTCCCCGAGATCCAGTCCCAGCTGCCCACCGGGCTCACCGGGCAGATCGTCTACGACGGCACCCACTTCATCAACACCTCGATCGAGGAGGTCATCAAGACCCTGGTGGAGGCCCTGCTCATCGTCACGGTGGTCATCTTCCTCTTCCTGGGCACCCTGCGGGCCGTGGCCGTGCCGGTCATCGCCATGCCGCTGTCCCTGGTGGGCACCTTCGCGGTCATGCTGGCCCTGGGCTACACCATCAACCTCCTGACCCTCCTGGCCCTGGTGCTGGGCATCGGCCTGGTGGTGGACGACGCCATCATCGTGGTGGAGAACGCCGACCGCCACATGCGGGAGGGCAAGAGCCCCCTGGAGGCCGCCATCCTCGCCGCGCGGGAGCTGGGCGGGCCCATCCTGGCCATGACCGTGGTGCTGGTGGCGGTGTACGTGCCCATCGGCTTCCAGGGGGGCCTCACGGGGAGCCTGTTCACCGAGTTCGCCTTCACCCTGGCCGGGGCCGTGGCCGTCTCGGCCGTGGTGGCCCTGACGCTTTCGCCCATGATGTGCGCGAAGTTCTTCAAGGCCGAACAGGACTCCAACCGGTTCGTGAGATTCATCGACGGCCAGTTCGAGTGGTTCCACGGGCACTACCTGCGCCTCCTGAGGAGCGTCCTGGCCACCTCGGCGGTGCCGGCGGTCATGGGCCTGCTGATCCTCGTCGCCACGGGCTTCCTCTTCGCCACCTCCAAGTCCGAGCTGGCGCCCCAGGAGGACCAGGGCTTCATCCTGGCCTCCATCACCGGCCCCCCCAACTCCACCGTGCAGCAGATGCAGACCTACGCCGACCAGGTGTACGGCATCGCCAAGTCCTACCCCGAATACCAGGCCATGTTCCAGTTCACCAACGCCGGCAGCGCCTTCGCGGGCCTGATCCTGAAGCCCTGGGACCAGCGGACCCGGTCCGGGGAGACGGTGCAGCAGGCCTTCCAGGGGGACACCTCGGGCATCGCCGGGGCCCAGGTGGCCACCTTCCAGCCGCCCTCCCTGCCCGGGGCCTCGGGCCTGCCGGTGCAGTTCGTCATCAAGACCACCGAGCCCTTCGAGCGCCTGGACGAGGTCTCCAGGGCCGTCCTGGACAAGGCCCGCGCCAGCGGGATGTTCTACTTCGTGGACACCGACCTGAAGATCGACAAGCCCCAGAGCACCCTCGTGGTGGACCGGGACATGGTGGCGACCCTGGGCCTGACCCAGCAGGACGTGGGCGGGGCCCTCACCGACGCCCTGGGCGGAAACTACGTCAACTATTTCGCCATCGGCGGCCGGTCCTACCGCGTCATCCCCCAGGTGCTGCAGGTGGACCGCCTCAACTCCGATCAGGTGTTGGACTTCCACCTGCGCAACGGGGACGGGACCCTCTTCCCCGCGGGCACCGTGGCCACCCTGAAGGACTCCGTGGCGCCCCAGGCGATCCGGCGCTTCCAGCAGCTGAATTCCGCCACGATCTCGGGCGTCTACGGCCCGAACTTCTCCCAGGAGCAGGTGCTGGACTTCTTCCGCAAGGCGCTGCGCGACAGCGCCCCCCCGGGCTACCAGGCCGACTACTCCGGCGTCTCCAGGCAGTACATGCAGGAGGCCGGGGGCTTCGTCATCACCCTGGGCTTCGCGGTCATCATCGTCTTCCTGGCCCTGGCCGCGCAGTTCAACAGCCTGCGGGACCCGCTGATCATCCTGGTCTCCGTGCCCATGGCGCTCTTCGGGGCCCTGATCTTCATCAACCTGGGCCTGGCCTCCCTCAACATCTACACCCAGGTGGGCCTGGTGACCCTCATGGGCCTGATCAGCAAGCACGGCATCCTCATCGTGCAGTTCGCCAACGAGCTGCAGGCCGCGGGGCGAACCCGCCTGGAGGCCATCGCCGAGGCCTCCGCCATCCGGCTCCGCCCCATCCTCATGACCACCGCGGCCATGGTGCTCGGCGTGTTCCCCTTGGTGATCGCCGGGGGCGCCGGGGCCGCCGGGAGGCGGGCCATGGGCCTGGTGATCTTCACGGGGCTTTCCATCGGGACGGTCTTCACCCTCTTCGTGGTGCCGGCCTTCTACAACCTCTTCGCCTCCCAGCGGCGTTCTGGAGACTAGATTTCCCGAGGTTCCGCCGGATAATGTCGGTGGATCCCAAAGGACGAACCGATGCCCACGACTCCCATCTCCGCAGCGGAACTCGCCGAACGCCTGGGGGGCGACCTCCGGAACTGCCCCGGGGACCGGGTCCTGGGCGAAGTGCTGCCCCTGGACCAGGCCGGCCCGGGGTCCGTGAGCTTCCTGGCCAACCCCAAGTACCACGCCCGGGCCCTGCAGAGCGCGGCCGGGCTCATCCTGGTGGACCCCGGCACCGACCTGGGGGACCGTCCCCAGCTGGTCATGAAGAACGCCTACTGGGGCTTCGCCCAGGCCCTGGGGTGGCTGAACCCCGAGCCCGAGACCGAGTGGTGCGACCGTCCCGTGCACCCCTCCGCGAAGCTCGGCCTGGACTGCAAGGTGGGCCACGGCTCCACCATCGGCGCCCGGACCGTGGTGGGCGACGGGGCCCGCATCCATCCCGGCGTCCACATCGCCGAGGACTGCGTGCTCGGCGCCGGCTGCGAGCTCTTTCCCGGCGTCGTGCTCTACCGCAGGACCGTGCTGGGCGACCGCGTGCGCATCCACGCCAACGCCGTGCTGGGCTCGGACGGCTTCGGCTACGTGCCGGTGCAGGGCGTCCACATGAAGATCCCCCAGGTGGGCTGGGTGGAGGTGGGCGACGACGTGGAGATCGGCGCCGCGAGCACCGTGGACCGCGGGGCGCTCGGACCCACCCGCATCGGCGCCGGCACCAAGATCGACAACCTCTGCCAGGTCGCCCACAACGTCCAGGTGGGCGAGCACTGCGTCCTCGCCTCCATGACCGGCATCTCAGGCAGCACCACCCTGGGCGACCACGTGACCCTGGCCGGCAAGGTGGGAACCGCGGGCCACATCCACATCGGCCGCGGCAGCACGCTCACCGGCAACACGATGGTGGGCAAGGACGTGCCCGACAACAGCTTCATGTCCGGCTACCTGGCGCGGCCCCACCGGCAGTGGCTGGAGTGCCAGGCCGCCCTGAACCGCCTCCCGGCGATCCTCAAGGCCCTCAAGGCCAAGGCCTGATGCTCCACCGGCTCGTCTACGCGGACTGGGAGAATCCCCCCGACGCCATGGACTTCGAGGCCCCGTACGAGGACGTGCTGGCCGAGATCCGCGCCCTCCTGCCCGGGGTCCTGGCGGGCCGGGACGCCGCCCTGGCCGACCCCGCGGCGGCCCCGGCCCCGTTCTGGGACGCCTGCATGAAGCTGTACCTGCTCACCCCGGCCCTGGTGAACGTGGCCCTCAACTACAAGATCTGCGTGGAACAGGGTCTGCCCCTGCATCCCACGTACTACTTCGAGGTGTCGGAAAGGAGCCGGTTCCAGGCCCACTATCCGCCCCTCATGGTCGAGCACGCCAACCGGATCTTCCTGGATTCCATCGCCACGGCCCGGGCCCTCTACGCCCTGACGGACGAGGCCCCCGCCGCGCTCAGGCGCTTCCGGAAGGCCCTGCCCGAAGTCCTGCGCGGGTTCGTCTACGCCAACGCCAAGGACAAGTACACCTGGCGGGCCTCCAATCCCAAGTGGATCAGGAGCCTGGCCGACTCCGTGACGGCGTCCTTCCGGCCCGCGGTGGTGGTGGGCGCGGCCCACGGGTCCATCATGTCGGGCCTGGTGTTCGCCACCCTGGTGGATGCCCCCTTGTATTTCGTGCGCTTCTCCATGTTCAAGCGCAACGACCAGGACCCCATCCTGGCAGGGAGCGACCTGGCCCACCTCGCCGCGTTCCGGCAGGGCCCCGCGCTCCTCTTCGACGAGGACGTGGCCAAGGGCACGACGCTCACGAGGTTCGAGGAGGTGATGAAGCCGCTGTTCCTCGAATCGCACACGGGGAGCGTGCTCAGACACGTGCTGAGCCCCTGCAGGCCCGAGTTCATCGGGCATGCCTGGAGCGACTAGGCATCCCTCCCGGCGAACCTCGGCCCCTCGTCCACCTCGGCGATGCATTCTGTTCCCAAAACCAAGCGGCGCATCAAATCGATGCGCCGCTGGAGTGGGGAAGAGAAAGGCATCGCCGAGGTGGACGAGGGGCCGAGGTTCGCCGTGAAAAGATGGGGAAGGGACGTTAGCCGGCGCGGTAGGGGGTGAAGTGGGGATCCCACTGCGCGCGGAGCACGGTCTTCTCGATGGTGGCGTCGTCCATGATCCGGCCCAGGCCCTCCTCGCGGGCCTGGCGGGCCACGGCGACGGCCACGGCGGTGGAGACCTTGCGAATGTCCTCCATCTCCGGGAGCATCATGCCCTGGGCCTCCTGCTCGGGCGTGACCATCTCGCTGATGGCGCGGCTCGCGGCCAGGAGCATGCCGTCGGTGATCTTGGAGGCCTTGGCCACCAGGGCGCCCAGGCCCACGCCGGGGAAGATGTACATGTTGTTGCACTGGGAGGACCGCAGCACCTGGCCCTTCCACTCCATGGGCGGGAAGGGACTGCCGCAGGCCACGAGGCCCTTGCCGTCCGTGGCCTTCCACACCTGCTCGGGAGTGGCCTCGCACTTGGAGGTGGGGTTGCTCAGGGCGAAGACGATGGGGCGGTCCGTCACCTTGGCCACCTCCTGGAGGATGGCTTCGCTGAACAGGCCGGTCTGGGCGGTGACGCCGACGAGCACCGTGGGCCGGCCGTTGCGCACCACGTCGAGCATGCCGATCTTCCCGGGGGCGTCCAGCTTCCAGCCGGCCACCGCCGCGCGGCGCTGGGCCATGGGGCGCTGGGGTTCCTCGAGAAGCGGGTCGTCCTCCACCAGGAGGCCCTGCATGTCGATGCAGAAGACCCGGGCGCGGGCTTCCTCGTCCGAAAGTCCCTCCGCCTTGAGGGCGGCCTGGATGTTCATGGAGATGCCGGTGCCCGCCTGGCCCATGCCCACGATCATGTACCGCTCGTCGCTGAAGCGGCTCTTCTTGATGCGCATGGCGGTCATGAGGGCGGCCAGGGACGTGGAGCCGGTGCCCTGGATGTCGTCGTTGAAGGAGAGGATCCGGTCCTTGTAGCGCTCGAGGTTCTTGAAGGCGGTGGACTTGCCGAAGTCCTCCCACTGCAGGAGCGCGTCGGGGAAGTGGCGCTTCACGGCCATCACGAAGGTCTCGACGATCTTCTCGTATTCTTCGCCGCGCAGGCGGGGCTGACGGTAGCCCAGGTAGTAGGGGTCGTCCAGGAGCCGCTGGTTGTTGGTGCCGACGTCCAGGCACACCGGGAGGCATACGTGGGGATGCAGGCCGCCGGCGGCCACGTAGAGGCTCACCTTGCCCACGGGGATGCCCATGCCGTCCGAGCCCAGGTCCCCCAGGCCCAGGATGCGCTCGCCGTCGGTGACCACGATGAGGTTGACCATGGGCAGGGTGATGTTCTTGAGCAGGGTGTCGATGTGGTCGATGTTCTCGGGCGTGATGTAGACGCCCCGGAAGCGCCGCTGGATGCTGCTCATCTGCAGGCAGGCCGTGCCGACGGTGGGGGTGTAGACGATGGGCACCATCTCCTTGAGGTGGTCGGTGACCAGCTTGTAGAAGATCACCTCGCTGCGGTCCTGCAGGGCCACCAGAAAGATGTATTTTTCAAGATCATCCGGCTTGTGATTGAACGCCTCGTAGGCTCGGCTGACCTGGTGCTCCAGGGGCAGGATCGCGGAGCGCACCAGGCCCTCCAGCCCGAGGGTCAGGCGCTCCTCCTTGGTGAAGCTGGCGGCCTTGTTGAGATGGGGGTCGTTGAGGAGCTGGCGGCCACGGGCGTAAACCTCGTAGTACTCCTCGCCCGTCATGGGGTCGATCTTGAAGGCGAAAGTCTTCATGGTCCGGTCTCCTGCCTGAAAAAGGTTCCGGACCATCTTATCCCTTTTGTCCACCGATTCCGGGCCGCCTTATCGCCCGGCCAGCCCGAATTGGGTGATCGCCATCACATAAAACGACCTCTTTGTCGTGAAAGGAGTAATATCAGGGAATCCAGCGACATAGGCTTGAGATCTAACCCCTGCCGCCCGACGAAAGACCCCGCAAAGGTTCAGTAATCTTCATTTGGAGACATCCATGGGTCAGAAAAAAGCACTGCTGATCGATATCACGCTCTGCATCGGCTGCAACGCATGCCAGGCCGCTTGCAAGACCGAGAACAAGCTGCCGGAAGGGGACGAAAAGGCCCTCTCCCTGAGTGCCTTCACCGCCCTGAGCGAGCATGACGGCCTCTTCGTGAGGCACATGTGCCAGCACTGCGATATTCCTACCTGCGTGTCCGCTTGCCCGGTCGCAGCCCTGAAGAAGCAGGCCGACGGCCCGGTCCTCTACGACGGCGAGAAGTGCATCGGCTGCAGGTATTGCATGCAGGCGTGCCCCTTCCACATCCCCCGCTACGAATGGAAGAGCACCCGGCCGGGGATCAAGAAGTGCATCCTGTGCGCCCCCCGCCTGGACAAGGGCCTGCCCACCGCCTGCGCCGAGGCCTGCCCGACCGGGGCCACGAAGTTCGGCGACCGGAACGATCTGCTCATCGAAGCCACGAACCGGATCACCGCCGATCCCGGCAAGTTCGTGCCCAAGATCTACGGCAAGTCCGATGTGGGCGGCACCTCCGTCCTCTACATCAGCCCGGTCCCCTTCGAGAAGCTGGGCTTCGACACCCACCTGGGCCAGGAACCCATGCCCGTCCTGACCATGAACGCCCTGTCCAAGGTACCCAACGTCGTCGGCGTCGGGAGCGTCATGCTCGCCGGCATCTGGTGGATCACCAACCGCCGTGAGGACGTCGCCCGCAAGGAAGACCCGAAGCACGACTCCAACCACAAGAACCGGGGTTAAGCATGAAAACCTTCAAATTCCCCCGCATCACCTTCTGGGGCCTGGTCGCCACCACCCTGATCGTCCTCGGCGTAGGCGCCGCCATCGCCCGGTTCACCCTGGGCCTGGGCGCCACCACGAACCTCACCGACGAGTTCCCCTGGGGCCTCTGGATCGGCTTCGACTTCCTGGGCATCGGGCTGGCGGCGGCCGGCTTCACCATCGTCGCGGCGGTGCACCTCTTCCACGCCAAGGCCTACGAGCCCATCGTGCGCCCTGCGATCCTGACCGCCTTCATCGGCTACCTCCTCGTGGTGCTGGTGCTCGTCATCGACCTGGGCCGCCCCGACCACTTCTGGCACCCCCTGGTGATGTGGAACCACCATTCGGTGATGTTCGAGATCACCTGGTGCGTCATCCTCTACACCACGGTCCTGTCGGCCGAATTCGCGCCGATCGTGCTGGAGAAGTTCAACCTCCACGCCCCCATCAAGTGGATCCACAGCGTGTCCCTGCCGCTGATGATCCTCGGCGTGCTGCTGTCCACCCTCCACCAGTCCTCCTTCGGCTCGCTCTACCTGATCGTGCCCAACCGGCTCCATCCGCTCTGGTACACGCCCCTGCTGCCCATCCTCTTCTTCATCTCCTGCATCGCCTCGGGCGTCTCGATGGTGATCCTGGAGACCCTCGTCCTGTCCCGGAGCGGCCGCACCCTGCTGCCCCCGGAACTCCGGGCCAACCTGGCCAAGATCACCGCCATCGCGCTGGCCGTGTACCTCGTGGTGCGCTTCCAGGACATGTTCACCCGCGGCGCCCTGGGCGAGCTCAAGCACCTGACCTACCACAGCACCGCGTTCTGGTTCGAGATCCTCGTGGGCTTCGTCATCCCCTTCATCCTGCTGATGTCCAACCGCATCCGCCACTCCCGGCGCGGCCTCTACGTCACCACCGTCATGGTGCTGGCGGGCTTCGCCGCCAACCGCATGAACGTGGCCATCACCGGCCTGGAGAGCTATCCCACCCGCACCTACTTCCCGTCCCTTCTGGAAGTGCTCGTCATGACGGGCATCGCGGCCATCGGGTTCACGGCGTTCACCCTCATCGCCCGCTACCTCCCCATCTTCCCGGACGTGGCCCCTCCCGAGCCCGACGAACACCCGTTCTCCAGCCTCACCCCCGCGATGGAAGGGGAATGACATGGGCACGCGCATCGGCACGCGCCTGATCCTGGGGGCCGGCCTGGTTTCGGCCCTGGCCATCGGGCTCATGGCGGGGCTGATCATGCGCTCGCACAACGAAGGCCTGGTCTCCCAGCTCACCCGCAACGCCAACCAGCTGGGCGAGACCATCAAGAGCAGCACCCACTACGACATGCTCGAGAACCGCCGGGACGGCCTCCACAGGCAGATCCGGACGATGGGCACCCTGCGCGGGGAGGGCATCCGCAAGGTCCGGCTCTTCAACAAGGAGGGCCGGATCATGTTCTCCTCGGACAGCGCGGAGATCGGCACCGCCGTGGACAAGCGCGGCGAGGCCTGCTACGCCTGCCACGCCGAGGGCCGCCCCCTGGAGAAGCTGGACGTGAACGCCCGGGCCCGCGTCTACAGGGATGCCGACGGCACCCGGGTGCTGGGGATCATCAATCCCATTCCCAACGAGCCCTCCTGCTACACCGCCGACTGCCACGCCCACGCCGCCTCCCAGCGCGTGCTGGGCGTCCTGGACGTGAACGTCTCCATGGCCGAGGCCGACAAGGAGATGGCCAGAGGCCGCCAGGTCATGGCCGGCTTCGCGGCCCTGGCCATCCTCTGCAGCAGCCTCATCATCTGGTGGCTCAACCGCAAGCTGGTGGTCCGGCCCGTGGAGGCCCTCATGGAGGGCACCCTCCGGGTGGCCCAGGGCGACCTGGCCACGGTCATCAAGGTGGAGGGCCACCACGAGCTCAGCCATCTGGCCGAGGCCTTCAATGCGATGACGAGCCAGATTTCCGAAACCCGGCTCCAGCTCACCCAGGCCGACAAGCTCGCCTCCGTGGGCCGGCTCGCCGCGGGCATCGCCCACGAGATCAACAATCCCCTCACCGGGGTCCTGACGTACGCCTCCCTCATGGCCAAGCGTCTTCCGGAAGGGGACCCCAACGCCGAGGACGTGGAGGTCATCGTCCGCGAGACCAAGCGCTGCCGGGCCATCATCAAGGAGCTCCTCGACTTCGCGCGGCCCGCCCCCCCCTCCCGCAGGCCGACGGACCTCAACGAGGTGGTGCGCCACTCCCTGGCCGTGGTGATGAACCAGCTGAGTCTCAATCACATCAACCTGGCCCTGGACCTCGCCCAGGACCTGCCGGAAGCCTACGCCGACGGCAACCAGGTGCAGCAGATCGCCGTGAACCTCCTCCTCAACGCCGCGGACGTCGTGCAGCCCGGAACCGGCCAGATCCGTCTGGCCACGCGGGTCTTCGACGACGCGTTCGTGGAGCTCCAGGTCACGGACAACGGCTCGGGCATCGCCCCCGAGGACCTGCCCCACCTCTTCGAACCCTTCTTCTCCACCAAGGGGAACCGCGGCACGGGCCTTGGCCTGGCCGTGACCTGGGGTATCGTGGAGAGTCACGGCGGCTCGATCGACGTCCAGACCGAACTGGGCAAGGGCACCACCTTCTCGATCCGCATCCCCATTCTCAACCCTGAAGCCGGAATCTCCCCATCCTGATAGGAGTCATTGCCATGACCGTGCTGCTCGTAATAATCATGCTGCTCGCCTTCGTGGGCATCGACTACCTGGTGCGCGAGACCACCCGCCGGATGCGCGAGAAACGCCAGCGGGCCGCCCGCGAGGAGATCCTCAAGGTCGCCATCCGCCTGGACATCGCCGGCGAGGTCAAGACCCTCAAGCGCATCGAGGTCCCCGAGCCCCGCGCCCGCATCCTCGCCGTGGACGACGAAGGCATCGTGCTGGATTCCTTCCGCCGCATCCTCGTGCTGGAGGGCTACAACGTCGACACCGTCGAGAACGGCCCCGAGGCCCTGAACCTCGTCCAGCGCCACGACTACGACTTCGTCTTCACCGACCTGAAGATGCCCATCATGGACGGCGTCGAGGTCGTCAAGGCCGTCAAGCACCTCCGTCCCGACGTGGACGTGGTCGTCATCACCGGCTACGCCACCATCGAGACCGCGGTGGAGACCATGAAGCACGGCGCCTCCGAATACGTGCAGAAGCCCTTCACCGCCGAGGAGCTCTCCGAATTCGTCAACCGCCTCCTGGTCAAGCGCCAGTCCCGCCTGGAAGGCCAGAAGGAGCCCACCGTCCGCATCGTCTCCCCCACCCAGGCCGAGAACGCCCCCGCCGGCGAGTACTGCGTCCCCGGCGGCTCCTTCATCTCCCCCGGCCACGCCTGGGTCCGCATCGAGCCCGACGGACAGGTGCGGGTCGGCGTTGACGACTTCGCGCACAAGGCCCTGGGCGAAGTGAGCGAGGTTGTCCTGCCCGATCCCGGCAAGACCTTCCAGGTGGGCGACCCCCTCTTCTCCTTCAAGCGCGGCGCCGAGGAGATCCGGTTCTTCGCCCCCATCACCGGGAAGGTGGTCGAGGACAACGCCCGGCTCAAGGCCGAGCCCTTCCTGGTGGCCAGCAGCCCCTACAAGGACGGCTGGGTCTGCCGCATCAAGCCCGCCGACCTGGCTTCCGAACTCGGCGCGCTGCGCATCGGCCGCCCCGTGGTCGAGTGGTACGGCGAGGAGATCAAGCGCCTGCGCGAGCTCAAGGTCGAGAACAACGGCCAGGACCTCGCCTGGGGCACCCTGGAGACCCGGTTCCTCAAGTAGAAGACCCGGAACGGAGAAACGGCCCCCTTCCAGGGGGCCGTTCGCGTTTCCGGCTGCATGTAACACTTATGACAGAGCTCTTGAATTATTGAAGGTAAGCTAGTCCTTCCAACCGCCAGGGGGTAGCCATGAAGTTCCTCGATGCGCTCAGGACCGTCCTCGTTCTCGCCGCCTGCGCGTTCGCACAGGCCCAGACCGACGTCACCGTCTACACGTACAACGACCGGCCCCCCTTCGTGGTGGACAAGGCGAAGCAGGACGGCCTCGAGTACCGCCTCTGCCAGTGGCTGACGAAGGAGAGCCGGACCTACCGCTTCACCCTCAAGGTGGTCACGGCCCCCGAGGCCAAGGCCATGGTGGACAAGGGCGAACTCAAGGGCGTCCTCCTGGGCGTCAACAAGGTCTGGTTCCCGGAACCGGTGCGGGCCGCCAGCCTGTGGACCCCCGCGATCCTGTGGGACCGCAACCTGGTGGTGTCCCTCGACGCGAAGAAGGTCGAGTACGCCGGACCCGCGTCCCTGGCGGGCCTGAAGCTCGCCGGCGTCGGCGGCTACGCCTACCCCGCCCTGACCGAGGCCGTGAAGGAGGGCCGCATCCAGCGTCTGGACTGCGGATCCGAGATCCTGGCCCTCCAGGCGGTGGCCGGAGGCAAGGCCGACGTGACCATCGTGAGCGAGTGGACGCTGATGTACGCCCAGCTCCGCCTGGACATCCCGGGCAACTTCTACCAGTCCAACAAGCCCTTCCTGGAATTCGAGCGGGTCATCCTCGTGCCGCCCGCCCAGAAGGAGCTCTACGAGCACCTGGTGAAGCTGCTCACCGACGTGCGGAAGAACGCCGGCTGGCAGGAGGCGACCTCGCTCTGAGCCGGGCCTGACGCGGAAACGCCGGGGCCCAGGGGCCCCGGCGCCGGATCCGCACGCTGATCCTAGAAGCCGGCCTTGTTGGGATACGCGGGCTTCGCGGGGTGTTTGGGCGGATTCTTCCTCAGGGCGTCCTCCACTTCCCTGATCGCCCTGTCCAGCTGCGGATCCTTGCCCTGGGCCGTGAGGGCCGGGTCGTCGATCACCTCGATGTCGGGGTCGACGCCGTGGCCCTCGATCATCCACTTCCCGTCGGTGGAGTAGATGCCGAAGGTGGGCACGGTGATGTTCCCGCCGTCGATGAGGGCGGGGGCGCCGCTGATGCCGATGAGGCCGCCCCAGGTGCGCCGCCCGATGAGGGGGCCCAGGCCCGCCTGGCGGAAGTAGAAGGGGAAGCAGTCGCCGCCCGATCCGCTCCAGCCGTTGATGAGCATGGCCATGGGGCCGTTGTGGGCGGTGACGGGCCACTGCCAGTCCTTGCCGTCCCGGACGCCCCAGTAGTTGAGGACCTTCCGTCCCAGCAGCTCGGTGAAGCGGTCGGGGATCTGGCCTCCGCTGTTGAAGCGCTCGTCGATGACGAGGCCTTCCTTGTCCCACTGGCCCTGGAACTGGCGCACCAGGTCGGTCTGGCCGCCGATGCCGGTGTCGGGGACGTAGATGTAGCCGATGCGGCCCCCCGAGGCCTTGTCGACGTAGGCGCGCATGGCCTCCACCCAGGCCTGGTAGCGCAGCGGGCCTTCGTTGCCGATGGTGTCGACCAGGATGTCCCGGGCGCCTTCCCTGCCGGGCTTGTCGTTCACGGTCAGGAGCACGGTCTTGCCCGCCAGGCCCTGGAAGGCGGCCCAGGGGTCCGATTTCGTGTCCAGGGCCACGTGGTCCACCGCCAGGAGGTAGTCGCCTTCCTTGACGTTGAGGCCGGGCTGGGCCAGCGGCGCCTTGGCGGCGGCGTCCCAGGAGGCGCCGCGCAGGATCTTCTTGATGCGGAACTGGCCGTTCTCCAGGGCGAAGTCCGCCCCCAGGAGGCCGACGGCGCGCCTCTGCGGCGTCTCCACGTCCCCGCCGCCGCGGTAGGCGTGGGAGGCGTTCAGTTCGGAGATGAGCTCGCCGATGACGAAGTTCACGTCCTCGCGGGTGGCGCATTCGTCCAGGAGCTTGCCGTAGCGGGCCTTCATGACCTTCCAGTCCACCCCGTGCATGGCCGGATCGTAGAACAGGTCCCGCTCCAGGCGCCAGGTGTCGTTGAAGATCTGCCGCCACTCCGCGGCGGGGTCGACCTCCATGGGAAGGTCGGCGGTGGGCATCTTCTTGTCCAGCTTCTGGTCGGCCTTGATGTCCAGGAAGGCATAGGTGTCCTTGCGCTTCACCAGGACCTTGCCGCCTTCGGCGGCCACGGCCGCGCCGTCCACGTCGGCCAGGATCGTCTTCTCCTCCCGCTCCTCCAGGTCGTAGAAGTGGAGGTTGCCCTTGGATTCCCCGTCGGGGTTCTGCTGGGGGATGCGCCGGTAGACCAGCTTGCCCTTCACGGCGGCCAGGTCGGCGATGTTCCCGGCGGGCGGGGGCAGCAGGACCATGCGGCCCTCGAGGCCGTCCAGGTCGATGTCCACGGGCTTGGGGGCGGGCTTGTCGGCCTTCTTCTCGGCTTTCTTCTCGTCCTTCTTGTCGTCCTTCTTCTCATCCTTCTTGTCGGCGTCGGCGTCGTTGCGCGCCGCCACCGGCGAGGCCACGTCCTTGCGGAGGGGGATGGCCGCCAGGCGCGTGGTGTTGGCGTAGACCCAGGTGGGGTCCAGGTCGCTGTAGGTGGGGCTGAAATTCTGGCCCGTGGTGAGGAACAGGTACTTCCCTTCCGGGTCGAAGGCCACGTCGCCGGCGCTGTAGTAGGGGGAGGTCGCCTGGGTGACCTTGCCGTCCCGGGTGTCGTAGAGCTTGACCACGCCGTTGCGCCGGGGGGAGTCGATGACGTACCCGAACCAGCGGCTGTCGGAGGACCAGCTGCCCCGGAACTGCTCCATGCCGCCATCCATCATGAAGAAGCCCTTGTCGATGGCCGTGACCTTGCCCGTCTCAAGCTCGCAGACGTGGATGCGCATGGCCTGGTCGCCGAAGACCACCCGCTTGCCGTCGGGGGACCACTGGATGTTGTAGCGGAATCCGGGCCCCAGGTGGGTCACCTGGCGCTCCTCCCCGGAGCCGTCCGCGGCCTTCAGGCAGAGTTCGTACTCGCCGCTGCGGTCGCTGAAATAGGCGACCTGCCTGCCGTCGGGGGAAAGGGAGGGGAAGCGCTCGGCGACGCCGGGCGTGTGGGTGAGGTTCATCACGTAGCCCCGCTCCGCGGGCACCGAGAACACCTCGCCCCGGGCCTCGAACACGGCGCGTTTGCCCTGGGGGGAGGGCGAGGCGTTGCGGATGAGCTTGGAAGCGTTGTCCGTGCGCGGCTTGAGGGCGGCGCGATCGGTCACCGCCTCCACCTTCACCTCGGAGATGCTTTCCGTGGCCAGGTCGATGCGGTGGAGCCGGCCCCCGGCCTCCAGGACGATGTCGCTCGGGCCGATGGCCGGGAAGTGGGCGTCGAACTCCTTGAAGAAGGTGATCTGCTTGAAGGCCTTGGTCTTCATGTTGTAGGACCAGACGTTGCCGCGCTTGACCGCGTCGCGGTCCGACAGGAAATAGAGGGTGTCGCCGTGCCACATGGGCATGGAGTCGTTGGACCCGCCTTCGCTGGGGAGGCGCAGGGACGTCTTCTTCTCCAGGTCGTAGAACCAGATCTCCGAGGCCATGCCGCCCCGGTACCGCTTCCAGGTGCGGAAATCGGTGGAGATGGGCATGTAGGCCAGGGTCTTCCCGTCGGGGGAGAGCGCGCCGAACTCCCCGTAGGGCACGGGCAGCGCCTGGGGGAGGCCGCCTGCCTTGGGCACGGTGAAGAGCTTGCTGAACCGGTCCCGGCCCGATTCCATGCCCGAGGCGAAGAGGATGGACTTCCCGTCGGGGGTCCAGCCCACGACCCGGTCCGGGGCGGGGTTGTGGGTGACGCGCACCGGCACGCCCCCGCCCACGGGCATGACGTAGACATCCATGTTCCCGTCATAATTTGCGGAGAAGGCGATCTCCTTGCCGTCGGGCGAGAACCGGGCGAACATCTCCTCCCCCTTGGGGGTGGAAACCCTCTGGGCAAGGCCACCGGTCTTGGCCACGACCCAGATGTCGGACGCGTAGGTGAAGGCGATGCGGGTGGCCGAGACATCGGGATACCGCATTAATCTCGCATCGATCTGGGCGTGGGCGGAGGCCCCCGCCGCCAGCACCATGGGCACCGTCAACCAGGTCAACGAACGCATAGCTATCTCCTGCAGGATGGATTCCTGCAAGGGTAACGCCGGAAGGGGGCCCGGGGTTTAGCTAGTCGGCCAGGGTGGAGAGGTCCCCCGGGTCCTCGCCCATCTCGATCGCCTTGAGGTAGCGGCGGACGATCTTCCCGGAGCGGGTCTTGGGCAGCGACGTGCGCACCTCGATTTCCGAAGGCGTCGCGATGGGGCCCAGGTCCTGGCGCACGTGGTCCTTCAGCGAGGCCAGGAGGCCGGGTCCCTGCTCGACGCCCACGCGCAGCACGACGAAGGCCTTGATGCGCTCACCCTTGACGGGGTCGGGGAGGCCGATGACGGCGGCTTCCGCCACGGCGGGGTGGCGCACCAGGGCGCCCTCGACGTCCGCGGTGCCGATGCGGTGGCCGGCCACGTTCATCACGTCGTCGGACCGCCCCAGCACGGCGAAGTAGCCGTCGGCGTCCTTCACGGCGATGTCGCCGGCCGTGTAGACGCCGCCCGGCACCTGGTTCCAGTAGCGCTCGTAGCGGGGGTGGTCGCCCCACACGGTGCGCATCATGTAGGGCAGGGGCCTGCGGAGGATGAGGAGGCCGCCGGACCCGGCGGGAACGGGGTTGCCTTCGGCGTCCACCACCTCGGCGGCCACGCCGGGCATGGCCTTGCCCACCTTGCCCGGGCGGGCCTCGAACGTCGGCAGGGTGCCCAGCACCGGCGCGGCGATCTCCGTCTGCCACCAGTTGTCCACGACCATGCCGTTGCTCTGGCCCGCCAGGTGCTTCTGGGCCCAGTGGTGGGCCTCGGGGTTGAGGGGCTCTCCGGCGCAGGCGATGAGGCGCAGGCGGGAGAGGTCGTACTTGGCGGGGGCCGAGGGCCCGTGGCTCATCCACATGCGGATGGCCGTGGGGGCCGTGAACATCAGGTTCACGCCGTACCGCTCGCAGAGCTCCCAGGTGACCTCGGCGCTGGGGTAGTCGGGCACGCCCTCCCGGCAGAACACCGTGGCGCCGCAGGAGAGGGGGCCGTAGACGATGAAGGAGTGCCCCACGATCCAGCCGATGTCCGACGTGCTCCAGTAGATGTCCCGGTCGGTGATCTGGAAGAAGGCGCGGGCCAGGTAGGTCACGCCCACCAGGTAGCCGCCGGTGGCGTGCACGACGCCCTTGGGCTTGCCGGTGGTGCCGGAGGTGTAGAGGATGAACAGCGGATCCTCCGCGTCCATGGGCTCGGGCGTGCAATGGATGCTGTGGGCCTCCTGGCAGTCGTAGAAGTCGTGCTCGCGCTCGGACTCGAAGGTGAAGGGCTCGTCCCCGGGCCGGGAGCCCCGGCGGTGCACGATGACGTGGTCGACGCTGAACAGGTCGCGCACCGCCTCGTCCACGGTGGGCTTGAGGGGTACCTTCTTGCCCCGGCGGAACGTGAAGTCGGAGCACACGACCAGCTTGGCCTGGCAGTCCTCGATGCGCGCGCGCAGTGCCTGGGTGCCCATGCCGGCGTAGACGACCGAATGGATGGCGCCGATGCGGGCGCAGGCCAGCATGGTGATGATCCCCTCGGGGCACAGCGGCATGTAGATGATGACCCGGTCGCCCTTCTTGACCCCCATGTTCTTGAGGGTGTTGGCGAAGCGGTTCACCTCCCGGTAGAGCCGGCCGTAGGTGTAGGCGTGCTCCTCGCCGTCCTCGCCCACCCAGATGAGGGCGGCCTTGTTGCGGCGCTCCGAGTACACGTGGCGGTCGATGCAGTTCACCGTCACATTGAGCTTTCCGCCGACGAACCACTGGTGCGCGGGGGGGTCGAAGTGGCTGACGGCGGTGTAGGGCTCCATCCAGTCCACGAGCTTGGCCCGGTCCGCCCAGAAGCCGTCGGGATCGGATTCCGCGTGGGCCCGCTCCACCGCGTCGTTGGCGAGGTGGGCTTGGCGGGAGAGCCAGATCGGCGCGGGAATGACGTTCTCGTCCCGCTGCAGGCGCTGGATCGCGGCCTGCTGGGATTCGCTCAACTGCGCTGCAACATGAAGGTCGTCACGGGGTCCGGTGGCCATGCGATCAGCTCCTTTGTTGGGAAGTGACCCCGATGCTAGACGCAATCTCATAATAGTCGATGGGAAACTCCTGAAAGTTTCCCCGTGGGCCATGGTGAAATGGAGGTTCCCCCTTGTCGAGGTCGTCCATGCCCGTGCTAACCGATCCATTCCAATACAAAGGCCTCCGCCTGGGCAACCGGCTGGTAATGGCCCCCATGGCCACCGGCATGGCCGAGGGCCACCGGGCCACCGAGGCCCAGGTCGAGTGGTACCGGCAGCACGCACGTTCGAGCGTGGGCCTGGTCATCGTCGAAGCGACCGCCATCCTGCCCGACGCCATCATCCTGCCCCGGAACCTGGGCGTCTGGGAGGATGCCCAGATCCCCGGCCTCGCCGCCATCGCCGGGGCCATCCAGGCCGGAGGGGCCGCCGCGGTCCTCCAGCTCGTCCACGGCGGAGGCCGCTCCGTGCGGGCCGACCCGGCCGCGGAGCGCATCGCGCCCTCCCCCGTGGCCCTCCTGCCCGGACCCGCGCCCCGGGAGATGACCGAGGCCGAGATCCAGGACGTCATCCGCGCCTTCGCCGAGGGCGCCGCCCGGGCCCGGCGCGCCGGGTTCGACGGCGTGGAGATCCACGCCGCCCACTACTACCTCCTCTCCCAGTTCCTGTCGCCCCGCACCAACCACCGCACCGACCGGTGGGGGGGGAGCGAGGAGAACCGCTTCCGCCTGGGCATCGAGGTGGCCAGGGCCGTGCGCCTCGCCGTGGGCCCCGACTGCCTCGTCTTCTGCCGCATGCACAGCGTGGAGAACGTGGAGGGCGGGCTCGGCACGGACGAGGCCGTCCGTTTCGCCCAGGCCCTGGAGGCCGCGGGCGTGGACGTCATCGACGCCTCCGGCATCGGCCAGTCCAGCCTGGGCGACTGGGAGGGCCAGCCCTTCCTCAACACCAGCTCCGTGCCCCCCAAGGGCTCCCCCGGGGGCTCCTACGCCGCCTCCGCCAGGCGCATCCGCCAGGCGGTGGGGATTCCCGTCATCACCGTGGGCAAGCTCTCCGGCCCCGGTCTCGCCCAGCGCGTCCTGGACGCGGGCCAGGCCGACCTGGTGGCCCTGGCCCGGCCCCTCATCGCCGACTTCCGCGTGGCGGAGAAGCTCCTGGCGGGCCGGGACGCGGAGATCGAGCCGTGCCTGGAATGCCTGTCCTGCTTCGCCTCCATCCGCAAGGGCTCCATCCACTGCGCCGTGAACAAGGCCCTCTGACCTACTTGCGCAGGCTGGCCATGTAGGCCGCGGGTCCCTGTCCCGTGGCGTAGCCCTGGTGCCTCGCCAGCTCCTCTCCCGTCCCCGACAGCACGAGGACCGTGGGGAAGCCCGAGATCCGGTACTGCTCCTTGAGCGCCATGAGGGCCTTGAGGGCGGGATCGGCGGCGATCCGCTCCGGGGTGCGCCCGCTCATGCGCGGGTAGTCCAGCTTGAGCAGGACGTAGTCCCTGGCCAGGCCCGGGAAGGCCGGGGTGGAGAACACCTCCTTGTCGAGCAGGACGCAGTAGGGGCACCAGCCCGAGCCCGTGAAATCCGCCAGGATCTTCTTGTTCTGGGCCACGGCCGCGGCCTTGGCCTGGGCCAGGTCGGTGAGCCAGGCCGGCTCCTGGGCGGCGGCGGGGAGCAGGAGGGCGAGGCAGAGCGTGAGGATGCGCATGGACGGCTCCAGGGGATCCCGGGATTATCCCCCATCCCCCGTCCGGTGGACAATGGGGCATCCTCCGGAGTCCCCATGCGCCCATCGCCGCGGTCGTCCATCGTCATCCTCACCGGTGCCGGCATCTCCGCCGAGAGCGGCCTGAAGACCTTCCGGGACGCCGGCGGGCTCTGGGAGAACCACCGGGTGGAGGACGTGGCGACGCCCGAGGCCTTCCAACGGGACCCGGCGCTGGTGCACGCGTTCTACAACCAGCGCCGCGCCCAGCTGAAGGAGGCGCAGCCCAACGCCGCCCACGCCGCCCTGGCGCGCCTGGAAAGGGAGTGGCCCTCCGAGGTGCTCGTGGTCACCCAGAACGTGGACGACCTCCATGACCGCGCCGGCAGCCGGAACCTCATCCACATGCACGGGGAGCTTCTGAAGGTGCGCTGCGCGCGCTGCGCCAGGGTCCACCCCTGGGAAGGGGAGACCACCGTGGAGACCCCGTGCCCCGCCTGCGGGCGCAGCGGCGCGATGCGCCCCCACATCGTCTGGTTCGGCGAGATGCCCCTCGAGATGGAGCGGATCGGGGAGGCCCTGGCGCGCTGCGGCCTGTTCGTGGCCGTGGGCACCTCCGGCAACGTATACCCGGCCGCGGGCTTCGTGGAGCAGGTTCCGGCCTGGACCCACACCCTGGAACTGAACCTGGAGGCCTCCAGCGTCAGCTCGAGGTTCCTCGAGCAGCGCCAGGGGGCGGCCACCGTGCTGGTGCCGGCCCTGGTGGAGGAGCTGCTGGGCTAGCCCCAGGCCAGGCACCTCAGGCTCATCGTCGCCAGCTGCCACCCGTCGAAGACGGTGCGCACGGGCCCGTCCGCGGCGCCCATGGCCACGAAGAGCGGATCCAGGTGCTCCGTCGTGGCGGCGGCCCTCCGGCTCTGGGGCCAGGCCCGGCGGTGGTCCAGCAGCTCCTCCCGGCGGCCGTCCCCGAGCCGCTCCAGGAACCAGCGCTCGGCATCCAGGGCCCAGGTTTCCGCCTGCCCATCGGGAGCGGCCCAGTCCACCAGGCTCAGGTTGTGCACCAGCCCGCCGCTGGCCAGGATCAGGATCCCCTCCTCCCGGAAGGCGCGCAGGGCCTCGCCCAGGGCCACGAGGTCCGGCGGGGCGGCGCGCGGCAGGCTCACCTGGACCACCGGGACGTCGGCCCCGGGGAACAGGTGGCGCAGCACCGCCCAGGCCCCGTGGTCCAGGGGGCGCAGGGGGTCGGCCTCCGCGCCCAGGGCCGCGGCCGCCCGGGCCGCGAGGTCCAGGTCGCCCGGGGCGGGGTAGTCCAGGGCGTAGAGCTCCCGTGGGAATCCGCCGAAGTCGTGGAGCACCCCGGGCCTTCGGCTGGAGGTCACCCGCAGGTCCGGGGTCTGCCAGTGCGCCGAGACCACCAGGACCGCCCGGGGCCGCTCCGGCAGGCCTGCCGCGAACGCGCCCAGGGCCCGGGCATAGGCGGAGTCCCCCAGGGCGAGCATGGGGGAGCCGTGGGAGACGAAGAGGACAGGCTGGGTGCGCATGGCGTTTGAACCTCGGGGGACGGAGACCGCTCCGCCCGAATTAGATGTTCAAACACCAATCTACGCTCCGGCCTCCTCCGGCGCAATGAAAATCAGTGCAACGCCAGGAACAGGATCCCGACCCCGATGAGGGCCCCCGCCACGGCATAGACGAGGATGCGTCCGGGGCTCGCCTCCAGGGACCTCTCCAGGCGCGGCAGGCGGGGGTCGCCCCGGCGTTCGCCGTTCCACTTCCATGTCTGCGGCCCGCGACGGCGCTCCCAGGGGGGAATCTTGGACTTGGGGAGGTTGGGGCCGGGGGTGGGGGGCATCGGTTATGAATCCTTCACGATGGATGGAAGGAAATATATATTATTAATTCATTCGCGCAAGGGCTTTGCCCACGGGGCGAACCCGCCCCTTTCCGGGAAGCGGCCCAACCCGGCGCCCACCCTCACGTCCGGCCCGGACGCCGCCGCCATCGAGCCAAAGAGGCCGTCATCCCTTTCACATCACCCTCCATCCCTGGCAAATTCAATCGCTTATTGCAGCCGGGGTAGGGCGAATGGGCCACTCGCCTGGACCCACTCCGGCAGGAATCAGCCGGGGATGCACAGGGATAGACGGGGAGTGCGCCAGGCCAAGCCTGGGCGAGGAGGATGGATGACCTAAGACAGACTGAAACCTCGCAATGGAGCCCAGCGGGGAGGCAGCAAGCCCCGCCCGGCAAAGCTGGCCAGCAGCCGGAACCGAGTCTTGCGTGGGGAAGGGCGACCGACCTCGTGAAGCGTAGACAGGGAGTGCATGGGCCGTGTGATGGAGCCCCGAAAGCATCCAACCGTGGGAGTCGACGCCGTTCTCCGATCGGAAGACAGCACCCGAAGGTCGCAAGGGCCTGACCGTAGGGTCCCACCGGGGTCATAGAGCAGGGCACGTGCACAGGGGTTCCCCAGGAACCTGGGAGATCCAGCCATCTCCGCCAACAACCCAGTGGTGAGGGAAGCCACGTAAAACGAACCCAGGCTCGCCGGGGGGTGCCGCCCCCGGCGGGAGCGAACAGCCGGCACAGGGCGGTACCGCAAACTGAAGGAAACGAAGGAGCGCGGGAGGGGTGGCCGGAAGTCGGAGCAGCTCATAGTAGCGATGATCGCGGGGAACCGGGCCGCCGGGACCCGCTGGAGCCAAGGAGCTGCCGGATCACGGAACCGTTGAAGGGAAAGATAATGGGTGCAATGACATCCAACAGCGTCTCCACGAAACAACAACGGATCGCAGAACTGGCCAGGATCCACCCGGAGGTGGCTTTCACCTCCTTGGCCTACCACATGGACCTGGACTGGATGAAGGAAGCCTTCGGGCGCACCCGCAAGGATGGGGCGACCGGGGTGGACGGCGTGACGGGCAAGGAATACGGGGAAAACCTGGAGTCCAACCTCCAGAGCCTCCTGAACCGGGCTAAGAACGGCGACACCTACAAGGCCCCTCCAGTCCGGAGAACCTACATCCCGAAAGGGGATGGCAGCCAACGCCCCCTGGGCATTCCCGCCTTCGAAGACAAGGTCCTGCAAAGGGCCGTGGTGATGGTGATGGAACCGCTCTATGAGCAGGACTTCCTGGACTGCTCCTACGGGTTCAGGCCCGGGCGCTCCGCGCACATGGCGCTGGAGGCGATTTGGCAGGGGTTGATGGACATGGGGGGAGGCTGGGTGCTTGACGTGGATATCCGTAAGTATTTCGATACTTTGGACCACGGGAAGCTGCGGGAAATCCTTGACCTGCGGATGAAGGACGGCGTTCTGAGGCGCCTGATCGGCAAATGGCTCAACGCGGGCGTGCTGGAGAAAGGATGCATCACGCACCCGGAAACCGGCTCGCCCCAGGGCGGGGTGGTCAGTCCGATGCTCGCCAACATCTACCTCCACGAGGTGCTGGACGTGTGGTTTGAAAGGGAGGTCAAGCCCCGACTCCGGGGTCGGGCCTTCCTGGTGCGCTACGCGGACGACTTCGTGATGGGCTTTGCCCAGGAGGAGGATGCCAAGCGGGTTATGGAAGTCCTGCCCAAGCGGTTCGAGCGGTATGGCCTGACGATCCACCCGGATAAGACCCGGCTGGTGGAGTTCTGGAAGCCGAGGGAGCCCAGGGACCCCAATGGGGGACCAGGCCACTTCGACTTCCTGGGATTCACCCACTACTGGGCCACGGCCAAGAACGGCCGGTGGGTGGTGAAGCGGAAGACCGCGAAGAGCCGGATGAGTCGGGCGCTCACGAAGATCGGGGAGTGGATGGCCAAACACCGCCACCTCCCGGTGCGCGAGCAATGGCGGACGATCAACCAGAAACTGGTCGGTCACTTCAGGTATTACGGGATCACGGGGAACTCCAGGGCCCTGGCGCACTTCCGCTATGAAGTTGGGCGAAGGTGGCGTGGATGGCTCAACCGGAGGTCCCAGCGGGCCCGCATGACCTGGGATCGCATGAACAAGCTTCTGGCTCGGTTCCCACTGGCCCCAGCCATCAGTTACGCATCGAAACTACGTCCTCAGCGACCGTGACGAGGAGCCGGATGCGGTAGTCCCGCACGTCCGGATCTGAGGGGGGCCGGGGGCGCAAGCTCCCCGGCCTACCCGACTGAGATCGGTCAGGCAGATCCCTGCCGTTGCGGCCTATTCCTCGGACGGGAAGCACACCCTAGGACTCCCAGCCCCGGGTGCGCTCCACGGCCTTGCGCCACTCGCCCAGGAGGGCCGAGCGCTCCGCGGCGGCCATGGCCGGTTCGAAACGGGCCCCTGGACGCCAGTTCTCCGAGATCTGGCCGGAGTCCTTCCAGAAGCCCACGGCGAGGCCGGCCAGGTAGGCCGCGCCCAGGGCGGTGGTCTCGGTGACCTGGGGCCGCACCACGGCCACGTCGAGGATGTCGGCCTGGAACTGCATGAGCAGGTCGTTGCGCGAAGCTCCGCCGTCCACCCTCAGCTCCGTGAGCCGGATGCCGGAATCCGCCTCCATGGCGCCGATGACGTCGGCGGTCTGGTAGGCGATGGACTCGAGCACGGCCCGGGCGATGTGTCCCCGGCCGCTGCCGCGGGTCAGCCCGAAGAAGGCCCCCCGGGCGCCGGCGTCCCACCAGGGCGCGCCCAGACCGACGAAGGCGGGCACGTGGTAGACGCCGCCGTTGCCGGGCACGCTGCGCGCCAGGGGCTCCACCTCGGCCGACGAGGCGATGATCCCCAGGCCGTCCCGCAGCCACTGCACGGCGGCCCCGGCCATGAAGACGCTGCCTTCCAGGGCGTAGGACGTGCGGTCCCCCAGCTTCCAGAGGGTGGTGGTGAGCAGGCGGTTCCGGCTGGTGGTGGGGCGGTCGCCGGTGTTGAGGAGGAGGAAGCAGCCGGTGCCGTAGGTGTTCTTGGCCATGCCGGGCGCCAGGCAGGCCTGGCCGAAGGTGGCGGCCTGCTGGTCCCCGGCGATGCCGGCCACGGGGATGGAGCCTCCCAGGAGGCTGGTGGTGCCCACGACGCCGCTGGAGTCCACGACCCGGGGCAGCACCTCCCGGGGGATCCGCAGGACCGCCAGGAGCTCCTCGTCCCAGGCGCCGGTGTGGATGTTGAAGAGGAGGGTGCGGGACGCGTTGCTGGGATCGGTGACGTGGGCGCCGGTGAGCTTCCAGGTGAGCCAGGTGTCGACGGTGCCGAAGGCCAGCTCACCCCGTCCGGCCCGCTCCCGGGCGCCGGGGACCGTGTCCAGCAGCCACTGGAGCTTCGTGCCGGAGAAATAGGCGTCCAGCACGAGGCCCGTGCGCTCCTGGAAGAAGTGGGCGAGGCCCTGGGCCTTCAGCTCCTCGCAGATGCCGGCGGTGCGCCGGTCCTGCCAGACGATGGCCTTCGCCAGGGGCACCCCCGTGGCCCGGTCCCACAGGACCGTGGTCTCCCGCTGGTTGGTGATGCCGATGGCGGCGACGTCCGGATTCCCGGCCCGGGCCAGGACCTCCCGGGCCACGTCAAGCTGCGAGGCCCAGATCTCCAGGGCGTCGTGCTCGACCCGGCCGGGTTCGGGGAAGAACTGCGTGAATTCCTTCTGGGCCACCCCCAGCACCGCGCCCCCCTCGTCGAAGAGGAGCGCGCGGCTGCTGGTGGTGCCCTGGTCCAGGGCGAGGATGCAGGCCATGGATCAGAGCGACTTCCGCTTGACGATGAGGTCCTCCACCACGGTGGGGTCGGCCAGGGTGGTGATGTCGCCCAGCTCGGCGTACTCCTCCGACGCGATCTTGCGCAGGATGCGGCGCATGATCTTGCCGGACCGGGTCTTGGGGAGCCCGGGCGTGATGCAGATGATGTCGGGGGTCGCGAAGGGGCCGATGTGGTGGCGCACCTCGTTCTTGAGCTCGCCGATGAGTTCCTGGGATTCCTCCCAGCCCGCGGTGAGGATGACGTAGGCGAAGATGCCCTGGCCCTTGATGTCGTGGGGGTAGCCCACCACGGCGGCCTCGGCGCAGGCGGGGTGGGTCACCAGGGCGCTCTCCACCTCGGCGGTGCCCATGCGGTGGCCGGAGACGTTGATGACGTCGTCCACGCGGCCGGTGATCCAGTAGTAGCCGTCCTCGTCCCGGCGGCAGCCGTCGCCGGTGATGTAGTAGCCCAGGAAGGGCCTCAGGTACGTCTGCACGAAACGCTGGTGATCGCTCTGGATGGTGCGGGCCATGCCGGGCCAGGGGCTGCGGATGGCCAGGAGCCCCGAGACGCCGTTGCCCAGGATCTCCTTGCCCGTCTCGTCGAGGACCACCGGGTCCACCCCGAAGAAGGGCAGGGTGGCCGAGCCCGGCTTCAGGGGCGTGCACCCCGGCATCGGGCTGATCATGATCCCGCCGGTCTCCGTCTGCCACCAGGTGTCCACCACCGGGCAGCGGCTCTCGCCGACCACCTCGTAGTACCAGCGCCAGGCCTCGGGGTTGATGGGCTCGCCCACGCTGCCCAGGATGCGCAGGCTGGACCGGTCGTACTTGTCCACGAAGGTCCTGCCCTCGCGCGCCACGGCGCGGATGGCGGTGGGGGACGTGTAGAACTGGGTGATGCCCAGGCGCTCCACCATGTCCCAGTACCGGCCCGCGTCGGGGAAGTTGGGGATGGACTCGAAGAGCACCGTCGTGGCCCCGTTGCACAGGGGGCCGTAGAGCACGTAGGTGTGCCCCGTGATCCAGCCGATGTCGGCCACGCAGGCGTAGACGTCGCCGGGGTGGTAGTCGAAGACGTACCGGTGGGAGAGCGCGGCGTGCAGGAGGTAGCCGCCCGTGGTGTGGGCCACCCCCTTGGGCTTGCCGGTGCTGCCGGAGGTGTAGAGGAGGAAGAGCGTGTCCTCGCTGTCCATGTGCTCGATGGGGCAGAAGGGCCGCTCGTTGTCCATGGCGGGCCGGAGCCACACGTCGCGCTGGGGGTAGAAGGGGATCTTGTTGCCGGTGCGCTGGGCGATGAAGACGAACTTCACCGTGGGGCAGGCCATGACGGCCTCGTCCACCGTGCGCTTGAGGGGGATGATCTTGCCGCCCCGCAGGCCCTCGTCGGCGGTGATGACGGCCTTGCAGCGGGCGTCGTTGATGCGGTCGCGCAGGCTCTCCGCGGAGAACCCGGCGAATACCACGTTGTGCACGGCCCCGATGCGGGCGCAGGCCAGCATGGCGTAGGCCGCCTCGGGGATCATGGGCATGTAGATCGCGACCCGGTCGCCCTTCTTGATGCCGTGGTGGCGAAGGACGTTGGCCAGCCGGCACACCTCGCGCTGCAGTTCGCGGTAGTCGATGCTGCGGCCCTCGCCCGGGGTGTCGGACTCCCAGATGATGGCCGTCTGGGACCCGCGGGTGGAGGCGTGGCGGTCCACGCAGTTGTGGCACACGTTGAGCCGGCCGTTGAGGAACCACTGGGCCTGGCCCCACTCCCAGTCGAACTCCCGGACCTTGCCGAAGGGATGGAACCAGTCGATCTCCTTGCGGGCCTGCTCCTCCCAGAAGCCTTCGGGATCCTGGATGCTGCGGTCGTACATCTTCTGGTACTCGGCCATCGATCCGAGGTGGGCGCGCCCCTTCATGGCCTCGGACGGGGGATACATCTCATGGGAGGGATGGGACTCGCCTTCGGGGAGCTGAGCCATGATGTCTCCTGGATGGGGGGGGAGGCTGGGTGGTGGAACATCGTATATCACTTTTTCCACCCAAGACATGTTGAAGTCATTCAAACTTCGGCCATGGAGAATCCCGCCCCCGCCGAACAGGCCCTTCAACTGCTCTTCAAGAAACTGCACCCCCACCTGGAGGACGTGGCCCACGCCCTGGCCACCGGGGCCGGTCCCAGGGACCTGGAGCGGCTCCACCAGAAGCTCACCCTCGCCTGCCACCAGGCCTCGGAGGTCCTGGACGGCCTGGCCGCCCAGACCGAAGGCCCCCTTGCCGAGACCCTGGACACCCTCTCCGCCAACCTGCTCCCGGTGGGCGGAAGCTTCCAGCAACTCCTTATTTTGGTTCAGTTGTGTCTCGAGGAGGCGCCTGCCGACCTCCTGCCCTTCACGCCGCCCGGCAGCGCAGCGGCCACGGGGTGGGGCAAGCGCATGGTGGCCTTCCTGGCCCGCCTGGAGGATCCCGCCTTCCAGGCCCGGGCCCGGTGGGCTGCCGTGGACCCTGACCTCGGCGACGAGGCCCTGGCCGGGGATCTATAGGAGCCTGCCTCCTATTACGTAGACAGGCTCCTATAGGACGAACAGCGTGGTGACCGCGAAATAGGAGGCCATCAGGACCGGCCAGAACGCCCGCTTGACCCAGGCGTTGTCGCCGGCCCGGAGCCCGTGGCCGCTGCCGCGGGCGTAGGCCAGGGCATCCGCGGAGACCAGGAGGATGAAGGCGTACAGGATGAAATAGTACCATTCGAGGTTCAGCACCCCGCTGGCCACGATGCGGTTGCGGATGTTGAACTGGGACACCACCAGGGAGAAGAACAGGGCGATGGTGGTGCGCAGGAAGTTCAGGTAGCTGTAGCCGGTGGCCCTGGTCCAGGGCCCGTCCCGGCCGACCGTGAGGGTCATCGTGAACAGGAGTCCCGCCACCGCAAGCAGGGGCAGGAACACCATGATGCAAGGCCCCAGCCACTGCCGGCGCATCCGGACGGACATCACCAGTTCGGGCGACTGCCGTTCCCTCAGGAAGCCTTCGGCCCCCAGGCGGGTGTTGTAGTTTTCCAGGAGGTAGACGAATTCGTTGCCCTCCACGTCCCAGCCCGGCAGGCTCAATTCCGGGTCCATGCCCGGGCCGTTCCCGAAGGCCAGGACCGGATAGCTGGCCAGGTCCGGCACCAGGATCTGGTTGCCGTGGATGGCCTTGGGCCAGATGCGCAGCCTGGCCCGGATGCGGTCGAAGGGGTAGATCCGGGTGCTGTCCAGGTCCGGCTCCACCGTGACCCGGAACGGATAGAACTGGACGACCCAGTCCTTCTCCTCCTTCTCGGCGCCCACGCTGATGTCCCCGGCCAGGGCCTCCGGCAGGGTGACCCCGCGCTGCTCCCTGGGCGTGCCCTTGGGCAGGCGCTGCCAGACCATGCCCGTGATCTTCACCTGGCTGGGACCGGTGATCTCCAGGGTCTGCAGGAGGACCCCCGTCGGGACGAACTCGGCCTTCACCGCGTCGAGGCCCGCCATCAGCGAGCCGTGGCTCGCCTTGAACCGTTCCAGGCTCAAGGGATCCATCATCTGGATCTCGTTGTCCGGGGGGGGCGGGGGCGTCGCGTAGGCGAACCGGAACAGCACCCCGATGCCGGCGGCCACCGCCAGGGAGCCCAGGGCCACCGTCCACCAGAGGCTCCACGGCGCCAGCCATGGACCCTTGAAGGCCAGGAACAGGAGCACCCACGCCAGGGCGACGGCCAGGGTCACGATGCGCAGCACCTGCCTGTTCAGGTCGGAGGGCGCGAGCTTCAGGTCGTCCTTGAAGAGAAGCACGCAGGCCGACCACCCGGCGGATGGGACCGGTTCCAGGAACGTGATCCCGTCCTGCCCCGTGGCCAGGGCGAGGGTTTCGGCATGGCCGGCGCGCCCCTTGAGCGCGCACTCCGCCAGGTAGGCCTGGGCCGGGTCCCCCCTCTCCTTGGCCAAGGCCGCCAAGGTCCTGCCCTCCCTCACCCGTTCGGGCAATGGGAAGGCGATGAAGGCCGTGCGGGCCGACAGGAGGAAGGCGTACCCCTCGTGACCCATGCCCAGGTCCTGGAGCCGTTTCTGCAGGTGGGCCAGGGACACCTCCAGGCGCACCAGGCCCGAGGGGGCGGCGGCCCCGGGCAGGCGGAACGGTTCGAGGTAATCCACCAGAAAGGCCTTGCCGTCGGTGGACCGGTGGGGTTCCGTCCAGGCGGGCCCGCCCTGGTCCGGCTTGAACCATGGTTTGAGGGTGTAGTCCCCCTGGCGCCCGTAGTCGTAGACCCGCAGCGGGCCATGGTCGCGGGCAGCATAGGGGGCGAACCGGGCCGGTTCCCCGCCCCGTGCGCCGGGCTGGAACAGCACGCCCATCCGGGCGATGCTGGGCGGCGCCTGGTCCAGGGCCGGGCCAAGCCTCGCCCCGATCGCCTCCGGGGCGAGCCGGCCGTCTTGCAGATCCGTCACCAGGCCGTGGGCCACCTGCGCCAGACTGGCGAGCTCCTCGTCGATGGCCTGGGCGGTGCGCCTTGCCCCCGCCTGGCCTGCGGCCACGGCCAGGGCCTGGAGGGCCCGGGTCTCCTGCTGGACCCGCCGGATGGCGAGGCCCAGCAGCAACCCCATCAGGCCCGCCAACCCGCAAGCCGCCGTGAAGATCCGGCGGGGGGTCAGAAGGCGAAGCAGGAGGGGAGGGGGCATGTCCGGGCAGAAGGAAGGTGCCAAACTATGGGGCTGCCGGCTGAGCCTGTCAAAGCAAAAGTATGAATAGTTTGTTAATTCTTGGTTTGACGTTGCCTCACGAAGTGAGGCATCCTGCCACCTGGAGGCCATCATGAAGTTGTTCCGGTTCCCCTTGATCGCGCTGGCGCTCGTGACCGCTGCCCAGGTGAGGGCCGCCGCGCCGGTCGCCCCCACCATCCCCCATGTGGACGTGCGCTTCGGCGAATCCGTTTCCGATCCCTACGCCTGGCTGCGGAACAAGGCGAACCCCGAGGTGATCAGGTACCTGGAGGCGGAGAACGCCTACACGGAAACCCTCACCGCAGGCCTGAAGCCGCTGCGGGAGACCCTCTACAAGGAGATGCTGGGCCGCATCAAGCAGACCGACCTGTCGGTGCCGGTGCGCCGGGGCCGGTTCTACTACTACACCCGCACCGAGGAGGGCAAGCAGTACCAGGTGCACTGCCGCAAGGCCGCGGGCCCCGGCATGGCCTTCGACGCCGCCGCCCCCGAGGAGGTGCTCCTGGACCTCAACGAGATGGCCAAGGGGCTGGCCTTCCTGGGCGTGGCCGACGTCTCCGTGAGCGACGACGGGAACCTGCTCATCTACTGCACCGACACCACCGGCTACCGCCAGTACGACCTCCACGTCAAGGACCTCCGGGAAGGCAAGGTGCTGGCCCCCACCGCCCAGCGGGTCACCTCCGTGGAGTGGGCCGCCGACAACCGCACCTTCTACTTCACCACCGAGGACCCCGTCACCAAGCGCAGCGACACGGTCTGGCGCATGGGTCTGGACGGCAAGGCCACCCGGCTCTACGAGGAGAAGGACGAGCTGTACCGCGTGGGCCTGTACCGCACCAAGGACGGCAAGTTCGTGATCATGAGCGTGGACAGCACCGACACCTGGGAGTGCAGCTACCTGGACGCCGCCGATCCCAAGGCCGCCTTCCGGGTCCTGCTGCCCCGGGAGAAGGGCCACAAGTACGCCGTGGACCACCGGGAGGGCCTCTTCTACCTGCGCACCAACAAGGGCGCGCTGGACTTCAGGATCGTCACCGTCCCCGTGACGGATCCCGGCACCAGGGACTGGAAGACCTTCGTGGCCCCCCGCGACGGCGTGCACGTGGAGGGCCTGGAGCTCTTCAAGGGCTTCGCCGTGGTGCGCGAGAAGCGGGAGGGCCTGGTGGTCTTCCGCGTGCTGGACTTCGCCACCGGGCAGTGGCACGAGATCACGCAGCCCGAGGCGGTCTACTTCGCCTCCGGCGGTTCCACCCCCGAGTACGACTCCGTGCAGTTCCGGTTCCACTACCAGTCCCAGGTGACCCCGGCCACCACGTTCGACTACCACATGGCGAAGCGGGAGAAGACCCTGCTCAAGCGCCAGGAGGTGCTCGGCTACGATCCCTCCCTCTACCAGTCCGAGCGGGTCTGGGCCACCGCGAGGGACGGCGTGAAGGTCCCCATGAGCCTCGTCTACCGCAAGGGTCTCAAGCGCGACGGCAAGGCGCCCATGTACCTGTATGCCTACGGCTCCTACGGCTACGGATCACCCGCGACCTTCGACTCCAACCGCGTCAGCCTCCTGGACCGCGGGGTGGTGTTCGCCCTGGCCCACATCCGCGGCGGCGACGAGCTGGGCGAGGCCTGGCACCGGGACGGCATGCTCATGAAGAAGATGAACACCTTCACGGACTTCATCGACTGCGCCCAGAGCCTGGTGGCCGGGAAGTGGACCTCCAGCGACCGCCTCGTCATCGAGGGCGGCAGCGCCGGCGGGCTCCTCATGGGCGCCGTCACCAACCTGGCCCCGGGCCTCTTCAAGGCCGTGCACTCCGCCGTGCCCTTCGTGGACGTCATGAACACCATGCTCGACCCCACCCTCCCCCTCACCGTGGGCGAGTACCTGGAGTGGGGCAACCCCAACGAGAAGGCCGCCTACGACTACATGCGGTCCTACAGCCCCTACGACAACCTCCGGAAGGGGGCCTACCCCGCCATCCTCGTCACCAGCAGCCTCAACGACAGCCAGGTGGGCTTCTGGGAGCCGGCCAAGTACGTGGCGAAGCTGCGCACCCTGAAGACCGACGGCAACGAGCTGCTGCTCAGGATGAAGCTGGAGCCCGGCGGCCACGGCGGCGCCTCGGGCCGCTACGACCGGCTCCGGGACAAGGCCTTCGAGTACGCCTGGATGCTGGGCCAGATGGGGATCACGAAATAAGGGTGGTCCGCGCGATCCCCAGCTTCTTCATGCGGCTCTGCAGCGTGGTGGGCTTGAGCCCCAGCCGCAGGGCCGCGCCCCCGGCCCCGTAGACCCGGCCCGAGCACTGGCGCAGGGCCTTGAGGATCGCGCTGCGCTCGACGCTCTGCAGGTCCTCCCCCTGGGGTTCCGGAAGGGGCGCGGCCGCAGGGGACCGCAGGGCGGCCCCCAGGTCCAGGTCCCCCTGGGGAGCGAGGATCGTGGCCCGCTCCAGGACGTTGATCAGCTCGCGCACGTTGCCCGTCCAGGCATGGGCCTCCAGGCGGGCGGCGTCCCCGGGCGGGATGCGCCAGGGGCCCTGGCCGGTGCGCCGGGCCTGGCGGTACAGCCAGTCCTCGGCCAGCAGGAGGATGTCCTCCCGGCGCTCCCGCAGGGGCGGCAGGCGCAGGGGGAAGACGTTGAGGCGGTAGTAGAGGTCGGCCCGGAAGCGGCCCTCGGCCACGGCCCGCTCCAGGTCCACGTTGGTGGCGGCCAGGATCCGCACGTCCACCGTCACGCTGCGGTCCGAGCCCAGCGGCTCGAAGGTGCCCTCCTGGAGCACCCGCAGGAGCTTGGACTGCATGGGCAGCGGCAGGTCGCCGATCTCGTCCAGGAGCAGCGTGCCGCCGTCGGCCACCTGGAAGCGCCCCGGCCGGGCCTGGCTGGCCCCGCTGAAGGCCCCGCGCGTGTGGCCGAAGAGCTCGCTCTCCACCAGGTGCTCAGGCAGCGCCGCGCAGTTCAGGCGCAGGAAGGGGCGCTCAGAGCGCCGGCTCCACCCGTGGATGGCCCGGGCCATCACTTCCTTGCCGGTGCCCGTCTCCCCCGTGATGAGCACGGCGGTCTCGGAGGCCGCCACCTGCCGGGCCAGGCCCGCCAGCTGGCGGAACGCCGGGTTCAGGCTGCGCTCCATGAGCGCCCCGGCGTCGTCGGCCCCCACCACCTCGCTGCGCAGGAGGCGGTTCTCGGCCTCCAGGAGCACCCGCTGATCCGCGCTCTGCTCCTGCGCCATCCAGGTCAGCGCGATGAGCTGGCCGTAGATGGTGGCCAGGCTCACGGTGAAGGGCTCGAAGGTGCCGCACGTGGCCCGGTCGAACGTGAGGGCCCCCAGCATGCGGCCCCCGCCGAGAAGCGGCACCACCATGCAGGCGTGGCCGTGGGGCAGGTCCAGCACGCCGTCGTAGGGGTCGCCGTCCCCCTCGGCGTGGTCGTGGGCGTCCATGACCCGGGTGCGCCCCGAGCGCATGGCCTCGCCGATGCTGGGGAAGCGCGCCAGGTCCAGGGTGTGGCCGCGCACCGGCTCCCCCGCCAGGGGTCCCCGGGCGCAGACCACCCGCAGGCGCCCCTTCTCCAGGCGCAGCACCGCGGCCAGGTCGTAGGGCACGATGGCCGCCAGCGCGTCCAGGGCCGCGCCCAGGAAGGTCTCCCCCTGGGGCAGCCGCCCCGCCACCAGGGCCAGCTCCTTCAGGGCCTGGGCCAGATCGAGGGTCCCTTTGGGCATGGCGCCTCCGCGGCGCAAGTCTACCGCCATTTCGGTGTAAACCCAAATTTTCGGTGAAATCAACGACATATCGGTGCACTCGCGGGTCACCCGATTCCCTTACCCCAGGTTTACCGGGGACTTAAACTTGTGGCACCCGCCTTGCCTTGGTTTGAACGTCGAGGGCCCGTGGCCCCCGTTCCTGAGGAGAGATCGATGACAACGCTCAAGGGCTCCAAGACCCACGCCAACCTGAAGGCCGCCTTCGCGGGCGAGTCCCAGGCCAACCGCCGCTACCTCTACTTCGCCAAGGTCGCCGACATCGAGGGCTACCCCGAAGTGGCGGGCAACTTCAAGGAGACCGCGGACGGCGAGACCGGCCACGCCCACGGCCACCTGGACTACCTCAAGGCCGTCGGCGACCCCGCCACGGACCTCCCCATCGGCGACACCGCCCTGAACCTGAAGGCCGCCATCGCCGGCGAGACGCACGAATACACCGACATGTACCCCGGCATGGCCAAGGCCGCCCGGGAAGAGGGTTTCAAGGAGATCGCCGACTGGTTCGAGACCCTCGCCAAGGCCGAGAAGAGCCACGCGGGCCGCTTCCAGAAGATGCTCGAAAGCATCAGCTAGACCCCGACGTCCCCCGCCGCGGGCCTAGCCCGCGGCGGGAACCCCTGGAGAATCCATGTCCGAGCACGCCCCCCTCGACCACGAGAAGCCGGAGACCACCCCGGGCCACCGCATCAGCTACGTGGCCGGGCCGTCCACCGTCTACGACCCCTCCGACCCCCGCTACTGGGACGAGGGGCTGCTCAAGGAGGAGGTGGAGCGCGCCTTCGAGATCTGCCACGGATGCCGCCTCTGCTTCAAGTACTGCGACTCCTTCCCCGGGCTCTTCAGCCTCCTGGACGAAAAGCGCCAGGGCGACGTGCGCGCCCTGACGGCCGAGGACCGGGACGGCGTCATGGACGACTGCTTCCAGTGCAAGCTCTGCGAGGTGCAGTGCCCCTACACCCCCCGGGAGGGCCACGAATTCGCCCTGGACTTCCCCAGGCTGGTGCACCGCTACCAGGCCGTGCGCAAGAAGAAGGAAGGCTTCACCCTCCGGGACCGCGTGCTGGGGGATCCCGACCTGGCGGCCTCCCTGGCCCGCAAGAGCTTCGGCCTGGCCAACACCATGAACCGGGTGGCCATCCACCGCTGGTTCATGGACAAGGCCCTGGGCGTGCACCCCCAGGCCCATCTCCCGGAGTTCGCGTCGGCCACCTTCGAGGCCTGGGCGGAAAAGAGCGGGAAGATGGCCGCCGGACCCGGCGCGGAGGTGGTGCTCTTCCAGACCTGCTACATCCAGAACAACGATCCCCAGATCGGCAAGGACACCCTCGAGGTGCTCGAGAAGAACGGCTGCCAGGCCAAGTGCGTGGGCGGCCTGGTGTGCTGCGGCATGCCGGCCTGGGAGCACGGGGACCTCGCGAGCCTGCGCAGGCAGGCCAGGCAGAACCTGGACGTCCTCATGCCCCACGTGGAGGCCGGCTCCAAGGTGGTGGTGATCAACCCCACCTGCGCCATGATGCTGCGCCGGGAGTACCCCGAGCTCCTTGAGGGCGAGGACCGCGAGCGCGCGAAAAAGCTCGCGTCCGCCGTGCGCGACACCGGCGAATTCCTCTGGAGCATCCGCAACGAGGAGCGCGCCCGGTGGGAGTTCCTCTCCAGCCCGGGCCCCGTCTCCTACCATGCCCCGTGCCACCTGCGCGCCCAGTCCGTGGGCTTCAAGGGCCGCGACCTCCTCAAGAAGATCCCCGGCGTCTCCATCAACACCGTCATGGAGTGCTGCGGCCACGACGGCACCTACGCCATGAAGTCCGAGACCTTCGAGGACAGCCGGCGCATCGGGGCCAAGGCCTTCGCCGGCATGAAGGCCGACGCCGCGGCGGAGGTGTGGGCCACGGAGTGCCCCCTGGCCGGCATCCAGTTCGAGCAGCACGCGGGCCGCAAGGCCCTGCACCCCATGACCATCCTGGCGAGGGCCTACCGCAAGGACGGCTTCCCCAATCCCGTGGAGCCCCAATGAAGCGCGTCACCCGCGACGAGATCCTCGACTACGTCACCTACACCGAGGGGCGGGACGCCATCCGCGCCTCGGCCATGGCCGCCAAGGACCTCCGCCGCGTCCACGCCGGCCGCGACCTCACCTTCCTGTTCGAGAACCGGGAGACGGTGCGCTACCAGATCCAGGAGATGGTGCGGGCCGAGCACATGGTGCGCGAGTCCGACATCGCCCACGAGCTCGAGACCTACAACGGCCTCCTGGGCGGCCCCGGCGACCTGGGCGCCACGCTCCTCATCGAGATCGAGGACGAGCGGGAGCGCGCCGAGCTGCTGCGGCGCTGGGTGGACCTGCCCGAGCGCATCTCCCTCCTGCTGGAGGACGGCCGGAAGGTCCCCGCGCGCTGGGACGCCTCCCAGATCAGCGACGGGAAGCTCAGCTCGGTCCAGTTCCTCCTGTTCGCCGTGGGCGACGGGGCCCGCCCGAAGGCGGTGGTGGTGGAGCACCCGGACCTGGCGGTCCGGGCCGACTTCACCGAGGCCACGCGCCGGGCTCTGGCTGCGGATCTCTGAGGGGCACGGCCTCCCGGGACCCGCGGGCGTAGGGCGCCGGCCACGGCGTGGACGCGCCCAGCTTGTGGGCGGCGCGCAGCGGCCAGCGGGGGTCCCGCAGCAGCTCGCGCCCCAGGAGCACCAGGTCCGCCTCGCCCTTGGCCAGGATCTCCTCGGCCTGGGCCGGCCCGGTGATGAGCCCCACCGCCCCGGTGGCGATCCCCGCCTCCCGGCGGATGCGGGCGGCGAAATCCACCTGGTAGCCCGGGCCCACGGGGATGGCCGCCCGGGGCGCCATGCCCCCCGAGGAGCAGTCCACCAGGTCCACGCCCAGGGGCCCCAGCATGCGGGCCAGGTCCACGCTCTCGCCGATGTCCCAGCCGCCCGGGACCCAGTCGGTGCAGGAGAGGCGCACCAGCAGGGGGAGGTTGCCGGGCCACACCTCCCGCACCGCGGCCACCACCTCCCGCAGGAGCCGGGAGCGGTTCTCCAGCGACCCGCCGTAGGCGTCCTCGCGCCGGTTGGCCAGGGGGGACAGGAACTGGTGGAGCAGGTACCCGTGGGCGCCGTGGATCTCGGCCACCTGGAACCCGGCCTGGAGGGCCCGCGCGGCCGCGGCCCTGAATTCGGCGACCACCCGCCGGAGCCCGGCCTCCTCCAGGGCGCGGGGCGCCGGCCAGCCCTCGTCGAAGGGCAGGGCGCTGGGCGCCAGCCCGGGCCAGGAGGCCGGGGGCACGTTGTTCCCCTTCCAGGGCGCGCCCGAGCCCGCCTTGCGCCCCGCGTGGGCCAGCTGGATCCCGGGCACGGCGCCCTGGCTCTTGATGAACGCCGCGATGCGGGCCAGGGGCCCGATCTGGCCGTCCTCCCAGATGCCCAGGTCCTCGGCGCTGATGCGCCCCTCCGGCGCCACGGAGGCGGCCTCGGTGAGGACGAGTCCGGCCCCGCCCTGGGCCAGGCCCCCCAGGTGCACCAGGTGCCAGTCGTTGGCGAGGCCGTCCACGGCGCTGTACTGGCACATGGGCGAAACGGCGATGCGGTTGGGGAGGGTGACGCCGCGCAGGGGAAGGGGGGAGAACAACCGGGTCATGGGGGCCGCCTTTCATCCGATTATAGGAAGTGCGCTACATTGGTGGAGGTAATGAGGGGTCGACATGGCCAAGATCGTGATCGTGGACGACAGCCGGCTGGCGCGGACCTTCACCGCCAGCTGCCTGAAGAAGCTCGACCACGAGGTCGAGGTCGCCGAGCCCACCAGCATCTTCGACGTGGTCAAGGTGCTCAAGGAACTCCGGCCCGACCTCCTCATCATGGACTTCCTCATGCCCAACTGCCCCGGCACGAGCCTGGCGAAGGTCGTGGGCGAGGACTCCGACCTCAAGGGCATGCGCACCATCGTCCTCACCGCCCACCACGACGAGGAGGTCGTGGCGCGGCTGAAGAACCTGGGCGTGGCCGTGGTGCTCTTCAAGCCCGCGGACCCCGAGGCCCTGGGCCGGGCCGTCGCCGACGCGCTGGCTACTCGAACGTGAGGACGCCCGGCTCCTTGCGGTAGGCGAAGAGCTCCCCGAACCGCCCCCAGGCCACGATGGTCTCGAAGGTGACTTCGGGATCCTCCATGGGCAGCCGGCTGGCGATCTCCCGGATCAGCTCCTCCCGGGCGAGGGACCCCTCCCGCAGCTCCAGCATGTCCTGCACCACCCGGAAGAGCTTGAGCTCCATGAGCTGGTCCCGCCAGATGAGCTTGCGCTCGTCCATGCCGCCCTGCACGAAGCGCCGGCCCAGCGGGGTCAGCACCACCTGCCGCTTGGGCGTGTCCACCAGCTCGAGCATCTCGAGCCCCTTGACGGTCGTGAGCACCTTCTCGAAGGGCACGTGGGTGTGGGAGACCACCTGGAACAGGTCGCAGGTGCCGCCCAGCGTGTCCAGCAGCTCCAGGAGGCCCAGCATGTCGGCGTTCTGGGCCCCGGGCAGCGGCTCGACGATGTCGGCCTCCACGGAGGGCTCCACGGTGCTCACCTGGATGTCGGGCAGCTCGGCGCTGGTGATGATGTCGTGGAGCTGGTCCACCAGCCGGATGAAGTCCGCGCTGCGCGTGTCCCGGGGGCGGGGCAGGGTGTTCTCCACGATGGTCCGGATGCGTCCGGGATTGGCGGAGAGGACCACGATGCGGTCGGCCATGTAGGCCACTTCCTTGATGTCGTGGCTCACCATGAGGATGGAGGAGGGGTTGCGGTCCACGTCGTCCCAGATGTCCAGGATCTCGGCCCGGAGGCCCTCGGCGGTCAGCGCGTCCACCTGGCTGAAGGGCTCGTCCATGAAGAGGATCTCGGGGTTCACCGACAGGGCCCGGGCCATGCCCACGCGCTGCTTCATGCCGCCGGAGAGCTCCCTCGGGTAGGCCTCCTCGAAGCCCTCCAGGCCCACCATGCGGATGGCCTTGTTGGTGCGCTCGCGGATCTCCGCGCGGTCCAGGCCCTTGGCGATGAGGACGTTCTCCACGTTGGCCTCCACCGTCATCCAGGGATAGAGGGCGAAGCCCTGGAACACGATGGCGACGTTGGAGTTCAGCCCGGCCTGCTTCTGGCCGCGGTAGCGCACCTGCCCCTGCGTGGGCTCGATCAGCCCCGCGAAGATCCGCATGATGGTGGACTTCCCGCACCCCGAGGGCCCGATGAGGCAGAGCACCTCGTTGGGGCGGATGTCCAGGTTGATGTCCTCCAGCACGCGCAGGGGCACGCCGGTGCCGCGGTCGAAGGACTTCTGGATGCCGCGGAGTTCGAGGATGGGCTGGGCGTTCGGGTCGAGGGCCATGGTCGTCCTCACTTCGTCAGGGAATAGCGGGTGTGGGCCAGCTGGTAGGTGGGCTTCCACACCAGGCGGTTGAAGATCACGACGATGGCGGACATGAGCAGCACGCCCGCGGCAAGCAGCGTCAGGTTGCGCTCGTAGGCGGCCTGGCTCACGGTGGCCCCCAGGCCGAAGGTCTTGAGGGTCTCGCCGTGGAAGGAATAGTACTCGGCCACGATGCTGGCGTTCCAGGCGCCGCCGGCGGCGGTGACCCAGCCCGTGACCAGGTAGGGGAAGGTCGCCGGCAGGTAGAGGGCCTTGAAGCGCTGCCACCGGGAGAGGCGGAAGCTGATGGCCGCCTCCTTGAGGTCCCCGGGGATGGCCATGGAGCCCGCGATGACGTTGAACAGGATGTACCACTGGGTGCCCAGCAGCATCAGGAGGACGCAGCCGTAGTTGAGGCCGATGTGGAAGCGCGCCAGGGTGGCGATCACCACGGGGAAGAGCATGGGGGCCGGGAAGCTCGCCGCCACCTGGACCACCGGCTGCAGGATCCGGCTGAGGCGCGGCGAGAGGCCGATGGCCAGGCCCGCGGGCACCGCCCAGAGCGTGCCCAGGGCCGTGGACACCAGCACCCGCACCAGGGTGAGCCCGCCGGCCTTGGAGAGGTAGGACCACTGGCGGCCGGGAATGGCGGAAAGGTAGTGCACGAGGCTGACGGCCGCCCACACGATGACCGCCAGCAGCGCCAGGAGCGCGGCGTTGGCCACGGCCCTCTGGATGGTGTTGGCGCGTTTGGCGGCGCGCGGCCTGGGCGCGGGCCGCGCCTTGCCCAGCCCCTGGTGGCGCCGGTGGACGCGGCGCGCCTCCAGCCACCGCACCAGCCGGGACCTTCGCAGCAGCCTCAGGAGCCAACTGCGGGGCTGCTCGCCCTGGGACGTCTCCTCCACCCGGAACCGCTGGGCCCACACCACCACGGGGCGCCAAAGCACCTGGTCCAGGAAGACGATCATGCACACCATGGCGAAGATGGCGCAGACCATGGCCCTGGTGTCGCCCTTGTCCACGGCCACGCTCATGTACGAGCCCAGCCCCGGCAGGCGGAAATCCTGGTCGCCCAGGGTGAAGGCCTCGGTGATCATCAGGAAGAACCAGCCCCCGGCCATGCTCATCATGCTGTTCCACACCAGGCCCGAGGTCCCGTAGGGCAGCTCCACCCACTTCAGGCGCTCCCACCAGGTGAACCCGTAGACCGTGGCGGCCTCCTGGAGGTCCTGGGGCACGGACTTCAGGGAGTGGTAGAGGCTGAACGTCATGTTCCAGGCCTGGCCGGTGAAGATCATGAGGATCGCCGCGAGCTCCAGCCCCAGGTTGCTGCGGGGGAAGATGGCCACCAGGGCCAGGACCAGGCCCGGCATGAAGCCCAGCACCGGGATGCTCTGCAGGATGTCCAGGAGCGGCACCAGGAGCTTCTCGGCCCGGCTGTCCTTGGCCGCCCAGTAGGCGTACACCAGGGTGAAGGCCAGGGAGATCACGTAGGCCACCAGCCCCCGCATCATGGAGAAGAAGGTGTAGAGGGGCAGGGACCACGGGGACAGGTCGATCTCCACGACCGGGCGCTTGGCGCCGGTCCACTGCTGCCCGAGCTGCACCAGGCCGAACAGCAGGGCGCACCCCGTCAGGATGACGACCAGGTCCGCCCACCGGCGCCGCCGGAAGGGGAAGAAGAGGGCGTTGGCCTGGCCCCAGACAGTGTCGATGATGCGGTTGAGCATGGGAAATCCGGAACGGAGGGGGGCAGGGCGGCTCCAGCCGCTCCCGCATCCTTGCATGCGTGTGTCACCAGCGTGTTACGCCTAGCGCGTCAGGGGCGGCACAAAGGAGGTTCTTCGACGGGGTTCATGTTCAGCATCGATACCTCCTTTCCGGGCAAATCCTCATTAGGCAGCATGCCCCCCCCTGATGAAAGGGTCAACCCCGATGCGGGAAATTGGACCTCCGGCTTCAGGTGGGTCAAAATCAACCCAAAGGAGCTTCACCTTGGACACCAGGAAAATGGGTTTCAATACCAAGTTGGTCCATGCGGGCATTCCGGACGATCCGATGGGCAGCGTCACCACGCCGGTCTACCAGACCTCCACCTTCGCGTTCCGCAACGCCCAGCAGGGCGCCGACCGCTTCGCGGGCAAGGCGTCCGGCTTCATCTACAGCCGCATCGGCAACCCCACCGTCTGCGCCCTGGAAGAGAACGTGGCCCAGTTGGAGAACGGCTTCGGCTGCACCGCCACCTCCTCGGGCATGGGCGCCGTCTCCACCGTCTACATGGCCCTCCTGAACCAGGGCGACCACATGGTGTCCACCGCCGGCGTGTACGGCCCCTCCCGGGTGCTCATGGACAAGCACATGAGCCGCTTCGGGGTGGAGTCCACCTACCTGGACACCAACGACCTGGCCGCCCTCAAGGCCGCCATCCGCCCCAACACCAAGATCGTCTACATCGAGTCCCCCTCCAACCCGTCCATGATCGTCACGGACATCGCCGCCGCGGCCGCCATCGCCCACGAGGCCGGCGCCCTGCTGGTGGTGGACAACACCTTCGCCAGCCCGTGCCTCCAGAAGCCCCTGGACCTGGGCGCCGACGTGGTCCTCCACTCCATCACCAAGTTCATCAACGGCCACGCCGACGTGGTGGGCGGCGTCATCATCGCCAAAACCGAGGAGCTCCACAAGAAGCTGCGGGCCATGGTGGTGATCATGGGCCCCTGCATGGACCCCCACCAGGCCTCCCTGGTCAGCCGCGGCCTCAAGACCCTCGCCATCCGCATGGAGCGCGCCCAGGCCAACGCCATGCAGATCGCCCTCTGGCTGGAGAAGCACCCCAAGGTCGAGTGGGTGAGCTTCCTGGGCCTGCCCAGCCATCCCCAGCATGCCCTGGCCAAGCGCCAGATGGCCGGTCCCGGCGCCATGATCAGCTTCGAGGTCAAGGGCGGCGTCGAGGCCGGCGCGCGGCTCATGGACAGCGTCAAGCTGGCCGCCCTCGCCGTGTCCCTGGGCGGCGTGGAGACCCTCATCTGCCACCCCGCCTCCATGACCCACGCCAGCATGGGCCGGGAGGCCCGCCTGGAAGGCGGCGTCACCGACGGCCTCGTGCGCTACGCCGTGGGCATCGAGGACGTGGAGGATCTCATCGCCGACCTGGAACAGGCCCTCCAGAACGTGTAGTTCGCCGACTCCCGGCCGCCACCGGCCGATCTGCCCCTGGAACGCCTCCCGGACGGACCTATCCTCGTCCCGGAGGCGTTTCCATGATCAAGGTCCTGCTGTGGTTCATCCTGCTGGTCATCTGCTGGCCCCTGGCCCTGCTCCTGCTGGTCCTCTGCCCCCTGATCTGGCTGCTTCTCCTGCCCCTGCGGATCCTGGGCTTCGCGGTGGAGGGGGCGCTATCCCTGGTGCGGGGCGTCTTCCTTCTGCCCGGCCGGATCCTGGGGGGGTGAGAACCGGGTGCCGGGCGGGAAGCGCAGGCCGAAGACCGACTCCAGGACGGCCAGGAGTTCGTCCGGATCCAGTTCCCGGGTGACGCCCCCCCGGGTCAGGGAGAGCCCCCGCAGCCAGGCCCGGTCCCCCGGGGCGCACCGCTGGGCCGTGAGCACCTGGGTGAACTTCGAGTCCGGGTGGGTGCTGGTGTAGTGGTTGGCCACCTTCAGGTCCACCGGGAGGACCTCGCCGGGCTCCAGGGCGTAGAGGTCCTTCCAGGCCCCGTCCTCCCAGGCCTGGAGCACCTGCCGGGAGCCCTCCGGGACCACGCGGTTGCGGTCGCCGTGGCGCGCCGCTTCGCGGCCGTCCAGGGGCACCGGGCCCAGGACGCCGTCCCCCCCGAACCCCACGTCCGCCAGCCAGGGCCCGTCCTCCAGCGCCACCTCCAGGGCCAGGTGCGAGCGGGCCATGGGGCCGGTGGCGCCCCGGCGCACCCGGGCCTCCCGCAGCCGCACCGCGAACCCCAGCGCCTCCAGGGCCGCCGCGAACAGCGAGTTCTGCTCGAAGCAGTAGCCCCCCCGGCGCCCAGCCACCAGCTTGGCCTGCAGGGAGGCCAGGTCCAGCCGGATGGGCCGCCCCAGGTGGATATCCAGGTTCTCGAAGGGGATGGCGCGGGTGTGGGCCGCGTGCAGCGCCTCCAGGGCGGCAAGGGACGGCGCGGGCGCGCCCTGGAAGGCGATGCGCCCGAGGTAGGCTTCCAGGTCGAAGACGTCGGTCATGGGGCTCCCCGCAGGGCGGAACGGCCATAGCGTACCAGCACCGGCACCAGGAGCATCCCCCCCAGGACGATCCCCATGGTCAGGGTGGGGTTCCTGAAATACGCGTTCAGCCGGAGGGTCGTCACCGCGATGACGGCGTAGTAGAGCATGTCCCCCGCGATGGCGAAGGCCCAGCCCGCCACGAACCCGTGCCCCGCCGCCAGGGCCGCGGCGCGTCCCGTCATGGGGTCCACCCCGAAGGCGATCATCAGGAGCCCGAAGGGCCCGGCGCCCGTGCCGGTGAAGTGCCTAGCGCCCCGGGCCATGGCCAGCTTCATGGCGAAGCCCAGCCGGAACAGGAAGGGGACCCGGGCCCCCAGCTCCACCAGCAGCCGCAGGACCGGTTCGAAGGCCAGGGCCAGGATCAGGTCCGACACGAAGTAGATCCCCGCCGTCAGCGGCCAGGCCAGCCCCTGGGACCGGGCCAGCAGCACCCCGGCGGGAATCCCGCCGCCGACCGGGAGCAGAAAGAGCATCAGCACGGGGACCATGCTGGATGTTACCCCGGGTCCCGGCCGCCGCAAAAAAAGCGGGTCCTGCCCCGCTCCGGCGGCTTATTGGACAAGTCCTTTGGATAGAGTCTATGGCTCCGACAGGGGGCAGGTGGAGGAACCATACGTATAAATAATTTCTATTTAAGACCGGGCTTTCTGAAATCCCGGCCTATCCTTGCAGGTTGAGGAAAGGCCGATGCCCAAGCCCAAGCGAATCCCCTTGAAACTGGCAACGCTCCCCGCTCCCCGGGCGTCCTGGGAATCCCCGGCCCCCGCCGCCCCCTCCGCGCCGCCCGAGGTGCGTTCCTTCCCTCCCACGCAGCCGGTCGCCCGGTTCTTCGGGGTGCCGTTCCTGAAGGGCGGCGCCCGGGAGGTCACCGCCATCCACCTGTGCCCGGAACGGGTCCACCTGGCCACCATCCGGGACGGCTCGAAGCTGGAGGTGTCCAACCGCCTCACGCTCAGCCGCCTCGAATTGGGCGGCCTGACGTTCGCCAGGATGATCGCCTTTCGCCCCCGGCAGGGCACCGGGACCTCCATCGAACTGGCCATCGTCGGGCCCCCGGACCAGCCTGAGATCACCCGGTTCGACGTCCAGGCCGGGCAGCCCCTGGCCGGCCTTCCCCTCCAGGCGGTCACCGCCCTGGCCTACAGCTGCGATGGCCGCTTCGCGGCCGCCGGCAACCGCGACGGCAAGGTCCAGGTGTGGCTCCTGGGCCCCGGCCACCCCACACCCGTCCTGTCGGCCGGCTTCGAGGCCCAGGTGGAGAGCCTGGCCTTCCACGCCGAACATCCCACCGTCTACGCCACCCTGGCCACCGGCGCCCTGGTTCAGCTGGAGCTGGCGCCGAGCCCCGCCGTCGACGCCGTCCAGGCCCTGCGGCACTCGGCCCCCGGCGTCCTCGTGCACCGGGTCACCACGGGCCGCCGCGGCTACTCCATCTACCTGGCCGGGCGCGACGACCAGGTCTACGTGCTGGACACCGCCACCGGGGAGGTGGGCCTCTTCTCGCCCAACGTGGGGCCCATCACCGGCCTCCAGATCCTGCCCGCCAGCGGTCATCTGTGCGTGCTCGGCCCGCGGTCCGTCTACCTCATCGATCCGGTGGGCCCCAGCCAGCAGGAGCACCTAGCGCTCGTCTGCCCCTTCGACGACCCCATCTACGCCGCCTGGGAGCTGGACGGCGAAGCCGTCCTGGTCTTCCATGCCGCCGAGGGGGCCCTCAGCGCCTAGGCTGACGAGCCTTCGCTGGCGGGTCAAGGGACCTCCGGAGAGCCGCCCGGTCCCTGCGAAGCGTAGGTCACCTGGAATTCCCGGTTCTGGAACAGGGTTCCGAAGTCCCCGTTGCGCACCACGAAATTCCGGCCCGCCCCATCCCTGGGGGCAACCTGGACCAGGATGACGTCGCCCAGGATGGGAGCGGCCGCCGGCGGGTAGGAGAAGGACACGGACCCGTCCGCCGTGGAGGCGCTCCCCGCATAGTACCGGACCGGATCCCCGGGATTCGTCCCGTACGATTTCGCCAGGTCGATGGTGATGGCCGCCTGCCCCGGAAGCCTGGCCGCGGCCACCAGGAATCCTCGCGGAGCCCTGGCCGCGGCCCGGGCCTGGAAGTCCCGGGCGCCACGGTGGGCGACCAGGAGAACAACCGTGCCACCCAGCGCGATCCCGGCCAGGAACAAACCTGCTTGTCGAACGGACATGAAACCCATGGGTCGGATCTCCCAGTTTGGAAGGGGGGCTGGATTTTCCCCCAGCTTACAACCTCGCCCCCCCCGTCCCTCGCGGGAATTCCCAACCCCATTAGTACAAATATTTGAGATAACATGGAAGGGACGCCCGCCTTCGCGGGCCCCCGACAGCCCCCGGCCTTCCAGCGGTCCGCCGCATCGGAGGCGGACCCCAGGATGGACCATGAACCCGAATGAACCCAAACCTCGGCCCCTGTGGCTGATCCTCCTCGCCGTGCTGGCCTTCCGCTACCTCTGCCATGCCGCCGCCCTGCTCCTGATCCTGCCCAACGAGATGCAGCCCGGAAGCGCGCTGCCCGACCTGCTCCTGCGCCATGTGCCCTACGTGGCGGTCCTGGCCCGGTGGAACTACGTGCTGTGGCTCCTCTGCTACATCCCCTCGGCCCTCTGGATCGGGCGGCAGGACCGCGAGCTGTTCATTCGGCTGGTGGTGACGGACGGTCTCCTCTCGCTGCTGCGCGGCCTCATGATCCCGCTCACCGGCATCGGCCCGGTCCTCGGCGCCGACATCAACGCCCTCCACCCCTTCGCGGTGTGGCCGGCCCTGCTGTCCATCCTCAACCCCCTGAAGGCCATCGGGGAGAATTCAGCGGGCGTCTACCTGACCAAGGACCTCTTCTTCAGCGGGCACATCGCCACGACGTTCCTCCTCTACCTCTTCTCCCGCCGGTTCGGCAAGGCCAGCCGCGTCTTCCTGGCCCTGAACCTCTTCACGCTGGCCGTGGTCCTGCTGGCGCACCTCCACTACACGATCGATATCATCGCCGGGTATTCCATCACCTACGGCGTATACCGAGCGAGCGAGCTTTGCGGGTTCTCCTTCGCCTGGGTCTGGAATCCCTCCTGGGAACTGAAGGACGACCCGGAAGCGGAGTGTCCGTCCCAGGATTGAGGCACACTGGTTCACGATGCCCTTCCCCAAACGGAAATCCCCCCGCCCCGCGAAGACCGGCCTAAACCGCGCCAAGCCCAGGGCGAAGCCCCTGCGCCGCGCTTCCGGCCTGGGCCGGGCGCGCGGGACCACCGTCCTCCATGCCTGCGGCCACAAGGAAAAGCACGCCTTAAGCGGTCCCAAGTGGAAGAAGGAGAAGGACGCCCTGTGGCAGAAGGGCCAGGCCTGCACCGCCTGCTGGTCGATGGGGAAGGCCGAGGAGCAGGAAGCCCTCTGCGACCTTCCGGGGCTGCCCGAGCTGGAGGGCGCCCCCCGCCAGGTGTCCTGGGCCCGCTCCCTGCGCGCGGCGGTGATCGCCCAGGTCAAGCTGGAGGCCTGGCGCCTGGACCAGGAACGCAAGCGCAAGGGCCTGGCGCTGGCGGCGGAGCGCTACCTCGCCCTGGTCCTGCCCCCCGTCCTGGCGAGGACCGACGCCGGCTGGTGGATCGACAACCGGGAGGCGGACCTCCTGGCGCTGATCCTGGACTTCCAGACCCAGGATGACCTGGAGGCCCTGCGCCAGGAGACGGCCCAGGCCGTCGACTGCCCTTTCTAGGCGCTTAAATTGATTGGATTTTGGCGGTCGCGCGCACAGAATTAGGGGTCTTCGACGGGCCCACCCATGAAACGCATCCTCCTCTCGCTCCTGCCCTGCCTCCTGGCGGCCCAGACCGTCCCGGCCCACATCGAGGCCTTCCAGACCACGGCCAAGGCCGTGCGCAGGGGCGGCACCGTGACCCTGAGGTGGTCCGCCACCGGCGTCGACCAGGTCCGCCTGGATCCCCTGGGCCTGATCCTGCCCGCCAAGGGTGAGATCACCCACCTGGTCACCGGCCGCACCGTCTACTGGCTCCATGTCACCAACGGGGCCGGCGGCCAAAGCGCGCCCCTGGTCGTGGACCTCCTGCCGGAGGAACCGGTTCCGGCCCCTCCCCCCACCCCGGCTCCCTCCGTCCTTCCGCCCATGATGCCCCTGGAACGGCCCCGACTGGCGGCGCTTCCGGCCGTTCCCTCCTCCCCGGCGCCCGTTCTGCGGGTGGCGCTGCCCCTGCCGCACCACGCGCCCCGCGCCGTCTGGATCCAGTTCGCCGCCACCGTCAGCCCCCGGGGGGCCGCGCGGTTGCAGCGGACCCTCCTGCGCACCGCCGCCACCGAATCCTCCCTGGTGGTGCGCCATCGCCGGGCCGGGCGCCCCTACCAGCTGGTCCGCAGCGGGCCGTTCCCCTCCGTCCAGGCCGCGCGGCTGCACCTCCAGGGCCTGGCCCCCGCCATGAAGGCCCTGAGGATCCGGCCGATCGTCGTCCTCGGCCCGGCCCAGCCCCTTTCCCTGGGCACCACCTACATCGCGGATTCCCGCCAGCCCTGACGGCCGTTCAGCGCGGACCCAGCACGCGCCCGGCGACCGCGTCGAGGTTGCGCAGAAGTTCCGGATCCCGGTGGCCCGGAGCGGTGATGAGGGCATGCTCCAGGGCGGTGCGGCAGGAGCATGCGGGCGCCTTGGCATCGGCCTGGATCCGGGGCACCGCGTGCCCGGCCAGACTGCGGGCCCGGTCGGCGTTGGCCAGCAGCACCTTGACGATGGCGTCCACCGTCACGTGGTCGTGGTCCGGGTGCCAGCAGTCGTAGTCCGTCACCATGGCGACCGTGGCGTAGCAGAGCTCCGCCTCCCGGGCCAGCTTGGCCTCCGGCATGTTGGTCATCCCGATCACGTCGCAGCCCCAGGACCGGTAGAGCCTGGATTCGGCCAGGGTGGAGAACTGGGGTCCCTCCATCACCAGGTAGGTGCCGCCCCGCACCGCCTCGATGCCCGCCTCGGCGGCCGCGGCCTCCAGGTGATCGCCCAGGCGGCTGCACACCGGGTGGGCCATGGAGATGTGGGCCACCAGGCCGCTGCCGAAGAAGCTCTTCTCCCGGGCGAAGGTCCGGTCGATGAACTGGTCGGCGATGACGAAGGTGCCCGGCTTGAGGTCCTCCCGCAGGGAACCCACCGCGCTCACCGAGACCAGGTCGGTGACGCCGGCCCGTTTCAGGGCGTCGATGTTGGCCCGGTAGTTGATCATCGACGGCGAGATCCGGTGCCCCCGGCCATGGCGGGGAAGGAACACCAGGGGCTGCCCGTCCAGGTCCCCGAACAGCAGTTCATCCGAGGGTTCGCCAAAGGGAGACTTCACCTTCTCCCAGCGCTGATGGGAAAGGCCCTCCAGGTCATAGACCCCGCTGCCCCCGATGAACCCGATGACCGTCCGGCCGCCCTTTTCGCTCATGGTCTTCTCCACCAGGGATTATCGCAGATCACCGGGAGGTCGGCCCCAGCAGCCTGGCCGCGAGCTGAACCAGGGGGGACGGCAGCTGGCCAGGATCCATGGCTTCCACGAGGCTCTGCGCGCAACGGATCTTCCGCGTCGCCCGGGTTCCCAGGAAGCGGCGCAGCTGGCGATGCACCGGGGAATGGCGGTGCTGGGGCATGGCCTGGAACCGCCGGAACGAGTTGAGCTCGGCCTGGGCCTCGAGGACCCGCTCCACGGCCCCGGTTCCCAGGGCCCGGATGAGTTCGTCCTCGAGGTCGTCGACGCACGCGAAGAAGCCGGACGCATCCAGGGATTCGTGGGGGGCGGCCCCAAGGGAGGCGTTCTCGAGCGCACGGCGGACGTGCCGCTCGTCGGCGACGTCGTACAGGCCGCAGAAACCCGCACGGGGGTTTCCGCGCACAAGCTCCGCCAGCACCTTCGGGAAGTTGGTGACGCCGCCCGCCGGCCAGATCTGGATGCGACGTGAGCCCAGGTCGCAACCGACGAGATCGGCCAGCGCGCGGACCGCGGCCGCATCGCTGTCGCCTTCGACGAGCACCAGGGTCCGGATCATGGTCGCGGGTGCCATTCGGGAGCGTCAAGCACCGTGCCGGTTCACTGGCCGGCCGGGGGTTCCCAGAGTTCCACCTTGTTCCCCTCGGGGTCGATGACCCAGGCGAAGATGCCGTATTCCGACGCTTCGACCTTCTCGAGGACGTTGCAGCCCTCCGTCCGCAGGACCGCTACGAGGGCCTGAAGGTTCTCGACCCGGTAATTGATCATGAAGGAGGCCTTGCTCGGGGCGAAGCCCTCCCCCTCTTCGCCCCCGATGCTCCAGATCGTCGTTCCCCCCGTGGGGGTCCCCTGGCTGTCGGCCCAGCTGAATGCCGCCCCGCCCCAGGCCTGGACATCGATCCCCAGGTGCTTCTGGTACCAGGCCCGAAGTGCGACCGGGTCCTTTGCCTTGAAGAAGATTCCACCGATACCCGTGACTCTGTTCATGGGTGACTCCTGGACATCGAAGAAGGGAAAATCGAAGGCCCCGGGTTGGGCGGGCGGCTGGGCCCTGCCGCTTGAACGAACTATGACATTCCTGGGAGGTGTTTTGAACCGCCCGGCTGGGGGTCGGGTGCCGACGCCGGACGGACCCCATGGTAGACTCCCCCAGCTTGCAGCGCCAAGGGGGACGCCGATGGCCAGGAACGTGATCTGCCTCTGGTATGACGACGCGGCTGAAGAAGCGGCCAGGTTCTACGCGCGCACGTTTCCGGACAGCGCCCTGAAAGCCGTTCACCGCGCTCCTGGCGATTTTCCGGGGGGCAAGGAGGGGCAGGTCCTCACGGTCGAGTTCACGGTGCTGGGCCTGCCCTGCCTTGGCCTGAATGGCGGTCCGCATTTCAGGCACAGCGAAGCCTTTTCCTTCCAGATCGTCACCGAGGACCAGGAGGAGACGGACCGCTACTGGGATGCCATCGTCGGGAATGGCGGCACCGAGAGCGCCTGCGGGTGGTGCAAGGACAGATGGGGCCTGTCCTGGCAGATCACGCCCCGCGTCCTGCTGGAGGCGACGACCGGTCCCGATCCTGCGGCAGCGAAGCGCGCGTTTGAGGCGATGATGGGAATGACGAGGATCGATATCGCCGTGATCGAGGCCGCACGTTCCGGAACCGCGCGGTCCTGGCCTGCCGGCAGGCCATCCGGTTGAGTTCCGGGCTACCTGGGCAGGGGCTGGGATGGAGCCGGCTGGAAGGTTGCTGCCGTTTCGGAAGCCGCGGATGGCGTGGGGTGCTGAGCCCGGTAGCGGGCTGCCCGCAGCAAGGCCTCGGCCGATCCTGGATCCTTGCGCTTGAAGTGATCCACGTAGAACCTCAGGCCCGCGACATCTCCGTCAAGCAGGATTTCATGCTCGGCGATGGCCGTCGGATTTTCCTGGGCCCTGAGGTGCTGAAGGAGCCGCGTTCGCTCGAACGTCGAAACCCTGAGCCGAAGCTCAGCTGATCGCGTGTTTGCGTCCAGCCAATAGATCGTGGCCGCGCCACCGCCGAGAGCGGCGCCGATGGCCAGCGTCACGATGGGGATCACGAGATGACGGTTCATTCGCATGTGGGCTCCTGACGCTGACAAGGGAGCCGGCCCCAGCCTGGCGGCGCGGACGTCACCCTTCCTTGATTTCAACCGTGGCCTTGACGGTCAGTGGCACGCCGTTGCGAAGCGAATTCACCCCGATGACGGAGCGGACATGAACACCTGCCGGGCCGAAAACCTCCACCAGCAGGTCGGAGGCACCATCCAGGACCTTTGCATGCTCTTCGAATTCGGCGGTCGCGTTGATCGAACCGTGGAGCTCGACGAATCGGACGACCCTGTCAAGCGAACCGAGGTGATCCTTCAATGCCGAAATCAGATCTATGCAGGCGGAACGGGCGAAGGCGTAGCCCTGGGCGGTGGAGTATTCACTCCCCAGGCGGCCCTTTGGCTTTTTCCCGTCGATGGGCAGAGGCGCCCGGCCCGAGGTGAACAGGAGATTCCCGGACTGCACGACCGACACGTAATTGCCCGCAGGTGCGCCGCCGGCGGGGAGATCGATTCCAAGCTCCTTGATTCGTTGTTCAGCACGCATGAAGAACCCCGGTTCCATTTGACGTGGAATCACACCTCACGAAATCAGCTGGCCGAAAGCGTACCACCTCCCTTGCCGGAGAAGCGCATGAAAAGCCACCCGCAACCCAGTGCCAGGATACAGGCGCCCATGCAGCAGACCGGGAAGGAGCGGTTGTTGATCCGGCTCGCAACCCAGAAGGCCGGGAGAAGGCTGAGGAGAAAGGCGACTGCGAATCGAGTCCGGTCCTTCATGGCTTTCATCTCCTGGAACGTCCCGGCCGGGGTTGAGCGGAATGGCGGCTGGAAGGGCTATTGCTTGGGCTTCCTTGGGCGGTCATCGTCGGACATCTGATAGAGGGAATTTGCATTATGCAGGCCTGTCGGACCCATCCTGTTCTCCGGAGCGTCCCGCATGCCTTGGAGATCGCCGAGGGCCTCCCGGTACATTCGGGATCGAAACAATAACCAGAAGATCAGGGCTATTCCCATCATGGCGAGGAAGATGATCAACCCGGATGGCATGGGGCCCTCCTTGGAGGATTCCTGGAGCGGAAGTCGGGTCGGCCCCAGCTTGGCGGCGCGATCGGGGACGAAGGGGGATGGGAAAGACGATACCACCTTGGGCGAGAGGCCGGCAGGGGTCCGTCAGGAGCAGAGGGTCAGGCAGGGTGGCTTGAAGCCCTGGATAAAGGGAATCTCATGATCCCCCTCCGTCAACCGGGGGACAACGTATGGGCATCGCGGGCCAGGAGCCACCGGCCATCCGCCTGTTTGCGGTAGATCGTTATCCGATGGCCGGCCAACCGGGTCCTTTCCCCACTTCCGGGCCGGGTGACCGACAACGTGTCCCGGCTCCGCGTATACGCGACTGCGCCGACGACCACGACCTCCTCCAGTTCGCTGGTGCACAGGAACCGTATCCGTTGGCGAGCTGCCGAGAAGTTGGCTGAGAATCCATCCCGGCCGAATGGCGCCTGGCCGGGACCGAGGAATACGGCATCGTCCGCCATCAAGGTGAGTAGGCGGGCCAGATTGCCGTCATTGACGGCGCCCAGCCAGGTCGAATGAACCTCACGGATTTCTTGTTCATCGGATCCCATCCGTCACCTCCGACCCTGAATGATAAGCCGCATCGAAGGATGGTTTGCGAATCCCTTTCCTGGCCTTCAGGGGGCCCTTTCGGGTTCAGGCGTTCGCTTCGCCCCGCGCAGGGGCACGAAGTCGCCCTTCACGTCCTGGTAGGCGCCAGGACCTGGGATCTCGTCGCCGAGCTTGAATTCCGAGACAATCGAACCCTTCTCGCCGTCCAGGGTGAAGGTGTGGGCGGCGGCCCGGTCCATGTTGAACATCAGGGCTGTGGCGTGGACGCTGCCGTCAGCCTCCAGGGCGAAATCGATGGCCTCCGGTACCAGGGGCGTCGAGCAGGTGGCGCTGGAGTCGACCCCTGTCCATCGGGGAGATTGGCCCTTCCGGGCGAAGGCGACCTTCATCCAGGGGACGGTGATCTCCTTGAGGTTGTAGGAATCCAGGTTCATCCTATAGAACCGCCCCGTGCCCCGCAGATATACGAAGAGCGATCCGTTCGAGACGCAGAAGACCGGCGTGGCCCGGTTCGGGTAGGACTCCGCGTCGCACCCGAGGACATCGTAGTCGATTGTTTTCACGATCGTGGCCTCACCGGGCCCCGAGCCCGGTTCCAGGACCTCGATGAAGTTCACCTCCCCCCCGAACAGGGCGATCCGGTGCCCCGGAAGCACCACCAGTCCCGCTCTCGGGGACTGGCGCCCATTGCGTTTGGCGAAGGACGGCCGCAGCTTGTAGACCTGCACCCACGCCTGGTCCACGTGCTTGAAGAGGGCGGTGGAACCCACCCAATACAGGGCCCCGGTCTCGTCCAGCTGGAAACCGATGCTGGAATTGAGCGAGCGGTCAGACCGCACAAAGCCCTCTCGCATCGCATCACTCAGTCCCGGGTCAGCGTCGAACCGGCTTAACGTCTCTTCCACCGGCGCCTCCGGCAAGGCTTCCCTGGACCGGAGGGCAAAACCGCTCTCCCGCTTCTCGAAGCGGTAGATGCTCGACTCGAAGATCAAGGCCTGGTCGGTCCCGCTGGGGTCGTAGGGCGCCAGGACGACGGGCATCCCGAAATACCCCGTGCGGAAGAGAGGGGCCGGCGCCTGGCCCGTGGCCGCAAAGGTCACCGTATCGCCGTTGGGTAGCCGATCGATGGCCACGTAGGTCGATGGGCGCACCTCCGGCGGGGCCGGTTCTGCGCCCAAGGCGCAGGCCGTTGCGATCAGGATGGGCCAACGCGATCGAAAAGCCATTTGCCGCCTCCGCAGGATGTTCCGTTAATGCAACGGGGATTGGAAGACAGGATAGCTGTCCAGCCTATGCACCCACAACGAGGAGGGAAGATCCCAAATCCATAATCGGTTTTAACCATTCCTTCAGGTGGTCCGTGCGCGCCCAACGCCGAAGGCGAGTCGGCCCGAACCTGGACGCCGTCGCGGGGCCTTCCATCCAGCCGACACCCTCCATGGGCCGGCATGTGAAAATCACCTCGTTGGGAAGGCGCGGTGGGATTGGCGTCCAATTGAAACGCCGGGGGGGAAGGGCGCTGATTGCCCATCGGACGGCGGCCTGCCCTGGTGATGGAGCTGGACTTTTCGCTCACCGAGGCCGGTGCAGAGAAGCCCGCCAACCGAGGCCTTCTGGGGGCCCACAGCTGGACGCGCGCAAAAAATATATGGCCCGACCCGTCTTATCTGGAAGGGCTTCCAGATATACCCATCGAGGAATTGAATTTATTGACAATCTTGGCTGTCGCCAGCGCAGCAATGCAGCATACCAGGATGCCAATCAGGAGGATTCCCATTTTCCAGGCAGTGGAAATGCCTCGCGTGGATCCGATTGTGCGTGAAGGTTCGTCTAGCATTGAAGGACTCCTGTCTCAACATGTCCCTGATCAGGGCGTTGATGGACCATTGTCTCTATTGCTGGGTTGGGATTTGATTGTAAATTGATTGGAATAAACCATTATATCGCCACTTTGAATTTTCGGATCAACAATTGATAAAGTTTAAAAATAATCGACCGATTCCAGGCATTCAGTTGAAGCGCTCCAGGGAGACGGGCGCTAATTGCCCATCGGCCTGCCCTGGTAATGTAGCTCCGGGATTTTCGCCTGATGAAGTCGGCGTGGAGAAACCCGCCTTGCCTTGGCCTCCAGGGAAACTGCCTCATGACGCGGCGCAGACCTGTGGCCCTGGGGTTTTGCGCCCCATGGCATGGCACCGAAGTTGGTTCGGCCCCCGTAGGGCGTCGCGAACGGGGGAGGAGGATCGGAAAGACGGTACCACCAAGGGGAGCCGTGCAGGTTGTGGCCTTTCCCCAAATCTGAGTACCAAATGAAACGTTAGGGCTCATCCTGAACGAGGAGAACCCTGAATGCGCAAGCCCAAGCTCACCGACGAGCAGATCGTCGCCCTTCTGCGTGAGGCAGAACGAGGCGAAAACACCATCACCGAGCTTTGCAAAAAGGCCGGCGTCTCCGAGGTGACCTTCTACCGGTGGCGGAACAAGTTCTCCGGGAACACCGTGCAGGACGTCCGGAAGCTCAAGCAGTTGGAGAAGGACAACGCTCGCCTCCTGCGGCTCCTTGGGCAGCGGGACGTCGAGATCGACGCCATGAAGGAACTGCTCGCAAAAAAATGGTGAGCGCTCCTCAGAAACGCGAGGGGGTAAGGCTCTTGAAGGCTGAAGGGATTTCGGAGCGCAGGATCGCTGTGCTTCTGGGCATCACAAGGACTGGGCAGCGCTACCAAGCCCGGCCCAAGCCCCAGGACCACCAGGCTGACCTGATCAAGGCCCTGAGCGCCGAACACCCTCGCTACGGGCAGAACCGCGTCTGGGCCCTGCTCCGGCGCAGCGGCGTCGTCATCAACATCAAAGCCGTGAACCGCATCTGGCAGAAGTACGGCCTTCAGGTTTCTCGGCGGCCAAGGCGGAAGAAAATCAGGACCGGGGACAGCGTTCCTCGGAAGGCCGAGTTCATCAACCATGTCTGGACCTACGACTTCGTCTTCGACTGGTCGTTCAATGGCGTCTCCTTGAAGTTCCTGACCTTGGAAGACGAGTTCACTCGGGAGTCGCTGGCCATCGAGGTTGGGCACACCTTCAATTCCCTTCAGGTCCGTGGCGTGCTGGCCCGGGTCTTCCAGGAGCGCGGCGTACCCAAGTTCTTGCGCAGCGACAACGGCTCAGAGTTCATCGCCATCGACCTGAAATTATGGATCGGGGACCTGGGCATCGACACTCACCTCATCGACCCCGGCAAGCCCTGGCAGAACGGCTACGCCGAGAGCTTCAACGCCAGGTTCCGGGACGAATGCCTTAACCAGGAAACCTTCCACGGCGTGCGGGAGGCCGCCGTCATCATCAAGGCCTTCAGCAAGCGATACAACGAGTGCCACCCGCATTCCAGCCTCGGATTCTATACGCCCAGGGAGTTTGCCCGGCTTTCCAAGTCGGGGGCTCTGCCCCCGGACCCCCGGGATTTACCGCCTTGGGGCCTACCCGCGGTCAGCAAGAGGACCGCACGCGGCCCCCTTGCTCCTGCAGTGCAGGCCCCTGGGATGGCGCTCGAGTCGGATCCCTCCGGCGCTCTATCCTCCACCCAGGCAGCGGAGAAGGTATCATGAACCCGACCAAGCCTGCGGCTTGGCGGTCTTTTTGCCCCCAATTTAACCGAGGACTAACCTTCCACTTGGTTCTCAATTTGGGGAAAGGCCAACAGGGCGGCTTTGGTGACCAGTTGCGGCAATGGCAATGCAGCATGCACCAAGGTGCCACCGCTTGGAATTCTTGCAACTACGGCGCCTCGATGGGCCTAACGCCGAAGTTGAGTCGGCCCCAACCTGGCGGCACGAACGGGGGAGAAGGGAGGTTGGAAAGATGTGACCTCAAAGGGAGAAGGTCAGGTTGGGGTCCGACCTCGAACGCTGGGTTAGGTCCGGCGCGTGTGTTACTGCCGATCTCGGTGCTGCCCTAACGAGTGGCGCTACCCGGCCGCGCCTTCGCTGAGACGAAGGACGAAGCCGAGCCTGTGAGATTAGAGAGAGCGGAAGATAATGCTGGCGGGGTCCGATTTGGCCATTGGGTTGGACCGCAGGATCCTCGCGAATGAGGTAAAGGAGATTTTGGTAGAATAGCCACTACTAGCCAAACGATGACAATTGGAACTGCGTAAAGAAGCCGCTGGAGAGTTACGAAAGCAAAAATTCCGACAACAATAATAGGGCCCTTCCAAATGATGGAGCATCCGGAAGTGTTCCGGAGCCTGGAGTAGTAGTATTCAGCCTTCGAGTTCTCTTTAGGGATCTTAGAGATCCTTTCCGCAATCAAATAGCGGCCTAAGGTCCAAACGTAGCTTGTTACAAATGCAATTATTGGGACAAGGTACCAATCCTTAATGGATTCATTGCTTGTGATCAGGGTAGAAAGCAGGGTGTAACCCAGCGCCCACAGCACCGATTTGAAGTGGATATCCGAATTGTCTGTTTCAGGATGGAGCATATCGATGCGGCCTAACGCCGAAGTTGAGTCGGCCCCAACCTGGCGGCGCGAACGGGGGAGAAGGAGGATTGGAAAGACGATACCACCAAGGGGAGAAGTGCAGGTTGGGGTCCGACCTCGAACTGGGGGGATTAAGCGAGGATTGGCGTTCAGTTGAAGCGCTGGGAGGGGAAGATCGGGCTGCGGCTTGCCCGATAGCTCTGGGCTTTTCCTCACTGAGGCCGGGGAGAAGCACGCCTAGAAGTGCAGGTTGAGGGATTGGAAAGACGATACCACCAAGGGGAGAAGTGCAGGTTGGGGTCCGACCTCGAACGCTGGGTTAGGACCGGCGCGTGAATATTACCTCGTTGGGACGGCGCGACGGGATTGGCGTTCAGTTGAAGCGCTGGGAGGGGAAGGGCGCTGATTGCCCATCGGGCTGCGGCTTGCCCTGGTGATGTAGCTCTGGGCTTTTCGCTCACTGAGGCCGGCGCAGAGAAGCACGCCTACCGTGACCTTCGAGGGAGCCGCAGCAGGGCGCGGCGCGATGCTGGGCCCTGGGGTTCTGCGCGCCCCATGCCCTAACGCCGAAGTTGAGTCGGCCCCAACCTGGCGGCGCGAACGGGGGAGAAGGGGGATTGGAAAGACGATACCACCAAGGGGAGAAGGACAGGTTGGGGTCCGACCTCGAACGCTGGGTTAGGACCGGCGCGCGAATATTACCTCGTTGGGACGGCGTGGTGGGATGGGCGTTCAGTTGAAACGCCCGAGGGGGAAGGGCGCTGATTGCCCATCGGGCTGCGGCTTGCCCTGGTGATGTAGCTTTGGGCTTTTCGGCCACTGAGGCCGGCGCGGAGAAACCCGCCTACCGGAGCTTTCGGGGGAGCCGCAGTAGGACGCGGCGCGATGCTGGGCCCCGGGGTTCTTCGCGCCCCATGCCCTAACGCACAAGTTGAGTCGGCCCCAACCTGGCGGCGCGAACGAAGGAGAAGGAGGATTGGAAAGACGATACCACCAAGGGGAGAAGTGCAGGTTGGGGTCCGACCTCGAACGCTGGGTTAGGACCGGAGCGTGAATATTACCTCGTTGGGACGGCGCGGTGGGGCCTGGTTCAAGTGGTGCGAAAGGATGAGCAGGGCGAGTATTCGAGACCGAGGTTCTGCTATTGCCGGGTAAAGAGAATCTTATCATTTGTGGCGAACGGTGGCTGGACGACAGTCTCTTGCCAGTCCGCGGGGAATGCAAATCGCGATGCCAAGGACTCGGTGAGATTGGCGAACCCAAGCCATTCTTCGCTGATTTGGAAGTAGCGCGGCTCGCTTCCGAATTCGATCTGCAGACAGACAAGATCGGTGGTGATCAGATCGCGTTTGTACGCTGTGATCGAGCGGATTGAGGCCCATTCAATGGACAAATCGCCCACCGCAAACCCCTCCGGGGCAATTCGAATTTCTGGAATGGGTTTCTTTCGGCAGAACATCGTAGCCTTCGTGATTGCTCCCTGGGATCCCTAACGCACAAGTTGAGTCGGCCCCAACCTGGCGGCGCGAACGGAGGAGAAGGGAGATTGGAAAGATGTTACCTCAAAGGGAGAAGGTTAGGTTGGGGTCCGACCTCGAACGCTGGGTTAGGACCGGCGCGCCAATCAAGCCGCACTGGGGCGGCGCCTTTGGATCGGGCCGGACGTTTGAGTTTCATTAAGAAAGATACGCTGCTCTCCTACCGTCAGTCGCTTGGACAAATGGGTGATGATGAAGGTTCAGTGGCGCTATATGGCGTAGTTAATTCTTGAACTCAGCGTTAGCACACAATTGTTTGTTTGAATTGATATCGATCTATAAGCTGGTGCAGAATCGTGGTCAACATCATTGTCGGAAAATGTAGAAAGGAACCCAAACAAGAACAAAAAGTACCATGAACCCAATGACCCTGATTGTTCTAAGCCACAACGGGTCGGTGGCTTTATCGTGTTTGAAGAAGATGAGGAGCCCGGCGTAGACCACGATCATTAGGACAGCAACCGGAATCAACCCCCTTCCAAGGGAGTACAGCACCTCCTTTAGTGAGGCCTTTGGCCCGTTTCTCCATTCCTTTATGGCTGAGTAAAGAACTAATCCGCCCCATGCCAGGATTAAACAGTTGAGGAGATATCGAAGAATTTTAAGATGCCGCTGCATGGGATGCCTAACGCCGAAGTTGAGTCGGCCCCAACCTGGCGGCGCGAACGGAGGAGAAGGAGGATTGGATAGATGCTACCTCAAAGGGAGAAGGTCAGGTTGGGGTCCGACCTCGAACGCTGGGTTAGGACCGGCGCGTAAATATTTCCTCGTTGGGACGGCGCGGTGGTGTGAGCGATGTTGAGGTAAGGGGTCGAGTGCAAGGTTATGCAGGCGAGGGATCAACGGTGTGACTCGGTGCAACGGCGCGGTGTAGATTGTGGACCGCTAATATAGAAATGGGTAGGCAGATGGCAGTGGAGACTGCGAGGGCAACCATGAAATCCTGAGCGGAAAGGGCGGTTAAAGAATTCGGGAGAGACTCATAGGAAGGGGGATAAAAACCTTCGGCCTGAATTATTGGTTTGGAGAAATGGTTGAATAGGTATCGCTCGATAAAAACTAGGGTTAGATAAACCGTTGTGGCCATGGTCGTAGCCCAGCCAGTTCCGAAAAGTATCGAAGGAAGAACCCATGCCCTTGTGAACCAATCATCCTTTTTGCTGAGCGCGATGAACGCTGCGAGTAGGCAAGGAACTTCAATGGCCAGGGCCAGGAACATTAACCGAAAGATATCAACCGGCTTTGTTAAAGCCTCTAAGCAATCACCAGAAGCTGAGATGAGGGTGAGTGTGATGTAGAGCGTGCCGAAAAGATAGATTGGCAAGGAGAAGGTGAAAATGGTCCTTCTCCTTAATCTCTGGTCGTACCAGGCTTTGGAGAAAATCGGAGAAGTAGAATCTTGGATTTGGGGGTCGAGCATCGGGAGACCTAGCGCAATATCTATGCTGGTGTGGGTGATTCCTAACGTGAATTGGGCCAACCCAGAAAAGGCGGCCCGGGTTGGGCTAACCATGATGGGAGTTGAGTAGGCGCTGATATGCCTTGGATTCTACTCCGGGGTGGCGGCTTTGGCGTACCAATCACGGCCGGATCGGGATTATCTCCGGGCGGTCTTCCGGGGGGGTATGGGGCGCCCCGGGGAAGGTCGAAACGGGCGCGCCGGGGATGCGGGTAATGAAATCAAAGTTGCTATATATCTAATTCAATATAAAGACTTAAATATTCTGTTTCGGGGGTTCATCCCATAGAATCCCGGGATGGATAATTCCCAGGCCCCAGGCAAGCCACCCAAACTGCTGGACCGGATGCGGGCGGAGATCCGGGTGCGGCGCTACAGCGTGCGGACGGAGGAAACCTACGTCGCATGGGCGCGGAGGTTCATCCTCTTTCATGGGAAGCGGCACCCGGCGGAGATGGGGGCGGTGGAGGTGGAGGCGTTCCTTTCCTACCTCGCGAGCGGAAGGGGGGTGGCGGCGGCCACGCAGAACCAGGCGAAGGCCTCCCTGCTGTTCCTCTACAAGCATGTTCTGGGCGTGGACCTGCCCTGGCTTGCGGGGGTGGTGCAGGCGAAGGTGCCGCGGCGGCTTCCCGTCGTGCTGACGCCGGGGGAGGTCAGGGTGCTCCTGGGGAACCTGGACGGGATCGCGGGGCTGGTGGGGCGCCTCCTGTACGGGACCGGGATGCGGCTGATGGAGGGGCTCCGGTTGCGGGTGAAGGATCTGGAGTTCGAGCGTGGGGAGATCGTCGTGCGGGAGGGGAAGGGGGGCAAGGATCGCGTAACCATGCTGCCGGAATCCCTCAAGGGAGCCCTCCGGCGGCAGCTGATGGTCGCGGAGGGGCTCCATGCCCTGGACCTGGAGGAGGGGATCGCTGGGGTCTGGCTTCCGGATGCGCTGGCGGAGAAATGCCCCATGGCGGGGAACTCCTGGGGGTGGCAGTGGGTGTTCCCTTCGCCGGTGCGCTCCCGGGATCCGCGGGGGGAGGCCCTCCGGCGGCACCACATCCACCCCGAGAGCGTCCAGAAGGCCTTCCGCATCGCGGGGCAGCGGGCGGGGATCGCCAAGCCGGTGACGCCCCATACGCTGCGGCATTCCTTCGCCACCCACCTGCTCCACGCGGGGCAGGACATCCGCACCATCCAGGAGCTCCTGGGGCACAAGGACGTGGAGACGACGATGATCTACACCCACGTCCTGAACCGCGGGGGGCGGGGCGTGACGAGTCCGCTGGACGGAATCTAGAAGAGGCTGACGCCGTCCATCTCCGCGGGCTGCTCCATGCCCAGGAGCTTGAGCAGGGTGGGGGCCACGTCGGACAGGGCGCCGCCGGCGCGGAGCTGCCTGGCCTCGAAGCCCTTCGCCACGAGGACGGCGGGAACGGGGTTGGTGGTGTGGGCGGTGTGGGGATTGCCCTTCTCGTCGCGCATGCACTCGCAGTTGCCGTGGTCGGCGGTGATGAGGAGGGCGCCGTCCTGGGCGAGGGTGGCGGCCGCGATCTGGCGGATGGCGTCGTCCACCACGGCGCAGGCGGCGCTGGTGGCGTTGAGGTCGCCGGTGTGGCCCACCATGTCGGGGTTGGCCAGGTTGCACACCAGGAGGCGGTGCTGGCCGGCCCCGATGGCCTGCACGAGGCCGCGCACCACCTCGTGGGCGCTCATCTCGGGCTGCAGCTCGTAGGTGGCCACCTTCGGGGAGGGGACCAGGACCCGCTCCTCGCCGGGGAAGGGCTCCTCGCGGCCGCCGTTGAAGAAGTAGGTCACGTGGGCGTACTTCTCGGTCTCGGCGGTGCGCAGCTGCTTCCAGCCGCGCTCGGAGACCAGTTCCCCGAGGATGCGGGTGAGGTTCTGGGGGGGGTAGGCGACGGCGACATGGGGCTCGAGGTCGGTCTCGTAGGCGGTGAAGGTGACGAGGCTGATCTTCGGCCAGGTGGGGCGGGGGAAGCCGTCGAAGGCGGGGTCCACGAGGGCGTGGCTGAGCTCCCGGGCGCGGTCGGCGCGGAAGTTGAAGAAGATGGCGCCGTCGCCGTCCTGCAGGGGGTGGAAGCCGGCCAGGCGCGTGGGGCTGACGAACTCGTCGGTCTCGCCGCGGTCGTAGGCGGCCCTGATGGCCTCCTGGGCATCCCCGCACGTGAACTCGCCCACGCCCTCGGCCAGGAGCCTCCATGCGCGCACGACGCGCTCCCAGCGCCTGTCGCGGTCCATGACGACGTAGCGGCCCATGATGGAGCCGAGCTGGACCAGGGGGCAGTTGCGCAGCTGGAAGGCCAGCCACTGGAGGTAGCCGTCGGCGCTCTTCTGCTCCGTGTCGCGGCCGTCCAGGAACGCGTGGATGACGGTGGGGACGCCCTCGGCCTGGGCCCACTGGGCCAGGGCCACCAGGTGGTTCTGGTGGCTGTGCACGCCGCCGTCGGACACCAGGCCCAGGAGGTGGAGCCGCCTGCCGGAGGCCTTGAGGGCCTTCAGGAGGTTGCCCATGGCGGGGTTCTCGCGGAAGGTCCCCTTGCGGATGGCGGCGTCGATGCGGGTGAGCTCCTGCCACACCACGCGGCCGGCGCCCAGGTTCATGTGGCCCACCTCGGAGTTCCCGAACTGGCCCTCGGGAAGGCCCACGGCCTCGCCGCCGGCGTTGAGCTGGGTGGAGGCGAAGCGGCGGCGCAGGTCGGACATGTGGGCCATGCCGGCCACGAAGGTGGCATCGAAGGCGTTGCGGGGACCATCCCCGAACCCGTCGAGGATTAGGAGCGTGACGGGACCTTGGATCATTCGGCGTCCTTGCTAAGGAACCTGCTCCCCGTGGGGGTTGCAGAGGAGGAACAGGACGGCCATGCGCACCGGCACGCCGTTGGTGACCTGGTCGAGGATGAGGTTGTTGGGGCCGTCGGCGACCTCGGAGGTGATCTCCACCCCGCGGTTGATGGGCCCGGGGTGCAGCACGGCCACGTCGGGCCGGCAGAGCTTGAGGCGCTGGGCGTTGAGCTGGTAGAAGCGGATGTACTCGCCCTGGCCGGGGATGAAGGCGCCGGTGCCGCGCTCGAACTGGCAGCGCAGCATCATGACGGCGTCCTGGCTGGGCAGGGCCGGTTCCAGTTCGTGGACGATGTCGATGCCGGGCCAGGTCTCCTTCAGCTCGGCGGGCACCAGGGTGGGGGGGCCCACCAGGGTCACGTGGGCGCCCATCTTGGTGAGGAGCCAGAGGTTGGAGCGAACCACGCGGCTGTTGCGGATGTCGCCCACGATGGCCACCCGCAGGCCGTCGAGCCGGCCGAAGCGCTTGCGCAGGGTGTAGGCGTCCAGCAGGGCCTGGGTGGGGTGCTCGTGGGCGCCGTCGCCGGCGTTCACGATGCTGGCCTTCATGTGCCGCGCCAGCAGGGCGTGGGCCCCGGGGGCGGAGTGGCGCATGACGATGAGGTCGGGGTGCATGGCCTGCAGGTTGAGCGCGGTGTCCACCAGGGTCTCGCCCTTGCTGAGGGAGCTGGTGTCGGCGTCGAAGTTGATGATCTCCGCGGACAGGCGCTTCTCGGCGATCTCGAAGCTGTTGCGGGTGCGCGTCGAGTTCTCGAAGAAGAGGTTCACGATCAGGCGCTTGCGCAGGGCGGGGACGATCTTGATCTCGGGGCGCTCGCAGACCTCCTCGAAGGCGCGGGCCTGGTCGAGGATGGCCGAGATGTCCTGGGGGCTCAGGGGCTCGATGCCCAGCAGGTGGCGGTGGGGGAAGCGGTAGGTCTGGGGCATGGCTAGTTCCGGCTCTCGAGGAGGACGGCGTCCTCGCCGTCCACGTCCTTCATGTGGACCGATACCCGGTTGGTCATGGCCACGTCCATCTTGATGCCCACGAACTCGGCCTGGATGGGCAGTTCGCGGCCGCCGCGGTCCACCAGCACCGCCAGCCACACCCGCTTGGGGCGGCCGTGGTCCAGCAGGGCGTCCAGCGCGGCCCGGATGGTGCGCCCGGTGAAGAGCACGTCGTCCACCAGGATCACGGAGCGGTCCTTGAGGCTGAAGGGGATCTCGGTGGGGCGGACGATGGGGCTTCCCGCCAGCTCCGAGAGGTCGTCCCGGTACAGGGCGATGTCCAGGACGCCCAGGGGGATCTCCTTCTGGAGGTTGGACTCCAGCATGGTCTTGAGGCGCTCGGCCAGGTACAGGCCCCGGGTGCGGATGCCCAGGAGGGCGATGGAGGCGTCGCTGCCGAACACGGCGGAGATCTCGCGGCACAGGCGCTGGAGATGGACCTCCATCTGCTTGGCGTCCAGCAGGCATGGGGCGTTCGCTTGGGGCATCGGGGGCTCCTGGGTGGTAGCTCGGGTTCCAGTGTATCGGAACTGCGGGGGGGCTCCGGTCCCGGGGAGGCGAAAAGGCGACGAAATGAGCTTGGTCACCGCCTTTGTTTGCTACCCTTTGGGGGAAATCGAATCAGCGGCGGACCGAAGGTCCCCAACGGACGCAACCCACGGAGGCAAGTCATGGAAAATGTCATGGAATCCAAGGCCCAGACGGACCTTGGCACCCTCGAACCCGCCGGCCTCTGGAAGTACTTCCTGGCCCTGTCGAAGATCCCCCGCGGCTCCAAGAACGAGGCCGCCGCCGCCCAGTGGGTGGCCGACCAGGCCCAGGCCCTGGGCTGCACCGTGGTCCGCGACGCCGTGGGCAACGTCATCATCAGCAAGAAGGCCGCCCCCGGACGCGAGGGCGCGCCCATGACGGCCCTCCAGGCCCACGTGGACATGGTCTGCGAGAAGAACGAGGCCACGAAGCACGACTTCCTCAAGGACCCCATCGCCCTGCGGCGGGACGGCGACCGCCTCCTGGCCACGGGCACCACCCTGGGCGCGGACAACGGCATCGGCGTGGCCGCCGCCCTGGCGGTGCTGGAATCGACCACCATCAAGCACGGCCCCCTGGAAGTGCTCGTGACCATCGACGAGGAGACCGGCCTCACCGGCGCCGGCGGCCTCGCGGAGGGGATCCTCAAGGCCCAGTACCTCCTGAACCTCGACAGCGAGGAGGAGGGGGACCTCACCATCGGCTGCGCCGGCGGCATCGACACCATGGCCACGAAGAAGGTCGCGCTGCGCCCCGCCACAGCGGGCAAGGCCCCCTTCCGCCTGAAGGTCCTCGGCCTCAAGGGCGGCCACTCCGGCGTGGAGATCCACCAGGGCCGCGGCAACGCGCTGCGCATCCTGGCCGGCGTCCTGTGGAGCCTGGCGCCCCGCTTCGGCCTGGAGCTGGCGTCGCTGGCCGGCGGCAACAAGCGCAACGCCATCCCCCGCGAGGCTTCCGCCGTCTTCTTCCTGGACCCGGCCCGCCTCGAGGAGTTCCAGGTGGCGGTCAAGGGGCTGGAGCAGGACTACCGCTCGGCCCTGGGCGCCTTCGATCCGGGCCTCGCCATGGCGGTGGAGCCCAGGGCCGACGCCCCGGCCCAGGTCATGGAGGACCGCGACGCCCGCGCTGTCGTGAACTTCCTCTACACCGTCGCCCACGGCGTCGAGTCCAACAGCCCCGACATCGAGGGCCTGGTGCAGACCTCCACGAACCTCGCCATCATCTCCACCACGGGCGACACCATCGAGATCTCCACCAGCCAGCGCAGCTCGATCGCCAGCGCCAAGATCGACATGGCCAACCGCATCTCGGCCTCCTGCGAGCTCGCGGGCTTCACCGCCAAGCGCGGCGACGGCTACCCGGGCTGGAAGCCCGATCCCAAGGCCGCCCTGGTCAAGGTGGTCAACGCCGTGCACGAGAAGACCTTCGGCAGGCCCATGGCCATCAAGGCCATCCACGCGGGCCTGGAGTGCGGCCTCATCGGCGAGAAGTACCCCGGCATGCAGATGGTCTCCTTCGGCCCCAGCATGTGGGACGTGCACACCCCCGACGAGAACGTGAGCATCGCCTCCGTGGGCAACTTCTGGACCCTGCTCGTGGCCGTGCTGGAAAACGTCTAGGACCGTCGGACCTGGAGAAAGGGCCGCCTCCGGGCGGCCCTTTTCCTAGGCGGTGATCAGCGCCCGGATCTCGTCGTTGCCGAACTCCGACGTGCACGCGATCAGCACGGCGCAGTGGCCGGGCTGGCTCGGGGGGAGCTCCACCTTGGTGAGGAACTGGCCTTCGGAGTCGGTGCGGCCGGTGGTGAGGGTGGTGGCCTTCTTGAGGCTGGAGATGAGGCGGATCGTCACGTCGGCGCCGGGCACGGGGTTCTGGCTCACGCAGAGACGGGCCCGGATGCGGATCTGGAACAGCTCCCCGAACTTCGGGAGCATGGGCTCGTCCAGCACCATCTCGAGGGTGTCGGTGTCGCCCTCCTGCTGGAGGTACTCCAGGATGGCCTGGTCCAGGGGCTTGTCGTTGAAGACGCTGCGCTCGGCGAGGAGGGGGTCGTTGGGCGTGGCGTCGTACTTGCCGTTCTTGATGTCCCGGATCACGGACTTGTGCTGGTCGTCCATGCGGGCCTGGATGCTGCTCTCCTGCAGGGGGAACTCGGCCAGCAGGTCCTCGTAGGTGCCCCGGTAGCTGTCCAGGATCTCGCCGCCCACGTAGATGAGGGTTTCGATCTTGGGGTTGGCCAGGCCCTTGTCCTCGGTCTGCACGTGGAAGATCCGGTTGCCGTGGCGGACGTCGGTGTTGTAGCCGGTGATCATCGGGTCAGTTCCGGTGGAGCCGGTCGGCCAGTTCGGGCATGACCTCCCAGGCGATCTCCCGGAGGGCCTGGTCGCCCAGCCTGGCGACGACGGCCTTGGCGAGGCGGTCCATCAGCACGGGGTCGGCGAGGAGGGCCGCGAGGGGATCGGCGGCTCCGGGCACGCCCGCTGCCGCCGGCTCGGGGGCCGCCATCACCGCGGGAGGGATGGGTTCGGGCGCGGGCTCAGGCATGGGCTCGGAGATGGGCTCGGGCTCGGGGATGGGCGCGGGCTCGGAGATGGGTTCGGGCTCGGGGATGGGTTCGGGCAGGGACGCCGGGGTCGCCTGAACCCGGTCCAGGAGGCTGACGGTGGAGGCCCAGGGGGGCACGGTGGCCCTGCCCGCGGACTGGACGGTGTCGTCCAGGGCGGAGAGGTCCTCCAGTTCGGGGATGTCGCCGATGTCGCCCAGCACGTCGGCCTCGGAGACCTGGGTGAGGCGCACGGGGGTGACGTTTTCGGGGGCCTCGGGGAGGAAGGCGGGGGTCGGCGCGGGGCCGGCGTCCTGCTCCAGGAAGCTGTCGGGATCGAAATCGCTGTGCTCCTCCATGGCCGCGGCGGCCATGGAGTGGATGGCGGTGGTGGTCTCGTCGGGGCGGGCCGGCTGGCGTGTGAACTCCAGGAGGGTCTCGCTCTCGTCGGACCAGTCCACGGGCAGGGACGGGGTGGGCGACAGGAGATGGTCCGGCAGGGGGGCGGGTTCTTCGAGTTCCTGCGAGGGGCCCAGGTCGGGCAGCTCGTCGGTGATCACGCCCAGCTCGAGGATGCCGCTCTGGTAGGCGTCCTCCGGGGCGAGTTCGGGGACCTCGGCGGCGTCCGCGGAGGCGGCTTCCGCGGTCTCCTGGACGGCCGGAGGGGCGCTCAGGCCCTTGAGGCTCTCAAGGTCCAGCTCCTCCAGTTCCAGGGACTCCAGGGGGGCGTCGGGGGCAGGGGCCTCCTCCACGAAGAGGTCGGAGGGTTCCAGCAGGAGCAGGTCGGCGTCGGGCAGGGGGTGGTCCGAGAGCTTGAGGTAGGGAAGGGTCTCGAAGTTCCCGGTGGCCGCCGAGGGGGCCGGCTCGGGCTCGGGCGCGGGGGGCTCGACGGGGGTGGCCAGGAGGGTCCGGACCCGGTCGGCCAGGTCGCGGAGCTCCACGGGCTTCTTGAGGAAGCCCTGGATGGGGGCCTTGCGGACGGTCTCGGGGTCCACGACGTCCAGGACCCCGGCCATCATGGCGATGGGCATCATGGCGGTGGCGCCGTTCCTGCGCATGCGGTCCAGGAGCTCCCAGCCGTCCATGCCCTGCATGGTGGTGTCCAGGAGGGCCACGTCGAAGGGTCCGACGGTGGCCACCAGGTCCAGGGCCTCGGCGCCTGAGGAGGCGCAGGTCAGCTCGATGTCCGTGGCGGTCAGGAGCGTCTCGACGATCTGGTGGATTCGCTGATTGTCGTCCACGAGGAGAAGACGGGGCATAGGGAACCTCGGGATGCCGGATTACGGGGAAGTGGCTGCGCTAACACTAACAGAGACCATGGAACATGGTATCTAACGTTTCAATGCCGTCTTCACGGACTTCAGCCTCAACGTGGGCTGCAGCCGCACGAGGATGGCCCGTTCGCCGACCCAGACCCAGGCGGATTCGGTGGCCTCGCGCAGGGCGATCTCCGGGCCGTCGGGGATCCAGCCCTTCACCGAGGCGCGCAGGCCCCGGGCCGTCCTCCACTCGGGGCGGAAGGTGCGCAGGAGGGCCTGCCTCTGGCGCTCCGGGGGCAGGGTCGGAGCACCCTTTCCCCAGCGCTGGTCCCAGGTGGTGGCGGCCAGGTCCTCCCGCCACCAGGCCCAGGCGGGGTCGTAGGCCGGCCAGGCCTCCGCGGCCGCGGGCACCTCGGTCCACTCGGCCCGGTCGAGGCGGGACGTCGACCGGGTGGCGGGCTCGCCTTTGCGCCCGGGGACTTCCAGGGCCATGCGCAGGGGGGGCTGGGCCTGGAGCTGTCCCGCGCCGGTGGCCTCCCGTCGCCAGGTTCCTTCCGCCAGGGTCCAGAAGGTCCATTGGCCGCCGCTGGAGATCCAGAGCCGGTCCCAGGCGGGGAACCACATGCGGGAGCCGGGCTGCCAGGGGATGAGGAGCCGCGCCCCGGGCAGATCCTGGCCGTCGTCCCAGAGCTGCTCCTGGCGGGTGGCCCACCCCCGGGGCGGCGCAGGCAGGGCCTTCTCGTCCCAGGGCGCCAGGGTGCCCACGGGGCGCTCGGCCTCCACGGGCAGGGTGGTCAGCAGCAGCGCGGCCTCGGGCTGGGGAGGGCGCAGGCCCAGGAGCACGGCGCGGCCGTCCCAGCTGAACCGGCTCCAGGGGCCGCTGTCGGTGGCCCAGAGCACCCGCCCCTCGGGGATCTCCATCAGCCGCGTTTCGAAGCGGCCCTGGCCCAGGGTGAGGGTCACCAGGAGCCGGGTCCCCTTGGCGGGATCCAGGCGCGCGCTGGCGATGGGGGCGTCGAACCGGTAGTGGCGCCATTCCAGGCCTCGCCACAGCATCACCTCGCTGTGGCCGCCGGGCCCGTTGAGGGCGAGGCCCTGGTCGGCCAGGTAGGCCGAGGCGGGCTCCCAGGGCGTCCCGAACCCGCCGCCGTAGGGCCAGGGCTGCTCCTGGTCGGGGTCCTGGGCACCCTGGAAGCGCGGCGTCCAGCCGTCCCGGAGGCGGCACTCGGCCAGCGTCTCGAAGGTGTCCAGGGTCTGCTCCACCGCCCCGGTCGCCACCACGGCGCCGCCCTCGCGCGTCGAGCGCGGAGCCTGCACAATGGCCAGCAGCATGAGCATCGCAGCGATGAACATGCTGGCGAAAAGGTACCGTTTCGGGATCAAAGCTAGGTCAAACCTCCTTGCACATGATGCAATCATTTGAGGATGGCCCGCCATGAAACATGCCGACCACGTTGAAATCGAGATGAAGTTCCGCATCCCCGCCCTCGGGCCCGCGCGGCTCCGGCTGGAGGCCTGCGGCTTCGCCCTGGCCCACGGCCCGTGCGGGGAAGTGAGCGTCCTGTGGGACCGGGACGGGGAGCTGCGCTCGCAGGGCTGCGCGCTGCGCCTGCGGCGCTACGACGGGCAGGCCACGCTCACCTGGAAGGGGGCCCGGGTGCCGGACCCGCTCCTGAAGATCCGGCCCGAGCTGGAGACGTCGGTGGGCGACCCCCTGGCGGTGGAGGGGATCCTCGGGCAGCTGGGGTTCAGCCCGGCCTTCGAGATGCGCAAGAGCCGCTCGGTGTGGCGCCGGGGGCCGCTGGAGGCCTGCCTCGACGAGGCGCCCTTCGGGTGCTACCTGGAGCTGGAGGGGACGCCGGAGGAGATCCGCGAGGCCATGGGCCAGCTGGGCCTGGACGAGGCCCAGGTGGAGCCCCGAAGCTACGTGACGCTCTTCCAGGAGCTGGCGTGAAGCCCCTGGCCGCCGTCCTCCTCGCGGTCCTCGCGGGCTGTTCCCGGGAGGGGCCCGAGGGGAGGATCCGCAAGGCTTTCGAGGGCGCCCGGGGAGCCGTGGAGGCCGGGGACGCCGCCGGCGCGGCCGCGGTCCTCTCGCCGAAGTTCACGGGGCCCGAGGGCCTGGACCGCGCCGGGGCGCGGCTCCTCCTGGGAAGCGTGCTGGGCCGGGAGAAGGTCGGGGTGACCGTCCTGTCCCAGAAGGTGGACGTGGACGGCGTTCGCGCCGTGCAGACCCTGGAACTGGTCCTCACGGGCCGGGCGGGGGGGGAGCTGCTGCCCGGGGACCGCGCCCGCAAGAGCCTCACCCTGCGCTGGGAGCTCAGGGACGGGGCGTGGCTGATCCGGGAAGCCCAGTGGGACTACTGAACGGCCTTGCGCCGGGGTAGGCGCGGGTCCGCCTTCTCCTGCTCGAGCACCTTGCGCAGGCGGGGATACTTCAGCGCCATGGGCCACAGGAGGTGCCCGGCCTGCCGGGAATCCCGGATGGCGATGGCGCAGCCCCGGTAGTCGGCGGCCTCGTAGAGCGCCGCGATGCGAAGGGCGATGGCGCGCTCGTTTTCCGGCTCCTGCTTGACCAGGTTGTCCAGGAAGGCCAGCGCGCCCCTGGGGTCGGTGTCCAGGGCCCGGGCGGCCTGGTCGAGGGTGGCGTAGGCGCCGGCCTTGGCGGGGGGGGTGGGTTCGGGCCGGGTCTCGGCCTTCACGGGCGGGGGCGCCGGCTTCGCGGGTTCGGTCCTGGGAGGTTCAGGCTTGGGTTCCTCGGCCGGGGGCGGGGCCTGGACCACGGGCGGGGGCGCCACGGGCTGCTGCACCACGGGCTGCTGCACCACGGGCTGGACCGCCGCGGGGGCGGGGCGGTGGCGGTGGCGGCGGAGCCAGAGCCAGCCTCCCCCGGCGGCGAGGGCCGCCATGACCACGGCCGTGCCGAGGTAGAGCCAGGCGCGGGAGGCGGGGGCGTCGGCGTGCGGGGCGGGCTTCCGGCCCCGTTCGGGCATTTCGAAGAGGCGGGAGCTGCTCACGGTGGCGGCCTTGTCGGACGCGGGGTCCCACCAGGGGTCCCGGGCGGCGCGCAGGGCCTCGGCCAGGGCCTCGGCGCTGGGGAAGCGCGCGGCGGGGTCCTTGGCCAGGGCCCGGGCCGTCACGCCCTGGATGGCGGGGCTGATGCCGGTGAGCTGGGCCAGGTCCAGGGGGGCCGGGTCCTCGTTGACGATGCGGTGGAGCACGGTGGCCGTGGACTCGCCGCCGAAGGGGGGGAAGCCCGCCAGGGCCTCGTAGAGGATCACGCCCACGGCGAAGAGGTCCGCCCTGGCGTCGGGCTTGCCGGACTGGATGTACTCGGGGGCCATGTAGCCGAACGTGCCCAGCAGGGCGCCGGTGGCGGTGAGGTCGCTCCCCGCCAGGCGCGCGATGCCGAAATCCAGGATCTTGGCGGCGAGGCGCCCGGAGACCCGGGTCACCCGGATGTTGGTGGGCTTGATGTCCCGGTGCAGCACGCCCCGCTGGTGGGCGAAGGCCAGGCCGTCGCACACCTGGGCCAGGAGCTCGAGCATCTCCCGGTGGGGCAGTTCGCGCGAGGCCAGCAGCTTGCCCAGGTCGTCGCCGGGGACGTACTCCATGACCATGAAGAGCGTGCCCTGCTCCTCGCCGAACTCGTGGATGGTGACGAGGTTGGGGTGGTTGAGCCGGCCTGCGGCCTGGGCCTCCCGGAAGAACCGGTCCCGCGCGTCGGGCGAGGTGAGGGCGGCGCGGATGGTCTTGATGGCCACTTCCCGCCCGAGGAGGCTGTCCCGGGCCAGGAAGACCTCGCCCATGGCCCCCTCGCCCAGGCGTTCCAGGATTTCGAATTTGCCGATCCGGCGGGGGGTGTTCGTCATGGCGCTGCCTCAGGGTTCCATAGTGCCATGACTCAGGAGCCAGGCCTCGTCCCGCACGGGGATGCCCAGCGCCTCGGCCTTGGCGAGCTTGGAGCCGGCCTTCTCCCCGGCGACGAGGAGGGTGGTCTTGGCGGAGACGGCGCCGGTGACCTTGGCTCCCAGGCGCTTGAGCAGGGCTTCGGCCTCCTCCCGGCTCAGGGTGGGAAGGGTCCCGGTGACCACGGCCACCTCGCCGGCCAGGGGCAGGCCGGAGAGGTCCCGGGGGGCGCTTGGCGCGGGGGTGATGCCGAGCGCCGCCAGCTGCGCGGGCAGGGCGGGGTGGAGGGCGGCGAAGGCCTTGAGCCCCGCGGCGACCTTGGGCCCCACCTCCTCGACGGCCAGGAGCCGCTGCTCCTCGGCGTCCCACAGGTCCCCGAGGGTGGGGAAGGCCTCCGCCAGCAGTTCGGCGGTGCGGGCCCCCACCATGGGGATGCCCAGGGCGTGGATCCAGCGGGAGAGGGGCTTGGTGCGGGCGGCTTCCAGGGCCTCCATGACGTTGCGGGCGCTCTTCTCGCCCATGCGGTCCAGCCCGGCCAGGTACGCCAGCCCCTGCTTGGGGTCCTCCAGCAGCGTGAAAACGTCCCAGGGCTGCGCGAAGCGCGAGGCCATCTGCTCCACCAGCGCGTCGCCCAGGCCCTCGATGTCCAGGGCCGCGCGGCTGCCCAGGTGCTGGAGCCGGGCGGTGATCTTGGCGGGGCACTCGGGGTTCTGGCAGCGCCAGGCCACCTCCTCGTCGGAGTCCTTGCCCACGGCGCCCCCGCAGACGGGGCAGGCCGCGGGCACCTGGGGCTCCACGGCGCCTTCGGGAAGGGAACCGGGCACCACGGCCACCACCTTGGGGATGACTTCGCCGCCCTTCTCCACGAAGACCTTGCAGCCCACCCGCACACCCAGCCGCGCCAGCTCGTCGGCGTTGTGGAGGGTGGCCCGGCGGACCGTGGAGCCCGCCACCTCCACGGCCTCCAGCTCCGCCACCGGGGTGAGCTTGCCGGCCCGGCTCACCTGCCAGGTGATGCCCAGGAGCGTGGTGGTGGCCTGGAGCCCCGGATACTTGAACGCGATGGCCCACCGGGGCACGCGGTCCGTGGAGCCCAGGCGCTCCTGCAGCTCCAGCGCGTCCACCTTCAGGACCACGCCGTCGGTGTCGAAGGGCAGCAGGAGCCGCGCCTGGGCCTGGTCCCTGATGAATTCCAGCATCTCCGCGAAGCTCCCTTCGGCGTGCGCGGGCATGCGGTTGAAGCCCCAGTCCGCGAGCTGGTCCATGCCCTGGCTGTGGCGGGCCGAGCCCGGCAGCTGCCAGGGGAGGAAGGAGAGCCGCCTCTCGGCCGTGATGCGGCTGTCGAGCTGCTTCATGGTGCCGGCGGCCGCGTTGCGGGGGTTGGCGAAGCGGGCCTCGCCCCGTGCGTCCCGCTCCCGGTTCAGCTCCTCCCACCGGCGGCGGGACAGGAACACCTCGCCCCGCACCTCGAGGGTGCCGGGCGCCCCGGGCGGCAGCGTGAGCGGGATGTCGGCGATGGTGCGGGCGTTCTCCGTGACGTCCTCGCCCTCGTCCCCGTTGCCACGGGTGACGGCGCGGACCAGGGCGCGGTCCTCGTAGAGGAGCGAGAGCGAGAGCCCGTCCACCTTCAGCTCGGCCGAATAGCGCGGCTCCGCGCCGGGGAGCCCCTTGAGCACGCGGGTCTCCCAGTCCTCGAGCTCGTCCTCGGAATAGGTGTTGTCCAGGCTGAGCATGGGGGTGCGGTGCCGGGCCTTGCGGAAGGATTCCAGGGGGGCGGCGCCCACGCGCTGGGTGGGGCTGTTGGGGTCGGCGAAATGGGGATGCCGCGCCTCCAGGTCGCGCAGCTCCCGTTCCAGGGCGTCGTACTCCGCGTCGGAGAGGACGGGCTGGTCGAGGACGAAGTAGCGGCGCCGGTGCTCCAGCACCTGGGCGGCGAGTTCCTTCATGCGGGTCTGGGGATCGGTGGTCATGGGGGAATTCTAGGCTATTTCACCTGGGCCCGGTGCCGGACCGCCATCACCACGCCCAGCCCCAGGAAATAGCTGAGCGTGCTGCTCCCCCCGGCGCTGAAGAACGGCAGCACGATGCCCTTGTTGGGCAGCACCCCGATGACCATGCCCACGTTCACCAGGAGGTGCAGGGCGATGATGCCCGCGGCGCCCACGCAGAAGTAGGTCTCGGAGGCGCTCTTCGCCGCCACGGCGGTGTCGAGGATGCGGCTCAGGACGACGCCGAAAAGGCCCAGGGCCAGCAGGACCCCCAGGAAGCCGCGCTCCTCGGCCCACACCGAGAAGACGAAATCGGTGGTCTTCACCGGCAGGAAGTTGAGCTGGGTCTGGCTGCCGGAGGTGAAGCCCTGCCCGGTGAGGCCGCCGGCGCCGATGGCGATGCGGCTCTGGTTGATCTGGTAGCCCTTGCCCTTGAGGTCGGCCCCCGGGTCCAGGAAGGTCAGGACCCGCTGCTTCTGGTAGGGCTTGAGCACCTTCTGCCAGGCCCCGACGCCGCCCAGGGAGACCAGCAGCACCGTCAGGAGGACCCACTTGGCCCTGACCCCCTTGAGGACCGGGATCAGCACCAGGATGGGCAGGAAGCTCACGGCCATGCCCAGGTCGGGCTGCTTGAGCACCAGGAGCATGGGGAAGAACACCAGGGCCGAGGTCCCGGCCAGGTCCCAGGCTGTGAGGTCCTGGGGCTGGCGGGTGCCGAGGCGGTGCGCCACGAAGAGCAGGGTCAGCCACTTCATGAGCTCGCTGGGCTGGAAGGTGAGGCCGGCCAGCACGATCCACCGCTGGGAGCCGCCGATGCGGTGGCCGGCGACGAGCACCAGGGCCAGGGACAGGATGCCCAGGACGTAGAGCGCGAACCCGCTGCGGAAGATGCGCTTGGGATTGGCGCCGGCCAGGAAGGCCATGACCCCGAAGCCCATGAGGTTCCAGAGGCTCTGCTTGGCCCAGAGGCCGGCCTGGCCCGTGCCGCGGCCCGCGGAGTAGACCGTGAGCGTGCCCATGACCACGAGCAGGACCATGGGCCACAGGAGGGCCGTGTCCAGGGCGCGCAGACGCTCCTTCACGGCTCCTCGCCGCCTTCCTGGGCCGGGGGCGGGGCGAACTCGTCCGGGATCTTCGCGCTGGGGGGCGGCAGGGGCTTCTTGAGGCGGTCGATGAACCAGTACTGCACGAGCTTCTTGGCCACGGGGGCCGCGCTGGAGGCGCCGAAGCCCGCGTTCTCGGCCACCACCACGAAGGCGATCTGGGGGTTCTCCCGGGGCGCGTAGCCCGCGAAGAGCGCGTTGTCCTTGAGCTTCTTGGCGAGCTTGGCGTAGTGGCTCTTGTCCACGAAGGTGGTGACCTGGCTGGTGCCGGTCTTGCCCACCATCGTGACGCCCTGCAGGGCTGAGGCCGCGGCGGTGCCCGAGTGGACCACTTCGTAGAGCCCCTCCTCCAGCACGGCCTGAATCTTAGGGTCCAGGCCGGTGTCCTTGGGCGGGGGCGGAGTGAAGAGCTCCATGGGCCGGTTGTCCTCGGGGCGGATGCCGTAGAGGAGGTGGGGGGTCAGCAGCTTGCCCCGGGTGGCCAGCATGGCGTAGAACCGCGCCAGGCCGATGGGGGTGAGGCTGTTGGCGCCCTGGCCGATGGCCACGCTGACGGTCTCGCCGGGCCACCACTTCTCCTTCTTCACCCGCTTCTTCCACTCCCGGCTGGGCACGCGCGAGGTGGCCTCGTGGGGCAGGTCCACGCCGGTGGGCACGGTGAGGCCGTACTTGGCCGCGGTGTTGTAGATGTCGTCGATGTCCAGGCGCATGCCCAGCTCGTAGAAGTAGATGTCGCAGCTGCGGGCGATGGCGGCGATGAGGTTCACGGTCCCGTGGGTGGCGTCGCAGCGGAAGTCGCGGTTGTAGAAGACCTTGTGCCCGGCGCAGTGGAAGGCCGTCTCGGGGGTGATGATGCCCTTCTCCAGGGCGGCAAGGGCCACCAGGAGCTTGAAGGTTGAGCCGGGGGCGTAGCGCCCCTGGGTGACCCGGTCCAGCATGGGGCGCTCGGGGTTGTTCCAGTACTTGTCGACCTGCTCCTGGGTGAGCCGGTTGAGGAAGATGTTGGGGTCGTACGAGGGGCTGGAATACATCGCCAGGATGCCGCCGTCACGCAGGTCCAGCACCACGCCCGCGCCGTTCTCCGTGCCCAGGGCCTCCTTGAGGGTCTGCTGGAGGCCCGCGTCGATGGTGAGGAAGACGCTGCGGCCGGGCTTGGCTTCGTTCTGGCCGAACACGGCCACTTCCCGGCCCAGGTAGTCCACCAGGATCTTCCGCTGGCCGTCCACGCCCCGCAGGCGGTCGTTGCGCGAGCTCTCGAACCCGGTGCGGCCGATGATCTCGCCCAGCTGGTAGCGGTCCGGGTTCTTCTCCAGCTCCGCGGGGGTGACCTCCCCCACGTAGCCCAGGGCGTGGCCGGCCAGGTCCTGGCCCAGGTACACGCGCCGGGGGGCGACTTCGATGCTGAGGAAGGGGAACCGCGCGCGCAGCACCTCGGCCCGGGCCAGCGCCGAATCGTCCAGGTTGTCCAGGAGCGTGAGCATGCGGTTGCCCGCGGCCTGCCGGATGGCCTGGATCCGGCGCCGCAGCTGCTCGGGCTCCAGCTGGAGGCTCTGGGCCAGGGCGTCGATCTGGGCGGGGTCCGAGGGCAGGTCCTCGTTCTGGATGACCAGGTGCAGGGCCCGGCGGTTGTCCACGATCTTGTTGCCGTTGCGGTCGAAGATGATGCCGCGGGGGGCCGGGGTGGTGCGGGTCTTCACGGCCTGGGAGAAGGCCAGGCGCTGCATCTCCCGGCGCATGCCCAGCTGCACCCAGCCGTAGGCCAGCACCAGGCCCAGGATCATGGAAAGGGTGACGGTGCGCATCACGGAGATGCGGCGGTGGATGAGGCTGCGGTTCAGGATCTCCACCGGTCACCTCCGGTGGATCGGGGGATGGAGCCTCAGGGCCAGGGTCGCCCAAAGGGGGATGGCCACGACGGCCCAGATCCAACCGTAGCCCCACGCGTGGGGGCCCGCGGCGAAGCGCACGAGGAGGTTCGCCAGGAACCAGTGGAGCACGGCCAGGGCCGCGCAGCGGCCCCAGAAGGGGTTGCGCGAATGCGGCGGCCACTGCAGGACGAGCCAGTAGGCCAGGAGGCACATCAGCAAGTTGGCCAGGGGGGTGCCGCCCAGGTGCGGGTAGAGGCGCTGCGTTCCCTCGAGGACCCACCCGCCCGCGAGGGCCCAGAGGAGGCCCTGGATGGGGGTGGTGAACCCGGGCGCCAGGCCCAGCACGAGGAACACGTGGAAGACCGTCTGGATGCCGGGCCAGGGCGCGGTGAAGTGGATTCCGGCCAGGGCGGCCAGGGCGATGGCGTGCCTGCGCAGCATGGGGGCGGCCTGGCCGGTCATTTCGCCCCCTTCGCCTTCCGGCCGGGCTTGGCGGCCTGGGGCTGGGGCGCGGGCGCCTGGAGCTCCAGCTGCGGGCGCGGGGGCAGGACCAGCACGAGCGAGACCCGGTCCAGGGGGGCCGAAAGGGCCACTTCCACCTGCAGTTCCGTGTCCCGGGGCCGCACGGAGGTCACGTAGCCCACCAGGAGCCCCCGGGGGAAATTGCGGTCGAGACCCGACGTGTACACGGGCTCACCCACCTGGACGACCTCCTGGCTACCAATGTAGCGCAGGGCCGCCTTGCCGGGCCCCAGGCCCTGCAGGACGCCAGTGGCTCGGCTGCGGGCCAGCATGACCCCCGTGGAGGCGTTGTAGGCGTCCAGGGGCAGGAGGCTGGCCTGGGTGGGGCCCACGTCCCATACGCGGCCCACCACCCCTTCCGGGCAGATCACGCCCTGGTCGGGCTGGAGCCCGCCGTCCTCCCCCAGGTCCAGGATCATGCCCCCGAAGGGGGCCCGGCGGACGTTGGAGATGATGCGGGCGGTCCGGAAGGTCAGGGGCAGCAGCTTCTTGAGGCCCAGCAGGCGGGTCGCCTCCTCCGCTTCGGCCAGGCGCGGGGCGGCGGCGTCCCGCGCGGCCTGGAAGGCGGCCACCTGGGCCCGCAGGCGCTCCACCTCGGCCACGGCCTCGCGGTACGTGGACACCTTCTGCCGGCGGTTGTCCTTCCATATTTCCAGGCGCGCGGACACCGCCCGGGAGGGTGTGGACACCAGATCCAGCAGATGGCGCCAGCGGTTGGAGGTCCCCCGGCCCAGGAGGATCCAGAGGAGGTGCCCCAGCAGGAGGACCACGATGGCCCAGCGCCTGCGTCCGGTCGGGTTCCAGCCCCAGGCGCTGCGACGCATGCTAGTCGAGGATCTGGATCCGCCTCAGGAAGGGGATGTCCTCCAGGAGCATGGCGGTCCCGCGCACCACGGCGGTCTCGGGGTTCTCGGCGCGGTAGCAGGGCAGGTGGGTCTCCTTGCTCAGGCGCACGTCGAGGCCCTGGATCTTGGAACCGCCCCCGGTGAGGCAGATTCCCCGGTCGATGAGGTCCGCGGCCAGCTGGGGCGGGGTCTCGTTCAGGGCCTTGCGCACCAGGTCGATGATGGCGCTTATGGGCTCGGCGAGGGCTTCCCGGATCTCGGTGTCGTTGAGGGTGAGGGTCTTGGGCAGGCCCTCGAACTGGTCCCGGCCGGAGATGCTCATGGTGCGGGTCTTGTCAGAGGTGTAGGCGGAGCCCAGGCTCCACTTCACTTCCTCGGCGGCGGCCTCGGAGATGAGGACGTTGTACTTCTCGCGGATGTATTTGATGATCGCTTCATCCATCTCGTCGCCGGCGACCAGGATGGAGTCGGAGAAGACCTTGCCGTTGTAGGAGATGACCGCCACGTCGGTGGTGCCGCCGCCGATATCGACGATCATGCAGCCCCGCTTCTCGTTGATGGCCAGGCCGGCCCCGATGGCGGCCACCATGGTCTGGTCCACGAGGAAGACCTCGCCGGCCTTGGCGTCGTAGCACACCTGCTTGACGGCCCTGCGGGCCACCTGGTGCGCCCGGGGGGGGACGCTCACGACGATGCGGGTGCGGGCGATGCCCCGGTTGGGCCGGGCCTTCTTGATGAAGGCCGCCAGCATCTTCTCGGCGGCGTCCACCTCGTAGATCATCCCGTCCTTCATGGGACGGATGGTCTGCACGCCCTGGGGGGTGCGGCCCAGGAGCTGCTTGGCCTCGTCACCCACGGCCTCGACCTCGTGGGTCTGGGTGTTGAGGGCCACAATGGATGGCTCGTAAACGACGATCCGGCCGGCCTGGCGGGTGTAGATGAGCACGGAGGCGGTGCCCAGGTCGATGGCCAGATCCGACGTGAACAAATTGGACCAGAATTGACTCGAGAAGGGGGTAGGCACTGATCACTCCAACATAATCCCCTAGGTTGCCATGATTTTCAGCCTTCCGCCGCCCCCAATAGCTCCCGGACCAGAAGATCGGGGTCCAGGCGCTGGGGAAGTTCCCGGTGGTAGCCGCGGACCCAGGCCGTGCCCCCCACCCGGATGTAGGGGATGGCCCGCTTGCCGGTTTCCCGCTCAAGCAGTTCGGCGGCCCCGGGCACGGCTTCGATGTCCACGGTGGTGTGGGCCACCCCGGCCTCCTCCAGCCACCGGTCCAGGCGGCGGCAGTCCGGACACCATGTGGCGGTATATACCTCGAGATTCAAATCTTTGAGTAATTCCTTCGGAGACATGGAGCATCCTCGCTAGGCAGGGTATGCCTTCGATGTCATTCTGGGACTGAAATGTTTAGGAGAAAAGCATGGATATGCGCTGCGCGCGATTGATCGGAATGTGCGGCCTGGTGGTCGTGGCCCTGGGCTGCTCCAAGGTCTCCAAGGACACCTCCAAGGTCCTGGCCAACGTCGGCGGCGAGAAGGTCACCGAGAAGGCCTTTTCCGACGCCGTGCGCACCCTCGTGGGCGACGATGCCAAGGCCAACGAGCTCCTCACCAGCCCCGCGCTGAGGGAACAGCGGAACCGCTTCCTGGCCGAGTTCGTGGACCAGAAGGTCATGGTCAAGTTCGGCGACAAGCAGGGCCTGGACAAGGATGCCAAGGCCAGGCTCCTCCTGGAGGCCGCCAGGTCCAACGCCTACGGCCAGGTCCTCATGGAGAAGGCCATCTCCAAGATCGAGCCCACCGAGGCCCAGCTCAAGGCCTTCTACGACAAGGTGGCCGCCAGCGCCAAGGCCGCCGGCCAGGACAAGGGCTTCCCCACCTTCGAGCAGGCCAAGCCCCAGCTGCCCAACGCCTGGAAGCGGGAGCAGCTCAAGGACGCCAGCCAGAACCTCCTGAAGGACGCCAAGGCCCAGGTCCCCACCACCATCGACCCCGCCTGGCGCGCCGCCGAAGGCCCGCAGTAGTCCGACCAGCTAAAAAATAGATATTTCCGAAGGCCCGCCTATGCGGGCCTTTGTTTTTCAGGCTATCCTGGGGCATCCAATAACATACCGGACGTTCGGTCTTAACTTGAGCCCTTTTCCAGGAGTGGTCCCCATGCGTTTCACCCGATTCGCCCTCCCGTGCCTTCTCTCGGTCCTGCCCCTCGCCGGCGGCGAACTCCCGGTGGAGGCCCAGGCCAAGTTCATCAAGATCCTGGCCATCAGCGCGGGCTCCCCCAGCCGGATCGCCTGCCATGATCCCGCCGTGATGGCGCAGCTCACGAAGATGGGCTTCACCCACGACCCTGCCGCGAAGGTGGCCTGGGCGGCCAACGAGAACGAGGTGCGCACCCTGAAGGCCGCCGGCCGCCTCATCATCTGCGGGAAGCTTGAACTACTCATGGCCGGAGGCTCCGCCGCCATCGTGGACGAATCGGGGAAGCCCTCGATCTATCTTTCCATGCTCAACCTCTCCAACACCGGAGTCACCCTTTCCGACGCCGTGCTGAAGATCGCCAAGCGGCTCTGATCCCTACTTCCAGTGCTGGCCGATGAAGGCCTCCACCTCGGGGAGGCCGCCCTGGAGGACCAGGTAGCCGTTGTGGGGCTCCCGCGGCGTGATCTCGTGGTTCACGGGGGCCAGCAGCATGCGCCGGATCTCCGCGGGGTCGTCGGTCTGGCCCAGCACCCAGGCCAGCTTCATGTAGGCGGTCTCCGGAAGCATGTTGTCCATGGGGATGATGCCCAGGTTCAGGAGGTCCCGGCCGGTGTCGTAGACGTACATCTGGGCGTAGCCCCAGATGGTCTGCACGGTCATGACCACGGTCATGCCCTTCTCGATGGCGCGCCTGACGGCGGGGTAGAGGGGCTTGTTGATGTGGCCCAGGCCGGTGCCGGCGATGACCATGCCGCGGTAGCCCATGCTGGACAGGCCGTCGATGATGTCGGGGTTGAAGTTGGGGTAGTAGTACTGGATGGTGACCTTCTCCTCGAAGCTCGGGTTGATGACGGGGACCCGCTTCTTGTCGCGCTTGAGGAAGTCGTCGGTGAGGTAGGTGAAGTACTGCCCGTTCCCGCCGCGCTCCCGGGCCACGGTGGCCAGGGGGGTGGCGCCGATGGTGCGGAAGGTGCTGCGGTAGCTGGAGTGCATCTTGCGGCAGCGGGTGCCGCGGTGCAGGAGGTCGTAGTTGTCCGAGGTGGGGCCGAACATGCAGAGCATCACTTCCGCGATGTCGCACTCGGCGGCGGTGCGCACGGCGTTCATGAGGTTGAGCGCGGCGTCCGACGAGGGCCGGTCCGAGCTGCGCTGGCTTCCCACCAGGACGATGGGAACGGGGGAGTTCTGGACCATGAAGCTCAGGATGGCGCCGGTGTGGCTCATGGTGTCGGTGCCGTGGCCGATGACGATGCCGTCGACCCCGCGCGCGATCTCCTCGCCGATGGCCTTGGCCAGGGCGATGTACTGCTCGGGACCCATGTTCTCGCTGAAGACCCCGAAGAGCTTCTTGGTGTCCATGTTGGCGATGTCGGCCAGCTCGGGCACGGCGCCGTACAGCTCGCCGGGGGTGAAGGCGGGGATCACGGCGCCGGTGCGGTAGTCCAGGCGGGAGGCGATGGTGCCGCCGGTGCCCAGGAGCGTGACGTTCTTCTTGCGGGAATCCACCGGGAAGGCTTTCTCGGGGATCCTGTAGACGGCCTTCTTGTACCCCAGTTCCCGGGCGGAGGCGATGCGGGAGGCCACCACGCCCACGTTGTAGCCGTTGACCAGCTTGATGACGATGTGGAGATCGTCGAAGGTCTCGCTGCGGGGCAGGATCACGCCCTTGAACACCGAGCCCCGGTCGTTGACGACCTCCACTTCGCTCCACACGCCGATGCCGTACTGTTCGAGGGCGGCGCGGGCGGTGCCGCGGTAGCCCTGGTAGCGGTCGTCCCGTTCGATTTCGCTCATCGGGAGGCCTCCTGGGTGAGTCGGGTCCTCAGGTAGTCGGCCACGTCCCGGGCCGGGGCCTTGCCCAGCAGGTCCTTCATGGCTCGCCCGGCAAGGAATCGCAGGCGCTTGGCGTCCGAGTCGCCCAGATCGATCCGGTAGTCCTCCATGGACAGGAAGGAGAGCTGCCGGCTCCACACGTCCCGGGGCTGGATGCCGAAGCCCAGGGCGGACATGGCGGTCTCGGCGCCCGTGCCGGGGTGCTCGGCCATGTGGGTGGCCAGGGCCGGGATGGCCTCCCGCGCGATCTGGCCCCCGGTGAGGAGGTCGAAGATCTGCACCCACTCGTTCACGCCCAGGCGCTCCATGGGGATGCCGCGGCGCTTGAGGGCCTTGGCCCGCTGCCCGATCTCCACGGCGGCCACCAGGCCGTCCACGCCGGTGAGCTGCACCACGGCGTCGACGATGGCCACGCCGCCCCTGCGGATGAGGAACTCGGTGGTCTCCGGGGGCACGCCCCAGGCGCCGAACTGGTGGAAGCGCTCCCAGGGGGTGGGCTTCATGCGGGCGCGGGCGGCCTCGACGCGTTCGGCGGTGATGCGGGTGGGCGGGGAGTCCGTGTCGGGATACATGCGGTCGGGTCCGGGCAGGATCCGCTCGAAGGTGGTGAAGCCGCCCACCATGGCCTGGCGGGTCTCCTGGGGGACCCCCTTGAGGGCGTCGACGTAGCGCAGCCGGATCTCCTCGGCGGCGGTGCGGCAGTCGGCCTCCGGGCCGCAGACGATGTAGTAGTCGTCGTTCTCCGCCACCCGCAGCTTGCGGCGGAGGCGGTCCAGGACCCGGTGCTTGGCCGGGAACTCGGGCAGGTGCTGGCCGCTGAGGACCACGGGAGCCTCGTCCAGGCACGCGATGACCCGGATGCGCCCGCTCAGTTCGTCCAGGAAGGTGGTGTCGGGCTGGGTGGGGAACTGGGCCAGGCCCATGCCGCCCTCGAGCTTGACGGCGAAGATCCTGCCCCCGCCCCGGATGGCGCGCTGCATGAACCCCAGGTCCACGCCCTGGAAGATGTCGGTGACGTCGAAGGCGGTGGTGCGGATGTCCGAGGGCTCGCGCATGCCGCGGCGGTTCAGCTCCTCCCTGAAGCGCAGGAGGTTCACCTGGCGGACCCCCTCGTTGTGCACGAGCTTGACGGCGTAGCCCGCCTTGGGCACGCCCTTGATCTCCACGCGGCTGCCGCCCCTGACGCTGACGTTCACGTCCTGCCGGCTCGCGCCCAGCCCCGTGCGCACCCGGCCCGTGCTGCGCGCCACCAGGCCGCAGAGGGTGATGGCGTCGCGCACCTCCTCGGGCGTGCGCAGGTCCGGGCCCGTGACGGTCTCGGTGAGCGGCATGCCCAGCCGGTCCGTGCGCCACACGATGCGGTGCCCCTTGTCGCTCACTTCGCGGCAGGAGTCCTCCTCGATGGAGAGGTGGGTCACCGTGAGGTTCCGGCCCTTGAAGGGGAGCCCGCCGTTCATGCCCACGATGGCCGTGCGCTGGAAGCCCGTGGGGATGGAGCCGTCCAGGTACTGCTTACGCGCGATGTGCACCTCGTCGATGATGTCCATGCCCATGGCCAGGCAGAGCTCGATGGCCACGTCGATGGCCTCCTGGTTCACCAGGAAAGGCGGCGTGTCGTCCATCTCGTAGGTGCAGACGTTGAGGTGGTTCAGGAGGTAGATGATCTCCTTCTTCGTCTTGAACTCCATGAGGGCCGTGCCGTCGTACTCGCCCAGCTCGCTCAGGGTGGGGCGCATGTGCCGCAGCACCTCGCCGTCGTGGGAGTCGGTGTAGAGGCCGGCGGGGCAGCGGCAGAACAGCTTGTGGGCCGTCAGGAGCTGCTGATGCACCTCCAGGCCCGAAATCAATCCTGCCGATTGATAGTCCAGCTTCTCGATCATTCCGCACCTATAAGGGTAAGGGCTTCTTGAGGGATGGTCGCCCTTGGGCGAGCGCTCCGTCAAGGCTGGGACCGCGTGGAGCGCGGGATTGATGATCCCCGTCACATCCCGATGAATGCGAAGTGCCGCGCATTCATCCCTTGGAAAGCGGGAATAAAACGGGGCCGTGCCCATCTAACTCGCATGGCCTGAAGGCCCTTAGGAGCAACGATGACAAAACTACTCATATCCCTGGTTCTGGGTTCCTTAACCCTGGCGGCCGCCGGCGTTTCCGACACCCCGAAGAAGGCCTGTTGTCCGGCCACCTGCTGCAAGGCCGACAAGGCCTGCGACCGCCACTGCGACAAGGCCTGCGAAAAGGCCGGCTGCAGGACCTGCTGCGACAAGCCGAAGGCGGAGCGGGACGAGCATTGAGAACCTGATTCCCAAATTCGTTTCTCAGCGACCCTCTGCGAGCCCTCAGCGCCTCCGCGTTTGGTTTTTTCCTCGACGGGTTCTCGAGGCTGGCCCATTGACCAAACGTTCGTTATGTCGTTAAGAAAGGGACCAAACGCGCTGAGGACTCGCAGAGGACCGCTGAGAATAGATCAATCAACAGTAATTGATTTGGATACGTTCTTCGGGCTGTCGGGATGGACGCCGTGGTCGACCACCTTCAGTTCGTCCAGGTATTCCATCTTCAGCACCGACATGCGGAAAGCGAGCCGCTGCAGGATGATCGACGCGGCGAACACGAAGAGGTTCGAGTCCGAGGACGCGGGCACTTCCAGGTACTTGGACCAGTAGCGGTCCTGTCCCGAAGGCTTGCCGGCCACGGCCATGGCAACTTCAGGGTTCTTCTCGGCGATCAGCAGGATGTCGGCGCCCCGGATCTTGTGGGTGTGGATCTGGCTGATGGTGATGCGAACGTCCCGCTCGTCCGAGGGACACACGAACAGCAGGGGGTAGTTGGAGAAGTGGGCCTCCACCAGTTCGGGCCAGGTGCGCAGGGCCGCCATGCCGCCGGCGAAGGGGCGGCCGTCCCGCTTGGCCTCGTAGCCTTCCAGGAGGCCGGCCAGGTCGCCGATGGAGAAGAGGGTGTTCTTGCCCAGGATCGTGTTGGGGCCGTGCTTGAACTCGGCGGCGTCGTAGCCCTCGGCGTGGTTGAGGACCACTTCGCGGATCTTGAGGGCGCCCTCCCGGGCCAGCCCGATGAGGCCGGTGCCCAGGATGTGCAGGGAGGGCTCCAGGTGCAGGCGCCGGGCGGCCTCCTCCACGTCGGGGCCGCAGGTCTCCAGGGTGCGGGTCACCAGGTCGGCCGCGGCCTTGAGCTTGGCGGCGATCTTGCGGTCCGTGAGGGAGAAGGAGGCGGCGATCACGTAGAGGACGGCGATCTGGTTGAGGAAGCTCTTGGTGGCGGCCACGGCGATCTCGGGGCCGCAGAGGATGGGCAGGTAGAACTCCACCAGCTCCTGGGGGATCCGGCTGTTCTCGTTGTTCACCAGGGCGATGCGGCGCAGGGAGGGGATGCGGGCCTGCACGTCCTGGAAGATGTCCACCAGGTCCTTGGTCTCGCCGGACTGGGTGATGCCGATGAGCAGGTCCCCGGGGGCCAGGGTGTTCAGGTACATCGACCGGAAGGTGCCGGGGTTCACGGGGAACACGCCGATGCCGGAGAGGTTGTTGAAGAAGTAGGCCGCCACCAGCGAGGCGTGGTGGGAGGTGCCCGAAGCCACCAGGAAGACGCGGCCGGGGGCGGTGCGGATGGCGTGGACCAGGTCCTGCAGGTGGCGGGTCACCCGGCGCTGCTTCTTCCACACCACGAGGTGGTCGTAGAGGGTCAGGTCCATGCCCGCTCCGGGCTCCAGGCGCAGGAGGTCCGCCAGAAGGGCGCGCTCGTCGGAAACCGGGTCGGCCGGGGCGAGGGTGGCCATGTGGGGCCGGACCCAGGCCGCGAGCTCCAGGTGCACGGGGTCGGCGCGCAGGCGCCGGAATGCCTCCACGAGGGCGGGCTCGTCCGCGGCCTCGTGCAGGGCGGCCACCTTGGCCAGCAGGGCCTTGCCCAGGTCCAGGCGCTCCTCGAAGGCGTGGAAGAGGCCCTCGGTGGCGGGGTCGGTGAAGTAGTACCGGAGGATCCCCTCCAGGTTCTCCGGGGAGGAGGCGATCTCCTGGTCCATGAAGTAGCGGAAGGGGGCGCGCAGGCCCGTGTCCCGCACGTTGAGCTTGGACCGCTTGGGCCGCGGGGTGGAGAAGGCCAGCGCCCCCGCCAGGGGGAAGACCGCGTACTCCCGCTCCGTGAACCAGAGGCCCTCCCCTTCGGAAAGGGGAATGAGCATGCGGGTCTTGCTGAGGACGGAGGTGAGGTCGCTGGAGACCACCACGAATTCCCCGAAGGCGTCCGTGCCCAGGCCCGCGTAGAGGGACGACCCGGACTTCACGGCGACCACGCCGGGAACCCGGGGATCGCAGAAGGCCGCGGCGTAGGAACCCTCGCACGTGGCGTCGGCCTTGCGCACGGCGTCGATGAAGAGGACCGCGGCGTCCGGGACTCCGCCGCCGCGGGGACCTTCGGGCGCCTGCGCGGGCCCGGCCAGGCCGGCCGCGTAGAACTCCTCCACCACGTGGGTGATCATCTCGCCGTCGTTGTCCGAGACCACCCGGTGGCCGCGCTCGGCGAGCCAGGTCTTCAGGGCGTCCGTATTGGAGATGTTCCCGTTGTGGGCGCCCACCATCTCCACCTTGCACCGCACGTGGTGGGGCTGGCTGTTGACGTCGGTGACCGCGCCGTAGGTGGCCCAGCGCACCTGGCCGATGAAACGCTGCCCCTTCTCCTGGTCCATGGCCAGGTCCACCACGACCCGGCTGGGGGCGCCGACCTTCTTGAGGAGGCGGATGTGGCCGTCCGCGCCCACGAAGGCGCCTCCGGTGGAGTCGTAGCCGCGGTATTCCAGGCGCTTGAGGAGCTCTCCGCCCTCGAAGCCCAGGCACGGGCTCTCCGCGCCATAACAGATGGAAACGATTCCACACATGGCGGGTCTCCCTAAGTCTTCAGCTGTGCTTGGCCTGGAACTCTGCGTAGGTGCCCTGGAAGTCCTCGATGCCGTCGTCGGTGACGTTCCAGATGCGGGTGGCCACCTCGTCGATGAGGTCCTCGTCGTGCGTGACCAGGATGACGGTGCCCTCGTAGCGCTGCAGGGCGGTGTTCAGGGCGATGACGGCTTCCAGGTCCAGGTGGTTGGTGGGCTCGTCCAGCACCAGGAAGTTGGGCTTCTGGAGCATGAGCTTGCAGAACATGAGGCGGCAGCCTTCGCCGCCGGAGAGGACCTCGGTGCGCTTCATCCCCTCCTCGCCCCGGAAGAGCATCTGGCCCAGGACGCCCCGGATCTGCTCCACGAGGGCATCGGGGTCGAACTGCCGGAGCCAGTCCACCAGGGCGTAGCCCCCGGGGATGGACTCGCGGAAGTCCTGGGCGAAGTAGCCCACGTTCACCTCGTGGCCCCACTTCACGGTGCCCGAGTCGATGGCGCGGTCCAGCTCGGTGACCTGGGGGGCGTTGGCGAGGAGCGCCTTGAGGAGCGTGGATTTGCCGGCGCCGTTGCGGCCCACCAGGGCGATCTTCTCGCCCCGGGCGACGTTGGCGGTGAAGTTGCGGATCACCTCCTGCCGTCCATCCTCCTGGTCGTAGCCCTTGCACACGTCCTCGAATTCCAGGGCGTGCCTCCCGCCGGGCTTGTTCTGGCCGAACATGATGTAGGGGCGCTGGATGTTGCTGCGGGCCAGGTCGTTGGGGGTGAGCCGCTCCACCTCCTTGCGCCGGGAGTTCACCTGGCTGCTGCGGGTGCCCGCGGCGAAGCGCTGGATGAAGTCCTGCAGCTGGGCGATCTTCTTCTCCCGCACGCTGTTCTCGGACTCCAGGCGGGAGCGGATCTGCATCTTCTGCATGACCATGTCGTCGTAGCCGCCGGTGTACTGGATGATGGTCTGGTAGTCGATGTCGGCGATGTGGGTGCAGATGGCGTTGAGGAAGTGGCGGTCGTGGGAGATGACCACGAGCGATCCCTTGTAGCGCGCCAGGAAGTTCTCCAGCCAGTGGATGGAGTCCAGGTCCAGGTGGTTGGTGGGCTCGTCCAGGAGCAGGGCCTCGGGGTTCCCGAACAGGCTCTGGGCCAGCAGCACCCGCACCTTCTGGCCGCCCTGGATCTCGCCCATGGTGCGTTCGTGGAATTCCTCGGGGACGCCCAGGCCGTCCAGGAGGATGGCGGCGTCGGCCTCGGCGGTGTAGCCGTCCTCGTCGGCCACGATTCCCTCGAGTTCGCCCAGGCGCATGCCGTCGGCGTCGGTCATCTCGGCCTTCTCGTAGATGCGGTCGCGCTCCTGCAGGGCGTCCCAAAGGGGCTTGTTGCCCATGATGACGGTGTCGACGACGCGGAAGGCATCGAAGGCGAACTGGTCCTGGGCCAGCACGCCCATCTTGCGGGGGCGGTGGATGGTGCCGGTGGTGGGCTCCATCTCCCCGGTGAACAGCTTGATGAAGGTGGACTTGCCGCTTCCGTTGGGTCCCGTGAGGCCGTAGCGGCGCCCCGGCTGGAACGTCGTGGTCACGTCTTCGAACAGGATCCTCGCGCCGAAGCGCATGGTCACGTTTTGGGCACCGAGCATGTTTCCCCCAGAACCCTATATTCTATCAGGGTTTTCCCATATTCACGAGCTTTGGTTGCGGCGGCCCGCCGCGACCAGCACCTGCGCGGCCAGCAGCAGGAGTCCGAGGTCCCGCAGGATCGCCCACCGCATGTCGGCCACGCGCTCGTCCACGGACCGGGCCGTGGCCTGGGTGGAGAAGCACCCGCAGTCCACCGGGTGGCGCCGGGCCAGGTTGATGGACAGGGCCACCAGGAAGGCCAGGAGCAGGGCCCCGAGCCAGGCCGCCGCGGCCCGGGTCCACAGCCCCAGGCACAGGGCCAGGCCGCACAGGAGCTCCAGCCAGGGAAGCACCAGGGCCGTGGGGTGCACGCTCCAGGCGGGGAAGAGCTGGTAGTTCCAGATGGCCTTGGCGAAGCCGGGCGCGTCGGCGATCTTGGGCAGGGCCGCCACGATGAAGACCGCCCCCAGGGCGATCTGGGCCCTCACCGTGATCCAGGGGTGCGTGAGCCTTCGCATCATGGGCGGGGCCCCTTCGCCACGGGGCGGGCCTTGGCGGTCCAGTCCGGGAAGCCGTCGGTGTACACCAGCAGGTTCCGGTAGCCCAGGCCCTGGAGCTTGGCCGCCAGGAGCTTGGAGTCCTCGCAGCCGCCGGTGCAGTAGATCACGACGGGGTCCTTCATGCCGGGGTTGGCCCGGGCTTCGAACTCGGTGATGCGCCGGTCGCAGTCGGACTCCCATACCGGGGCGCTCCAGGCCCCGGCCACGTGGCCCTCTTCGAAATCGGAGGTGCGCCGCGCGTCCAGGAAGGGAATGCGGCGGCCGAAGGCGGACCATGCGACCTCGGAGCTGATTTCGCGCACCGCCTGGGTGGAGGAGGGATGGAAGGGATCCGCGGCCCGGGGTGCGGTCCGCACGGGCCCGGGGGCCGGTTCAGGGGCGGGCGGGTCCGCGGGCGGGTCCGCGGGCGGAGCCGCGGGCTCGGTGGGCGTCCGGCCCAGCCAGGCCAGCTTCCGGCTGGGGGCGGCGAAGTGGTTGGCGGCCACCCCGAGGAGCACCGCCGCGGCCAGGAAGGCCAGGGCGCGGGCGAGGTGGTGGGCGAGGCGGGACATGGGCAGCGTCAATTCTCGGGGAGCCTGGTTTTCCGAATCAAGGACATCTTCTCCTCGATGGCCGGGTTGGATTTCTCCGCCCTGGCACGCTCCGGGCGGCGGGGCCAGTCTACTACGCATCACAGGGCGACCTTCCTCCGTGCCCCCGCCGGCGGGCGTTCCAGGACCCGCAATTGCCGGTTCCAAGCCGAACGGTCCAGCTCCAGGCCGATCACCACGGCGGCCATGGGGGCCAGGGCGCCGCCGGCCAGGGCGGGCAGGGGCGTGATCTCGAGCCGGCCGTCCGCCAGCTGAAAGGCCCAGCGGTCGCTGCCGTCGTTGCGCGCCGGCCACCCCTGGAAGGCGCACACCCCCTTCGCCCGCAGCACCTCCCCCCGGTCCGGACGGCGCAGGAGGAGGGCCTCCAGGCCTTCGGGGTCCACCGGGTGGTCCCACCGCAGGGTGAGGGCCCGGGCCTGGGCGAAGCTCGGGGCGCCCGCCGGGGCCGGGGCCGGCGGGATCACGCCCTCCCAGGGATCGGGGCAGCCCTCCGGGGCCGCGCCCATGCGGGTCCGCCAGATGGCGTGGCGGGGGAAGGCGGCGCGCAGCTGGCTCTCCCAGGCCAGGGCCATGCTGGGGTCCGCGTCGGCCTTGCTCACGTACACCAGGCTCGCCAGCGCCGCCTGGCGGCGGAGGAGGGCCTTCTGCTCCAGATGCCCGAGCGGGGCCAGGGCCGAGACGACCGTGAGGCAGCCCGCGAGGCGGATGTCCCCCAGGGCCGGGTCCTCCTCCAGGTCCACCAGGTCCGTGGGGTCGGCCAGGCCCGTGGTCTCCAGCACCACCCGCCCGGGGCGGCGCCCGTCGGGCAGGGCCGCCCAGTCCGCCAGCACCTTGACCACGTCGGCCTTCAGGCTGCAGCAGGCGCAGCCGTCCACCAGGTTGGCGATGCCGGCCAGCTCGGGGCGCTCCGCATCCACCAGGATGCCGTCCACGCTCACCGAGCCGAATTCGTTGATGAGCACCGCGACCCTGCCGCCGCGCGCGAGCTCGGCCTTGAGGAGCCGGTTCACGACGGTGGTCTTTCCCGAACCGAGGGGGCCTGTGACCAGTAGGACTTCGAGCATCTGCGACCTTTTCGTTGGCGACCTCAATCATGGCAGACTGGAGCCATGGACCTGGTGGACAGCAGCTATCTGGGGGCCGTCGCCCTCGCGGGCGCCGTGGCCCGGGCCCTCTCCCGGGGGCTGCCCCCGGACTGGCGCCTGCGCCTGGAGGCCGCGGCCCCGGCGGACCTTCCGGAAGGCTGGCTGTGGCTCCACGCCGTGAGCGTGGGCGAGCTGGTGCTGGCCGAGGGGATCCTCGCGGTGCTGCGGGACCGCGGGCATCACGTGCACGTGACCACCGGCACCGCCAACGGCATGGCACTCCTGGCCCGGCGGCTGCCGGGGTGGGACGGGGGCACGGGCCGGGTCACCGGGGGCGCCTTCCCCCTGGACGACCCGGAAGGGCTGGCGTCCTTCCTGAAGGTGCCGCCCGGGGCCTTCGTGAGCCTGGAGACTGAGATCTGGCCCAACCTGCTGCGGGAGCTGGAGGCGCTGGGCGTGCCGCGGTGCGTGGTCAACGGCAGGCTGACCCGGCGCAGCCTCGGCCGGGGCGGGCCCTGGATGGCCCGGGCCGCCTCGCGCCTGACCCTGGTGGCAGCCCGGGATGCGGCGAGCGCCGCGCTGTTCCGTGAACTGGGGGCGCCGCGGGTGGAACTGGGCGGCAACCTCAAGGCCGACCTTCCGCCGCCGCGCTCCCTGCACGCGGGCTGGGCGCACCTGCGCCGGGCCTGGGCGGCCAGCCCCGTCCTGGTGGCCGGCAACACCGTGGAAGGCGAGGAGGAGGTGGTCCTGGGTGCCTGGGAGGCCGCGAGGGCGCGGCATCCGGACCTGCGCCTCATCCTGGCCCCGCGCCAGCCCAGGCGCTTCCCGGAGGCCGCGGCCCTGCTGGCGGGCCGGGCCTTCCGCCGGGCTTCCGAGGTCTGGCCCCAGAAGGCCGAGGCCTGGGAGGCCTGCGACATCCTCCTGCTGGACACCCTGGGCGACCTGGCCTCGGCCTACCGGGAAGGCACGCTGGCCCTGGTGGCCGGGGGCTGGGCCTGGCACGGCGGCCACAATCCCCTGGAACCGGTCCGGTGGGGCCTGCCGACGCTGGTGGGGCCGGGCTTCACCAACTTCGAGGACCTGGTGGTCCCCCTGCTGGAGGCCGGGCTCGTGGAGGTCGTCCCGCTTGAGCGGCTGAGCGAACGGACAACCGAACTGTTGGATGGCGCTTCTTTGCGTCCCGCCCAGGCCGGGAAGCCGGTACCCTATCCGGAGGGTCTCGCCGGTTCTTTAGAAAAAACCGTAACGATTCTCAAGAACTGCCTACCCCCTCCCCGATAAGGTATCGTCGGCCATCCCGGAGTCCCGCCCATGACCACGCTTCCCCCCAATGTGCTCCTGATCGACGACGATGTGGCCGTTCTGGGGATGGTGGGCGACGCCCTGACGCACTTCGGGATGAAGGTCCACGCCTTCTCCGAGGGGGACCGCGCGCTGCACCTGCTGGAGGACCCGGCCTCGCCCCTGTTCGACCTGGTCATCTCCGACATCAACATGGAGGGGATGGACGGCTTCGACGTCATCAACCGCGTGAAGGCCACCCGGCCCGGCCTGCCGGTGGTGCTCATGACGGGCCAGGCCAGCCTGGACTACGCCATCCGGGCCATGCGCATGGGCGCCTCCAACCTGTTCCAGAAGCCCCTGACGATCCGCGAGCTGGTCAACAGCGTCTTCCATCTGGTGGACCTCCACCGGGAGATCCGCCTGGCCGAGACGGGCCTCCGGGGCATGACCGAGGAGCGCCGCTCCTTCCAGACCCTGGCCGGGGAACTGGACATTCCCAGCCTCGTCTCCCACCTCACGGACCGCCTCGTGCCCATGGGCTTCGCCAAGGCCTCCAACGTGGACGTCATCGCCATGGCCTTCCATGAGGCGCTGGTGAACGCCCTGGAGCACGGCTGCCTCGAGCTGGACTCCAGCCTGAAGGGCGACATCTTCGCGGAGACCGACGCCTACGCGACCCAGCTCCAGCAGCGCCTCGCCGACCCCCGCTACGCCCACCGCCTCATCGAGGTGGAGAGCGTCCTCTCCCCCGAGAGCTTCACGGTGACCGTGCGCGACGGCGGCCCGGGCTTCGACACGACGACCGTCTCCACCCTCTCCGACGTGGACCTGAACAAGCAGTGCGGCCGGGGCCTTCCGCTGATCCTCCTGGTCATGGACCAGGTGGTGCACAACGCCAGGGGCAACGAGATCAGGCTCGTCCTCAACAAGAAGGACCCGCGCTGACGGGGTTTCCCCGCCAGCGCGGAGGCGTCCTACAGGGCCTGCTGGATGAAGGCCTTCAGGGCGGGCTTGGCCTGGCCGCCGACCTTCTGGTCGACCTTCTTGCCGTCCTTGAAGAGCAGGAGGGTGGGGATGGACATGACCCCGAACTGGCCGGCGACGACGGGGTTCTCGTCGACGTTGATCTTGACGATCTGGGCCTGGGACTGGAGTTCGCCCGCCAGCTCATCCAGGATGGGAGCGATCATGCGGCAGGGGCCGCACCAGGGGGCCCAGAAGTCCACGAGGGTGACGCCCGTGGCGACGGTCTGCTGGAAGTCGGCGTCGGTGATGTGCTTGACTAGATCTGACATGGATCTCCTTCATGGTTCGTGAAGCGGCCGGCTGGGTCCGGCTCAGGGAATGGGGAACAGGTTGTCCTGGGTCATGCCTCCCCCCCATTGGGCAAGCGTGAACACGGTCATGTACCGCTCGTTGGTGTCGCGCAGGCGCTGGGTGAGCACCTCGCAGAGGGCGTAGAGCACCTTCAGGGCGATGCCGTGGTTGGCTTCGATGAGGGTGCGCAACTCCCGGAGCGGGATGAAGAAGGCCTCGCTGGGGACGTTGGCCACGGCGTCGGCGGCGCGGGTGGAGAAGTCCACCAGGGCCATCTCGCCGAAGAAGGCGTTGGGCTCGAGGATGGCCAGGGCCTCCTCGCCGGTGGCCGTGTGCTTGGAGATGCGCACGGTGCCGTCGATCACGATGTACAGTCCGTCCCCCGCGTCGCCTTCCCGGAAGATGACCTCCTCCGCCCGGTAGCTTCGCACCTGGCCGATGATGAGCACCTGGGCGCGCTCCGTCTCGTCCAGGTCCCTGAACAACGGAGAGTCTCGGAGGAATTGTGTACTAATCAATGGGCGTCCAGATGAACGTGTCCGACGATGTCGAGGCCGAAGCCCCGGAGACCAATATACTTCTTTTCCGCCCTGCTCAGGAGCCGCATTTCTTTAACTCCAAGGGATACAAGGATATGAGCGCCTACTCCCACATCCCGGTCGCTCAGGGGGGCCTGGGGCGGGATCTCGGGGTCGGTGCCGGGGCGGCGGAGGTAGACCAGCACGCCCCGGCCTTCGGAGCGGATGGCGTCCATGGCCTCGTGGAAAGGCGTGGGCGTGAGCTTGCCGAAGCCGTCCAGGTCGTCCGGGAGGGTCTCCTGGTGCACCCGCACCAGGGGCGCCGGACCGCCCTCGACCTCGCCCAGCACGTAGGCGAAGTGCTGGCTGCCGTCCAGGAGGCTCTCGAACCGGTGCACCTTCAGGGTGCCCCAGGCGGTCTCGCGCACCGTGGTGCCCACGCGCCGGATGATGGGGTCCACGCGCAGCCGGTGGGCCACCAGGGCGGCCACGGTCACCAGGGGCAGGTTGAACTTCTCGCAGAAGGGCACCAGGTCGGGCACCCGGGCCATGGTGCCGTCGTCCTTCATGATCTCGCAGATGACGCCGGAGGGGTGCAGGCCCGCCAGGCGCGCCAGGTCCACGGAGGCCTCGGTCTGGCCGGTGCGGGCGAGGACGCCCCCCGGCTTGGCCCGGAGGGGGAACACGTGGCCGGGCTTGACGAAGTCCGAGGGCTTGGCGCCCGGGGCGACCAGCGCCTTGATGGTGCGCGAGCGGTCGTGGGCGGAGATCCCGGTGGAGGTGCCCTCCCGGGCCTCCACGCTCACGCAGAAGGCGGTCTCGAAGGGGCTGGTGTTGTCCTGGACCATCTGGGGGATGTGGAGGTGGTCCAGGAGCGGGCCCTCCAGGGTGGCGCAGATGAGCCCCCTGCCGTGGGTGGCCATGAACGCGATGATCTCGGGGGTGACGTGCTCGGCCGCGAGGGTGAGGTCGCCCTCGTTCTCCCGGTCCTCGTCGTCCACGACAACCACCATCCGGCCCTGGCGTATGGCCTCGATGGCCGTTTCGATCGATGAAAAAGGTGTGGTCACGGCAGATCCCGAAAAGATGATTGTATTTCAGAAGTGTCCCCCCGCCCCCGGGGAACCTGCGGAAGGCTCGCGGCATCCAAGCACCGGGAGCACCCAGCGGGGGATCATGCTAGGATTTTGTCCAAGCATACACTTATGAGAGAGGGGATCTCCATGTCCCAGGGTCTTATCCAAGGTTCAATGCGCGAGGCGCCCCTGCCGGATATCATCCAGCTGGTGAGCCAGGGTGGGAAGACCGGCTGCTTCCATGTCTCCGAGGAGTTCCACAAGGCGCGCATCTACCTGAAGGACGGTCGCATCGTCCACGCCGTCTCCAACGACTGCGAGGGTCTGGACGCCATCTACGAGGTGGCGCTCTGGCTGGACGGGCACTACCACTTCGAGGAGAACGACGGCGGCGTCGAGGTGACCATCACCAAGCCGAACCCTTCCATCCTCATGGAGATGCACCGCCGCATGGACGAATGGCGGGTCATCAGCCAGAAGATCCCCTCCCTGGACCTGCACCCCCACACCACGCTGCTCCCCGGCGAGACGCCCTCGGGCGTGAACCCCCGGGAGGCCCGGCTCCTGACCCTGGCCACGGGCTACTACACCGTCGCCGAGCTGGCCGAGGTGCTGGAGAAGCCCGTCCTCAACATCGCCAAGGACCTCTACGGGCTCGTCATGGGCGGCCACGTGGTGCTCAGGGGCGTGCGCAGCGGCAAGCGCCCCGAGGTGCCCGGCAAGCCCGCGCCCGTGGCGGAAAAGCCCCTCCCGGCCCCCCTCCCGCCCCCGCCGCCCCCCCCGGAGCCGGAGGTCCACCCGGTCACCGAGCCCATGGGCCTCGCCCCGGAGCCCCCGCAGCTGCCGGCGGAGCCCGAGATGCCCGTGCGGGTCGAGCTGCGGCCGCCCCCGGCCGCGCCCAAGCCCATGGTCCCCGCCCAGGATCCGGTCCGGCTGGCCAAGCTCACCAACTTCACCCAGCGCATCGTCCAGACCGCCAAGGGCGCCCTGCCGCCGGAGCACCACGAGATGGTGCACCGCCTCCAGGCCAAGGCCAACCAGCAGCTCGTCGCCGGCGAAGGCCCGGAGGCGGTCAAGAACCTGGCCCTGGCCGTTTCGCGGGGAGCCGTGGACGCCGGGTGCGACGGTGATACCGTCAAGAACCTCAACGCCCACCTGAAGGCCCTGTTCGCCAAGTAGCGCCCCGGAAGCCCGCATGACACGATCCCGCCTGACCTCAGCCCTCCTCGCCATCCTCGCGCTCCTGGGCACCCTGGCGTGCGTGGATCCCAAGCCCGGCGACACCGGAACCACGCCTCTCTACGTCTACGACAACGCCAGCCACCAGGTGCTGGCGTGGGACGACGTCAACACCATCGCCAACCTGGCGGCGGACAGCACCGCCCCCGCCGCGGCCCGGGTCATCAAGGCCGACGTCATCACCAACCTGGGCACCCTGGCCTGGGGCGGGATGGTCCTGAACCCCAGCACCAACAGCCTGTACCTCGTCTCCGAGACCGGCAGCGTCGTGCGGGTCAACAACGCCAGCACCCAGAACGGCACCCTCAGCTCCACCACGGACATCGTCACCTTCACCCTGGGCAACACCAGCTCCGACCGGCTCTCGTCGAGCGTGTTCTCCCAGGCCGCCGTCGACACCTCCACCGGCACCCTCTACGTGCTGGAGACCGGCTCGAGCAACGCCTGGCGCATCTGGATCGTCAACAGCCCCGGCGCCATCGGCTCGGGCGGCGTGGCCGGCGCGGGCAGCTACCTGGACAGCACCGTCTCCCAGGACACCGGGGGCGCGGCCATCGCCGCGGCGGGCTCGGGCAACCTGATCGGGTTCTTCCGCAGCGGGGCGACGGTGCCCGACACCCTGGGCGTGCTCAACTCCGGGCCGCGTCTCCGGCTCTCCTCGGGGTCCTCGTTCCAGTACAACACCCAGGTGCTCGTGGGCGGCAGCACCCTCCTGTGGGACGGTTCCACCACGCCGGCCTACGCCTCCCTGGCCTACGACACGACCTTCAACCGGCTCTACGTGGCCCGCCCCATCGCCTCCGGCAGCGCGGTGCTGGCCGTCAACCAGGGCCAGTTCTCCGTCGGCAACATGAACCAGGCCCCCTTCGCCGTGATGCCGGACACCGCCGCCGCCCTGGCCGGCCTGCGCCTCATCGCGCATGCCAGGGTCAAGGACTGGATGGTGGGGGCCGACTTCACCTCCTCCGCCACCACCACGGGCACCGGCGCCAACCTCCTGCGCGTCTGGAAGGGCCCCTCGTCGAAGGCGGCCTCCGTGCGCTACTACCTGGCCGCCGGCGTGGAGATCCGGGGCCTGGCCCTGGACGGGAGCAAGTAGCATGGTCTTCTTCCGGCTCCTCGGGCTGC